>PCVY01000049.1:0-35521 GCA_002787155.1 Candidatus Abzuiibacterium crystallinum | reverse complement strand
GATTTAGCACGTCTTTACGGTGTCACAACTAAAAGATTAAATGAACAAGTTAAAAGAAATCGCAGTCGTTTTCCCAAAGATTTCCTGTTTCAATTAACCGCTCAAGAGAAAGAGCAGGTGGTCGCAAATTGCGGCTACCTCGCAAAGCTTAAATTTCCCCCCGGGCATCCCTATGCTTTCACCGAACACGGTGCACTTATGGCAGCCAATGTTTTAAAAAGTCAATGGGCAGTTAAGATGAACTTGTATATCATTCGTGCTTTTGTAAAGTTGCGTGAGGTTTTTAACCTCAACCAAATTCTGGAAGGGCGTCTGAACGAGATTGAAAGAATTCTTTTGGATCACGATTCAGCGCTCCGGGATCTTTATGAGAAAATCAAATTGCTTCTTTTGCCGCCGGCAACCGTTGATGCCATCGGTTTCGACATCGGCATACCTCGGCTTGGAAAGATTGGCTAGACAGAGCATAGGTGTCAGGGATCTGGGAACAGTTGTATGCCTGGCCCCTGATCCCTAACCCCTGTTATTAACCCCAATGGCTATCACCCCGTTAGCAATTCATGGTAAAGTGATGTTGACAATATGATTAACTAATGTTAACCTTTATCTATAATAGTTAACATAAGTTAACAATGGAGTATCAACCATGGCCAAGTCAGAAAAGTACCTCTCCATTCCACAGGCAGCCAAGCTCATGGGATTAAGCCGCATTGCGGTTTATAAACAGGTGACGGCCGGCAAAATCAAAGCCATCCGGATCGGCCGCAATTTTGCGATCTTGCGGAGCGCCATTAAAACACCGTACACATCCCGACACATCAAGAGCGTTACTGCTTCTGCTTTGACGCAGCGACCCGTGTTAAAACTTGTCTCGTTGGAAAGAAAACGCGCGTTAGAAAAGGGGGTACGGAAAGTTGTAGGTGAATACGGCGAAACCCTGAAACTTTTGGGGAATGAATGATTCGTCTCAGCGTGAGTGAAGTTGAACATATTGCCTTTGTGCTGGCAAAAGAAATCTTGGAATTCAATGAACCCATTCCCGATTTTTCTACCCGTTATCCGAACGTGCTTGAAAGTTCGCTTGAGACACCTTGGCAATCATTTGCGGGCAAAGCACTTTATCCAACCCTGGTTCACAAAGCCGGCGCGCTTTTTTACTTGATGATCAAGAATCACCCTTTTCAAAACGGCAACAAGCGGATTGCCATGACGACTTTGCTTGTTTTCTTAAAACTGAATCGAAAGTGGGTCAAAGTGAATGCGCACGAACTTTACCAATTTACCATGTGGATTGCCGCCAGTCCGCCTAAATCGAAGGCGGGCACCGTTCAGATTATTCACGATTTCATTCGCCAGCATTTGATTGATGCGGCCCCGTAGTGCTCAGTCCTGTTTAATCCACAATGGTTATCATCCCGTTAGCAATTCATGACTGTAAAGATGTGAAAACCACTATAAAATAAGCAAAAAGCTATATTTGACTTTCAGACACAAATATTGCTAACGGGGTTGACGCTACCTACTACATCTTGTATACTGCTTTCGTTCTAAAAAATTCCTTCCTTTTAATCTATTTGACGGTTTAAACAGATAAAGGAAGGGTGTTTTTATTGGGTGATTATTAGCAGACGGCGCTATCGTCTAGGCTGGCCCAGGACGTCAGGTTCTCAACCTGAAGACACGAGTTCAAATCTCGTTAGCGCTACCAGGTTTTATTCAACGTTTTTTTAAACGCACGCAAGTGCAAGGCCAGGTAATCGGATGCAAAAGTTTTTACTGCTTTTGTTTTTCTCTCGCACGCTCTCTCCTTATGCAAATGTTTCCTGCCATGATGACATGCATATTCCGGATAAAGCCAATGCAGGCATGCGCACCGCTTGCAGCGTGGTGACTTCATGATTGAACGTTATACATACCCCCAGATGGGTCAAGTTTGGACCGAAGAAAATAAATTGCGCAAATGGCTTGAGGTTGAACTGGTCGCACTTGATGCGCTCGCGTATTACAAATATATTCCCAGGAATATTCCGGCCCAAGTCCGTCGCAAGGCGAAATTTAGTTTAAAGCGTGTGCAGCAAATTGAAGCCGTGGTGCAGCACGATGTGATTGCGTTCTTAACTAATATTTCTGAAAACGTCGGCCCGGCCGCCCGCTACGTGCATTACGGACTGACTTCCTCAGATGTCCTAGATACAGGGCTCGCACTTCAACTAAAAGACGCGTCCAAAATTATCATCGCGGAAATCGAACTCTTGATTCGGGCGCTTAAAAAACAAGCCAAGGCACATCAATATACGATCATGGTCGGTCGCAGCCACGGCATTCATGCCGAACCCATTACCTTTGGCCTCAAGATGGGCGTTTTTTATGCGGAAATCAAACGGAACCTGGAGCGTTTTAAGCGCGCTGCGGATAATGCGGCATACGGCAAAATCTCAGGCGCCGTCGGGACGTTTGCCAATGTTCACCCCAAAGTAGAAACTTATGTTTGCAAAAAATTAGGCTTGAGCCCGGCACCTGTTTCGACCCAAATTGTCCAGCGCGACCGGCATGCTGAGTATCTCACCGCCATTGCCATTTTGGGCGGCTCACTCGAGAAGCTGGCGACTGAAATCCGCCACCTGCAAAAAACAGAAACGCGTGAAGTAGAAGAATCCTTTGGGAAGGGGCAAAAAGGCTCCTCTGCCATGCCGCACAAACGCAATCCCATTACGGGTGAGCGCATTGCGGGCCTCGCGCGCGTTTTACGCGGCAATGCCTTGGCCGCACTTGAAAATATTAGTTTGTGGCACGAGCGGGACATTACGCATTCATCCGTTGAGCGCGTGATTTTTCCCGACAGCACCATTTTAATTCATTACATGCTGGTCAAGATGCGCCGCATCATCGAAAGTTTGTCGGTTTTCCCCAAACAAATGCGTGACAATTTAGAAAAAAGCCGGGGGATGGTTTTTTCGCAGGGCCTTTTGCTCAAATTAATCCAAAAAGGCCTTACGCGCGAAAAAGCTTACAAGCTGGTGCAAAATTGCGCCAAGCAAATTTGGGAGAATCAAACTGCCCAGCTCAAAGACGTCGTCAAAGCCGATCAAACCATCGGCCGTCATCTCTCGGAGCAGGAAATTGATGACGTTTTTGATTACGCGTATCACACGAAACACGTGAAGGATATTTTTAAACGATTAGGGATATAAAAAGTAGGCCGTCATTGCGAGGAACGCAGTGACGAAGCAATCCCGGAACCTAAGATTGCTTCGCCTTCGGCTCGCAATGACATATCAATCAAAATATGAGACTGTGATGATGGCTAAAGACAACACCGCCGCAATCAAAGAATCCAAATTGGATTTACCTTTACGCGGCCGCGGGAAAGTGCGCGATATTTACAGCGTGGGGAAAGACCGTCTTATGCTCGTCACAACGGACCGTTTGAGTGCTTTTGATGTGGTGCTCCCGAATCCCATTCCGTTTAAAGGTCATGTCTTAAACCAAATTTCGCTTTTCTGGTTTGATTTTTTTAAAGATCTGGTCCCCAACCACTTGGCGGATGATTACAAAAACTACCTCACACCCGAAATGACGGAAGCATACGAGAGCGAACTCAAAGGCCGCTCGATGTTCGTGAAAAAAGTAGAGCCCATCATGGTGGAATGCGTGGTGCGCGGCTACATCACGGGTTCAGGCTGGAAAGATTATTTAAAAACGGGTGCCGTGTGCGGACACCAATTGCCCACGGGCCTCAAACAGTGCGAGAAACTTGAGAAGCCGCTTTTTACGCCGGCGAGCAAAGAAACTTCCGGGCATGACATCAATATTGACTTTAAACAGACGGTCGAACGCGTGGGCGAGAAGGCGGCGAATCAAATTCGCGATTTATCAATCACCCTTTACAGTAAGGGGCGTGATTATGCCGAGTCCAAAGGCATCCTGATTGCCGATACCAAATTTGAATTCGGGATCTTAGACGGTGACATTATTTTAATCGATGAAGTGCTGACACCCGACAGCTCGCGCTTTTGGCCTAAGGATATTTATGAAGTTGGGCACGATCAGCCGAGTTACGACAAGCAAATTGTGCGCAACTATTTACTCGATATCAAATGGAACCAAAAACCGCCGGTGCCCGTATTGCCGGATGAAATTGTGGAAAAAACCAGCGCGGCTTACCGGGACGTTTTTAAACGCCTCACCGGCCGCGCATTAGCCGCTTAAGAGGAGAAGGATTCTATGTTTCAGGCAAAGATTAATGTGACTTTAAAGAAATCGGTGTTTGATCCGCAAGGCAAAACCGTGCTCGACGCACTGCATTCACTCGGATTTGGCGAGGCGGAAGATGTGCGGGTGGGGAAGTACTTTAAAATGACCTTGAAGGCCAAGGACAAAGCCGCTGCCGAGAAGGAAGTGAAAGCCATTTGCGATAAACTCTTAATTAACCCGGTGATTGAGGAGTATCAGTTTCAACTTGCCCCGTTAGAGAGCGATCAATAACATGGCGATGTCAATGCGAAATTTTAGGTTCGTAACAAAGTTCAGAATGTGTAGTCGTCATAACGGAACGTTCTCTAACAGGGTGTCTGCATGAAAGCTTGTGTGGTTGTTTTTCCGGGTTCTAATTGCGATCACGATTGTTGGCATGTCATGCATGACGTGATGCGTCTTCCCGTCGAATATGTGTGGCACAAGCAAAATGCGCTTCCCAAGGTGGATTTGGTGATTTTGCCCGGCGGTTTCAGTTACGGCGATTATTTGCGGACAGGCGCCATTGCGCGTTTTTCGCCCATCATGCAGGATGTTGTCCGTCATGCCAATTCGGGCAGGGCCGTGATCGGTATTTGCAACGGGTTTCAAATTTTGCTGGAATCAGGCCTGCTGCCCGGCGCCATGCTCAGGAACGATTCGCTTCGTTTTATTTGCAAGCACATTTACTTGAAAGCTGTCAACCGCAGCTCCATTTTTACCAAAAATATTGCGGCGAACCAAGTCTTGAACATTCCGATTGCTCACGGCGAGGGCAATTATTTTTGTGACGCGGATACGTTAAAATGCCTTGAGCAGGAAGACCGGATTGCGTTTCAGTACGTGAGTGAAAGCGGCCAAGTGAATATGGATGCCAATCCCAATGGCTCGGCGGCAAACATTGCCGGTATTTTGAACGAGAAAAAAAACGTGCTCGGGATGATGCCGCATCCGGAACGGGCCAGTGAGGCCATTCTCAATTCAAAAGATGGCCGCGTGATTTGGGAAAGTTTAGCAGCGGCTTTAAACTAATACGTGGGGTCAGGTCGGGGTCTGACCCCAGGAACGATGAAATGACCAACATGCTACAAGAAACACCGATTACCAAAGAAATCATTCAAGCCCACGGCATGACGCAGGAAGAATATGAGCGCGTCTGCCAGATCTTGGGACGCACGCCCAATTTGACCGAACTCGGCATTTATTCGGTCATGTGGAGCGAGCATTGCTCTTACAAGAATTCCAAACCTGTTCTCAAACTGTTTCCCACAGAAGGAAAAAATTTGCTGGTGAAAGCAGGCGAAGAAAACGCCGGCTGTGTGGACATCGGTGACGGACTTGCCATTGTTTTCAAAATTGAAAGCCACAACCATCCTTCGGCCGTGGAGCCGTTTCAGGGGGCTGCCACCGGGGTGGGCGGCATCATCCGCGATATTTTTACGATGGGTGCGCGCCCCATTCTTTCCATGAATTCCCTTAGGTTTGGTTCGCTCGATCAAAGCCAAACCAAGCATTACCTGCGCGGGGTGGTGGGCGGCATTGCCCATTACGGCAATTGCATCGGCATTCCCACCATCGGCGGCGAAATCTATTTTGATGATTATTACGAAGGCAATCCTTTGGTGAATGCGTTTTGCCTGGGACTCATCCGTCACGACGAATTAACCAAAGGGAAAGCCTCGGGCGTCGGCAACTCGGTTTATTACGTAGGCGCCACCACAGGCCGTGACGGTTTGGGCGGGGCGTCTTTCGCGTCTAAAGAACTGAGCGAGGCTTCACATGAAGACCGGCCGGCGGTTCAAGTGGGTGATCCGTTTATGGAAAAATTGTTGCTTGAGGCTTGTCTTGAATTGGTGAAGACAGATGCCATTGTCGGCATGCAGGACATGGGTGCTGCAGGGCTCACGTGTTCAACCTGTGAAACTGCTGCACGCGGGAGCGTGGGCGTTGAAATTGATCTCGTGAAGGTACCGAGACGCGAGACCGGCATGGTGCCTTATGAAATTATGCTGTCCGAATCGCAAGAACGGATGCTCGTGATCGTCAAAAAAGGCAAAGAAGAAATTGTGGAGCACTTATTTGAAAAATGGGACCTTCACGCCAAAAAAATTGGGGAAGTGAAAGACGGCCAGCAAATGCGGGTGTTAGACAACGGGAAAGTGGTGGCTGATATTCCGGCCAAATCACTTACCGATGAAGCGCCGCTTTATCAGCGCGACTCCAGCCGGCCTGTTTATTTGGATGAAGCACAAAAACTTGATTTACAATCCATCCCCGAACCCAAAGATCATAACGAAGTTTTGCTTAAACTCCTGGATTCACCGTCGATTGCATCAAAGCGCTGGATTTATGAGCAGTATGATCACATGGTCCGGACCGACACCATCTTTTTACCCGGTCATGACGCCGCTTTGGCGCGTATCAAAGACACGAAAAAAGGCATCGCCATTTCAACCGATTGCAATGCGCTTTACGGTTACTTGGATCCCTATGAGGGCGGCAAGATTGCTGTCGCAGAAGCTGCGCGCAACGTGGCAGCCTCGGGTGCCCGGCCGCTTGCGATTACCAATTGTCTTAATTTTGGCAACCCCATGAAACCCGAAATCTTTTGGCAGTTCCGCGAAAGCGTGAAAGGCATGTCAGAAGCCTGCCGCGCGTTTAACACGCCGGTCACGGGAGGGAACGTGAGCTTCTATAATGAAAGCCCAAAAGGCGCCATTTATCCAACACCTACCGTTGGGATGGTTGGGGTGATTGATGATGTCGATAAACGCGTACCGTCATTTTTTCAAAAAGCAGGCGACCTCATCTATTTATTAGGAGAAACCAAAGAAGAATTAGGCGGGACACAATACTTGCTCACGGTTCACGGCAAGCGGAAGGGCCTGACGCCCCGGTTAGATTTAAATCGTGAAACAGCGCTGGTGAAACTCATGATTGCGATGGCGGAAAAACGTGCGGTTCAATCTTGCCATGATATTTCTGACGGCGGTTTTGCCGTGGCAATCGCAGAATGTTTGTTCGGGAAGCGTCATCATCCTTTGGGAGCAGAAATTAAAAATTTGGATTGGGCAAAAGGGCTGAGGAGTGACAGCGCGCTCTTCGGCGAAAGTCAGTCGCGCGCCATTGTCAGTATCGCATTAAATCAAAAAGAGGACTTTGAGTCATTGGCTCGGTCATTCAAAGTTCCTTTCACTCAAATAGGCCGGGTCACGGAAAAAGAACTTTTGATCGGAGATTGGATTCGTTTGCCGTCCGCGAAATTAGAGACGGTTTACGAGCAAGCCATTCCCAGACGGATGAGCAAATAACATGAGCGGCGAAGGGATCAGGGATCATTGCGGTGTGTTTGGCATTTACGGCCATGAACGGGCGTCGGAATTAACGTACCTGGGGCTTTTTTCTCTCCAGCACCGGGGCGAGGAAAGTGCCGGCATCTGCACGTGGGATGGGAAACGTCAAAGACTGCATAAAGATTTGGGGTTGGTGGGCGACGTATTCAATCCCGGCAACATTAAAAATCTTCCCGGCAATGTGGCGATTGGGCACGTCCGTTATTCGACCACCGGCTCTTCCAACGTGGCCAATGCTCAGCCTTACATGGTGGATTTTTCGCGCGGCCAAGTGGCGATTGCGCATAACGGTAATTTGGTTAACGCGCAGCTTTTGCGCGATGAGTTAGAAGCGTACGGCGCTATTTTTGGGAGCACGACGGACTCTGAAATCCTGATTCATTTGATGGCCAGGCCGCAGTTCCGTTCGCGTGAGGAATGTTTGGTGGGGGCCGTCACACGTATTCACGGTGCCTATTCGGTGGTCATGCTTTTGGATGATGCACTCATTGCGTTTCGTGATCCGCAGGGTTTTCGCCCGCTTTGCTTGGGAAAAATTGATGATGCTTACGTGGTGGCGTCCGAAACGTGCGCCTTTGATTTAATTGAGGCGAAGTACGTGCGCGATGTGGAACCGGGTGAAATTATCATCATTGACCGCTTCGGCGTGAAAAGTTTGTATCCTTTTAAAGATCAAAAGTTGAAACATGCGCACTGCATTTTTGAACACGTGTATTTTGCACGGCCCGATTCGACGGTATTCGGTGAAAACGTGGGGCTCGTGCGTGAACGTTTGGGGGCCATCTTGGCTGAGGAACAGCCCGCCAAAGCAGACCTGGTGATTCCCGTACCGGACTCCGGCAACTTTGCGGCGATGGGTTTTTCCAAAAAATCCGGTATTCCCTTGGCACACGGTTTTACGCGTAACCACTACATCGGCCGCACCTTTATTAATCCGGTTCAAGAAGACCGCACCTTTAAAGTGAAAATTAAACTCAACCCCATTCGCCAAGCTGTGGAAGGTAAGCGTTTAGTGGTAGTGGATGATTCCATTGTGCGGGGCAACACGTCCCGCTCGCGTGTGGCGCTCCTGCGCCGTGCGGGTGCAAAAGAAGTGCATCTCAGGATCAGTTGTCCGCCTCACATTTCGCCTTGTTTTTACGGCATTGATTTTCCGTCGAAAGATGAGTTAATTGCCGCCAACAAGTCGATGGCAGAAATCAAAGGCTACCTTGAAGTTGACAGCATCGGTTATTTGTCGGTGGAGGGTTTGTTAAAATCAGTTTCGTTTCCGAAAGAAAGTTACTGCACGGCTTGTTTTACGGCGGATTATCCGACTGCAATTCAGGATGAATTGGATAAATTTAAATTGGAACGTTTGTGGGCCGAGAGGCATACCAAGTGAGCGCGATTACCTACGTCAAAGCAGGTGTGAGCATTGACAAAGGCAATGCCTTTGTCCGGTTTATCAAACCGCTGGCCAAAAAAACCAGGAACGCAGGGGTTTGTGACGGTATCGGCGGTTTTTCATCGCTCTATGACGTGGCACCGTTTCACTTGAAGCGCCCGCTGCTCGTTGCATCGACTGACGGCGTGGGGACGAAACTTGCGGTTGCTAAAATAGCGGGACGGCATGATACGATCGGCATTGATTTGGTGGCCATGTGTGTCAATGACCTCGTCACGTGCGGCGCGCGCCCGATTTTCTTTTTGGATTACTTAGCAACCGGCAAGCTGGATCTGGCGCAATCGAAAGCCGTGATGCGGGGTATTGTGAAGGGGTGTCAGCAGGCAGGCTGTGCGCTCGTGGGCGGAGAGACCGCCGAGATGCCCGGGTTTTACCAAGGTCCCGAATACGACTTGGCCGGTTTTGCCGTCGGCGTTGTTGAAAAATCAAAAGTGATTGATCATCGCCTGGTGAGAGCGGGGGACGCCATCTTAGGGCTTCACTCAAGCGGTTTTCACAGCAATGGTTATTCGTTACTTCGCAAGGTGTTTTCTGCGGATGAGATGCGCGGCAAAATCGGACGCGTGCTTTTAACGCCGACCCAGATTTATGTGAAACCCGTTTTAGCTTTAATCGAGAAAGTGGAAGTGAGAGCCATTGCCCATATCACGGGCGGCGGATTTTACGATAATATTCCGCGGGTCATTCCAAAGGGCTTGGGCGCTCATGTGGCGCGAAGCACCTGGCGGGTGCCGGAAATTTTTTGGCAGGTCATGAAACGCTCGGGTGTTTCGTTTCATGAAATGTTTCGTACATTTAATATGGGGATCGGCATGACGGTTGTGATCAGGCCGGAAGACATTGTAAAAGCCCAGACGCTTTTGAAGCGATTTGGCATTCAATCTAACGTGATCGGAGAAGTCATCAAAGGTAAAGGAGTTCGGTTGACATGAAAGTTTTAATTGTCGGCAGCGGCGGCCGGGAACATGCGTTGGCGTGGAAAATAGCACAAAGTCCTCAATTAACCAAATTATTTGTCGCACCGGGGAATGCCGGGATTGCGAAACTGGGAGAATGCGTCAACATCAAAGCCGATGACATCAGTGGTTTGCTGGCGTTTGCCAAAGAAAATGAAATTGATCTCACTATCGTGGGTCCTGAAGCACCGCTTGTGGCCGGTATTGTGGACCAGTTTGAAGCTGCCGGACTGGCTATTTTTGGCCCTAATCAAAAAGCCGCTCAAATGGAAGGCAGTAAAATTTTTGCCAAAGAACTCATGGCCGAAGCCAAAGTGCCGACGGCCGGTTTTAAAATCTTTACGGACGTCAATGAAGCCAAGACTTACATCATCGAGCAGGAACCGCCCATTGTGATCAAAGCCGATGGGTTAGCAGCCGGTAAGGGAGTTGTCTTAGCGGCATCGGTCGAAGAAGGCATTCAAGCCGTCAACCAAATGATTTCGGAGCAGGCGTTTGGCGAGGCGGGGAGACGTGTGGTGATTGAAAAACATTTGGAAGGGTCTGAACTTTCTGTTTTGATTCTAACGGACGGTGAATCGGTACTGCCGCTCGCGAGTTCGCAGGATCATAAACGCGCCAACGACAATGACCGCGGTCCCAACACGGGCGGGATGGGCGCTTATTCACCCTGTCCTTTGGTGAATGATCAAAACTTAGAGGAGATTGTGAAGAGCACGGGTGAGTCTATTATTAAGAAGCTGGCCGAAAAGGGAATTGTCTACCGCGGTATTTTATATGTGGGGTTAATGCTCACGGACAAAGGCCCGCATGTCTTGGAATATAACGTCCGGTTTGGCGATCCGGAAACTCAGGCTGTTTTGCCGCGCCTGAAAACGGATCTTTTGGATATTTTACATCAAATTGCAAAAGGGAAACTCACGACGCAATCCCTTGAGTGGGATGAACGTCCTTGTGTGACGGTCGTCATGGCCTCGGGTGGTTATCCGGGTTCTTATCAAAAAGGATTTCCCGTTAATGGTTTGGAAGAAGCTGCACAAGCCAGTGATGTGGTGGTGTTTCACGCCGGAACGGCGTCCCTTGAAAACGGTCAAATCGTGACAAGCGGCGGACGTGTGTTAGCGGTTTCTGCTTTGGGTGAGACATTGAAAGCAGCGCGGGATGCGGCTTATCAGGCCGTGCAAAAAATTTCATTCAAAGGTGCTTTTTATCGCGGTGACATTGCCCATCGGGCACTTCAAAGCGACGTATCAATGAAGAACTCATAAAAAAGGAGTGAGCAATGAGTATGACGGTTGCTATTTTAATGGGAAGCGATTCCGATTTAGATATCATGCAGGAAGCTGCCGGCGCTTTGGAGAAATTCGGCATTTCCTACGAGATGAAAGTGCTTTCCGCACACCGGAGTCCGGCTGACCTCATTCGTTACGTCGAGAACACGGAGAAAAAAGGGGTCAAAGTTTATATTGCAGGAGCAGGTGGTGCAGCCCATTTGGCAGGCGTTATCGCCGCACACACCACAAGACCCGTGATCGGTGTTCCGATTCCGACAGCCATGATGGGCGGGCTCGATTCTTTGCTTGCGACGGTCCAGATGCCGAGCGGCATTCCGGTCGCTACCGTTGCCGCCAGCAAAGGCGGGGCAGCCAATGCCGGTATTTTAGCGGCTCAAATCCTGGCTTTAAGTGATACTAAGCTTCAGAAAAAAATGGCACAGCATAAAACCGATTTAGCTAAAAGTGTTCAAGCCAAGAACGAGAAACTGGCGGCTAAATTAAAATCAAAGAAAGCATAGCCACGGGAACGATGCAAACGGAAGTCATTAAACTTAATCCGCGCCGTCCTGACACCGAAACTTTGCGCCGGGTCGCCTTGTCGGTCTTAAGCGGAAAAATTGTAGCCTTTCCCACAGAAACCGTTTATGGCATCGGGACTTGTGTGACCCAACAGGAAGCTTTGAAGCGAATTTATGCTTTGAAAAAAAGAGAATCCGCTAAACAACTTTCTTATCACATAGACGGGCTGGGTGCGGTCGAAAAGCTTGGCGTGAGAACCTCAAGTGTGTTCCGGTTTTTTCGTAAACAGTTTTGGCCCGGACCCGTGACGTTGATTGTTTGGAATGAAAAAGAAGAGAAAATCGGTATTCGTTATCCGAAAAATGAAATTGCCTCACTCCTGATTCATCATTGCGGCGAACTGTTTGTGGCGACGAGCGCTAATTTGTCGGGTGAAGCGTCTCCTAAGAACGCCAAGGACGTGATGAAGGCGTTCAACGGTCAATTGGACGTGATTTTAGACGGGGGACCTTGCGATTACGCCGAAGACTCCACGGTAGTGGATCTGACGGCCATGCCGCCTCAAATCTTGAGGCGTGGTGCGATGGCGGGAGATGTTGAAAAAGCCGTTCAGCGCGTATCAGAAGGCCGCTTTCCCAGGAAAAAGATCTTATTTGCCTGCACGGGGAATACGTGCCGATCACCCATGGCGGAAGCATGGTTAAGACATGAATTTAAGAAAAAAGGGTTAGAAGAACAGTTTGACGTGAGTTCCTGCGGGATCATGGCGCGTGACGGCGGATCCGTGACCATGGAAGTCGAACTGGTCCTTAAAAATGACGAAGTGCCTTTTGGCGGGTTTCGCAGCCAGCTTTGCCGGCGCGAAGAAGTGCTTGAATCAGATCTGGTGTTTGTCATGACGCCTCAGCACAAACAATACATTGCTTCTTTGTGTCCGCCGGCGGAAAGCAAGATTGTGATGCTGGATGTGAATGATCCGATCGGCTTGAGCATTGAAGCTTACCAGCGCAGCTACCAAGATATTAAACATAAACTCATGCAGTTATGGGAGGAAATCATCAAGTGAAAGTTCGTTCCATTGCCATTGGTTCTGATCACCGCGGCATTCAGCTTAAGAAAGCTTTGATTGAAAGTCTAAAACAGCAAGGTTATCAAATGAAAGATGTCGGGACATCGACGGAAGAGTCATGCGACTATCCGGATTTTGGAGCAGCAGCGGCAAAGCTTGTCTCCCTTGGCGAATGCGAGCGGGCGATTGTGATTTGCGGCAGCGGGGTTGGGATGTCCATGGCAGCCAATAAAATCAAAGGGGTTCGCGCGGCTTTGTGCCATTCGGTCGAGAGCGCCGAGATGTCGAGGCGTCATAACGATGCCAATGTGCTGGCGCTTTCAGCTGATCAAATACCAACTGATTTGGCCAATGCGATTTGTTTTAAGTGGCTGAGCGCCGAATTTGAGGGTGGACGCCATGCCAGGCGGGTTCAAAAAATTTCTGATCTTGAAAGTCAACCATAAATGATATTGTGCGAAGAAAGGATGAAGCATGATGACTGAGCAACAAATGATGAGTACGCTCAAAGAAACGGATCCGCAAATCTATGAAGCGATTCGGCAGGAGTGGAAACGCCAGAACGACAACATCGAATTGATTGCCAGCGAAAATTTCACCTCGCGCGCTGTTTTGGAAGCGCAAGGGTCCATTTTAACCAACAAATATGCCGAAGGGCTGCCTTCGAAACGCTGGTACGGCGGGTGTGAATTCGTGGATGTCTGCGAGCAGCTCGCCATTGACCGGGCCAAAACGCTTTTCGGTGCCGATCATGCCAACGTTCAGCCCCATTCGGGCACAAGTGCTAACATTGCCGTTTTTATGGCACTTTTAAAACCCGGCGACAAAGTATTGGCGATGAATTTGGCTCACGGGGGTCATTTGACGCATGGTCATCCGATGAATTTTTCGGGTAAATATTATGAAATTATCCCTTACGGCGTGAGTCAAAAAGACGAATGCATTGATTATGATGAACTGGAGGCGTTGGCGCTCAAACATAAACCCAAGTTAATTTTAATGGGCGCTTCGGCCTACCCCCGGATCATTGATTTTAAGCGAGGGCGCCAAATTGCGGACAAAGTGAGCGCCTATTTAATGGTAGATATGGCACATTTTGCCGGCTTGGTGGCTGCCGGTGAACATCCCAGTCCCGTGCCGCATGCGGACGTGGTTACCACCACAACGCATAAAACCTTGCGTGGTCCGCGGGCAGGTTTGATTTTATGCCGGAATGAACATGCCAAAGCCATTGATAGCGCTGTTTTTCCCGGTGTTCAAGGCGGGCCTCTGATGCATGTGATTGCTGCGAAAGCCGTGGCGCTCAAGGAAGCACAGAGCGAAGAGTTTAAAAAATATCAGCGGCACATTGTTGTCAATGCCAAAAAATTGGCGATTGAGCTCATGAAATACGGTTTTCGTATTGTCTCAGGCGGTACCGACAATCATTTGATGCTGGTGGATGTCAAACAGAAAGGTTTCACCGGTAAAGACGTTCAGCATTTGCTGGATGAAGTTCAGATTACGGTGAATAAAAACATGATTCCTTTTGATCAGGAGTCCCCTTTTAAGACCTCCGGGATTCGCTTGGGAACGCCGGCTGTCACGACACGCCAAATGGGTGAGGCTGAAATGGCGGACATTGCAGGCATGATTCATGAGACGCTCAAACATGCGCAAGATGAAGGCGTGAAAAAAGCTATCCGGACCCGCGTCGCTCAATTAACAAAACGTTTTCCATTGTATCCATCGCTTTACGACAAATAAAAGCAGAAGAGGTGTGACGTGCTTTGTCCTTATTGCAAACATGATGACGACAAGGTGATTGATTCGCGTTCTTCCAACGAAGGCATGGTGATTCGGCGCCGGCGTGAATGCACGATGTGCAAACGCCGCTATACCACCTATGAGCGTGTCGAAGAAACACCCTTGTTCGTGATCAAAAAAGACCAGCGCCGTGAGCTCTATGACCGCAAAAAAGTTTTAGCCGGTCTTCACCGTGCTTTTGAAAAACGGCCTGTGCCCGCTGAAATTCAGGAAGAAATTGTGATTGAGTTAGAAAAGATGCTGGAAGAGAAGTACGAACGGGAAGCGCCGTCGTCTGTCTTGGGCGAGTTTGTCATGAATCAGCTGGCCCGGATTGATCAAGTCGCTTACGTGCGGTTTGCTTCCGTTTATCGGCAGTTTAAAGACATCAATCAATTTATGAAAGAATTGCAGTTCCTGTTGAAGAAAACCGAATAGGCGAGCGATCTATCATCTTGCTTTTCAAAAAGTGTCTGTGATATGATACGCCTTTAAATAGGAGTCATTGCATGAAATTTACTAAGTTTGCCATCTTCTTAATTTTAATCCTCAGTTTGATCGCGGCCGGGATGACTGCCTATTTATCAACGGTGCGTGAAAATGAAAAAGAAAAGCGCATTACCCTGCAAAAAATCCGCATGGAATTAGAAGATCAGGTCAACGATCTCGAGAATACGAAGCTTGAACTGCAGCGTAAAGTCGAAAGCATGAATAGCGAACTCAGCGAAACCAAAGCTTCGCTCCAGGCTTTGCAAGCCACGAATGCTCAGCTCACCCAGCAGTTAACGGGCAAAGATCAAACGATTCAAAGTAAGGAATCCGAACTGAAAGAACTGCAGCAGGCCATTCGGCTTTCGCAGGATCGTAACCGTGAGTTGGAAGGCACCCTTGACCGATTGGAAAGAGCGCTTGAACAAATGAAAAAAGCACACTTAGAAGCAACCGGTCAGATGATGAGGACTGAAGTAGAGGGTGCCGATTACTCCACCATGGCAGAACCTTACATTCCGCCGGCATCGTCTTCCCCCGAGTCACGTGTACCGGTGGAAGCGCTTTTTGAAAATCCGGCTGCCGCTCCCAAACAAGAGTCTAAGAAAGAAAAAAAAGAACAAAAGAAAAGCATCACATCAGACATGCCGGCGGCTGAAACTGCGGCAGGGAAAGAAGCTGCGGCGTCGAGCGAATCCATTCAAGCGGGACGCGTGCTGCTCGTGAACCGCAAATTTAACTTTGTGGTGATTAACGTCGGTTCCAAACAAGGCATTCAAGCAGGGGACTCGTTCCAGGTATTGAACGCCGGTGAACGCGTGGCAAATGTGGAAGTCGAAAAATTATATGATGATTTTGCAGCCGCTAAAATTGTAGAACAATTCGGGGACAGGTCATTGCTGAAAGAAGGCAATTTAGTTACCACCATGTAATGAAAGTTTTGAAGACTTGCATGACAAATCCATTTCATCCTCAGAAAAGCCAACCGTCTAGCGCTCTTCAGCGCGGGAGTACGTTTTTTAACTTGGTTTTGGTCCTGATCATTATCGGTCTCATTGCGATTATTGCGCTGCAGGCTTGGGATTTACAACACTATATCGAAATTTGAGTTTGATTGCACCATTGCCTCGGGAGTCAGTGTCGAATGGTAAAGAAACAGAAATCACAAAAACACTTACCCTGCTGTTTTTATTTAGGTGTCATTGGCATTCTTTTTTTGAGCATCAGCTTAGTCTTCGCTCCGCTTTCTCAAGCGGACACGGCGGGGCCCCGGAGCCGGCTCATGAGCCGATTAGAGACGCTCGAAAAACAAATGAAAGATGCTCAGACCGAACAAGAAAAAATGCTGACGGCACAAGCTAATACCATTGAAACCATTAAAGGTCTTAAAATATGGGTCAGCAGACGTTAGCCTCTACTCGCGTGCACTCATGGATCTTTCGCACGGTTGCGATATTGACCATGGGATTCTTCCTGGTGATTCCTTGGGTACGCTCCGAGGATGAAGGTAATGAAGTTCATGCAGGCGTTTTGCTGGACAGGCGTCTTGCCGCCGTTGAAGAGCAAACCAAGATTCTTGCCGCCAACCAAAAAAAGATATCAGATCAGCAGGCCGCGATTGACAAAGAATTAGACAACCTGCGAATCTGGATCAATCGTCGCAGGTAGTGATGCCTTCCTGGATAACCAAACCGGTTTCGTCGCTTCGAGGTCAATATTTGCCGCCAGGAGATAAATCTATTTCACACCGCGCTGTCATGCTGGGAGCGATTGCCTCCGGCACAAGTCAATTTTCGAATTTTCTTCCTTCCGATGATTGCTTGAGAACCGTAGAGGCTTTTCGTCAAATGGGTGTCCCTATCCAGTTGAACGGCAATGACTTACGGATAGAAGGAGTCGGTTTCAAAGGCCTGAAGAAGCCTTCCTGCCCGCTGGACATGGGTAATTCGGGAACCGGAATCCGGCTTTTACTGGGTTTATTGGCAGGGCAGTTATTTGAAGCTACTTTGACGGGGGATGCATCGCTTTCCAAACGGCCGATGGGACGCCTCACCAAGCCCTTGCGGGAAATGGGTGCTTTCATTTCCGGTGCGGATGATGCCAATTTTGCGCCGCTTCAAATAAAAGGCGCTTCCTTAAAAGGGATTCATTTCATCAATGAAAAAAGAAGCGCGCAAGTGAAATCCGCGATCTTGTTGGCAGGTTTGCAGGCAAAAGGGAAAACCGTGATTGAAGAATCACCCCGGTCGCGTAATCACACCGAACACATGCTCACGATGATGGGTGCGCATCTCAGCGTGACGGCAAAACAAATCGTTTTAAAACCTGCCGAAAAATTGAAACCGCTTCACTTCGCCATTCCCGGCGATATTTCATCCGCTGCTTTTTTAATTGCGGCGGCCGCCTTGCTGCCGGGTTCTGATTTGACGGTGAAAGAAGTCGGGCTCAATGAAACGCGCATCGGTGTTCTCGAAATCTTGCGTCTCATGGGCGCCGGCATTGAATGGCAATTCAAACATCACAAAGGTGAAGAACCGGCGGGGGATGTGCGTATACGAGGTGCGCAGCTGAAAAGTGTTGTCATTGAAAAAGAAATGATTCCTAAATTGATTGATGAATTGCCCGTCCTGATGATCGCTTGTGCATTGGCAAAAGGGAAAAGCATCGTGCGTGATGCTGCTGAGCTGCGCGTCAAAGAAACAGACCGGATTCATGCGATGGTCGAAGGTTTGAATGCGATTGGGGGCAAAGCTGTTGCCACGGCGGATGGCTGCGTCATCACAGGGGTGAGTGATTTTCAGGGCGGAAAAATAAAAAGTTATGATGATCATCGCGTGGTAATGAGTTTCGCGGTGGCAGGTTTGAAGTCACGCGTACCCATTCGGATTGACGAAACGCGCTCGATCGAAACGTCCTATCCGGCTTTCTTTGACGACCTAACGCGTCTCACCGGCGTTTGATTAGGTGATTTCAGGCACACGTGACAGGCCGCACTAGAACAGGTTCAAAAAGACCTTCCGGAGGGGTATTTCACTTGACACAGTAGGGGGCTTTCGCTATACTGCCGCGTACTTGTTTCAATGAATTTCTTACGCATTTTACTTCCATCAGGTGCCAGAAAATATGTTAGTTATTGATCGTGTTTTAGGTGTTTTCTCAAATGACATCGGCATTGATTTAGGAACCGCTACTACACTTGTTTACGTCAAAGGCCAAGGCGTTGTCCTTTGCGAACCTTCCGTTGTTGCCATCGATAAATACACACACCAAATTTTAGCTGTTGGCGAAGAAGCCAAACGGATGTTGGGCAGAACCCCCGGCAACATCATTGCGACGCGTCCCATGAAAGACGGCGTGATTGCCGATTTTGACGTCACGGAAGCGATGCTGCGTTACTTTATCCGCAAGATTTACCGCCGCAAACAAATTGTGAATCCGCGTGTCGTGATTGCCGTTCCAAGCGGCATTACCGAAGTCGAAAAAAGGGCCGTCAAAGATTCCGCCGAAAGAGCGGGTGCGCGTAGTCCTGTCTATTTAGTAGAAGAACCGATTGCAGCTGCCATCGGTGTGGGTCTGCCGATTCAAGAGCCCTCCGGCAACATGATTGTGGATATCGGCGGTGGCACCACCGAAATCGCCGTGATTTCACTCGCCGGCATTGTTTTTTCAAAAAGCATTCGCATTGGCGGTGATGAATTTGATGAAGCCATCATGTCGCATTTGAAACGAACTTACAATTTGATGATCGGTGAAAGAACAGCCGAAGAAATTAAAATCAACATCGGTTCCGTTTATCCGCAAGAAGAAGAAAGTACGATGGACGTGAAAGGCCGTGACATTTTGGCTGGCCTGCCGAAAACCATCACGATTTCAAGTGAAGAAATCCGCGAAGCTTTATCAGAACCGGTTTCGGCAATTCTGGAATCGATCCGCATTACGCTTGAAAGAACCCCGCCCGAACTTTCCGCCGATTTAATCGACAGGGGACTTATTTTGGCCGGCGGCGGCGCTCTCTTGAAAGGGTTGGATCGCTTGATTTCGGAAGAAACTGGTTTGCCGGTGCATGTGGCCGATGATCCTTTAACGGCCGTCGCGCTTGGTACCGGTCGTTACTTGAGCGACTTTAGTCTGCTCAAACGTTTAGCAGTCAATAATAACAACTCCAGACAGCTCCTAGTCGAGGCTTAAGGCCTCTTTTAATTAGATTAGCTGTGCGATTTAAACACTTCCTCACAGTTATTTTTATTATTCTTATCCCGCTGATTATCGGTATGTATTTTCCACAGACAGTTGATTGGGGACGGGGTGTTTCCGTTTCAATTATCCAACCCTTCCTGGAAGGCGTTCGCGCGTTGACGCATTGGACGGAAAAGCAAAAAGAACTTGTGGCCGGTCTGTTCCATTTACGCGAAGAGAACGAGCGGCTTACCAAAGAAGTCGAGAGTTTTGAACAGCAAAAAGTGGCTTTGAAAGAGGCGCAGCAGGAAAATGTCAGGCTCAGACATTTGCTTGATTTTCAACGAAGCAGTAAATGGCAGGCGCTTTCGGCGCAAGTCATTGGACGGGACTTATCGCATTGGACCAATGATGTGGTGATTAACAAAGGCGCTCAGGACGGCATTAAACTGGACATGCCGATTGTCAATGGCGACGGTCTGGTGGGTAAAGTGATTCAAGTTGCCCCTCGCGCTTCAAAAGTGATTTTGCTCATTGATGCAGAATCGCGCGCCAGCGCTCTTGTACAAGAAACTCGAGATGCGGGTTTGGCCGAAGGCGACGGCAAACCGTTCCTCAAAATGACCTATCTAGACCTCCATTCCGACATCAAAGTGGGGAATACGGTCGTCACATCCGGTTTGGGAGGCATTTATCCCAAGGGCATACCGATCGGCGAAATCATTCAAATTGCGGAAGATAATCAGAAATTGAGTCTTTCGGCAGTTGTGAAGCCCTATGTTGCATTCTCGAAGTTAGAAGAAGTGCTTTGTTTGGTCGTCGATCGCCCAAACGACGCCGCATCGCTCACCGACTCATTTTGATACTCTTTTTCCTGTCAAGACTCGCGTAATTTCGGTAAAATAACCTTCGGACCGCCTCATGATCATTAAATGGTTTAAGTGGAAAATTTTTTTTCTGGCCATTCTGTTCATTTGTATTCAAATGACGCTGGTTCATGCCATGGCAGTCGGCCGGATAACGCCGGATTTACTATTGTTGTGGCTGGCTTTTTATGCTTTTTTAATCGATTACCACTGGGTTGTGGCGTGGGCCTTTCTGCTTGGTCTCATGAAAGATTTGTTGGTTGATTCGCATTTTGGTCTCGAGACCATTTCTTTGATCGGCGGCGCGTTGGTGCTTTATCAGATTGCCAAACGTTTTGACCGTTATAGCCGGCTGGTTCATTTGTGGGGGACGTTTGTTTTCTGTTTGGTGACTTTGTTTATTTTTGCCGTTTTGCATTCGGTGGTGAGTGAACGGTTTGTGCTTAATCAAGATATTCTCATTCGGATACTCGGCATCACGGTTTATACGACTTTGATCAGTCCCGTTTTCTTTTTTATTTTCCGTTTTGTTTTTAAAATAAATCCCAAAAAGAAACAATATGAATTATTCTAAAAGACTCGCATTACTCAAGTTTGTCCTTTACGGATCAAGTTTGGCTTTAATTTTAAGTCTTTTTCATCATCAGGTGATTCAAGGAAAAGACTTCCGTCAAATAAGCGAACGAAACCGCATTCGCCTCATCCCAACGCCCGCCCCGCGCGGTAACATTTATGACCGAAACGGCCTTTTAATCGCAACAAACCGGCCAGCCTATCACGTCTATATCACACCGGAAGATTTTAATCCGAAAGATCTGCCGGAACTTTCTCAACTTTTGGATATGCCGGTTGAAGGCATCCGAGAACAAATTCATGTGCCGCGTTATAAGTCGCTCACCCCGGTTGAGATTAAATCGGATGTTTCAAAAGAAGTTGCCATGCAAATTGAAGAAAGAAGTCCTAATTTGGCAGGTGTTTTTATTCAAACCGACAGCGTGCGGTATTACCCGTGGCATTACCAGGGGCATACGGTTGGCTACATCGGTAAAATTACCCGCGAAGAATATGAGACGCTTGACCGCGATCACTACGGGCTTCATTCGGTAATGGGCCGTGCGGGCCTTGAAAGGCGGTACGATGCAACTTTGCGTGGGGAGGACGGCGGCCGTCAAATTGAAGTGAACGCCAAAGGTCAGCAGCTGAGGGTTTTAAGTGAAAAACCGCCCGTATCCGGTCACGATTTAACTTTGTCGTTGGATGTTAAATTGGAACAAGCGCTTTTGCCGCTTATTAAGAACAAAACGGCTTCAATTGCCATGATGAATTTAAAAACGGGTGAGATGGAAGTTTTCTTGAGCACACCCGATTTTGATCCCAATGTGTTTGTAGAAGCGGGTAAAGATGAAGAGCGCATCCATATACTGAAAGACAAAGATCGCCCTCTCATTCATCGTGCCAGTTACGGCAGTTTTCCGCCGGGGTCCGTTTTTAAATTGGTGACTGCCATTGCAGGTCTTGAAACCGGGAAAATTACGCGGAACAGCTCCTTCTTTTGTCCGGGCTATTATCAATTGACATCGCGTTCACGCCGCTTTAAATGTTGGGATTCCGGTGGGCACGGGCAAGTTGAATTGCTGAGCGCGCTGGAGCAGTCTTGTAACGTGTATTTTTATCAGCTCGGGCGTTTAATCGGTGAAAAGGATTTGTCTCGATATGCGCACATACTAGGATTCGGCGAGCCGGTTCCTTTTGAAGCGCCGGCTTCAAACGGCCTGATTCCGTCAGCCCAATGGAAACAAAAGCGTTTTGGTGAACAATGGTATTTGGGTGAAACGCTGAATTTTGCCATCGGGCAGGGTTACGTTTTGGTTTCACCGCTTCAAATTCTGCGTTTAGTCGGCGTCATTGCGACCAACGGTAATTTGGTTCAGCCGACCTTAATCCACCAGGCTGAGGAGTCGGTGCAAAAATTTCCCCAGCCGATTGCCAACAAAGAAGTGTTTAAAGTCATTCGCCAAGGCATGCTGCAAGTGGTTGAGTCACGCTACGGCACCGGACAATTGGCGCGCATTGATTTTATGCGTTTAGCGGCCAAAACAGGAACAGCCCAAGTACCGCCTCAAAAGACGCATGCTTGGTTTGCGGGTTTCTTTCCTTATGAAGACCCTCAATATGCGATGGTAGTTTTTGTTGAACACGGCGGGTCAGGCGGTTTGACGGCCGCCGCACTGGCGCGCCAAGCGGTTGGGTTGTGGAAGGATTTGGAAGCAGCAGACCGGAAATTTCAAAAGCCCGCGTTGCCGGCTTTATCACTGGAACCTTATTTATGATGAGATTGTTAAAAGGCATTCATTGGCCCACCGTCACCGTGATGCTTATCATATCGGGTGTTAGTTTTTTTGCGATTTACAGCGCCACTTACCGGGAATACGGGCATTATTTTATTTACAGACAACTCATGTGGTTAGGGGTTGCATTTGTGTTGTTTTGGATTACGGTTGCGATTGGATACCGGAGTTTGCTCAACGTTTCTTATATGATTTACAGTTTTTCGCTTTTGCTTCTGGTGTTTGTGCTGGCGTTTGGCGTTATTCGGCAAGGCGCTCAACGCTGGATTGCCATTGGTTCTTTTGTGCTTCAGCCTTCTGAATTCTGCCGTTTGGCCACGATGTTTGTGTTGGCTCAGTTTCTGGCTGAACGGGCCCGGCGTTTGGGACAGAAAAGAAGTTTTGCCATGGGTGCTTTTTTGGTCATGATACCGTTTATTTTAATCTTGAAACAGCCCGATTTGGGCTCTGCTTTACTGTTTATTCCTATTTTGTTAGCCATGTTATTTGTATGGGGTGTCCGCATCCGTTATTTAATCGGTGTTTTTTTCATGGGACTTGCCAGTTTGCCCTTTGCCTGGTTTTCGTTGAAAACTTATCAGCAAAAACGGTTGCTAGTATTTTTGAATCCCAATGCGGATCCATTGGGTTCCGGTTACACGGCTTTGCAGTCAAAAATAGCGGTTGGTTCGGGCGGTTTGTTGGGAAAGGGATGGCTTCACGGCACACAAACCCAGCTGCAATTTGTACCCGAACATCACACCGATTTCATTTTTTGCGTTATTGGTGAAGAATTCGGCTTTGCCGGATGTGCGTTCTTAATTCTTTTGTTTTGTTTGATGGTGGGTTACGCCCTTCACATCATGGACAGGACCACCGATCAACGTGCTCGTATATTGGCGGCCGGTATTGCCGCCATGATTTTCTTTCAAGTGATGATCAATATCGGGATGACCATTGGTTTGGCGCCCATCACGGGGATTACATTGCCTTTGGTGAGTTATGGCGGTTCTTCTTTAATTGCGACTTATATGGCCCTTGGGATCTTGGTCAGCATCCACAAGGAAAGATCCATCTTTTAAAGGGGAAAGTGCTGTAAAACTTGTTTGCATCTGCTTAAGGAGTCGTGTAGTCTAATATTATCAGTTAAGCTGGCGTCATTAAAGATCGATATTGATAACTAGTGATAACCGCGTATCGATCGGACAATAAGGCATGATTGAAGAATTAGACGATTTAATGACACTCAGGCAAGTGGCTGATTATTTTAAGGTCAGCGAAATTACCATCCATCGCTTGACTCAAAAAGGCGCGATTCCGGCGTTTAAAATCGGAAGACAGTGGCGGTATAATCGCACGCATATCATGCAAATGGTTCAAAACCGCTCAAAGTTAGCAATCAAGAAAACAAATTCAATCAATCAAGTGGCTTTTTAGGATGGCATTGTCAATGGGTTCACCGTCATCAACCGGGCAAAATTCCGCATGGCCGCTATGGCTGAGTTACGTCATGTATGCGCTTTCGCTGGCGGTTGGTGTTTATACGATTTTTTTAATGGTCACCACGCCTTTTTATGTGCGCCAGCAGCTGAATGTCCTTCCTCATTCTAATTTACCGTCCATCGACTCGCTGCCGGTGCTTAAAGACGTGAATGCTTACAGAGCCCTTTTGGAGCAGCATCCGCTTTTTGGAATTAAAACCAAAGAAGTCGCAGCGCCGGCGCGGTCTGCTTGCGATGAATTTCAACAAAAATTTGTTCTTTCCGGCATCATCACGGGCGGCCAAAGCGAAGCTTTGTTCACCAGTAAAGTTGGCGACCGTACTCATTTTTCTCATGTCGGCGAATCAATCGGCGGCGTGACCATCGAAGCCATTCAATCACAAAGCATTCTCATCAGTTGTTCGGGTAAACAAGTTGAAATTTTAATGGAGGGGACTTGAAATGAAAATGAAACACACCATCGTTTGGATGATTCTTTTAGCAATGGTTTCTTCAATGCCCCTTTTAGCGGAACAAGGAGACGGATCATTTGGCGACGATTCTAGTGAAACCTTTTCAAGCTTTGCGCCCGGCGCCGACGTTATGAATGTCACCGGAGGAAGCGGCGGCGGATTTTCCGATCGCATTACGCTGGAACTGAAAGGCGTTAATATCTTGGATGTGCTCAAGATTTTAGCCAAGCGCAGCGGTCTTAACATTGTGGCCGGCCGGAATGTGAGAGGCGATGTGACGCTTTATATGCAGGATGTTCAGGTCCGTCGTGCACTTGATACCATTGTGAATACGCTCGATCTGGCTTATGAGGAAAAAGACGGTATCATTACGGTGATGTCTCAAAAAGAATTTCAATCCATTTTTGGAAAACCTTTTCAAGATAACCGTATCACCGAAACCTTTAAACTACAGCACGCCATTCCTTCGGTGATGAACCAATTGGTACAGCAAATGAAGAGTCCGGCCGGCCGCATTGCGGTGGATGAACGGACAGGCACCATTATCGTGACCGATCTTCAGGGTGTGGTGGATGAAATCAGGCAGGCCGTTCAGGAATTTGATCAGCCGCTTGTGACCAAAGTTTTTGATTTACAGTATGCGGTTGCCGCAGATATCGGCGAGGAATTAATGGATTATCTCACACCTGAAGTCGGTATTCTTAAAATTGACAAGCGCGCTAATCGCATCACTATCACAGACCGTCAGGCGATCGTTGAACAGATTGGTACGGTAATTGAAGGTTTTGATACGCGGCCGAAGCAGGTTTTAATTGATGCGAAAGTGGTTGAAGTTCAGCTTTATGATGCTTTTCGTTTCGGGATTGACTGGGACTGGGTTGATTTGCGGGCAGGTTCTGTTAAAAACGTGACTCTGAATCCCGTGCTGCCCGTATCGGCACCCGGAACGTCGCTGGGATCCGGTGATTTAAGCACTTTTACGATCGGTTCAACCGAAAGAGGGGATAGTTTGCAGGCAGTCATGAACGTGTTGGAAAACGTCGGCAAGACCAACATTTTATCAAGCCCCAGGTTATTGGTTTTAAATAACGAAGAAGCACAATTGGCGGTGGCGACCAGGGAACCGGTCGTGACCCAAACCGTCCAATTAAGTCAAGCAACCTCCAACACAGCGGATCAGATTGATTACATTGATGTGGGCGTGACTTTGTCTGTGGTGCCGACGATTTCTGCAGATGGCAACGTGACGCTCAAGATTAAACCGGAAGTGAGTACGAAAAATAGCACGTTGGAATTACAAGGCGTCGCGTCCGGCAGTAACACCACTTTCGTTCGCAGCCGCGTGCCGGTGGTGACGACTCAAATGTTGGAAACAACCGTTGTGGTCAAAGACGGTACGACCGTGGTTGTTGGCGGGTTGATCCAAGACCGTGAAGCGAAAACCCGGAAGAAAATTCCGGTGCTGGGCGATATTCCCATTTTAGGATCTGCTTTCCGTACGAAAACCAACGATATGAATAAGACTGAGTTGGTTGTCTTTTTAACGCCTCATATCGTTTCAGGCAAAAAAGATACCGCAGAACAAGATAAATATTTGGATCAAAATGGTGATTGGATTGAATTTAACAAAGTGGGCGGTTACGATTTCTTGAAGGCAGATACCACGACTTCTCAAGGTCCCTTTCGTCAGAATGACAAAGCTTATTGGGAATCGCCCGTGAAAGAAAAACCCGTCTTCTTCCCGCGTAAAAATACGGCATTTCGCGCGATGCCTTATCGAGACAAGGTAAACCAATTAAAGGAAGAGGCGCCTATACCGGCGGAATTGACAGCCGATCAGAATGAAACAGAATTAAATGAGAAAGGCGCGGGTGGTTTGGTGACAAAAAAGCAAGCGGATGCAATGGAAGCGCCGTCCAAGTCTGAGGAGTTGACGGATGTGCCGGACGTTGTAACGAGCCCGCATCACATTCGGCGTCATTACCGCGAAGAGATTCAGAAGGCGATTGGCGAGGCTTTGAGGCTTCGGGATGATCTGGGAAACTATCCGATTACGATTGAGTTATTTCTGATCGTCGAGCGAAGCGGTGAGTTAACACTTAAGAACATTGTCGGCAGCCAGGGCTTAAGCGCTAAAGGTGAAACTGTGGTTTTAGATGTCTTGAATCAATTGGCGCCTTTTCCGCCGTTTCCGGCAGAGATGGGATCAGATCGTGAATTATTGGATCTCAGATTTGAGCTTAAATAAAGGATTGGCATGGCGCATACCTTCATCTATCAAGCGAAGGACAGCCATGGCAAGGTTGTCCAAGGCAGTATAGTTGCCGATTCGGAAAATCAAGCATTCCAAAAACTTTCTGCACAAGGTTATTTCCCGCTTAGCTTAAATATCCAAAAAGGTAAACCAAAGGCTCAAAAAAAGCCGGCCTTCCGGTTTCCAAAATTAATATCATCCGGCAAAGTGACGGCACGTGAATTGGCGGATCTGTTTGATCACTTGGCCATTTTGCTGAATTCAGGTTTTCCGGTTTTGAAGTGTTTGCAGCTTGTCAATCGACAAACGCAGAATCCGGTGTTAGGCAATGCCATCGAGCAAATTGTCAAAGATATTCAGGTGGGCACCAAATTATCTGAATCCATTGGCGAGTTTCCTAAAATATTTCCTGCAACGGTGGCCGGTGCCATCCAAGCAGGTGAGGCGAGCGGGCAATTGGATCTGATTTTTTCCGAATTAGCCAAGACCTTCCATGCCGAAGCGGAATTGAGAGGGAAAGTAGCGCAAACGCTTGTTTATCCGGTGTTTGTTACTTGCTTTGGGATTTTGACTGTTTTCTTTGTCATGACATTCATCGTGCCCAAGTTAACCGTTTTATTTGACTCGTGGGAGCAAAAGTTGCCTCTCCCGACACGGATGATGATGGCGCTCAGTTACTGGTTTACGCATGGCCTCGGCGCGGTGCTTATCTTGGGCATTGCGGCTTTATTGATCTATTGGCGGCGATTGGACCGGACGCAAAAAATGGCCATGACCTCAATGGCAGTCGGAAAAATACCCTTTTTTCAGTCGCTGCTGTTTTTGTCGGATTTTGTGCCGCTGGCGAGAACCTGGGGATTGCTGCTTAAGAGCGGTGTGCCGCTGATGGAATCCATTCGCATTGCCCAGAGTGTGGTGGCAAATACCAAATTCAGGAAGTCCCTAGGCCAAATTTCGAAACAAGTAGTGCAGGGGGCTTCCCTGAGCGAAACCATTCAACGTGCCAAACTCTTTCCTGAGATGGCGATCAATTTTATCCAAGTGGGTGAAGAAAGCGGCGGTTTGGACATTGCCTTTGAGCGGATTGCTGTTTTTTACGAACGTGAATTAAATGAGAAACTAAAAGTTGTAACGTCATTGCTTGAACCTATCTTAATTTTAATCGTTGGTCTCGGTATCTGTTTTATTGTTTTAAGTTTATTATTACCAATCTTTGAGATCAATTTACTGGCTCAATAACGTGGTCAATGCGCATCAGACTATTCACGCTCGCTCTGTTTTTATTCAGCATGCTTCAGCGCCCGGTTTCTGCCGGACCGGCGTGGCATGAAACCAAAGGCAAACACTTTATCGTTTATGCGCAGGAAGGAGGGTCCTTTTCGAACAGCGTCTTGCGCAAAGCCGAAGAGCACTATCAATCCATCACGCGCTATTTCGGCAATCTACCCAAGAGTGATTTCTGGTCTTGGGACAATCGATGCAAAATCTATATTTACCGCTCACGGGCTGAATACGTATCACAAACCGGTCAACCCGAATGGTCCGGCGGATTTGCGGATGTCAACAGCCGCTCTATTGTGAGTTTTCAAAATGCACCTGATTTTTTTGATTCCATCTTACCTCATGAAATGGCACATCTTGTCTTTAGGGAGTTTGTCCAATTAAACAACCGGGAGGTGCCTCGATGGCTGGATGAAGGTTTTGCCATCGCCCAAGAAACCAATGTCCGAACGGCATTGGATGAAACTGTCCGCAAAGCTGTGGCTAGAAACGAGACTCTTTCCATCGGCCGATTAAATGCCATGAGCACCCTCCATCAGCAGCCCACCGAAAGCGCCCGGCTTTTTTATGCGCAGGCGCAAAGCATTACACGGTTTCTAATTGAAGGACGTGACGGTTCGTATTTTCTCAATTTTTGCCGTTTATTGCGCGACGGGGTTGAGTTTGAAGATGCATTGAGACGAAGTTATCGCCGTGATTTTGGGTCCATTGACGACTTGGAAAAAAGCTGGAGAAGGCATGTCAAACGTCATTAACAGCCATCCATGGCAGTCTTTTCGACGGCCAAACGAGTTTACCCCGTTAGAGGACAATGTCGCACCAAAGGTGTCATTAAAGATGGCTATTTTGCCGCAATACAGAAGAACTCAATTGACAAAGAAACGCTCTCTAACGGGGTTTACCCTTGTTGAACAGTTGATCGTGTTAATGCTGATCGTGGCTGTCGTTGGTTTTGGCAGTGTTCGATTTACGGCCACTTTTCAAGAGCATAGTCTTGATCACCAAATCAAAAATTTGAAAACCGTTCTTAGACTCATTCAATTAAAAGCCATTCAAGACCAAGCCATTTACCGGCTTTCCGTTTCAGAAGATCAAAAATCACTCCTTGTTGAAAAGCTCAAGGCAGGGGAAGAAGATTTCAAGCCGTTTCGTTGGGAACTCTTGAACACGGCTAAGTTACCGCATGATTTTAGTTTTGAATTTGAACGCGGGGAATATTACCTTTTTTATCCCGATGGATCGACATCAAAAAACCGAGCGGCATTGATTCATGGGGATGATGAGCATACGAGCGTCTGGATCGCAAACCGCATTGGTTCTATCGAGGTCCGGAATGAGTGAAGAAAATCTTGTCATGCACCTAAGCCGCAAGGCTGATGAAGCGAAATCTAACATGTGCCATTTGCGGGGTGCGTTGCTGCTTGAAGTCTTGATTGCTGTTACCGTTTTATCAATCGGGATTCTTTCTTGCCTTCATATTTTCTCGGCTGCCTTGTTTGCCAATCAACACATGGCGGCGCAGCGGCGGGTTCAAGCGGTGATGGATCAAGTGATGTATCCCTGGTTTTTAGATCCGACCAGTTTTGGCGGTGCCGGTACGCTTTCGGGTGATGCCATGGGCCAGACGGATCAAGTATTTCGATTTTATGTGACCACAGAGTCTCTCGCGTTGCCGCCCGAGGAAGGTGAATCCGGCGAAGAAGAACAAAAGGGAGAGAAGAAAAAGAAGATACCCGTTCAAGGGCTGAGTGATGTTGAGTTCTTCAAGAGTGTTTTTTTAGCTCAGAAAAGTAACGGTAAACCGTATGATGAATTTGAAACTTATCTCTTTCGATATGGAAAACCCAAACAACCCGTCTCCTAAGATGTATGCCAAGAGGGGGTTTACCCTGGTAGAAACCATTGTGGCCATTGCTTTATTTACGGTTGTGGTTATCACGGCCTATCAAGCTTTTCGAACAGGCTATTTGGCTTATACCAAAGTGGAGACATCCTTGGGCTATGATCATGAGTTTAACATGCTGGTGCGCGATCTTAATCAGGAACTCCGAAATGCCGCTTATTATGCAAACGAACCATTCCTAGGCGAATCGGATTCCATTCGGTTTCCGACCAAACTATGGCGTTTTGAAGATAAAATCTACGCGGAGGATTTATATGTGGTGGAATACCAGTTTAAGGGGCGGACGCTGGAGCGCAAAGAAGAGAAAATAAAAAAACGGTTTGGCAAATCATCGCCGGCCGAAAAAGAAAAGCTGCTCGATTTTGATGTTTTGAAGTTTCAATACGCTTACCAAAATGCATCCGGTGCCATTAAATGGGAAAATGAATGGAGTAGTGAGCGTTATTTGGGATTGCCGCGCGGTATCCGCTTGGCGGCCAGGGAGAAAGGTGTCAGTCGGGACGCAGGAGAACGGGTGGTGCAAATTCTCATTCCTCAGGGTGTGCTGGGAGAAATTAAATGAGGCAGCGCGGCAGCATGTTGATTTTCATGATTTGGATTCTTTTAATCCTTTCCGTTCTGGCCATGAGCGTTGGGTTTAGGTCGCGCGTGAATATTCAATTGTCTCGTTTTTATGACGGATACGTCAAACAGGACTATCTGATGCATTCAGCAGTTAATCTGGCTTCTTATTTTCTGAGCGAAGACGAAGATCCTTTGACCGATTCGGTTGCCGATCCCTGGTATGGTGAACCGCAAAGGTTAGCAGCGTTCCCAATTTCCAAACAGCTTCAGGTGAAAATCGAAGATGAGGAAAGTAAGCTGAATATCAACAAGGCAGCCCCGCTTCTTTTGGAGAAATTTTTTGATATCCTCAAAGATAACGGTGTCCGGCTTCAAACCGATCACGCCGATTTGACCGCCAGCATTGTCACCTGGCGGGGCGGTTCCAGCGGCAAAGGGGGTTCGACGGTTGGTTTTGAACACAAACGGGCGCCTTTTGAGTCTATTGATGAATTAAGGTTAATTCAAAAAATCACACCGCAAGATGTAGAAATGCTAAAGCCTTATTTAACGGTCTATGCCAAAAGCGGTGATTTTACGCTTCGGGTTAACATTAATACCGTTCACCCCTGGATCTTGAAAGCGTTGATCGAGACGCTGCCGGGCGGCGCGACGGATAAAAAACTCCTTTATGATCGCATTGAGCTTTACCGTCAGGGGGATCCGAATCACCCGGAAGAACACCCGCCCCTGATTTTCTTGGCAACGGATTTAACTGCCGGTAATTTCATTCAAAAATTGGCACTTCCTTCTTCTCCGGAAATGGTTAGAATGGTGAATCAGTTAATTCGCTCCTTTACGGTAGATTCTCAATACTTTGACGTTCGTGTCGAAACAAAAGAAGGCGCTGCTTTAGGGGCAAAGGTAGAAGCCGTTTTAGGCTTGCGGGACGCTTTATTGGTTAAAACCGCCCGCGGCCGTTATACCTTACAGAGACGTCTGAATGATGTGCTAAATAACTATCCTTTTGAAATTCTATATTGGAGCGAGAAGCCGGTTTCATGACATTGTTCAAAAAATCACCTAAAAGGCACGGATTTACCTTCGTGAGCGGCGGTATCCTCCATGCGGCGATTTACCAGCACCAAGTCCAGAAACTTGTCCTGGTTGCCAAAGAACAGTTTCCCATTGAAGAGCTCTCGGTTGAGAACCGGAAAAAAGCCTTTTCAGCTTTAATGAATCAAGGACGCGGCCATATCCCTGTCACGCATTTGGTGGCCCGTGATAAATCTTTTATCAAACAGTTCGAATTTCCGTCCCGCAACATGGAAGAAATTAAACAGATGGTGGCTTTGCGATTGCCCCGTGAAGTGCCTTTTTCGCTTGATCAAATTACCTACCACATTCACCCGGTCCGCTTTTTAAGCGAAAGCGATGTACAGACGAGCGTTTTTCTTTTTGGTATTACCAAGGAAATGATCGCGCAGGAAAGAGCCGTGCTTCAAACCTTCGGGATTGATCCGAAGCAATTTGTTCTGACCTCGGTGGTGTTGGCGCGCTATGTTCATAAACAGATTGGCACGACCGGTACCGCGCCCAAGCTCGTGATTTTCTCTGAGCGTGGGAAAGGAGAAGTGGCGATTGTCAGCGATCAAAGCGTGGCAGTGAGCCGGACGTTTCAATATGACCCGGATGACATTTCAACCTCCATCCCTGAAGCTTTGCAGCCGATTATTGATGCTTTAAATCATAAAGAAGATACTTCAAATTATGATTTGTGTTTAGGCGGTGACATCAAATCAATCAAAAACGAAATTTTTTCGGGCAGTTATCCGAACCGAGTCAATTTGGGCGGCGATGAAGCCGGAGGCGGCGCTCAGCAATTGCTGATGATGGCTGCCGAAGCTTATGACGGGACTTACGAAGAATTCAATTTGCTGCCGGATGAAGATAAATCGCGAATTGCCTCTGCCGATACCAAGCGTCACGGTTACGCTCTCCGGTTTGCCGTCATTTTATTCTTAGGACTTGCGGCAGCTGCTTCTTTTTATCGTTCTGCCCGCATCTTGATAGCCGGCCAAGCAATTCAGCGTGAATTAAAGAAAATAGAACCCTCGATTCGTGAAACAAAAGCAACGGTACGCTTGATTCAAACCTTATACTATATCGAAAAGGGAAAAGTGGAACCCATGGATTTGCTGGCCAGCATTCATGAGCAGGCGCCGGACGGGGTTTTATTAAGCGAAATGGAATATGACGGAAAAGACGATTTTGTCCGAATTAAAGGGAAGACCAGCAATCAAGCGCTGGTCGATCAATTCGTAAGACAGCTCAGTCAGATTTCTTGGCTGGCACGTGTTGATTTGCAGTATTCAGAAAGTGCAGCCCAAAGCCTCTCACCCGAATTTCAATTCTCAATTCAAGGCGTCTTATCGAAAGAAGGGATGTACACATCATGACGGAAACGTTCATGCAGAAACTGGATTTGCGTAAGACGCTGATATTGGTTATCATCTTTTTAGGCGCGGTGACTTTGAATGACCAATGGCAGAATGTCTTAGAAGATCATTTGGAGCATGATCGAGAGGAATTGGCCGAATCGCGCATGTTGATCAATGCCAATGTGCAGTTTCAATCCAAACAGGAACAAGTAGAGAAACTGAAAAACTGGAAACAGCAGCAGGATAATTTTAGCAACTGGAAAGATTCGATACCCGGCATTGTCACGGATCAAAAGTTGATTTTAAGGCAAGTCAGGCCGTTGGGAATCGTGGAGCAGGGCAGGCAAAAAGAAGAAAAACTGTTTGTACAAGTGGATGGCAGTATGGATGGGGTGATTGGCTTTTTGAATCACATCGCCTTGCTTGATTTACCCATTTATGTGAGCCGTTATTTGATTTCAACGCGAACCGTCGGCTCGGGATTTGTGACCGTCGAAATTGTGCTGTCGCGGTTGATGATCTAATATTTTCAATCGGAATCAGTGACGTCATGGCAAAAAAACGAAATTACTTATTAGGTGAAGAGCTTATCCGGCGCGGTTTCAGCACGCTGGAGCAAATTGACCGAGCGCTCTCGATTCAAAAAGAAACCAAAGAGTCAATCGGATCAATCTTGGTTCGTCTGGGGTTTCTTTCCGAGCACCAATTGCTGGAAGTATTGTCGGATCAATTAAATTTACCTTATATTGACCCGGCTACCACACCCGTTGATAAAGAAGTCTTCTCAAAGGTATCCGCCAAAATGGCCAAGCATTATCATATTTTTCCGATTCGATTCCAAAACGGCGGTATCTTGGTCGTCAGCAGCGATCCGCATCACGGCGAATTGGCCGAAGAATTGCGCGCTTTAATCGGCATGGATATCTTTTTTGGGCTCTCGGAGAAAAAGAAAATTGACCGGGCGATTCAAAGCCATTATGGTATCGGCGCTTCCGTCTTAGAAGACCTGGCGCGGGATGCCGTGAAGCAAGGGAAAGAAGGGCAAGGCGATGAAAGGACCCAGCAAGTCGAAGACGTTTCGATTCCCGGCGAAGAGGGAACCATCCGTGATTTGGTCAATCAGTTACTGGCGGATGCCCAAAAGAAACGTGCGAGCGATATCCACATTGAGCCTTTTACGGAAAAACTAAGTATCCGCTACCGCATTGACGGTGTCCTGCACGATGCCATGGTGCCGGATTCTATTAAAAAGTTTCATTCCAATATTATTTCCCGAATTAAAATCATGGCCAATCTGGATGTCTCGGAGAAAAGGCTGCCCCAAGACGGTAGAATCAAGATCAAAGTCGGGGTGGATGAGCTTGATTTGAGGATCTCCATTTTGCCGACTGTTTTTGGCGAATCGCTTGTCATTCGTATTTTAACGCCCACGCGTCTCTTGTCGCTCGAGCAAATCGGATTTAACCAACAAAACCAAAAACTCATTAAGCATGCCCTGCAGAAACATTCCGGTATTATTCTATTAACGGGACCAACCGGCAGCGGTAAAACAACGACGCTTTATGCGTGTTTGAAAGAATTAAATGACACCGGCAGAAAGATTATCACCATTGAAGATCCCGTCGAATATCAAATCTCAGGTGTCGTCCAAATGCAGGTCCATCCCAAAATCGGTTTAACGTTTGCATCGGGTCTCAGGCACATGCTGCGGCATGACCCGGATGTCATGATGGTCGGTGAAATTCGTGATATTGAAACGGCTGAAATTGCCATTCGCTCGGCCATGACGGGACATTTGGTTTTCTCAACCTTACATACAAACGATGCTTGCGGGGCGGTGGCCCGCTTGGTGGATATGGGCATCGAGCCGTTTTTAGTGGCCTCCAGCCTTGAATGCGTGATTGCCCAGCGGTTGGTCAGAAAAATTCAGGATCCCGCTAAGATCGATGAATCGGAGCCTGCTAACAGCGAGGGATTTTTGGGCCGAATTGCCATTCACGAGGTCTTGCTCATTAACGATATTTTGCGTGATAATATTTCAAAACAAACATCCCTCACCGAATTTCGCCAAGCGGCCGTTAAAGAGGGTATGATTAGGCTGGTGGATGATGGTCTTGAAAAAGTAGCGCAAGGCCTGACGGCTAAGTCGGAAGTCATGCAGTATGCCTAATATAGCGTTTAGCGTTTAGTGTATAGCGTTTAGTGAATAACGTTGTGTAAAAATTAATGTCCAAATTATTTAAACTTATTCTACTATAACGATTGTCGAAAAAACTTCACACCTCAGTCATCATCACTTTATTTTTGACTAGACCCTAGCGCCTAAACGCTGTACGCTATACACTATTTATTGGGGCGCACCAATTCCTACGGAATTGGTACAGCGCTAGCCAACTAATTAGTAGAGAATCGGAAGGCTAGCACAGTCCTCATTCATCAATTTATGATGCATTTATTCATAAGGAAAATGAGGGCAGTCCCGAATAACCGTCGGGGCGCACCAATTCCTACGGAATTGGTACAGCCCCGATCTTTGATTAATGTTATTTTGTTAGTTTATGGTTGATCGGGGCGTGGCTCAGCGGCTAGAGCACTCGCTTTGGGAGCGAGGGGTCGCAGGTTCAAATCCTGCCGCCCCGATTTTTTTG
>PCVY01000066.1 GCA_002787155.1 Candidatus Abzuiibacterium crystallinum | reverse complement strand
GCCGTTCAAGCCATGCAGCGTGCTGCCATGACAATATTACGTGCGGCATAAGCTGGTTTTGTGGTAATCTGTCCGTGAAACAGTTTTAAGTTGCTGTGTTGACTTGACGATGTTCCATTGAAGCGGGAATTAGCATGCGACGTTATGGGAAGTTAACTTATGAAAACATCGTTCCGCATGAAGAAAACTGCATCAGGTAACCTCCACACTATCCTTTTATTCGCTTTACTGTTTGTTTTTATAAACTTGCCGGCATGTTTGGCCGTACCCAAAGTTGATTTGCCGGAAGACCTTCGAAATGTCGAGATCCCCGCGGAAAACGGCCGAATCATGGAATTCCATGCCGGTTCCAAGCCTTTCACTATTTTTTATATTCAAGACGCACATGTCAATTTTGAAGCTCAAAAAAATATTGCCAAAATCATTGAAATGTTAATTTTGAAACGCGGGCTGCGATTGGTGCTGGTGGAAGGCGGAATTGGTGACGTGAGTTTAACGGAGTATCGTGTGGGCCCAAAAGAAAAACGTCTTGAGATTGCCGAGCAATTAATGAAGGAAGGGAAGATCTCAGGAGAAGAGTATCTCAACTTTACGGAAGATTACCCGCTGCTTTTGTGGGGCATTGAAAGTCAGGTGCTCTACGACGAAAACTTGATTGCCTATACCAAAGTTCAGCCGCTGGTTCCTAAAACGACGGAGCAATTAGCACAAATTGGTGAAGCGATCATGCAATTAAAACGCACCATCTACCCCAAAGCCTTCTTTGATTTTGAAACCAAATTGGAAGACTTAACGCTCAAGAATGATTTGCATCAAGAAGCTACCGCACTATTAGAGACGGCTAACCAACTTCATGTGGCGATGGATGATTATCCCAACATCAATATTCTTTCTTCCTTGATTGATTTGGAAGCCGCTGCTGATTTTGAGCGAGTTGATTATGAGCGCACACAAGTGGTTCGATTATTCCAACGTCAAGTCCCAAGCGATCGTTTAAAAACCGTGATTAATCAGGAAAAAGAAGTAGGGGATGATCCGCTGAAACGTGCGGATTTCTATGAATCGTTAATTAACCTAGCGAAAGAGTTTAACATTGATATCAGTCAATACACAGCACTACTCACCGCAGTACCTTATCTGCGCCAGCAAGACAAAATTGATTCGCTGGCATTCTTCGATGAAAAAGACAAATTGATGGATGCGATTGCCGACAAAGCTCTCAGTGCCCCGGATAGCAAAAAACTTTATCAAATGGGCAAAGATCTCAAAGTGCTTCAGCTCTTGGTGAAACTTGAACTGGTTCCGGAACTCTACAGCACTTTTATCGATCAGCGCGGCCGATTTAAGACTGCCGCATGGGCACCTTTTCTGAAAGAACAAGCAAAGGTGGTCAACAAGACAATTAATTTACCAAAAGATCTCAAGGGCTTAGACGAAACGATTGACGAGTTTCAATCTTTCTATCGGATTGCCAATATCCGCGACCAAGCACTGGTTGAAAACCTGACAGAGGAAATTCGCAAAGAACGTGAACCAGAGTCTGTTTTGATTGCGGGCGGTTTCCATAAAGATCGACTTGTGCGCAAATTACTTCGTATTGGTTTTAACGTGGTTGTTATTTCACCTAACGTTGGTTTAGATCAGGGACCCGAACTTTATCGGAAGATGCTGACTGAGAAGTGGGAGAACGGCCGTTGGTATATTAAGGACAGCGGTCAAAATTCTTCCGAGGAGCAAATCCCGCCGCAATGAAGAAACCATCCTTATTCATGAGAATCGTGTCGTTTACCCTGGTGTTGACCGTTTCTTCTTCAAACACAACCACTTATCCATTTATTGGTTCTGAAAATAACATCCAAGCTGTATCAGCACATTCGCTCACTGCCGCACGTGTCAGCATGAATACATTGAGTACCAGAAAGGAAATTAGCCAAGCCATGGGGCTGCCGGTTCCTGTCGAAGGGGTCTCCACCGTTTCGAGCGCGCTGCTGAGAGACATCACCACATTCGTTAACCCTCATGCTTCCAAACGCCGCTCAGAGTTGAGAATAAATGAGAAAAGTAAAGCACCCATCAGTCCTTTGCTGCCATTTTCCAGCACACCGCTTTATATTTTTTCAGATGACATTAAAATTGAAGACATCAACCGGGTAGGAGCAAAAGCTGCTCACTTAGCTGACTTTAGCCGACAGTTTCAACGAGATCCTATTATTTTTCGCGTTCCGAAATGGTTGTCTTTGCCGTTCGAAGCCGTCGAACGAATAATAACGCAACCCGCGTTATTAAAACACTTCAGCGCGGAACTGCTTGATGCAGTTAATTATTTGGGAATCTTAACGGCGGAAGAAAATGCTGAATTGGCAGAAAAAAACTTTGATCAAATGACACCGGAACAATTCGGCGATGCGGAAAATCCCTTGCTGGTTTCAGTGCGTGCCGCCAATTTACGCGCGTTTCCCGGGCGTTACCTCACGATTTTAAATGTGGGTATTACCGACAAAAACATTGGCCGGCTTAGCACGAAACTAAACGATCCCGCCGCCGCATGGGAACTCTATGCCAAGTTGATTCGTGACTTGGCCCTTAGCAGCGACGGTGGTGACATTTCACGCCAACGATTCGACAATATACGCGAGCTTGAGAGGCTCTATCCGCATCAGCAACATTCTTCCAAACGCCACTTCCGCGAGATGTCACGCCTTGAAAAAGCCGAATGGTTCGTCGGCGCATATAAAAAACGTTTTGAGGAATTACTCGGCAGACCGTTTCCGCAAGATCCCTTTGTTCAGCTTGAGTGGGCTATTCAGGCAATTGCACCGGCAAACCGTCATGGTTTGGAAGGCCCGATGCGGTTCAATAGTATTATGATAGAGCGCATGGTTTTTGGGAATCTTCCCAATTCGCTCTCGGCCAATATTTTCAGCCGCAATCCTCAAACCGGCAAAAACGGCTGGGATGGAGCGGTGGGTTTTGAAATGCAAGGAGATGATTTACTTGATGCGGAAGGATTTGATGAATTCTTAGAGCGTATTAACTCCCAGCTTAGTCTAAAACTTCAAATGTTAGCACAAGATGCAGAAACTTATTTCAGAGATATTGCATCTATCGAGTTCACCATTGAACGAGGAGAACTTTACTTGCTTCAAGTGCGTAATGCCAGCAAATCACCCGAAGCCATGATCAATGCTTATGTGGATATGGTTAACAGCGGTATTCTTCCTAAACATGAGGCAATCGAGCGCCTGCGCGATCTTAATTTAGAACCTCTTAAAGAAGAGCCGATCTCTGAAGAGAGTTTTCCACGCGAAGCTCCGTTAGCGGCGATAGGCCGTTCGGTCGGCGTCTTGAGAAACGAAGTAGGAATCGTTGCATTTACCGACGAAGACGCTAAGCGTTTACATGACAAGGGCAAGCCCGTTATTTTCATGCGGCCGGTCATTGCGGCTGACCACGAAGAAATTATTCGTTTGGTTAATGGCGTTGTGGCAAGCCGACAGTTTGGCAATCATGCGCAAAGCATTGCGCTGCGCTACGGTATTCCTGCCATTGTTGACCTTGACCGTTTTGAAGGAGGAGAAAGGGTTGAGAACCTGCGTGATCCGGATAGGGTTCAATTTAATTTAGAGCATGGTGAGGCACTCTTGATACGTGATGGGAATACCTATCGACTGGTTTCAGGCGAAACGGCTGTTATCCTTGATCAATCCGGCGGTATTCGGGTGATACCTTCCACTTTTATTCAATCTATCCTGATGAAACTGCATCAGCGGCGTCGATATCTATCCCCGCCGTTAGTCGAAGTGCTGACATGGCTTATTGAAGCGGAAGGAAAGGTTCCCGTGATTATTGCTGATCATTACGGCATTGGTAAAAATTTTTGGAAAGTCGAAGAATCAGACCGTTTAGATTTTGGTGATTTTCAACGCACCAAAAAGGTTGTGCGCAGACAGGATGGGAAAGAGGTGCCTATGCTAATTGGCGTGCGGGATGTGATTTCTGCTGACAAAAAGCAAGCGATCCCGGAGCGCGTACCCATTCAGCGCCAAATACCGCTTGAATTGATAGATCGAGTGGTGGAGGGTTTCATTCACGAAACTTCAGTTGAAACTTTTACTTATGAATTGTGGACACGTCATGACAAATTAGGACAGTATATTGCCGAATTAGAAGGGCTTGATAAACTTGATCTCTTAACCGGGGAATTTGAATACAAGGGTTTGGACGAAGCGAAGTTTTATTTTTTTAAACGTGTGATTGAAAAGTCATACCCCTCATCGGAAAGTCATTCATCCAAAGACCGATATCCAATGTTGGTGAAAGCAGTTGTGCACGGCGTAGACCGCCACAAAAGCGGCGGTTTCATTTTTCGTGACTTGGCATTGCGATATTTTACAGATCCCGGGCAAATGGTCAGGTTTTTAGCTGATGTGATCAATTATACGCATCAAAACGGCTATACCGGAGATGTGCGCGGGCATAACTATCAATTAACACGTCTATTTACCATGGTGGTGAAATCTAATCAAGATTTGGGCCTTCAAGTTTTAAAAATGCTCGGAGAAGAAAGTGCGCAGACCTTGTTGGACGAGATAAAACGTTTTTATATTGATCGTAACAAATATCGTGAACTCGAGCGTGCGTATTATGCGACGCCTACCGAATTAGCCAATTTACTTGAAACAGCGTTAGCCCAAGGGCTTGTGACAGAATCTTACGAATTAGAATATGGCCCCAAAGATGAGCATGAGTTACACACGCAAAACTTAGTTGCAAACTTGCGCGATCTTCAGCAGCAAATCAATCAAGAATCGAATGATAGCGTGCATCAAACACGAGCGGAACTCAGGTCGCAAACTGCACAGAACCCGCCGCAATCCATTCTATCTCATATGGCCATGGTTACCGGTGAAACGAAAAACCATGAACCTGTCCACCTTGAAGTGGATTCAAGATTTATGACAGCCGGTTTGTCTCAAGCAGACCTGGAAGGCCTTTTGGCGGCTGTTGTTAACCACGATGTTAATCAAACAAAAGATGAGGACTATTCTTTGTCAAAAACGATGCACGTGGGCGGTGTTTCACTTGGACGAGTGACGATTCAATTTGCGCCGAACTTTGTAGAACCTACCGAACCCGTTCCGTATTTAGATCAATCTGCCACAGACCCCTATCAAAAGCCCAGACACCGTATCGACGTGCAGAATGGTCAAATTGTGACACAACCCATCGCAAAGGCGCCTTGGTGGCTGCCTGCAGAAGCCATGCATACATTTTCATTTATGCGAGAGTTGTTTAATAAAGGGCAGCTGACAGTTCTGCCTGTTGGCTTTGGAATCATCGGGGATGACAAAGGGTTTTTAATTTTAGCACAAACATCTTTCCCACATCGTTCATTTGGCAGCCAATTTAAAGGACAGCTTCGTCAATCAATTCAAAAAGTGCAGGCGGGAAATCAAGCTGGGCCACGTTTTAAGGTGAGGCAATTAAGCCGTCTTCAAAGAGCCATGAGTCAACTGGGCGAAGACGTTAGGCAGCTTGGTATCGAGGTGTCAACTTTACATAACTCGGGTCGGGTGTACACTTATCCCAAATTGTCTGATTTCGACATTGACCGCGACGGGCATATCCAAATCACCTCGGTTGTACCGGGCAGGCGAGCTGACAGTATGTCGGAAGATGAGTTTTTATTTTGGAGTATCAGGGATTTTACTTTTCTTTTTATATCGATCGTTAACTTGTTTGTACATCAAATACCGGTTGAGAAAATTAATGATTTCCATGGTTTTTTGCAATTAAACGGAGAGGCTACTTTTGAAGCATTTATCCGAGGTTATTTTCTGACGGATAATTTGCTGATTTCCGATGACATGGCACATCTTCTGAAGGTTATATCCATTCAGAACATGTTAAAGTTAAAGCAATTATTTGATGTGAGCAGTCTAAAAGGACGGCAGGTGAGCGATTTGATAGCCGCCTTACAAGAACAGTTTCCTGATTTATTAGAAGCTTTTAAACAACGCCAGAATTTACGCCCGCTTGATATTCAAGATCACGCACAATTAGAAACCATTGCCGAACAAGTGATTAACCGTCTGGTAGCGCCGCAGCATATTCCGTGGGGGGTTCGTCTGGATTTTGCATCTCGACCAAAACAAATTGTCACACAAGTCAAAGATCCCGGCGCTGTCAGCGGCTCTCGTGACATCGATGCGTTCGAATTAAACAATGGTTTTCTCGATGGCGTTTTATCAGATTTCGGTAATTATCAAATAGCACACGCGGATATTCGTCCTGCCCGTGATATGCCGCGTCATCTCATTTCGCCGGATTTAGCACTAACTTATTCAGGAGCTTTTAAAGAAGCACTGCAACGGTTAAAGTCGGTTGAATTTGTCGAAGATTTATTATTGCAACTGGAAAACGGCCAGAAGAAAATCAACTGGCTTGATCCGGCTCATTTGTTTGATGCTAGTTTAGAGTGGGAAGAAAAAGGTGAGTTTGTGAACTTGGTGATTTATCTGCATCAGCCGGTCGAACCCGTTAACCGTTCACTTCAAGCGGTGGCGCGTCATGTTTTGATGAGATTTCTTGCTAATGAAGAAGAGCCGGAAATTCCCGAGTCGGTTGATATCGGGCTCCGCCATCACGGAGGAGCAGGCGATATAGAGTCGCGTGTTTCTCTTAGAGATGAACAAGGCCGCGTGGGCGATCATCATTATTATGATCAACAGTTCATCGGCGGCAATCCGAAAACGCTTTTAATTCCACCGGTCGAGCTACAAGATGGCACCGCCAAATCAATCGATTATATTGGCGTGAATGCACCGCAGCAACCGCTCACCATGACGGATATTGATCATTTGGTTCCGGAGTTAACGCAGGTGCTGCGAGCGCTTCCCCGCCTCCGTTTTCCTGCGGAGGACGGCGGACAGAGGTTTGCTTATCGCACAGATTCGTTTGTGGTCGATCTTAATCGTGCAAAAAGTATTTTAAACGTTGTCATTCATTTTTTTGCCGAAGATGAATATACACTTTTACATTCGCCGCGGAATGACAAAACCGAATTTCAAAAATCTTTTGATGTCGCTTTTGAGGAATTTCAGCGGATTAAAAACAGTCTTTTGGCAAATCGGCAAATGGATGATCAACAAAAACAAGCGGTCCAAGGCATTAGGAAAGCAGCTAAGAGATATATTGAAGATCCTCGCGCGGCTTACACATTGGGAGTTCTGGCTATGATTTTTACCGAACAAGAGGATGCGGAGCTTCAGCGAGAAGGTGCTTTGACATTCTTGGAATATCTACCCATGTTTCAGGTTCACCTTTCATCTCAATGGGCGCAATGGGCTGCAGGAAAGATTGCTATCTTAGTTCGTTTGAACGGCAATGGTAAGCAGTTTGAGAAGTTAGCGGATTTACTAAGCTCTTTGCTGACGGTTCCAAAAACACCGACCAGTGAATATGCAATCACGCAAATTTTATTAACCATGGCTGCACAAGATCAAAGTGAGAATGCATTTGCAAGCGTTCCGCAGATCAGGACGGCAGTCGAACGCTCGTTTGCTTATCTCAACAAGAAGGTTGATTCATACTTAAGAGATGTTCAATTATACGAGAGGGAAATGGTGCTGGCAGATGAAATTCTATTGTTACAGTATTTTAACCGGCAGATTCCCGCTGTGTCTGATCATGCGGAACGGATCGTTTCCCGACTGACGGCCTTAACGAACTCTGCTATTCGGCGCCGTTCCAGCAAAAGAGGGGATTGGGACCGCGCCCGTTGGGCTTCGGAGCAAGCTTATCAATTGTGGAAACAAATTATTGTACCGGGTGAAATGAAAGATCGGGAAAAAGCAGTTTTGGCTTACCGAATGGTCCGAACCATGAATGATTTGGTTTTATATTCACTGCCTTCTCCGGAGAATTACAAACGTTCCCAAAAAGTATCAGTTTCCATAGATGACCTAGAAAGTTCAAATCGCTTGGCTGAAGCCGCACATGATTTGCTTGAATTGATTGCTCAGTATCAACCGGTTTCGATCAGCGCAATCTGGGATCAGACTGCGGTCGATGCGCGTGCTTTGAGGGCTGCTCTTTATCTGAGACGAGCCGACAGTTTACACTTAATTTTAAAGCGGATTTTGAAACGCGCTTCAGCCCATCGGCAACAGAAGGGTTATTGGGAAAGCGCTTCAGGTGATTTGCTTTCGGATATTGAACATGTGTTAACCGCTGTTGTATCACGCGAATACAACCTTCAGCCTGAAGATCTGGAACTTATTTCAGAGTGGTCTGAATGGTTGGATCAAGCTTTTCGGCATCATCCTCGCCAACGAGTGATTCGCCGCGGTATTCCAAACCGGCTTCTTAATGAAACGCAGTTAGCAGCCAAAGCTTATAGTTTGCGCCGCCATATTCATCCAGCACCCGTCATGCGCAGCGCTTTATCGCGTGCGCGCGAAGCGTACAAAAAGATTAAAACCATTGATACCACGGCCACGGATGATAAGTATCAAGAACGTGTTCAAAGATCGCTGCGATATCTGTTCTTGTATAACACGTTTCTGTTTCAACTTTATTTGCAAGATGCTCAAGCTGTTAATGATGCACGTATTGTTTTTCAGAATGCCATGGAAGTAGCCGCTGAAATTCAGTGGCGTGGATTGGACCAAAAAGGGCTTGTGTTATTTGAAAGGGATGTTCAAGAATTAATTCATCCGTCAAGTGTTTTACTAAAACGATTGGAGGCTTCTTCTGCTCAGCAAAAAAATCTTAACGGTGTTCAAGTGCTTGTGCAAAAATTGGATGATTTGATGAATGACGTGCGCGTTGAAATCACACGCCGTCAATATGCGATTCCGGATCCTTCACTCAAAGTAGAAGCAAACGCTGATGTACCTGAAGGCGGCAGAGTAAACGATCATATATTGGTGCAGAGCGAAGGCGCTTCGATCGTCCTTCTTTTTCATCCGGATGGCGGTGAGCGTGCCCTCAAGCTGCATTTGCGTGCTTGGCGTGATTCAAAACGCAAAAACAAACTCACAGTCAGTTTTGTGATCCAGCCTGACCATATTCAGAAAGCCATTTTGAAAGAAGATGACGAACAAGCTCCTTTCGAAGATGCGACCATATCGATTAAAGTTGGCAGAGGTATTATTTTAAAAGATGAAGAGACGCAGAGAACTCTTATCTTGCGTAATCAAGAAAACACCGAGGAGGGATTTACAGTTGAGTTGACGGCAGCGGCACCGTCTTTTTTCACTATTTCGACGCAAGAATTACATGTGAATAACTTTCGCTCTGAATTAAGAACATCTTTAGCGCCGGAAGCCGAATCGCAAATTGAGGCTTTTCGTCAAGAAACGAGTCGGATGCTCCGAATGGAAAGTGTGAACCTGTTTCGCTCCGAGCTTAAAACAGCGCTCATACCCGAGGCGGGTTACCAGGAGAGTGCTCCGGGGTTGGTGATTGCACGTTCACTCGCTTTTGATGAAGGTGCGCTCGGTCTATTTGCTAAGACCGGTATTCCGACGGCAGTGATTGCGCCAACCCTTGCCGAACAGCGGTTGATAGAAGTCTTAAACGAGCAACTTGATCAAACTGATCAAATGCTCGTGGCAACGGGACTCCGCGAAGCAGCAGCCCTCTTACGTGCCAAAGGCGTTTTGCAGACCATCTTGGTAACCGCAGAACAACACGACCATGACCTTTGGCGGCAGTTTTTCTATGAAGTCGTTGTTGTTTCTCAAGCTGCTCTCCAAGAAATGAAAGCAGTTTTCTGGCAAGGGATGAACCGGCAAGGTTTAATTTACGAACGCCTTGTTCAAGCCGCTTAAGAAATTCACACTTTGTTTACTTGACGACACCAACCACTTTTCGAGATAATAAGAAGCTATGCTTCGTAAAATCATCTATTTTAAACTGGTTATTCTTGCTCTCATTCTCATTGGAATTACTGTCTTCATTTTGACCTTTGACTTGAATCGTTATAAACCTGACGTTGAAACCAAATTGTCGCAAGCAATCGGTTATCCGGTTAAAATCGAGTCTCTTTCGCTTTCTTTGCATAAAGGCCTAGCTTTACAGGTAAAAGGTTTATCGATACATGCCGTCGATGATCAATTTGCCGTTTTCTTGGATCGTTTCTTCCTGATTGCCGAACTGAAACCTCTTTTCAAACGTCATATCAAAATTACCCAATGCCTGATTGAATCACCTCAAGTTGAAATACGCGGCAGTAAAGGATTACCGGTGCCGCCGACACAGGTCAGCATTATTAGTCAGTCACCAAAGATGGAGCCCAGTCAAAACCTGCCAAGTAAACCTAAAAAAATAAAAATTCCTTATGTGGATGAATTTAATGTATCTAAAATTGTGATATCAAACGGTGAAGTATTGTTTGGCGACGGGCAAAATGGTTACTCTATTCGTGATATTGACCTTATCTTAAATAATGTCGCTTTTGAGTCGCCGACGGGTTTCCAAGGAAGCTGCAAACTTGATTTAGGTCTCGAAAAACAAATTAGTGTGAAAGGAACACTGAATTACCCCGAACAATTGGTAGATTTTGTCGGTATTATTGATCAGAACATCGAAGTGAAAGGCTCGATGGCTAACTTTATGCGTGTTCCGGTGTATCGACTTGAAGTTGCCTTAAAGAATCTCGACATCGCTTCTTTTTATACGCCTGCCCAGCGCGAACAGGAGTATCTTGCCGGCAGTGTCTATGGGAATGTTGCGCTAACGACAAGCGGCAAATCAGCCATCGACATTGTTCGGTCACTGCAAGGGGAAGGGCATCTTCAAGTGATAAACGGTGCGCTTAAAAATAGAAATATCCTGAGGGAAAATTTAGAAAAAATTACGCAAATTCCCGGACTGAATATCTTATTTCAAGTTGATTTAGGTCCTGCTTACCAGACTTTGCTCAACAGTCCAGACACCAGTTTCCAAGAATTAAACACGGCACTTAAGATTGAGCGGATGCGCGTTCATATTCAATCTTTATCGATTCAACATCCCGAATATTCGATAGGTCTCAGCGGCACATTTGGCTTTAACTTGGAAGCCGATTTACAAGGTTCTCTAGCACTGCACAAAACCATGGCCGCTGCTTTGATTAAGAAAGTGAAAGAACTGGTTTGGATAGCCAATCCGGCAGGTGAGATTGTGATTCCGTTCTCCTATCAAGGGGTTTATCCGCACGCCAACCTCAAGCCTGATGTGGGTCATTTGGTCAAACAAACCGTTGAAACGGTTGGAATGGATTTACTAAATCAAGCCTTGAATCAATTTCTCGCGCCCGAAGAATCTCAAAAAACAAGCGCGCCAACGTCATGATTTTCGCCAAATATCTCATTCGCATGGCGCTCAAAGAAGACATTGGTTTCGGCGATATCACAACCAATTTATTTGTCCCCCCGTCTCTCAAAGCTGAAGGAAAAATCATGGCAAAAGCAGACGGGGTGTTGGCTGGCACTAAAGCTGCCAGAAAAGTTTTTCACTTGATTGATCCCAAGTTAGAGGTAGTTTGGCTCAAAAAAGATGGTCAACGTTTTCAAGCGGGTCACACGATTTGCCGCGTGAAAGGCTCTTTCAGGAGCATTTTAAAAGCCGAACGCGTGGTCTTGAATTTTTTAGGGCACTTATCGGGCGTTGCGTCGCAAACCTATCAATATGTTCAAAAAGTACGTGGTACCAAAGCCAAAATTTATGATACGCGCAAGACCATGCCCCTCTGGCGGGTGTTAGAAAAAGAAGCGGTCCGGCTAGGGGGCGGTTGTAATCACCGATGGGGTTTGTGGGACCAAGGGTTGTTTAAAGACAATCATTGGCAGGTGGGCTTAAAGCCCGAAAAGATTGCTCAGAAAACACGGCAACTCAAGAAATATAAATGGGTCATTGAGATAGATCAAAGTAAATTGAAATACTTGAAAGTGATTTTAACAGGGCGCCCCAAAGTTATTCTGCTGGATAATTTTTCCCCCGAAACGCTGCGTCATGTTGTTGCCAAAATAAAAGAAATGACAAAACAAACCAAACAACGGCCTTTACTCGAAGCTTCCGGCGGCATTACTTTAAAGAATGTATCTCAGATTGCCCGGACCGGTGTTGACCGCATTTCCATCGGCGCTATCACACATTCAGCGCCTTCGATTGACTTTTCTCTTCAAGTTCATCCGCTTTCCCAATGAATCAAACAATGCAGTCGCCTTTTCAATTAATTTCAACCATGAAACCGATGGGCGATCAACCGCAGGCGATTGATCAATTGGTGAAGGGTGTTCTTCAAAATAAAAAAGAACAAGTTTTGATGGGGGTCACGGGTTCGGGTAAAACGTTTACCATGGCTCATCTCATTCAAAAGATCGGACGGCCTACCTTGGTGATTTCTCACAATAAAACATTGGCGGCTCAGCTTTACAGTGAATTCAAAGAATTCTTTCCAAATAATGCGGTGGAATATTTCGTTTCTTATTATGATTATTATCAGCCGGAGGCTTACGTGCCTCACACCGATACTTATATTGAAAAAGATGCTTCCATTAATGATGATTTAGACCGCCTGCGTCTTGCCGCTACCAGCGCCGCACTTTCGCGTGAAGACACCATTATTGTATCGAGCGTTTCTTGTATCTATGGTTTGGGTTCGCCGGAAGATTGGCAGGGTTTATTGGTGCAGGCGCATGTCGGCGAGGCACTGGAGCGGGATGATTTTCTACGGTCACTGATTGCCATTCAATACGAAAGGAAAGACACGGATTTTAAGCGCGGCTCATTTCGGGTACGAGGTGAGACGGTTGATTTCTTTCCATCTTACGGCGAACATCCTTACCGCATTCAGTTCACAGACGACACCATCGGAAGCATTACCTTGCTTGACCGTGCCAATTATAAAGCGGTTCAATCGCTCTCGAAATTGGCCATTTATCCAGCCAAACACTTTGTCACGACCAGCGACCGGCTGGTAGGAGCGATCAAGTCAATTGAAGCAGAACTTGGGCAACATATTAAATACTTAATTCAGCAAGGGAAAGATTTGGAAGCAAAGCGTTTGGAATCCAGAACGCGTTACGATATGGAGATGCTGCGTGAAGTCGGCTATTGTGCCGGCATTGAAAATTATTCGCGCCATTTATCAGGCCGTACACCCGGTTCCAAACCGTACACCTTTATTGATTACATGCCGAAGGGTTTCCTCACGATGATTGACGAATCTCACCAAACCATCCCTCAATTGAGAGGCATGTACAATGGCGATTTATCCCGTAAGAAAGTGCTGGTTGAACACGGTTTTCGTTTGCCTTCGGCCTTGGATAACCGACCGCTCAACTTCCAAGAGTTTGAGAAAGTCATCGGGCAAATCGTATACGTGTCGGCAACGCCCGGTCCCTATGAAATGACTCGGCAAGATCAAGTGGTCGAACAAATCATTCGACCGACGGGTTTGATGGATCCTGAAATTATGGTGCGTCCCACCGAAGGTCAAATTGATTTTCTGATTGCAGAAATTAAAGCATGCACCAAAAAGAAAGAACGTGTTTTAATTACCACGCTCACCAAGCGCATGGCTGAAGATCTCAGCCGTTATCTTAAGGAAATTGGCGTGCGCGTTCATTATATTCATTCGGAATTTGACGCTTTTGAGCGGGTTGAGATTTTACGTGATTTGAGACTCAATAAATATGACTGCTTGGTAGGCATTAATCTTTTAAGGGAAGGTCTGGATTTACCCGAAGTGGCGCTGGTGGCTATTCTGGATGCCGATAAGGAGGGGTTTTTGAGAAGTGATGTTTCGCTCATACAAATTGCAGGGCGTGCGGCACGGCATGTCAAAGGACGGGTGATCATGTTTGCCGACAAGGTGACTGATTCTATGAAACGGGCCATCGAAGAAACCAGCCGGCGCCGAAAAATACAAGCCAAATATAACGAAGAAAATCATGTAACGCCGGAAAGCATTCAAAAAGAAATTCGAACCGGGATAGAACGTTGGAAACAAGCTGAAGCGTTAACGCTTGAAGTCATTGGGGAAGGGAAAGACTTACATGAAGTTAAAGCTCAGATTACCTATTTATATGACCGGATGGCGCGCGCATCCAGCGCACTTGATTTTGAGAAAGCTGCGTGCCTGAGAGATCAAATCAAACAATTGGAGAAAGAGCATCGATTACAAAAAGAGTCGGTTTTTAAAAAAAACGTTAAGTCATACCCGCCCGGCGACCGATGAATGAAAAGCAAGCATACTAATTGACAACCGACGTGCGTGACATATAATAAACACTTAGCGTTTTTGGAAGAAAGGCGCTTTGGAAAAGTTGGAAGACACATTTAAATTTCTTGAAGAACATAGATTAATCGCATCCATTCGGACCAGCGATCCCGATGATGTTATTGAAATTGCCAAAGCCGTGATGGCGGGCGGCATTAAAATCATCGAGATAGCCTCTACGATCCCGCAAGCTCCGCGCATCATTGAGACTCTTGCCAAGAGAAACGATTCCGTGATTGGGGCCGGTTATGTGACAGACGGCGAGTTTGCTCAAAGGGCGATTAATGCGGGCGCTAAATTTATTTCAAGTTTATATACCGATAAAGACGTGATTATGGTCTGCAAGAATAACAATGTGATTGTTAGCCAAGGCGTTTCAACCCCCACGGAGGCTGTCCAGGCGGCTCATTTTGGGGCTGATCTCATGTGCCTTTACCCCATTGATCAACTCGGCGGCGCTTCTTTTCTGAGACGTCTCAGACGGTCTTGTTTGGTGCAGCGGCTCTCGGTTTTTGGCGGTGTGACTTGCGAGAATCTGGTTGATTATTTGCAAGGCGGTGCGATGGTTGCGACGCTAGGCAATGCGCTCGCTGAAAAATCACTTATCCGGGCCCATCAGTGGCAAGAAATTACGGAAAAAGCCAAAAAATTTCAGCAGAAATTAGAATCTCTGAAAGTCAATCGTTAAACCTGCCGTTGTTTCTCCTAACTATTTGAAGTATCGGGGAGTTTTTCCCCGGCCCCTCACCCTCTACCAGCCATGATCAAGCGGGGCTGGTAGAGGGTTTCATTGACTCAACTATTTTGTAAAAAGTTCATCCGGTGTTATGATTGAACATAAGGTTGAAGAGACAAAAAATGAGAAGCCGCGTTTATAATTCAGAAACCATCCAACAGTTGCCGCTTTCACTCAATAAAGAATGGAAAGAGGCAAATACAGACGGCACTTATGCGGCAGCGTCTATCTTGGGGGCTAATACCAAGCCGCACCATGGTTTGTTGGTTGTCAAAGCGCCTCACAGGACCGAACATTTGGTTTTGCTATCGGGCTTGGAAGAAACTCTTTTAATTGGTGACAGGTCTTATCCATTATCCACCCATCTCTATGAAGAACGTATTTTCCCTGATGGGTATGTCCGCATCGAAAATTTTTATCGAAAACCTTTTCCCTCATGGATTTTCCGGGTTGAAAATCTAGCGTTTCTCAAAATCGTCATGATCATCGAGGGGCAAAAAACAGTTTTGATTCGCTATCAATTGCTTTCCAGTTATGGTGATTTTGTCAGACTCATTGTCAGGCCCATCACGGCTTTTCGGCCGTCAACGCAAATCACGCGGATGCCGGATAGATTGATGCCTCAATTGGAAGTTGCCGCTCAGACCATTGAATTGAAATCGCAAAATCGTTACCCCTCAATGCGTTTTTTTCACAACTCAGCGGTTGTCGATAGAGAAGGTAAGTGGTTTCGAGATCAAGTATATGGAAAACATTTTGCGAAGAACGGGGTGGTGCGCAAAGAAGATCTTTATTCGCCGTGTTCTTTTCACTATGCCTTTAATGAAGAAGACGGTGTGTACTTGTGTGTGACGACTGAGAAAAAGCGTATCATTGACCCTTTTCTGCTTGAGCTTCAGGAGAAAAGGCGGCGGCATGTGCAATTGTCTTGAACCAATGTTCTCCTAACTTATTATCCTGAAAGGGTTAACGTTAACTATCTAAATACACGTTGACACTGCACAAGATTAGCCATACAATATGCCTCTTTTTTAGGGAGAGGATTATCCTAAAAGGTTCTCATACAAGTAGATAGAGCAATTTTTCATCATTGGAGTTTACAAATGGAACGTTTTGCAATTATTGAAACAGGCAACCGTCAGTTGATCGTCAAAGAAAATGATGTGATCAAAGTTCAGAAATTGGATTGCGACAAAGGAGCCGAAGTTACTTTAGATAAAGTGCTCTGCCTGAAGAACGGCGAGAAAGCCGAATTTGGGAAGCCTCATTTGACAGGGGTGAAGGTCACCTGTGAATCTTTGGGAGATGAAAAGCAGGAAAAAGTGATTCATTTTACTTATCGCCGTCGAAAAGATTCTCGCCGGAAGGTGGGATCAAGGCAGACTTTAACTGTTTTAAAAGTAAAATCAATCGGTTGATTATTTAACACATTTTTGAAAGGATTTTGCAATGGCGCATACCAAACAACAAGGCAGCACAACAAACGGACGCGATTCAAATGCGCAGCATTTGGGTGTCAAGGTGTTCGGCGGCCAAGCTGTCAAAGAAGGCTCTATCATTGTCCGCCAACGCGGCACGCGGTTTAAAGCCGGCAAATATGTTGCCCGCGCATCGGATGATTCATTGTTTGCATTAAAACCCGGCGTTGTTCATTTTAGGCCAAACCGAACCATTGACGTTATTCCTCAATAATTCTTTAAACGACAAATTGAAAAGCTAAGTGGCACGTCAAGGGCCGCTTAGCTTTTTTTATTTTGACGCAATTTCTATCTTACATAAAATGTGATCCCTATGTTAATGGATGAAATTATTATCTCGGTCAAAGCAGGTAATGGCGGACGCGGATGCGAAAGTTATTTTCGTCGCAAAGACCACAAAACTGTCCCGGATGGCGGTGACGGGGGTTCGGGCGGAGATATCATTATTCGGAGCGATATTCGTACCGGTTCGCTTGTTCCTTTAAAATCGAAACGATTATTTGAAGCTGAATCGGGCACTTTGGGCGGCAGCAACAATCGTTATGGCCAAAAAGGAAATGACCTCATTTTAAAAGTTCCCTGCGGCACTACCGTTTTTGATGAGACGCACGGCTTGCTTCTTCGGGATTTAAAAGAAGAAGGAGATGAAGTGATTGCCGTGAAAGGCGGCCGCGGCGGATACGGTAACCACGGCGGCCGGCAGGCGACGCGCGGCGAAGAGGGAAAATCACTTGATCTGCGATTTGTTTTAAGTATCATTTCAGATATTGTTTTAATCGGTCTTCCAAACAGCGGAAAAACCACTCTTTTAAAGGCATTGACCGGCGCACATGTTGAACCTGCCGAATATCCGTTTGCGACCAAACAGCCTTGTCTGGGGACTTACGAAGGCGAAATAAGAGAGCTCCGGGTCTGTGATTTACCGGCGCTTTACGGGCGTTCGGAAGAAGGTAAGGGGCTTGGAAATGCTTTCCTTCGGCATGTCAAGCGCGTCAAGCTGATCTTCATGGTGTTGGATCCCATAAATTCTTTTGCGAAAGACTTGCAAGAAGGTTATCATATTTTGTTAAAAGAGCTGGGTCAATACGATCAGAGTTACCTGAACATTCCGCGGTTGGTTTTAATCAATAAAATGGATTTAGCGGAAGCGCAAAAGCGATACAGCGAGCAAAGCCTTAAAGCGGAAGAACCTCAGTTCGAAATCTCAGCTCTCAAAAAGACGGGGCTCGAAACTTTAATGGCACACGTCACACAGCAATTAACCGAAAGACTGGCATGACATCCGGATATTCGTTTCGGCATATCAAACGCATTGTCATGAAAATCGGGACGTCTGTCCTCACCGACGCCAACGGCCAATTTTCTTTGCAAGCACTTAAAAATATTGCCAAACAAGTCGAGCATGTCATTGAATCTGGACGTCAAGTCGTGCTGGTGAGCTCCGGTTCCATCGGTTGCGGCATGAAAACCCTGGGGCTTAAACACCGCCCCAAAGAGTTGAAGACCTTACAAGCCTGTGCGGCCATCGGACAGGGCAAACTCATGAAAGCCTATGAAGATATGTTTGCTCAATATGGTCATCACACAGGGCAAATTTTACTGACGCGGACAGGTTTTCAAGACCGCGTACGCTGTTTGAACATCCGTAATACGTTACAGGAATTACTAAAATTGAAAGTTATTCCGATTGTGAATGAAAATGATACCGTCAGTACGGAAGAAATTCGTTTTGGCGATAACGATACCCTTTCGATTGCGGTCGCTGAACTGGTCGAGGCGGAATTGTTAATTTTACTGTCAGATGTAGACGGTGTTTATCTGAATCATGACTCACGGGAAATCGTTTCACGTATCGATCGAAGCGAACAGATCGATGAACTTTTTACGCATATTTTCTCGCGGCAAAAGAAGGTGGTGACTGCCGGCGGTATGCAAATGAAGTTAGAAGTGTCGAAGCGTGCCATGCGTAACGGCATTTCAACGGTGGTGATGAACGGCCGGGATTTAGACGGAGTCAAACGCCTCTTGGAGGACAAACCCGTCGGCACCCTTTTTGCGGCTCAGCCCGTTAAACACGGGTTTAAAAAGAATTGGCTTCGTGATCTCACGCAAGCCCACGGCAGTCTGACCGTTGATGACGGTGCTCATCAGGCCTTGGTAGAAGGCGGGCGAAGTTTGCTTCCTTCCGGCATTGTCTCGGTGGACGGCCATTTTAGAGCAGGCGATTCGGTGAAACTTTTAACGGCGGCCGGCCAAACTTTTGCGCGGGGTATTGTCAATTATTCGAATGATGAATTAAGACAAATTAAGGGTAAGAAAAGCGCCAATATTAAAGAAGTGCTTGGTTATATGCACAACCCTGAAGTCATCCACCGTGATAATTTAGTGATGATGGAGTAACTGATGACATTATTACGAACCCAAATGAAGCAGTTGGCTGAGGCAGCGCACCAGAGTTCTTTTTCATTGGCTCAATTGGATGCCAAAGTAAAAAGCAAAATCTTGCGCGAAGCGGCTGGTTCGCTCAAAAAAAATTGGAAAAAGATCGTGAATGCGAACATGAAAGATCTGCGTTATGCGGACCAAGCAGGTCTTGGCAGCGCTATGAAGGATCGACTGCGTTTGGATAAGGAAAGAGTCGTGAAAATGGCCGATGCGGCGGCTGAAGTTGCCCAATTACCCGATCCGATCGGCCGGATTCTTGCCAAATGGAAGCGCCCGAACGGAATTGAAATTTCAAAAGTAACCGTGCCGCTTGGCGTGATACTGATCATTTATGAATCCAGGCCCAATGTGACTTCGGAGTGTGCCTCCCTGTGTTTTAAAAGCGGAAATACGGTTATTTTACGCGGCGGTAAAGAGGCATTTCATTCGAATCGCGCCATTGCGGCTATTTACCGTCAGATTTTGAAAAAGCACCATTTGCCGCAGGAGGCCGTGACGTTCATTCAGACGACCGATCGCTCGGCAATTGATAACCTCCTTCAAATGGATCGTGATATTAATTTGGTTATTCCGCGCGGCGGCGAAGCTTTGATCCGGCGGGTCGCAGAATTGTCGCGGATTCCGGTGATCAAACACTACAAAGGCGTTTGCCATGTTTACATTGACCGCGAAGCGGACCTAAAAAAGGCGTTCAAGATTGCGTTGAACGCCAAATGTCAGCGTGTCAGCGTTTGTAACGCCATGGAAACCTTATTGGTTCATCAAAAAGCCGCTCCGCGCTTCTTGCCCCTTTTTGGTGAAATGCTGCGCGCTCATCATTGCGAAATCAGGGGCGATCGTTTGACCAGGCGATTCATTCCCTATGCGAAACAGGCAAAAGAGGCAGATTGGTATACGGAATACCTGGATGATATCCTCTCTATTCGCGTGGTAAAAGATGCTGCCGAGGCGATTCGGCATATCAATCATTATGGCTCATCCCACACGGATGCCATTGTGACGGAAAACAAGAAAACGGCCAAACAGTTTGCCGACCAAGTTGATTCTTCTTCAGTGATGATTAACGTTTCGACACGTTTTTCAGACGGCAATGAGTACGGTTTTGGTGCTGAGATCGGCATTTCGACCGATAAAATTCATGCCCGCGGGCCGATGGGTTTGGACGGGCTAACCTCTTATAAATATCTTGTTAAAGGCAACGGACAGATTCGACAATAGTCATCAGCGAATCGGGATTTTAGGTGGTGTATTTGATCCCATTCACAACGGACATCTGGCGCTCGCCAAAGCTGCGCTTGAACGCTTTTCACTTGAGCGCTTAATTTTAATCCCGTCCTCGACGCCGCCGCCGGCCGGTAAACATAAACAAACGACGCCGGGTTTTTTGAGGCTTGATATGGTAAAAGCCGCTATCCGCAATGAACCTCAGTTAGAAGCTTCCGATATTGAATTAAAACGCCAGGGAATTTCCTATACGGTCGATACTTTACGCGAACTGAGGCAGCGTTATTTCCAACCGACCAGCTTGTATTTTTTTATCGGGAGTGACTGGATGGATCACTTAAATGAATGGAAAGACTTCAAAACGATATTGTCACTTTGTACTTTGATCATGGCCAACAGACCAGGTTACCAGAAAACGTTTAAAACACCTTCGTCCGTTCAAATGTTTGATTTCGATGGACTCAACATCGCTTCTTCTGATATCAGAGAACAAGCCCATGCAGGAAAGTCGATTCGGGCTTGGGTGCCCGGTGCGGTGGCCGATATTATTGAAAAGCAAAATTTGTATCGATCATCCTTATGAGTTTGTTATCCTCGCTTATTCTTTTATTGGTTCTTCTCTTCTTTTCTGGGTTCTTCTCGGGAGCGGAAACCGCCATTTTTTCTCTCAGCAAAATCGAGCGGCGCCGTATTAAAAACAAACATCCTTTCATTGGAACAACGGTCGATTATTTATTGGATCATCCTCGTCGCACTTTGATTACCATCTTAATTGGTAACATGATGGTCAATACAATGGCCATTGCCATTGCCACTTATTTTGCGATTGCGCTTTTGGGCATCGCAGGCGTCAGTATTATCATTGTTATTTTTACCCTTATCCTACTTTTTGTAGGTGAAATTCTACCCAAAGTATTCGCCATTCGTAACAATACTTTGATAGCAGAGTTTTCAGCGGTACCGCTGAACTGGTTTGCCAAATTGATTTTTCCGCTCAGGTGGATTGTCCGTCAAATCACCGATTACGTGCTTTCGTTTCTTGTGAAAGAAAAGTTGAAAGGCGCAGACCGGCTCTCAGAACAAGAGCTGAGAACATTGGCGCAAATTGGCAAAGAAGAAGGCGTGTTAAAGGCCAAAGAAGAACAAATGATTGCCCGCCTGCTTGACTTGGGTAACCGCAGCGTAGATGAAATTATGACACCCAAAACGGAGTTTATTGCTTTTGATATCAATGATCACCCAGATAAGCTTGTGGATTTAATTCAACGGTCCCATTTCAGCTTTATTCCTATTTATCAAGATACGCTTGATAACTTCCTCGGCGTTCTTTCAACGCAAGAGTACATGCTGAATCTCCCCAAGAAAATTCAGGATTTGATTCGGACACCTTATTACATTCCCGAAACCAAACCCATCGACGAGCTCTTAGAAGAATTCCGTTTAAAGAGCGAAAGGTTTGCCGTCTGCGTTGACGAACACGGCGGGATTGCCGGACTGGTCACGCTTGAAGATGTGGTAGAAGAAATTTTTGGCGAGTTCTACGATGAATATGCCAAAGTGGAAGAATTGGTCACAGAAAAAGGTTCGCACGAATTAGTTGTGCAAGCCAAAATTAGTTTGCATGATTTAAATCAGAAATTAAGTTGTACGTTGCGTTCGGAATCAAGCGAAACGCTCAGCGGTTGGATTCTAGAGCGGTTAGGCAAGATTCCGGCAATCAATGAGTCTTTTGATTACAAAGACTGTCATTTTCAAGTTTTGGAAGTCACCAAACGGCGCATTGTGCGTGTTTCGATCCGGAGGAAAATATGACCAGCCTGATTCTGCTCATGGGCTTCACCTTTCTTTTAATGGCTTTTTTTGCCGGCTCAGAAATGGCTTTTCTTTCTTGTAATAAGTTAAAAGCAAAACATTTGGCTTCAACGGGCAAAAGTGCTGCGACGATCGTGCAAGATTTTCAGCGTGAACCCAAATGGATTCTAACCACCATCTTGATCGGAACAAATTTTGCGCACGTTTCTTTGACGGCAATCTTTGCCTATATGATGGAGCGCTCGTTCCATATCCATGAGGAGTGGGTGATCACCATTATGTTAGCACCCTTTGTAATCATTTTCGCCGAGACTGTTCCGAAAGATTGGTTTCGGCAAAAGGCTGATACCTTTGTGTATGTCATTGCTCCCATTTTTCGGTTTTTCGAAAAAGTATTTTCGCCGGTTTTAAAAATTGTGGTAGCGGTTTCAGATTTCTTTATATCTCTGATGCCTCCGCCGGTAAAACGAAGTCTTTTCGTGACCAAAGACGAGTTTAAATATATGGTTAATGAAAGCGCCAGCGAAGGGGTGCTGCAGGAGCATGAACAGAAAATGATTCATACCATTTTAGATTTAGGCTCTGTTACCGTCGGGGAAGTGATGACGCCAATTAAACGGGCGCCCAAAGTAGAATTATCCGGCAAAGTGAAAGATGTGAAAGAGACAGCTCGCCAGCATAAAAAACCGATGGTACTGGTCTATGAGGAAATGCCTACCTTGGTAGTTGGCATTATTCATATCTTTGATGTTTTATTTGAAAATGACTTGAACAAAAGACTCGCTTCTTTCTTGAGAGCGCCGCTTTTTATTCCTCAGGAGCAATCAGTCGAAGCGACGATTTTCCTGTTACAGTCAAAACACAGTTCTTGCGCGCTGGTCACCAACGCCTCGCGTGAAGTCATTGGCATGGTTGAGCTCGAAAACCTCATCCGCTTCTAGTTTTCCCGTCACCTTATCTACAGTTTATTTTCTTCCTTAAGTTATTTGTCGATACACCGATACATAAGGATAGCCGTTCGTATACCTAAGTGAGATGAGTGTGCTCAACGGTTGAAATGATGACTAGCAGCAGTACGTTAGACGTATTACCTCTGTGACTTATTGTCTGGAATTATCTTCCATTTTTGTCCGAGGAGGTTGATCGTGCGCGTTATTGCAGTAGCCAATCAAAAGGGTGGTTGCGGTAAGACAACAACAGCAATCAACCTGACTGCCTCCTTAGCTTTCCTTCATAAAAAGGTCTTATTAATCGATTTAGATCCCCAAGGACACTCGACTTGCGGTCTCGGCATTCAAGCCGAGGGTCTCGCGAAAACAGCTTACGATCTTTTCCACCGCAATGGCCATCAAACCTCTATTTCCGATATTGTGGTGTCCGTTGAACAAGATCTTCACCTGATCCCATCGCACGTGGTTTTAAGTGCTGCGGAGCAAGAATTGGCCGGGGCAGACGGAAGAGAACGTCGTCTGATCGAACAATTAGACCAATTGCCTCAGCCCTATGATTATGTGGTGATAGACTGTCCGCCCAATTTAGGACTTTTGACTTACAACGCACTTCGGGCATCCGATGAAGTGATGATTCCCATTGAGCCGTCGTTTTTTTCGCTTCATGGTCTTGCCAAGATATTTGAAACACTCGATCGCATTAAACGCGAATTCAATAAAACATTTAAGATTCATGCTCTCCTCACGCGTTATGAGAAGCGCACAAAACTTACCCGCGAAATCGAAGAAGAAGTCCGGCGGCATTTCAACGATCAATTATTTTCCAGCTACATCCGCGAAAACGTGCGGTTAAGAGAAGCAGCCGCAGCAGGGAAAAGCATTGTGAAGTTTGATCGCAACTCAACCGGCTTCCAAGATTACATGAGTCTCGCTATCGAAATGATTGAGCGCGGCATGGTGCGTCATGAGCGCATCATTGATATTTCGGAGGTTGAGCCAATCCCGGCAGCAGCAACATCTGCGGCAGATGAGGCGCTTTCGGTTTTAGGGCTTTCATTTGAGCATGAAGATGCTTCGCCGCAGGCGGAGGAGGAATCAACCAATATTGCCGTTGCTTCCGAACCCCAAATGCCTGCCGTCAGCCCGGCCATCACCATTGAACCGCCTGTATCTTTGGCACCGCACCCTGTTTTGGGCGGTGTTTTATTTTCGTTTCGAAGTGATCAAGCCAATGAAGTAATGGTTGCGGGTGATTTCAACCGCTGGATTGCGGAACCTTTGGTCAAAGTGGATAGTGAATCAAATCTTTGGCAGAAAATCGTTCCGGTTGATCCGGGCACTTATCGCTATAAGTTTTTAGTAGATGGGGAGTGGGTGAGAGACCCTTCTAACATATCAGAAGTTCCCACATCTTACGGCGGTTCTAATTCAGTCATTGAAATTCAGTAAGGAGTTTGTATGAAAGACGGCAAAAGACTTGTGCGCGGGTTAAAAGACATTTCGAGTTTCTTTATGGCTTCAGCAGCGGGGTTGTCTCAATCTGCGCTGACATCGGTTCCTGTGCCTCAGGCGAATATTGAAACAAAAGAACCCATTTCGACGGATATGCTGGGGCACATGGAGTGTCTCACGATTCTGCCGCACACCAGCCAATTAAGACTTCTCAACCATGCCGGTTTTGTACGCGGGCTTCATCATGTTTTTGAACAGGTAAATTTGCTTTCATTTTCAACCAACCGAACGAGCGATCTCCCGGTACCTGACAATGTGAGACAACTGATTTTACCGCCTTTTCAGTTACAGGATGTTTTACATCCGGAACCATTAAACCATCATGAAACACCCGTGTTATTTCAAGGGGAGAAGCGCTGCTGTTTTTTCTTAGAGCCCAAAGTCATTCTGGAACGGCATCCGGAACTCTTAGAGATGCTGGATCATGTCATTCTGAGCGCTTGGGGGCCGTCCGCGGATAGTCTCATGAGCGCTTATCAGCACTTAAGTCTTTGTGTTCATCGAAATCCCAATCTCAAGTTCTCACTCATGGTAGAAGGGGCTCTCAATGATGAAATGGCTGCCATTGTTTATGAACGTTTTGCCGGCATTTCGTCGCAGTTCTTAGGGTGTGAAGTCGATTTTCTGGGGTGGATTGACAAAGAACAAGTTTGCATGAATCACGAGCTCCTGCTTGAGACTGACATACGCGGCAAGTTTATTCGCGAACCCATGAAGGCCAAACTAGTTCATTTACTTTCTGAAGAATTGATGCTGCAAACGGTATGAATTCTGCTTTTTCATTTACCTCGAGTTGGAAAGAAGCATCGGCAGACGATTTATATGCAAAGCAAATCGCCTCTTTTATCTTTCCGGCCCATCGCTTTATTGCCCGTTTAAAAACACCGCCCGCGCAGCTTTCGATTACTTTATGGCGGGAATCGGATCGTTGTTACCTCATGTATCTGACGCACGAGCGTCTCACGGCAGATCATTTGCCGGGCGTCTTAAATGTGATTGCCGATGTGTTAGATCACGATACTTCTTGCGATGATGAGTTTATCGCACGCTTGCATGTTCACGTCATTGCCCGCGATTTTGACCGCAATTTTCTCTCCAAGCTTCGCTTTTTAACGATGCCGGTTCAAACGCACCGTTGGACCTTAAGTGAAACAAACGGTAAAGAAACTGTCTTAGTTAAAGAAGTTCCGATGCAGCAACCGGATCTACCGGTGAGCGGGATGAGTGCTGAGACAACAAGCCAAATGACAGCAGTCGAAAAACATTTAAGTCACGATGAAATTTCAGCATTCGAACAGCTGAGTGCAGAGCTTAAAAAGTTCACCGAGCAAAGTTTTACATCCTAATTCCAGCCGCTTAAAAACCCCTTGTCCTCCTAGCACCCAACGCCTATAATAAACCCCAATTTCACTTGTGATTTATGAGCAGCACAGTCCCCATGAAAAAAGACTTAGAACGTTTAGAGCATGTGCAGAAAGTAGATTCCGAAATCTATTCTCTCCGCCTTATCATTGAGGAAGCGCCTGCCGAGATTAAGGAAATTCAGGAAGGGGTAGACGCCGAAACCGTCGCGCTCCGTCAGGCCGAAGAAGCGCTCAAAGCAGCTCAGCTAGACCAAAAGAACAAAGAGGGGGACCTCAAAGAAAAAGAGGCCAACATTAAGAAATACGAAGCGCAATTATCCCAAGTCAAAACCAACCAAGAATATGCCTCGCTTCAATCAGAAATTCGTTCATTAAAAGCCGACAATTCTTTATTGGAAGAAAGTATTCTGGAACTCTTTGACCGCGTTGATGTTTGCCGCAAACAAGTAGATGCCGAAAAGGCACGCATGGCAGAAATCGAAAAAGCAGCAGGCGAGAAGAAAAAAGTGATTGAGCAAAGAGTGTCGGAAGCCAAGTCAAAAATCGGGCAATTAAAGCAAGAACGCGATCAATTAATTAAGGAAGTCGACAAAGAAATTGCCAGCCTCTATAACCGTATTGTCGAAAAAAAGGAAGGCTTAGCGCTTGTCAAGTTAGGCGACCACGATGCTTGTCCCGCCTGTCATGTGCAATTGCGCGCTCAACAAATTAACGAAATTCAGATCGGTGAAAACATCGTTCTCTGTGAACAATGTTCCCGCATTCTCTATACCTCTTAATTTTCCTCTGCCATATTTCAATAGGATCTGTCCCAAAACCGCCGGGCTTTATACGGCTCCATCTTACATTCCTGATTAGCTGAATAGTCTCTTAAAAGAGCGTTGTCCCCTTTCACCCCTTTATACCCTATACGCCCGTCTAATCTGTCTATCTGCCTTAAAGCTGTTTCGCCCGGCCCCCCAGATAAAAAACATTTTTTGTTGACAGAAAATGGGAGAATTACTATACTTCGTGTTAGAAAGTGGTAATAAGTGGAGGAAAGTGGATGTTTTACGGGGAATACCAACACGCAATCGATAACAAAGACCGCTTGATCATTCCGGCCAAGTTCCGCGAAATCTTTAAGGAAAACTATGCCGAAAAGTTCTTCATCACCCGCGGTTTGGACCGATGTTTGTTTATGTTCCCGGAAGAAGAGTGGCGCGAGCAGGAACGTAAGTTCAAACACATTCCTTTTACAAGACAGGAATCACGTAAATTTAACCGTCTTTATTTTTCAGGTGCATCTGAGGTGATTTGTGACAAGCAGGGCCGCATTCTGATTCCAACTTATTTGAAATCATATGCGGAGATTAAAACCGATGTGGTTGTGATCGGTGTTTCTGATCGTATTGAAATTTGGTCGAAGGAAAAGTGGGACACATTTTTTAACGATAATTTAGGGTCATTTGAATCATTAGCCGAACAGCTAATCGAACCGCCACAAAAAAGGAGGGATGAATGAGCTTCACATCGAACCAACCTAAAAACATCAGCGTGATCATTTGTCATGGTGACTTAAACGCTCACACCATGATTCGATTGAAGCACACCTTGTCTAGGCTCATCGGTCAAAAACGCAGACGCATTGTACTGGATTTGGCGAAGGCCAAGCACGTTGATTTCTCCGGTTTGTGTATTTTGATTGAAAGGCTGCAAAAGGTGAGATCGCTTCGCGGTGATATTCGGGTGATTAACATTCAACCGGAAGTTTCAAAAGCGTTTGAATCGGTAGGCGTTCACAAAATGATAGAATCTTTTGAATCGAAGCATGAAGCGATTCGGAGTTTCCAGGTTGTGGCATGAACCCGTTCTTCATCAAGAAGTTCTTGAAGCATTAGCACTGAAACCGGGTGCCGTGGTCGTAGACGGGACCATCGGCGGCGCCGGTCACGCGTTAGGGATTTTAGAAAGGATTGGACCTTCCGGAAAGTTAATCGGTCTCGATCAGGATGAAGATGCCATCCGGCGTTCCCAAGAAAAATTAAAATCATTCCAAGCGCAACTGATCCTTCGGCATACCAATTTTAAGCACTTAGAAACGACATTGCATGATCTCAAGCTTTCGGCTGTGGATGCCGTTTTGTTAGATATTGGTGTCTCTTCTTTTCAGTTAGAAGATGAAACACGCGGTTTCAGTTTCCGTTTATCCGGTCCGCTCGACATGCGGATGGATAAACGTTTAGAAGTACGGGCGGCTGATTTGGTGAATCAACTTTCAGAAACCGAATTGGCAGACATCTTTCACAAATGGGGCGAAGAGCGGCGGGCACGGCAATATGCCCGATGGATTGTTGAGGCCAGAGTGCCTCAGGCGATCACCACGACAAGTCAATTGGCGGAATTAATCGCTTCTCATGTTCCGGCTGTTGTTCGTTATGGACGCATTCATCCGGCAACACGGATTTTTCAGGCTTTGCGGATTGCAGTCAACCAAGAACTGGCTGCACTGCCGGCAGGCTTAGAACAAGCCGTGCGAGTGCTTAAACCACTCGGTCGATTGGCAGTGATTTCGTTTCATTCTCTGGAAGATCGAATTGTCAAACAGTCGTTTGTTCGGTGGGAAAAAGAAGGCTTGATTCGCCGGTGCACCAAAAAGCCGGTGCGGCCGTCCGAAGCAGAAGTCGCGCGCAACTCGAAAAGCCGCAGCGCCAAAATGAGAGTCGCGGAGAAGAGGTAACTAAAATGATCACACATTCTAAAAGAGCGTATTCAGGTTTAGCTCTCTTAACCATTGCCTTGCTGCTCTATGTCCATACGCAGATTATGATTTTTCAGGTGTCCTACAATATTCAGTCGAAAGAAAAACAGCTGGTTGAGTTGGGGGATGAATTAAAAGCACATCAATATGCGGTTTCACAGCTGCATTCACTGAGTTATCTTGAAAAACGTAAAGAAGAAGCCAATTTAAAGCTCGTTTTACCCAAAACCGTCAAAGTGATTCCGATTCCGATGACAAAGTCGGTTGACCATCCGATCGAAGCGCCTGCCGTGGTGAAGAGAGGTATTTTTTCTTTTGTGAATTTCATTAAAGAAGCCCAGGCAAAAACAGCGCAGTCGTAAATCAAAGGGTTTTTGATTTTCTGGTCTTGTATCCGCCATCATGCTAACGCGTATTTCTAAAAGAAGATTCTGGGCCGTTCAATTTGCCGTCTTTGCCGTTTTTCCCCTCGTTGCTTTTCAACTCCTTCGCTTAAGTGTGTTAGAAGAATCGCATTTGGTTGATCTTGCCAAACGCCAACACGACCTCAAAATTGAAATTCAGCCGAAACGCGGCAATATTCTTGACCGTCACCATAAGCCATTGGCCATGAATTTGAAAATTCCTTCGATATATGCCGTGCCGCGCCTCATTGAAAATAAAAATCAAATGACAACCTTATTGGCTCAAATTCTGCAGCTAGACCGCTCTTTTGTTTTGGACAGGATCAGCCGCGACAAGGGTTTTATTTGGCTGAAGCGTCAAACCACGGCTGAAGAAGCCAAAGCGGTGAGTGAATTGAAAAACTCGGCTTTGGGTATTATTTATGAAAGTAAACGATTTTATCCGCACGGTGATTTACTCGCAAACGTGATTGGTTTTTGTAATATCGATAACGAAGGCTTGGAAGGTGTTGAGCTTGCCTATGAAAAATATTTAAAAGGCCGCCCGGGCATGAGACGAACCAAACGTGATGCGCTGGGTCGTGAGGTGGTGGCGTTGGGGGAAGAATTAATCCCGGCCGTGGACGGTGCGGATGTGATTCTAACGATCGATCATTACATTCAATATTTGACGGAACGCGCTTTGGACGAGGCCTATATCAAATACAAAGCCAAAGGTGCGATGGCCATTGTCATGAACCCTCAGACGGGTGAGATCCTGGCGATGGCAAACCGGCCTAGTTTTGATTTGAACCACGATAAATCGGGCGATCCGGCTTCTCGGCGTAACCGCACCATCACGGATATCAATGAACCCGGCTCTATTTTTAAGATTATCACGGCCTCGGCAGCGCTTGAAGAAAAGAAAGCGGCGCTAGCAGATCGTTTTAACTGCGAGAACGGCGAGTGGGAAGTGAGGCGCGGACGTGTGATTCACGATGTTCATTCTTACGGTCTCTTAAGTTTCGCGGAAGTGATCCAAAAATCAAGCAACATCGGAACAGTCAAAATTGCCCAGCGTTTGGGTGAGGAATTGATGTATAAATACAGTCATCTCTTCGGTTTTGGTGAACCAACAGGCATCGATATTCCGGGCGAGGTAAGCGGTATTCTTCATCCGATATCTAAATGGTCAAAATATTCCATGACCTCGATTCCTTATGGACAAGAAGTAGCCGGCACAGCCATTCAAATGGTCACCGCACTTTCTGTCGTGGCCAATGGCGGACGGCTTGTGCGGCCTTATGTGATTAGCGCGATTCAGGACCAAAAAGGTGTGATCCTGAAGAAAACCGAACCTGCCACGCGCGCCATTATTTTGAGTCCGGAAGTGGCACATGCCATGAGCCGTATTTTAGAAAAGGTGGTGAGTGAAGGTACCGGCAAAAACGCACAAATTGAAGGGGTTGCCGTCGCCGGCAAAACAGGAACGGCGCAAAAGATAGAAAACGGCACTTACTCACACACCAAACATGTCGGATCATTTATGGGTTATGCGCCGGCTGATAACCCCATGCTAACAATGATTGTTTCGATTGATGAACCAAAAGGCGCTTATTACGGCGGCACGGTGGCTGCCCCGGTCTTTCAAAAAGTGATTGAAGCGAGTTTGCTTTATCTCGGCTACGACAAGGAAAAGAAAAAAGCGAGTAACCGCGCCATGCAGGATGTTGACGGTCTAAAGGGTTCGGCCGCTCAGACCTCAACGATCAATTTAATTCCGGCCGCGCCCAAACGTTAAATTCTGCCGGCTTCTACGTCATCTAAAACAAGGATGGCTAAGTTAATGCCATGTAAATGCTCATATTCCCAAAAACCGGCAGGGCTTGTGATATTAATTTCGGTTAGAAAACCGTCAATCAAATCAAGGCCTGCTAGCCGAATACCGGCTGGTTTGAAAACGGGGATCATTTCTTTTACCATGGCTTCTTCTTCAGCCGTTGGATCAGCCGCGACGGCTTGCCCGCCGGCACTCATGTTGGCAATGTAGTTTCCCTTGGGCGGCATTCTCCGAAAACTCCCCACAAGCTTCCCATTCCAGACGATGAGACGTTTATCACCCTTGGTTTCAACTCCTTTTAAGAATCGCTGCGCAAGAACAGTCTCTTTCCCTTGTTGAGTCACTTCTTCAATAATGGTTTCTGCTTCCTGAGAATCTTGCGGAAGGCGTTTGATTCTTTCGCCGCCTCTCAAATTCAATGGTTTTAGAATTAAATCATCTCCGATCTGTTTCTGGAATTCCAAGATCGCATTGGTCTGTGAAGTGACAAGGCTAGGCGTTTGCCATTTTGGAAATTGAAAGGTAAAAAGTTTTTCATTAAACCTTAAAAGACTTTCGGGCGAGTTGACCATGGGCACACGGCCTGTTAAAGATGTGAGTTGATGTGCCATGTATAGATATTCCGTATTAATTGGCGGATCTTTACGGATAAAGATGACGTCTGCTTCATGGAGGATAAAAGTGTCAGTTTTTGAGGTTTGAAAACCTTGCGTCCGGTCTGCGGCCCTTAACCAGGCTGCCTCCGCTTTCAGTGTGTCATGCGTTAAACGCAGATCTTTTGCTACCACGTAAATGACCTCATGGCCGCGATGCAGACATTCCATCATGATGGCCAGAGACGTATCATGCCTGCGGTCAATGGCTGAGGCGGGGTCCATGATAAAAACTATTTTTAATTTCTTTTTTGACATTGTGATTGTTTTTTAAAAAACTTAGCAGTATGATAATTCCTAAAACTAAAGGAAATTGACAGGGACGGTTCCTTCAGAACCGTCCTTTTAATTACGCCCTATCTTACCAGAAAATAAGAGACAAATGAGCACCTATTTAGAATCAAAACATCAAGATGCCGTTCATTCGATCGATGATTTGAAGCGTTATTTTCATCAATTTGCCAAGCCCGCCGACAAACGCCTCGTTGGCATTGAGTGTGAAATTCTAGCCGTTGACAGCGAAACGGGTGAAGCCGTTAACTTCAGCGGACCTCGGGGCATAGAAGCGATTCTGAACGCGTTGGCTTATCAATTCGGATACCGGAAGATCATAGAAGCAGGCCGAACCGTTGCTCTTGAAAAGCAAGGTACCCTCATTAGTCTGGAGCCCGGCGGTCAAATTGAGTTGAGCGCTTCTCCCGTCAAAAATGTGCATGAAGTGAAGCGGCAGTTAGATCAGTTCTTTTTTGAACTGAAAACCATCCGCCACTTCATCGATGGCGTTAAATTCCTCACTTATAGCATCCAGCCTTTTAGTTTAACCAAAGACATCGAATGGGTGCCTAAAACCCGTTACAAAATCATGAGTGCTTATTTAATCGAAAAAGGCCGATTGGCTCATGACATGATGAAGCGCACTGCCGCGAATCAGGCCGCTTTTGATTACGCCAGTGAGGAAGATGCATTTGAGAAAATGTGCCTCGTCATGAGGCTCACCTCGATCGTGTCTGCCATGTTTGCGAATTCGCCATTTTCAAAAGGGAAGGCGAGCGGTTTTTTAACGGAACGCATGCATATTTGGCGTTTCACCGACCCCTCGCGTTCAGGTTTGCAACCCAGCGGACTTTGCACACATGCAACCTTTGAAGAGTATTTGTCGTATATTTTAGAACTACCGATGATGTTTATTGTACGCAATCATCAATGGATCAAAGTGAACCGGCTCACTTTTAAAAGGTTTATTGAAAAAGGTTATCGGGGTGAACATGCCACTCAGCAGGATTTTGAACTTCACCTGAGCTCTTTCTTTCCGGAAGCCCGTTTTAAACAATATTTGGAAGTACGCGGGGCAGATGCTCAGCGCGCGAACCTGATTCCTGCCATTCCGGCTTTTTGGAAAGGAATTTTGTATCATGAACCATCTAAAAAGAAAGCATGTGATTTAATTCGGCATTGGACACAGACAGATCATTTTAAATTACATCGTGACATAGAAATTCGTGCCCTGAAAGCCAAAGTCAGGGGGAAGTTGGTGTTAGATTTGGCCCGTCAACTGGTCAGCATTGCCGAAGAAGGTTTGGCGGCCGACCGCCAATTCAACGAATGCGAAGAAGATGAGCGTATCTACCTCACACCTTTGAAAGCTCTTATTTTAGAACCGGGCGAAACGGAAGCCGAACGCTTACTTCGCCTTTGGCGGGGTCCTTTCCGCGAGAAAAAAGAAGCTTTGCTCTCTTATTTAGCTATCTAAGACATATACCAAAATATCGGGGCGAGAGGACTTGAACCTCCGGCCTCACGGTCCCGAACCGTGCGCTCTACCAAACTGAGCTACGCCCCGATCAACCAAATAAGTATTTAATTTTACCAAAATTTATTAAAAATAGCTTTTAATTTTTCAGGGAATCCAGCTTTGTAATTGAGATGAACTTCTAGCGCAACGGAGGACGGACAAGGGTCTTCTGGGGGCGTGAAGTCAGGGCTGCGAATAAAGCAAGGGCTATCAGCGTTCCGGTCATGACCGTAAAACCCAATTCCCACCTTTCAAGCCAGCCGGGCAATGCCTCTTTTGAAATAGCCAAGATGGTCATGGCTGAAAGCCATGCCAAACAAGAGCCCGCGACGGACGTGTCCCAGCTAATTTTCTGAGTCAACCGGATGACAAAGCGCGCGGCAATGAAGAAACCAACCGCCACGATGATCCAGCGCTCCGTTTCATTGATATAAAAAACTTTCAGCCATTTGAGAAGCACGTTTTGTAAAGCAGAAAGAAAAGACAAAGCAATGGTAAAAACGAAAACAGTTGGGCCCCAAGAATCGAGTGAGTCACGGCTCATCTGAAAAGGATCTTCTTTCAGAAGGCCGCTCGCACTGGCAAATGTAAAACCCATGACGAGTCCTATGATTTGATCGCGCAGTCTCAAAGCCTCCCGGAGCCAAAAATGACTTGCCAGTTCCGCACTGTTTAAAACAAGCGCCGCGACCAAAAAGGCAATACCGCCGCCCAATAGGCCGGTGACACAGAAAGCCGTTGCAAGCTGGTTTCTTAAAATGAGGGTGTTGTAAAACAAAAAAAGCACAATCGTAGCCAAAAACAAAACCCAAATGGCAACGCCGATATCAAAGATTAGCCACAAAACCCACGCACTGACGATAAAGAAGAACAAGAGAATTGTATGTAACCGGCGCCCATCCGATCCAATACCGAGTCCAAATGCCATGCCGCCGATACCGCCCCAAGCGGCACCGATTAAGCAGAGCTGAAGGAGTATCTCCGTGTTGAGTGATTGCGTGATCGTGTCAAAGGCATATCCATAACTAATTTCACCGCCCCACATAAAAGCGAGTGCGGTAAAGAGGACAGCCAGGCCGCGTGCTTTCCATGAGTAAGTGAAGGTGGTGAAGGGTAGACATGTAAAAGAAGCAAGTGCGGCGCCGGCGGCAAATCCGCCTGTCCAACCGCCTAACTGGCCCCGAATGGGCCAAGCGAGAAGCCCTACCAGGCCCAATAAAAGATATCGCATCATATGTTTCTTTTCGGCTTTGACCAGTTAAAAGTCAAGAGATCCTCACTCGGTTTGTTTTCTCATGCTCCATAGAGATATCAAAAGCGTCGATAGTCTCCATAATAAAGCATACTCGATTATTTTGATGAAAGTCACGACTGGCAGGTAAAGATAAGATGGGTTATGCTTTAAATAAGGCATCCAACAGATAAAGAAAAATGATCTCAAAAAACAAGTTAGTCTTACTCCTTTTATTAGGTGTGATGCTTCAAGCTTGCAGCACCATGCCGCGCGCGCCCAAAATACCTAATCTCGTTGGTTCAGCCGATGCCCCGGGTGTTTACCGAGGTGTTTTTCATGTTCACACCAAGTATTCACATGATTCAAAAGGCACGATCAAACAAGTCATTAAGGCAGCGCGAGGACGTAAACTCGATTTTGTTGTGATCACCGATCACAACAACATGGCTGCCAAAAAAGATCCCGAGATTCATGCGCGAAAACCGCTTCTCATGGTCGGGAATGAGATTTCCACAACAGACGGACATTTAATTGCGCTCGGAACCCGCGAAACTATCAGTACGCCTGTCGAACCAAAGAAAGCGATTCAACTGATTCACCAACAGGACGGTTTTGCGGTGCTCGCGCATCCGGTGTGTAACCGAACCGCTTGGCAGGATTGGAACGTGAATGATTTTGACGGGATGGAAGTTTACAACCAAGCCTGTGATGTTTATGCCGCGAACAAAGCGGTTTTCTTTTTCCAGTCGCTTCTTTTGCCCCCCTCTCTTTTTGCCCGCTATGCCGTTTTGGAACCGCGTGACGCACTGGTCAAATGGGATCAAATACTTGAAAAACGGTTGGTGCCGGCTTACGGGGCAGCGGATGCGCATGTGCGTTATCGGGTGTTGGGTTTTCCGCTTATGCGCTACTCACTAAGCTTTCGTGCGGTGACGATGTATGTGATGGCCAAGCAATTCAGCAAAGCTGATATTTTACGGTCTTTAAGACATGGGGAAAGTTACTTGGTTTTTGAATCCATGGGCCGTGCAGAAGATTTTCATTTTGCAGCAAAGGTAGGTGAGGTGCTTTTCCCCATGGGAAGTCAAACGACTTTTGCGGGCAAGCCGTTTGGCTTGAGGATTAAAGTGCCAAAAAAAGCAGTCATCAGACTTTACCGAAACGGTGAGGCGCTTGTTGAAAGCGAAGAAAAAGATCTGCAAGTTGATCAACCCGGTGCAGGTATTTACCGCGTGGAGGTTTTTCGTGACGGCAAACTTTGGATTGTGTCGAATCCGATCCGCCTTGAAGCATAAAGTATCAATCGGATTCTTGATGATGGCATTCTTGTGCACCCAAACGGGCTGCACCATGTGGCATCCTGTTCCCTTTGTGGATCATGAGAAAAAAGAAGTCCCGCCGGATCTTTTGGCTTATTACGATTATCCGCATGGGCAGCAAAAAGCGGTTATCCTCAAAGAAACGAACGAACGCGGCTACGATTTCCGGCAGGTAGAGTTTCCGCTTTATTTGCCGGATGAGTTGTGGACCAAATCCCGAACCCAATGGGAATCGGAAGTGAATGAAATCAAAAAGACAAACGAGAAAGAAGCTAAAGACAGAAGCCTGCATTACACCAACCGAATTGATTTATATCTTCCCAAAAAAAGGGATAAAGCCAAGCCTACGATTGTGGTGTCTCCCATTTTGGGCGGCAACATGGTGGTGGATGTATTTGCCCGCTTTTTTGCCCGTCACGGATTTGTAGCTGCCATTGTGCACCGGAAGAAACTTCAGTTTGATGGCAAGCAAGACATGTCCCAATTTGAGAATTACATGCGCGCCTCCATCATCCGGATTCGCGAAGCCATTGATTGGCTGGAAGTACAGCCGGAGGTAGATTCTCAAAAAATGGCGGGCTTTGGCATTAGTTACGGTGCCATCTTACACACGGTTTTGGCTGCCATTGAGCCGCGGCTCAAATATCATATTTTAGCCATGCCGGCCGGCCCGATTCCGGACGTCATTTTAAAATGTCCTGATCCCGGCGTCACGAAAGTTGTGCGCGAAGCAGAGCGTTTTGGTTGGAAGCGTGATCAAATGTATGCGGACCTTCAGGCCGTTATGAAAACAGATCCCACACGCTTTGCGCCTTACATTGATAAAGACCGTGTCATGGTTTTTTTAGCTTTATTTGACCGGGTGGTGGGGATGAGACGCACTTACAAACTTTGGAAGGAAATGGGGCGGCCTAAATTAAAAGTCATTCCGCTGGGTCATTACGGTGGTCTGTTGATTTTTCCTTACTTGGAGTGGGTCTCGCTGCGGTTTTTTAATTCACGGTTTTAGTACGTGTGCGTGGGGTCAGACCCGCTTGGGTCTGACCCCAGGAGAACAAGTTGATCATAATTAAAATGTTTATATTCGGTTCGGGCAGCCGGTAATTCATCCGTCGCGTTTGCTACCCAAAAATCAGGAAAAGCGTACACCACACTTTGTACATTGGAATCCGGTGCAATATCTTTCGCAATTTCAATCACTTTCCCGGGCGTCAGTTCACCATAGGCAGCTTGCGCCAGCTCAGCCTGCTTTTTATAACGTGTTTCGTATGCGCTGCCGGCAGGCGGTTCTAAGCCCGGTTGATCCGGCTTGCCTTTGGAAGCAGTTTGCAAATTACGAATAACAGGGTCAAATGCCGTATCAGCCCGTACCAATATGTTTTGGGCAGCCAATCCATAGCCGGAATCAATTTCCATCGGATCGTTATCAGTAAAAATTTTGTAATGATGCGCTGTGGTTTCAATGGCCAACGCCTGTTTGTGTTTGGCATCGCCGAATACATAATTAAATGCACTGGTACGCGGCGCATGAATAATGATTTCCGAGGCACGTTCTAAAGAATTTGCTTCACGCAAAATACGTTTCAGCAAAAAAGGCATGGGAGTACCGCGTAAAGTTTCATCAATCGAATCGGCCCCCACTTGGCCGACTGAAATGCCCTCCGCATTGAAACCCGAAATGACGCCTGCGAAGCCATAATAACCGATATTCACATACGGAATGCCGCGCTCAGGCTGATAGACAATCAGGGCAGCATAATCTTGAATACCCATGTCGCGGATCCAATCCAGATTTCGCAGATGAATCAACCTCCGGCTTTGAGTGGCTCGGTCAAAATAAACGCCGTTTGCACATAGATGCTCAATTAAATCGGGAATGGCATGCAGCCGCTTGACATCTTTCATTTTCAGCCCGGTGCCGTCTGCCAGACCCTTCAATTCCTGCCATTCACCGTATGAAACATAAGGCGCCATTTTTTTCCAGGTGCGGGAGAGAATCCATTTCGAGATAAGGCCGGAGAAAAAGGGGATATAGATGACACGGTGTGCCAAATAATGATAAATTTCCTTTTTGGCTTGCTGGATTTCAGTTTGCATGAGTTCGCCTTGTTGGTAACCCATCTCGTAATCACTCCCGCGTACAAAAATAACCGGCAGTTCCTGTTGTATGATTAATTTACCCGATTCGTGCTGGGAAGATCGATTGTCTAATGCATTCAATAATTGATCGACGGTTTGGTGTACAAAAAAATCAAAACGATGACCATACAGGCTGGTGCGCGATTCATATTCCGAGCGGTCAAGGTAATACCGCTCGGGGATGACGTAACCGATGTAATCGTTGGCAAAACCAATGACAAACAGCCGGAATCCCTTACCGGCGGCACGCGCTTCAATTTCGCGGCCGATTTCTGAGGCAATTTCACCCGGCAATGCCATAAAGGCAATGTTGCCTAGCCGCACAACTTGAAAATAAGCGTGACGCGGTAAAAAACGGTTACTTAAGATAGCCGGGACAAACCGGGCAACTTTGGTATCGGGCAATTTAACGCGGATGATTTCGGCTTGCCAAGGCCCTTCCAAAGCGAGTGGTTTAAAACGGATAGATTCCACCTTTTCAAACAGAACTTGGCCATATCGCTCAACTCGTTTCTCCGGATAATCGGAATAAATGCCGCTCGGACGAATATCGCCCGCAGCGCCATTGATAAACAGGGAAGTACTTTTGGCATATTTTTCTTCGAGTAATCGAGTTAGAACACCGGGAAAATCCGCCGAAAAATGGCGGTTATCAGCCGAGTAAAGCGTCGGATGGGCTGCGAAGAAAACCAATTGGCCCAGCACGTTACTCCCGTGTTTGAAGCGGATCACCCGAAGTAAGGCGGAGGCCGGCAAGTTTTCGTCCAATCTATTTTCGGTTAAATCACCGGCGTCAATCTCGCCGTATTCAACGGCAACAGTCCTTTGGTTCTTAAAAGATTGGATCACAGAGGCGGCAATCAAGTCGGTTGTTTTTTCAAAAACTTTTCGGTCGAAGCGGCCGCCGATAAAGCGCTGCCAAAAACGGCCGCCGATGGCGCCGCTCCCGGAATGCGTATGGGTGGCTGCCAAAACGAGATGGTCGTCCGGAACTTCAATTTCACGGCGCACTTTTTGAAGAACAACGTTCCTCAGATGCTCATCGACAAGAACATTATCAAAAGAGACGAAATAAAATGTTTCACCCTTTTGGGTGAGGCTGATGGTTCTCGCATAAAGCAAGTCTTTGATGCCTTTCGAGGGGTCCCCGTGTCTTCTGCCGTAGCCGGAAAGGGGCGTACCGATAGGCGGTGTGACGTCTATTTTGGCAAAGCCGGCTCTAATTTGGGGGTCAAACCCTCCTGGGTCTGACCCCAGGACTTGTACGGGTCCGAATGTCATCACGGAACAAACGGCACATACTAAAATAAACCATCTGGTTTTTTGCCGCATTCGTTATCCTCTAAAAATTGCTCTTGGGGTCAGGTCCGGGACCTGACCCCAGGATTAAAACATTTTGGCAAGCATCAGGCAAGTCATGACAACCAGCACAAAACCAAGCATAACCAGCCTGAGAATCGGATAACTTGTAAACCTAAGGTCGCTATGGCTATATTGAACCGTTACTTTTGCTTGAGAGGCAACAAAAGTTTTTCCAACGTATTTTTCCGACTCAATGACTTCGCCGGATGGCATTTGGTAAAAATAAACCGGTTTAAAGCCGGTTCCTACAATCACCAAAGCAACAAAAATGGTAACGGTCCATATGAGTTTTCTTTTTTTATTCCGCTGTTGCGCAATGGTCTTGCCTTCGCGCGTCCGTTCTGCGGCGCGAAATGCCATTTGCTTCACTAATTCCAATTCCGGTACGTTGGTGGTTTTCATGGCCATGTCATGAAAACTGGCCAGTTGTTCTTTGCGGAAGGGGTCGGTTTCCTCAGATGTTAATCGTTGATAGGCAATTTTTGCCTCGTCCAAAGCCCGCTGTGCAAGCTCCATACTTTTTTTGGACTGATGGAGTTCATCGTAAGTATAACCTCGGAGTTGTTCGGGTCTTTTTTCAGTCATTAGAAGAAATATATCATAACATTTTATTGTATTCAGCTTATTAGACGAATTTATTAAGCGATACACTCATCACAGCGAGAGATTAAAGGTAAGAACCGCTTATTTTTGCCGTCGTTATTTATTCAGCATTTTAAGCGAATGCTTATTAAGTGATTATAGGTCTATTAAGTCCTATAGATAAGTAATATAGGCTGCCTGTATTGACAATTCCTTATTTATAGGTTACTTTTTAAATAATCTTAGTATCTCTTAAGAAAGGCTATCCGTGGATTTCAACCGCTTTCACCGCTTTATTGCCGCCATTGCTATAGTCACTTTTACTACAACCAGTACGACTGGTTATGGTGCTCAGTTATCTTTGTTACCTACCAGTAGTCCTAATGAACACTCAGAAGTTCGTTTACCAGCGGCCATCTATCACATGAAGGAATATCTCGCTGCTGC
>PCVY01000045.1 GCA_002787155.1 Candidatus Abzuiibacterium crystallinum | reverse complement strand
TGTTGGTTTCCCAACATAACGATCGGGCAACTCGGTCTGATCGTCAACCCCAACTTACGCAGGGGGCTTATTCATAGAATCTCCTCTAATTCCTATTAATTTAATGATAGCTATCTTACAGAATAACGTGATCAGTGAATCATTGAAAATGAATCGCTTGAATTGCGCAGATGATCGTGCGAAGCGTCATTTTGAAGCACTTCCTGGATGTGCTGCTTGGCTGTTATCATATCACGTTTAATCTGATCACGCAAAGCATCAACGCTTGAAAATTTCTCCTCATTCCTTATTTTTTTAATGAATTTGACATCCAAAACCTTGCCCTGATAGCCGGCTTTGGAGTCCATCAAGTGCACTTCCATGGTCGGCTGAACCGAAGCACTGCTTGAGGCCACTGTCGGCCTTAACCCAAAGTTAAGGACCCCCGGCAACTTCTCTTGGCTCTTATTCAAATGAAACTCGAACCCCTCAGAGTTTTCATCTGTGATTTCTTTTTCGACAACATCCACCAAAACACTATAAACACCTTGCGGCGGGAAAACCTCACTATGCGGATCCAGATTGGCTGTCGGAACGCCTATGTGTGTTCCCAGACCGGCACCTTTAACAACTGTTCCAAACAGAGAAAAATAACGTCCCAGCAAGCATCTCACTTCATCCAGATCGCCTGCATATATTAACTCGCGAATACGAGTACTGCTTACCGGCTTTTCACCATGCGAGATCGCCGGCATCGACAAAAACTCAAAACCATTTTGGCGCGCCAAGACATCCATGGTCTGCGCTGTCCCTTCACGATCGTGACCAAAACGCGCATTAAATCCCATGCAAACTCCTTTCGCATGCAATTGATCGACCAAGACTTGTTTTACAAACACTTCAGGTGATTGCATCGAGAATTGTTCCGTGAATTCCAATACAAAACAAAAAGGCATGCCTGCCTCCTCCAACAGTCCTAATTTTTGATAGGTCGACGTTAAAAGAAGCGCTTTCCCCTTGCGATGCAGAATTTGCTGCGGGTGTTCACGAAAGGTAATCACTGCTGGTTCGCAATTAAATTCTTTCGCCTTCAATTTAATCAAATCCAGAATACGTTGATGGCCCAGGTGAACCCCGTCAAAATTGCCAAGTGCAACCACCAAAGGTTTTCCGGGGTGAGCAGCGAATACATCAAGCTGCGTAATAACCTTCATTTACCCACCATTGAAAGCGAGCTCTGCCGAACCCATTTGCCTAATTCGTGCGGATCCATTGTTTTAAGCATTTGAATCGAAACCGCTTCCTCAACCGAAAATTCTCCGCAACAAGTCCGCCTCAAGTTTTTTAAAACGCCGGCGGTTGATAAATGCTTACCCAAATCGTGCGCTAGCGTGCGGACATAAGTCCCTTTTGAAACATGGGTTGAGAAATGAATCAATGGAAGTTCGATTGACTTGATATCAAATTGATACACGGTAATCGGCCGTTTTGTTCGCTCAACCACCTGACCCCGTCTGGCCAACTGGTAAAGGCGCGCACCTTTATGTTTGAGGGCGGATACCATGGGCGGCTCCTGCAAAAGTTCACCTCTGAAATTCTGAACAGCTTGTTGAATTTGCTCTGCTGTCACATGCTGCCAAGGCACTTCAGCTATCGTTTTTCCCTCAATATCGTGTGAATCAGTTTCGATGCCCAGCTGCATGGTGCCTTCATATTTTTTATCGCTTGCGGAAAAATGATCGAACATCTTTGTCGCGCGTCCCAATAAAACAATCAAAACGCCGGTCGCCAATGGGTCAAGTGTGCCTGCATGCCCCACTTTCTTTAATCGGAATCGAGAACGAATAAAGGCGCAGACATCGTGCGACGTCCACCCTTTTTCTTTATCAACGACTAAAATCCCGTCCACTTAGTTTCCTTTCGATTCTAACTCATGAGCCATTTCAGCCAAAATTAAATTGACAGCTCCGTCGCTCGTACCGGCCATGGTACATCCCGCCGCTTTTCGGTGTCCTCCGCCTCCAAAACAAGCGGCAATCTGGCTGGCATCATAGTGGCCCATTGAACGAAAAGAAATGCGTAAGTTTTTAGGCGCAGGTAATTCGGTCATTAAGAAAGCAAATTTAATACCCTGAATATACTTTAAGAAATCTATAAACCCTTCAATATCTTCGTAAGTTGCTCCGCTTGATTTGAGGTCTTTGCGTGAAACCACCGCCCATGCAATTTGACCTTTGTGCTCGAGTTTGATTTTATCCATCAAAATGCTGTAGAGTTTGATTTTGGGAAGAGTGAAAACAGAATAAAGGTCGTCATTAATTCTCGCGGTGTCAATGCCCGCGCCCATTAGTTCAGCAGCGATCTTATGCGTTCTAATCGTCGTATTACCATAGCGAAAAGACCCTGTATCCGTTGCGATAGAAACATAAAGGGCTGTTGCTTCTTCCTTGGTAAAAGGTAACTTAAAATATTTAAAAATATCATAAACAACTTCACCGGAGGCTGCTGCCTTTGGCATGACTAGATTATAATTACCGAACATCTGATTGGTGACATGATGATCGATGTTAAAGATGCTCATGCGGCGCTTCACCAGCTCAATCGTTTTACCGATTCTTTCCAGCGTGGCACAATCTGCCACCAGTAAAGCGCCGAAGCGTGCCGTTCGTTTAATGTGTTTGACTTGATTCCATCGATGCGAAGGGAGCGCTTTTAAACGTGACGGAAATGCATCTTCGCACGCAATGGTGCTTTTTTTACCCAACCGTCTTAAAAGCGAATCGACAGCCAACAAACACGCCACCGCATCCCCTTCCGGATTGACGTGTGAAGCAAGCAAGAAATCATTCTTAGTCTTGAGTCCTTGGCAAAAATATTGGACAGGATTTTTAATCGGGCTCATTATTTGAGAGGTCTTTCTTTTCTTCCTGGTGAATTTTTTTAAGAATTTGATCAATCTCTAAAGAATGATTAAGCGATTCGTCGTAATAAAAATCTAAATGAGGTGTATAACGTAAATTAACTGTTGTTGCAATCTCCCGCTGTAAAAATCCGCGTGCGTGTTCCAGCGCCGTTTGGGTTTGCTCACGCTCAGACACTTGATGGCTGGTATTCTCGCCTTGTTTAACGTTGGTCATGACACTGTAAAAAACTTTGGCATGCTGCATATCGGGGCTTACTTCAACGCGGGTGATCGTGACAAATCCAATACGCGGATCGCGTAAGCGGGTCGCCATCACCTTTCCGAGTTCCAAACGAATTAATTCCGATATCCTGTCTTCTCGTTTTCCTTGCATGATTATAATAACTCCGTCTGTTGTGCAATCACTTCCAACTGTCTTTCTTGATCAAAAAAATTCATAATCCGGTGCAACTGTTTCTCGGCTTCCTGACGCTCTCTCGCTACGCATACGGATGCTAAAACGGAAGATTGCCACAAATTCATATCACCGATCTCACTTAAAGCTGCATTAAATTCGCGTCTAAACTTTGCATGAAGGCGTTTGAGAATGGATCTTTTTTCTTTTAATGACTGAGGATTTGGGAAATGCACTTTCAGCTGCAAAAGACCTATCGTCATACTTTTAGATAAGTTTTGATGCTACCTTTTCCAAACGGTAAGCTTCCACAATATCGCCCGGCTGCAGATCGTCAAAACCTGCCAGAACAATGCCGCATTCATACCCTTCTTGCACTTCTCTTGCATCATCTTTAAATCGTTTTAAAGACGCTAATTTGCCGTCAAAAACGACAATGTTGTCACGAATAAGCCGCACATGATGGCTGCGTGCCACACGGCCTTTGGTAACAATAGCGCCTCCAATATTGCCGATTTTGGATGATTTAAAAACCTGCCTCACTTCGACACGTCCTTCAACCACTTCTTTTTCAGCGGGTTCCAACAAACCTTCCATGGCCTTAAGAACATCTTCAGCTGCTTCATAAATGATTCGATAAAAACGTGCATCAATCCCTTCTTTTTCAATTAAGGTTTGCGCCCTGACATCCGCTTTAACGTGAAATCCGATAATGACAGCGTCGCTTGCCATGGCCAGCATAACATCGGACTCATTCACCCCGCCAATTCCGCCGTGAATCACGCGAACCGAGATCTTATCCGACACCGCTTGTGTTAAAGTGCGCGTCAACCCTTCAAGCGACCCTTGCGCATCCGCTTTGATGATCAATTTTAATTCTTTGAGTTGTCCTTCCTGTAATTTGCTATGCAGCTGCTGCAAAGAAAAATGTTTGGCTTGAGCGCCGTGCATTTCTTTTTCCCGATTTTCTAATTCCCGTTTCTCAGCAATCTGACGCGCTAATGCTTCAGATTCAACAACGGAGAAAAGCTCGCCTGCCTCACACACGCCGGGCAGTCCATGCATTTCAACCGCGTGCGATACGCTGGCTTCCTTGATATTCTTACCGCGGTCATTTTTCATGGCGCGAACACGGCCATAGTAAGGTCCTGCTACCACCATGTCGCCAATACGTAAAGTGCCGCGCTGAACTAAAACAGTCGAAACCGCGCCTTGACCTTTTGTCAATTTGGCTTCTAAAATTGTGCCTTTGGCATGTGTATCCGGGTTGGCCTTTAAATCTAACATTTCAGCTTCTAAAATAAGTAACTCAAGCAATTTATCAATGCCCGCGCCTGTTTTAGCAGAAACATTGACAAAAATAGTTTTCCCGCCCCATTCTTCCGGCACCAATTCATACTGCTGTAACTGCTGCATCACCCGCTGTGGATTAGCCGTTGGAAGGTCTGATTTATTCACTGCAACCACAATCGGACAACTGGCATCGCGCGCATGATTAATGGCCTCTACCGTTTGGGGCATGACGCCATCATCGGCTGCCACCACCAATACCACCACATCCGTTACATTAGCGCCTCGCGCCCGAATAGCAGTAAATGCCTCATGGCCTGGCGTATCCAAGAAAGTCACGTGACCTTTATTCGGTATGTCCACCATGTAAGCACCGATGTGCTGAGTAATTTTTCCGGCCTCACCACCTGCCACATTGGATTGACGAATGGCATCCAATAAGGACGTTTTACCATGATCGACATGGCCCATCAAGGTAACAACAGGCGGTCTTAGTTTAAGGGTAGTCTTATCTTCGCCCTCATCTGTACTAAATACTTTCTCTGCTTCATCTTTTTCTTTTTCAATCACCTTGCTCAATTTGGCAGCCACTTTAAAAACCACCTCATCACTTAAGAGCTGGTTAATGTTGGCAAAAACACCCAATTGAATGAGCTGCGAAATAAGCTCGCCCGGCTTCATGCCAAACAGTTCTGCCAAAGCACCAACAGTAATGGGAATTTTAACTTTGATCTTAGCCGCTTCCGCTTTCCGCTTCCGATCTTCCTCTTCTTCCATCTGCTTTAACAGCAATTCTTCTTCAGTGGAAAGTTTTACCGGAACCTTTTCTTTCTTGGGTTTCGGCTCGGGCGTACTTTTAGGAGCAGGCACAGCGGTTGAAATCGTCACTTTAGGTTCGTGAGATTTGACGGGTGGCGCCGTGCTTTCAGCGGAGGGGGTACTTTTCTTTGCCGGTGCTGTGACGACTATTTCTTTTTTAGCGCTGATTTTTTTCTTGGCGGATGTTTTCTTTTCCGTTGCGGGTTCTTTTTTTGCTGTCAAAGCCGGTTTTTTCTTCTTTGAAACGGTTTTGGCTGCCGGCTTGGCTTTCGCTTTTTTTTCCTTACTTTTCTTCTCAGCGGTCATGTATCGCTTTTCCCTTTGCCTTGTAATATGGCTTCATGAGCTGCTGCAATGATTTTTTCAGCTGTTTTTTCGCCAATCCCTTCGATCTTTTGAAGAGATTCTTTGCCGGCCTTTAGAATATCTTTGATGGAGTTAATTCCCGACGCCCGTAGCAATTCTTCTGTTTTTTCTCCGATACCATCCAGTTGATTAAGCGGAATGCGCTGCGTCAGGGATCTCACATCGAGCTCCCATCCGGTAAGTTTGGAAGCCAAGCGCACATTCTGCCCCTTTTTGCCGATGGCAAGCGACAATTGATCATCATTCACAAGAATTTCTGCGGACTTTCTACTTTTGTTCATTTTAATTTCAGCTAGTTCGGCCGGGCTTAGGGCGTTACGGATAAATGTATCCAAATCTTCATGCCATCTGACAATGTCAATTTTTTCGCCGCCGATTTCGCGGACAATATTCTTGACACGCTGGCCGCGCATCCCGACACAAGAGCCGACACTGTCAATTTTTTCATCGCGCGAGAAGACGGCGATTTTGGTCCGCGAGCCTGCTTCCCGGGCAATCCCTTTAATTTCCACGATGCCTTCGTGAATTTCGGGCACTTCCATTTCAAATAAACGCTTTACCAAATTGTCATGTGACCGCGACAAAATAATTTCCGGTCCCCGCGGCGTCTTTTTGACTTCAATGACATAAGCGCGGATCACATCGCCTTGCCGGTAACCATCGTTAGGCGATTGTTCGCGTGCCGGCAAAATACCTTCCGTGCGCCCCAAGCTTACAATGATGGCGCGGCTCTCGACCCGGTGAACGTGACCAACAACAATGTCATTTAATTTCTTAGAAAAATCATCAAAAATGGTCGTGCGTTCAGCTTCTCGGATTTTCTGAATAATGACTTGTTTGGCTGTTTGAGCCGCGATCCGTCCAAAATCAGGGTGAAAAACTTCTTTGCCGTTCTGTAAAACCTTAATGGCGCCTGTTTGTAAGTTGATATCGACTTCGATGTTTTCGCTGTCCGGGAAAGTCTTACGGCAAGCCGACTGGAGTGCGGATTTCAGGGCTTCAAAAAGGGTTTCACGCGGAATCCCTTTATCCTTTTCGATCGACTCTAATATACCTATTAATTCTTGGTTCATATGATCTCTATCTCCCTGCTTAGCATTCGAAACAAAAAAAAGTGGGCACAAAGCCCACTTTTTAAGCAATTCCAAAAATGTAGTATTATTATACTCGCTTTACTTCTTTAGTCAACTAGCATGATCAGTTTTTAGATGGCAGGTTTTTTATGACCGATGAGACCTACTAAATTCGTGCCAAATTGGCACAGTTAAATTCCATGTCAGTACATCACAGGATTGCTCCGTTGGTTTTTTAAAGACTGGCTTCGCGTAAAATCTTTTGAATTTCTTTAATGCGTTGTTGTATTTCGGCGGGGTTTTGAATGCGGGATAACGCTTCCATCTGCTCTTCGGCCTGCCGGATAACGGAACGGCGTTGGCGAAGGGTTTTGAAAACTGAGTTCAGTTCTGTCGCCGTATCTTTAAAGAAATCTTTTTGGCGAAGGGCAACATCTTGCGGGATTTCACCTCTCCGGCTCATTTGCAAGAAAATCTGATGAAACCGATATACAGGGCCTGCGACACGATGAAGGAAGAAAATACCAAACAGGGCAACTGTCAGAATGGTAACAAACATGACAAGAGTGACGCGGACAATTAAATCAAAACTGACATCCGAAAGAATGTTGTAGCCACCCACTCTCCCAAATCCGCTGATATTATTTGAGATAACTTCGTTCAGCGTATATTGAATGAGAAAATTAACCATGACTGCAGAAATCATCATCAGCGCAATCGCAATGAGTGTAAACTCACGCTGCATCGGGCGGTGAATGATAATATTTTTGACTGAACGACGTTCGGACAACGGTTTGATTTTTGAGTCGGGCTGCGTCATGGTGACCTTTTTAGTTTACCATACCTTTTATCGACTACGGAAGAAAAAGATTAAGCGGTATCAAACCTTTTCCGAGCGGTCAAGAAAACGCCATTTGATATTACGCTGAATAAGCGAGTTTAAGCTCTGAGCGAAACGAGTCGGCGAGTTCCCTGGTAATACCCAATGCGCTGAACAAACCGTCTTGTGTACTGATAAATTGAACGGAATCCCCGATTCGTCTAAGCAGTGCATTTTGCGGTCCATGACTTTCATCTTGTGAAGCAATCACATGGACAGCGCTTACACCCTCGGCGTGTAATTCTGTTTTGGCCGCCTCATAGCCTTTGGCTTTAATGACTTGTTTTTCGGGCGGTAAGTGTGCATTCACGTTTTCGTCAATCAAACGCCCTAAAATATTATCATCTGATATCAAAACAGCAATCCGATGACCCGAAACTTCGGCAAAGCGTCTCAAGGCTAATAAGACAGGTGTGGTGACATGGATGCCGGAACCAGCTGTCAATGCCTGATAAGTCACTAGCACACCTGTCGTATCTGTTGTATTGACCAATCCAAAAATTTGATTCATCGTTTCTCTCGCTTTCCCGGCAGGAACTTGTTCTCCGGTTTGATGAGCGAGATCCATCAAAACACCCATGGCTGCTAAATTGGCCGGCGGTGGAATTGTTAACATATGAAACCGCAATTCGGAACGCCTTGCTCTGACGGTTGGCTGCCCCACCATAAAAACATCAAAACCTATTTCGGCTAACTCAGACGGATGAATCAAACGCTGAATACGCCTACCTGCTACAATCGGTACTCCGTCTGGCCGAGGAGTCAAGTCGTCGTAAACACGCTTATAATCAATGCCGTCTGGTCTGGCTGTTTCGTGTCTGACTTGATATTGCTTCCAATCGGTCAATATGACCAATGCATCACTTCCGCGCGTTGCTTCATGAGGATTTTCCACAATGACCAATTTTTGAGTCTCTGAAGCTTCTTCGAGCGCCTGCAGCACTTCTCGTTTATGTTGATCGACTTCGCTTTTCCAGCGGCCAATTGATTGCACAAAGTTTTTCCGAGCGCCATGATTTGGGTCGTGCGCAATCACGCGTGCGCCGGCTTTGATGAGGCCATGAATCACGCTAAAAGCGGGCGATTCGCGGACATCATCCGTTTCGGATTTAAAAGCAAGTCCCCAAACTGCAATTTGCATATCATCAAGCGGTTTGGCAGTTAATGTGCGGTTCCATCGGCGGCCGGTAATGGATTCCACAGCAAAACCAACGAAAGCATGGCTTTTGACGTACTCATTAATCGTGTCAGCAGATTCCAATAATTCGGGATTGACGCCATTTTTTCTCATAAAACTGGTGATGGCTCTCTGATCCTTCGGGAAACAGGAGCCGCCATAACCGCAGCCCTCTTCCAGAAAGGTTTTGGCCGAAATACGCGGATGCGCACGCATGATTTTAGAAATCTCGACATAAGAAGCGCCGTAAAACGCCGCAACGGGGGCTAAAATATTTGCCAATGAAATATCAAATGCCAATTTACCGTTTGCCATGTATTTGGCAAGCGGTGCCGATCGGATATCTGTCACCAGCACGCGCACCGGCGGCACTGATCTTAAGTTTGCTTTTCGTTCACGGTCTAAATTTTCCAAATGCGGATAACTGAGGCTTAGTAAAAAACTTTCCACGTGCTGAATGGCTTCCGGGCTCATGGCCGGGTCAACCCCATAAACAATGCGATCCGGATATAACACATCTTCCAAGGCTGAACCTTCTTTTAAAAATTCGGGATTACTACCAAAATAATAATCAACACCGGGCTCCAAATTAAATGATGATGATAAAACTCTTTTCGCTTTGTCAAACACATCCGGCGTTACTGTTGATTTGATCACAACAATCTTCTTATCATCGGGTTTCAATGCTCCCTGTTCCGCCTTGAGCTGAGTAATTAATTCTCCAACATCTCGAATGACCGAATTGACCCTGTGGTTTTGCGAAACCTGCAAACGCCCATCTGAATTATCACCTACGATGTATTTGAGATCAATCGAACCGTCCGAATCCGAAGGCGTGCCGACTGCAACAAAAATTCCTTGGGCATTGCGCATGGCGGCTTTTATATCAGTCGTAAAAGAGATGTTTTTGCCGCGATGTTTCCTCAATAATTCATCGAGTCCCGGTTCATAAATGGGCACTTCACCTCGGTTAAGCGCCTCTATTTTCTCGGATGAAATATCCGCTACCGTTACCTGATGTCCGTCTTCTGCAAACTTAAGCGCCTGAACCAATCCCACATAGCCGCCGCCGATGACCGCCACCCGCAAAGAAGGTTTTAGAAATTCTGCAGGCCTCAAAACGCTGTCCGCATCAGCTTGATCACCCTGGATGACCTGCTTGACTTCACTGGCACTTTCGTAAAGCCTGGTAAAAAATGACGTTTCGCTTTGAAATGCGGGGCCCACCGGTTGGCGGCTTAAGGGAATATAGTTCAGTTCGGATTCTTGAACAGCTTTCAGCGAAAAGAGCGTCTTCTCATCGGGCCGTCTGCCATCAGGCTGAACACCATAAATATTCCACCCGTCAAAAACAGGAGCGGATGGTCCGTTAGTCCGCTTGAGAGTGTTTGCAAGAAATTCTGGGTTAAGCGCTTCAATTTCCGGGTGCGCCATCCCAATTAATACCATAGAGGCTCGTCCTAATTGCCTGTTTAATCTGCCGGAGTCTCTAATGAATCGAACACTTTTTAACATCCCCTCATAACTGCGATCTAACTGCTTTTGAGCTTCATACCAGGCTGTAAAACTCTCTTGGTCAACGTGGGGGTCAAAAATAGTGAGCTCCCGCACGCCTTCTCTTTTGAAAAATTTAATCATTTCAAGCACGGGAGAATCTGTGACGTATTTACCGTCTGGCTTATTGGCCACACCAAGAATGACAACATGCCGGCCTTCTAGAGGACGCTGGGTATGAACTGTAAAACGCGGCATGTGCCGGCGGATAAGGTCCTGCATCCGTCTCACTTGTGTTTCGTTAACGCTTAAGATGCTTTGAATGATTTTTTGCAGTTGTTCAAACGCAAATCTCCCCTCGCTATCCTTTTGTTCAACTTGAGCTTCTTCCGCCCGTGCTAAAAATTCTTTAGCGACCCGAAGCGGCCAGCCGCTGAAACCGAGACTGCCGCGTGTATGGTTGGTTTTATGTCTGCTGTCTAAACCCGCGCCCAATCGGTAAGCATTTGCATCTGCGCCGATTTGAACTGCCAGCTGTTCCAACGAATTAAAAGCTGACATTTTGCCGGCCAAATACAGCAAAATAAAATATTGAGCTGCTTCAACATCTCTAGCCTGTGTGATGGTTGCTTTAGAAAAATCGTAAAGAGATTCAAGCGCCCACCGGCCGCCCGGCGGCTTCCCGTCTAAAGTGCCAAAAATAACTTTTTCATCTTTCATTTGATCGGTCGAGGGTTCGCGAGGCGTGATGGATAATTGGTAAATAACTTCAAATTCTTTGTATGCAATGCGCAGACGATTATCAATATGCCGGATGAAAGCCGTTTTCTCATCTTTCAGCGGTACAATACTTTTAAATATAATGGTTTTGAATTCGTTGTGACCTTTTTCCTGTGCCGCCGTAAGCGCCTGCGCCAACTGTGCGACCATTTCCCAAACACGCTCCTCATATTGAGTCACCGAGTTAAATTTAGCGGGATCTAAATTTAAAATAATGACATCACTCTGAATCACAGCTCTGGTGAGATTTCCATTTTTACCTTTCCAGTTCAATAAACTAAAAAGAGTTGTTGATGTGCTTGAAAACTCGATTCCTTCTGTGATAGGACGCGCCCTGGTTTGCCATAGTTGTTCCAACGCCCGCATGTTCTCAGGACTGGAATCATAGCCAACCACGTTTGCACCTTTTATTCGGTGGGCTTCCATGATTCCTAAAGCAGTTTCGTCCAAGCCCAAAATAAGCACTCCCGGCGTATCTTCTTTTTGACTTCGGCGATAGCGATAAGGATCCGTAGACGGCACAAAACCTAGCTCTAAAAACAATGGATCTAATTCTCTTTGAACCTCACCCCATTTGTGCACTTTCAAAACCTCTTTTATAATCGGAATGTCTCTGACATCAACGACGTAGTCATCTTCTTTTCGATGGGGTAATAAATTAAGGGAGTCTTCGATCAATTGAAGCTGCACTGCGTTAAAAACAGGAATTCTGTGGCTTGAGCGGGAAGATCGAAGTTCTGAGTGCGCAACTTCTGTGCTTAATGCTGCGTCAGGGGCATGCACGCCAAGGTATAAGGACGCTAAGCCTGCCGAATAAACTGATTTGGTCCTGGTGTTAGCTGTTAAATCGGCGGGCATTTGGCTGGTGTTTATCTCAGAATAAGCAAGCATATTCGTCCAAACCAAGGTACTAACGGACACCAGCGCTATAATTTTATTGGTTAGAACATTTAAACGCATGGAATTTTTTGTACTCCTCGTCAACTTCCTTATATAGGAAAGAATATAGCATCCAATCCGCTGTTTTGCAAATAAAAGGTTTATAAATATGTATAAAAATAACTATATAGTACTATACAGTACTATAATTGAATAGTAGGCAAACGAAGTTCGGAACGAACCGTTTGGATCATCGATTCAAATTAGAAATATACACGCGGAGGTTTTAATTGGTCATCACCACAACTCTATCCTTAAAACCCATACTAAGCAGCTTCGGCAATCCGGTTGAGGGTTTTTTGAAAACTGTGAAGATGCTTGGCTAGCCCGGCCACGCTATGAATAAAGGTATCGAACTCTTGACGCGAGAACACTCTCACTTCTTGAAAAGCATCTTTGACTCTATCAGCATCTTTTTCAAGTAAAGTGTAATAAATGTAACGCGCTAAAATACCCGCGCGCGCTGTCAAACGCCTGAGTTTTTGAACCGCTTCACGCGGACTAGCAGCGGGAATAAGAGGATCGACTTGAAGCCCATTTGGTAAGGCCAGAACTCCCACTTGCGCATTCAATCGCTCAATCTCACGCAGCTCAGATCGAGTCGCATAGACCACTGCCATCGGCTGATTCTGGTCAATGGCGTAAGCCGCCATCGCCGGAAGTGCTTGATTAAAAAGCGAATGTCCAAAGACTGAAAAGCGTGTGCCTTCGGCAGGAACTGACTGATCAACAGCAAAGAACTTTCTCAGTTCTGAGCGGGCTCCCGGGTTAACAAGCGATTCCACTGCGCCCGTTACCGATGAAGCAAGCACTACTTCATCTGCTACGCTTGCAGCAGAAGCGAATGCTGGATTAAGAGAATCAATAAAACCTTGGGTCCGTAATTCCGAACGTGGCGTTGACGGGAGACCGATTTTCTGAAGTAACGTCGCAAACGCCTCATCACTCAGGCTTTTCAATTGAAATGCTTGTTCAATATTACGCTCCGTCAGCTTGCCTAGAATCTCCTTAATCTTTTCATTTTCCCTTGTTTGACCACCTTCATTCTTTTCCGCTTCAAGCATCAATACGCCTACCGTTCCAAGCGCGTGAAATGTGTGATATTGTCCCAAAACGTCACCCACTTCAGCAATTGGCTGAGGTGTTTGATTGCCAATAAAAACAGTTACTTGCCCATTCCGAACAAAAGTCCAATGGGGAATTACTTTTTCCGCTTTCAAGACATCAATCAGCTGCGAGGCTTCTTCCGTGACTCGATTCAGATCATCTCCTCGAAAATTGACGTTGGTGAGCGGCCACTCTGATAAAGTTGAGACCGTGACCCCATTCTTAATTCCGAGAACTTTTTCTCTAACTTGACCCAATCTCTCAAATGGGAATTCCTGGGTGGTGATGTGCATGTGAAAATGATTAGCGGTGTATGCTTCTGTGTTTTGAAGAAATTTCAGATCTGGATGATGTGCCGTTATCAATAACGCGGTTTGAATATCACCCTGCGTCAGGGTGTTGGGCCTTACTTCGCTTGAAACCATTAATGAATGATGCCTCATAGTTGGATTTTTATCCGGCATCACGAAGTAGTCGGAACCAAAAAAATGCAGCCGCTCAAAGATCTTAACAAGGCCTTTTATCTTGTAAAAATTAAAGTCCTCCACACGAATTTCCCGGACAGGTTTTAGACCTTTCCATTTTGGGGCTTCCGCAAAGCCGTGGGGATTAATAACCGCTTCAAACTTACCAATCTTGATCGGATTCTGAAAATCAGGCCAACGCGTCGTTTTGCCTTCATCAGCCAATCGTTCCCATTCCCGCCTCAGTTCTTCAGAAAATGTCGCCAATTTTACCGGTGAGTCTTGGTCTGAAAAACTTGAAGTTGTATACGCTACCGAACGAAGCTCTGATTTTGGTTTTATTTCCGAGAATTGAATGGATTCGATTTCTAGCAAGCTGCTGAAATTTGAAAACGCAATGATCGTAGCTGTTTTGTCTGCCACTTCCATGAAGTGATTCGACAAATCGATCACAAGCGTTTTGGTGCTGCCATGGGTGTTTGGAATATTAAGGGGCATTTTAATCCCGCCTAGATTCGCACCGCCTATGATCGGTTTTGACTTTTGATTTTTGAACTCCATAAATGAAGAAATCTGCGCATTGGTACGTACTTTTAAGATTAAGTAGTGCTTCTTACCAATGTCAATAGGAGGTGTGCTTGCCCACACCCAGCCATGCCAACCCTCTACCTGAAGGTTGCGATCGTGTGAGAACTCAGAAAGATCCCCAATCCTAAAATTAATTTGTGTCAGTAAATTGCTGCTATCGAACTGATTCTTGCCGCCTTCAATGAAACGCCGGCCGTCAAAAGATAACACACCCACTCTGCCCCTGGGGCGTGACGGCATAAAACGCATAAAACGGAATTCTAAACTGCTCGTTGGATCCGCAAAGGAGACAAAGGCGCCTTTTAAATTTTCTCTGGCAAAACCTTGCTCGCGCAAATCAATGGAAAAATGCTTCACTGCGCCATTTGTCCCTTTTAAGTAAATAACAATCGGTAAAGCCGTTATTGACTGATCGTCCGTATTCTTCACTTCGAGAAAAAACCACCCCCTCTCCCGGTCAGATTTGACTTCAAAGTCAAGTATGGGATTTTCCTGCAAATTAACGTTGGTAATTCGGTTCCAGACATACCCGGGCCCTTTCGGTAATGATAGTGATTTTCCTCTGACGAAACGATGTTCCATTTGCAGCCAGCCTTCACCGTCAAAATTCGTTCCGAGAAGAACATCGACTTTGCTCGTGCCTGCGCTCGCATCAAACTCTCTCAGGCGGTGCGGAATGGTGCTTGCGGGTTCCGCAAAACCAATTTCCTCTCCTTCGACCCGCGGAAACGCTAGGCGATGTTCGCGCTCAACAATCTGCGAAAAGGCATCAAACTTTCCATCCTCTTGAAGGGCCTTTTGAATCGGTTCTGAAATACCGCCCATTAAAGCCAGTGCGACCAGTCCCTTTGTATCCCATGTGATAATAGGCGAAATGGCCGTACCCTGCACACTAATCGATTCGGTACTGCCGTAACTATTTTGCATCCTTGGCCCTTGCAGCATTAAGGCTAACCATGCCTCCCCGATACCAACTGCTCCACTTTCCCTGGCTGCTAAAATGACCGGAAATGATGCGTACGGCGCTACTACATTTTGCTGCACTTTCGCCTGGGCTGCCAACTCAGGTATGCCTAATGCGGACAAATAAAGCGGTGCAGAATGATCTGTTACGACATTATACGTTGAAGCAAATAGCCCCGGAATATTATGCGTGTGCGAATACCATGTCCGTGCTTTTTCTCCATTTAAAAAAATGTCTCTGGCGATCGGAATGGAGGTATAAGGCAGGACCAAATATTTCCACTGTTCATGAGCTGAAAACCAATGCCCGCGCTGAATAGTCAAATGGCCTTCCGGGGTTTTGTACGAAGCCGAGACTAATTTCTTTCTTTTCAATTCCCACATCCGGTCGATGTCGTTTGAATTGCTCCATTGCCCAAACAGGGTCATAAAAAACACCATCAACTCCCCCTCATACGGATCATCTAAATAATACGATGATTTTTCGTTCCCATAATTGCGGGGGCGCGGTGTTGCTTGATTATCGACGAGTGTTGTTTCGGCGCGTACTTTTCCATCACCTTCATAAAAGACTGTAACCACATTTTTTGCAAGCAAATCAAAATAATCTTTGTACTGTACGCTAAGCGCCTGGTAACCTGCTGAAGCTAATGTGTGATAGGCTAGATAAAGCGACCAAACCCATTCACCATTATCCAGCGAAGGCACACGATGGCTCCAGTCGTACTCCGCCTTTTTCGGATTTTCAGTAGGTTTTAAACCTTCATCAAACACCAAAAACCAAGGCAAAAAACCTCCAAAACCCGGGTACTCCCGATTAAATTTTTCATAACTTGCTATCTTCTTGGTTAAAAGATCGAGGGCAATTTCTTCCGCTTTCCCGGGATTATCCGGAGAAACAAACATTTTAGCTTGTTCGTTCCCGGAAATGGCCATTGCTAAAATCGCGACGTGTAAAGACTCTTTTGACGCAGCGCTCCAATTGTGAGGGCCGCCAACCAATTGCCCCGTTTCAATGTCAAACATATAACCGTCATAGGTAATGCCTGACTTTTCATTGTACGCAACCCCTGCCTGGTGGAATTTCCCATCCCAATAAAGAAACTCTTTTAAGAAAGCATCCCGAAGCGATGTGTCGCTTACCAGACTTTTGAGAGAGTACTTTGGCGCAAACCGATAGGACGAAGGTGCTGCGGGAGTTTCGGCGGACGCTGTAGGAATCTCGGCAGGTGTTTCTGTTACAACGGATTCAGCCGATTCTTTTGATGTAGCCGCCTGATGATTTTCTTCAGCCTTTTTTTTGCACGCTAACGGAAAAAACCCGATAGCACCCGTCATGCCAAGCAATAACAAATCCCGCCAACTCACGCCTCGTTGCGTCCGTAACTCAGAACGATTGAGTAACTTCTGAGTTGCAAGATCTTTCTTGGCACCTTCATCAGATAAAGAACTTCTTGTCACTTGCGGCTTGCGATTTGTGACTGTCGTCGTACGTGGCAACAGTCCTTCTAACCATGCCGGACCCGTGTTTTCAATGGACATTGGACGCATGTGTGAAATTAAATCTTGATCAAGGTCTAAATCGCGGAAAGTGATATCGGAATAAGCTGCGGTAGAGGTAAAAGTAAAGGAGAGAACTGCGACCAGTGAAATTGCCTTAAAGAAAAATTGCTTTGAACGCATAAGCATGGATTGCCCTCTTTCTATTAATTAGCAACGTATCTAAAATTATAAAACTCAGTTTTTACATTAGTCAAGATGTAAAGATATAATATAAGTTTTTAATGTATAATATTGAACTATTCAGTACTACTAAATAAGATTGGCACCCCCACAGTTCAATAAGCGCTTACGCTAAATTTTTCTGGATTGAGGCATTGAACGCCTGCAAAAGTCGTTATGCCATTCGGCCAACAAGTTCATTCGTTGCTTCAGCACGCTCCATCGCATCGATTAAGTCGCTGACGGTAATGAGACGGTAATCCACCTGTTCGCCACCGATGGTGATCGGATCGCGAGAAACCACGCTCACTTCACCCGCCTGAGCATTTAATGCTACGCCTCTCACAATCGCCTCGCGGTAAGCTTCGGTGCCTGTATCCGGTACAAACTGTGATACAGAATCCGCTTCAAGCGGTGCGCCAATTGAAACCAGGGTCATCAGAACAACGGTGCTTAGTTCGCCTGTGCTCATCTTAAGTTTCGATCGTGATAGACCGAGTGCTATCCGTTCAGCATGAAGCGCAGACATCACGGCAGACTGGCCTTCCGGTATTCTAATGGTCAAATCGACACTGTCCGGCAAGTCATTTATTAGCGAAGCTAAACCTTGAACCGTCAGTCCCTCATACCAATCCACCACCACATGCGCAGGCTGCGTTATCGGAACAATGGTTCTGCCAATATCTAAATGATTACCCAAAGCAGCTATGCCATTCTCATTTACAAATCTTTGCAGCCGCATGGCGCCCTTCATGGCTTCAGTTGCCTCAATTGCCTCAATCAAACGCTCTTGCTCACTGGGCACAATCCTTCTCAGCTCACTTCGCAATTCTGACCCCTTGCTTGTTGCGCCTAATGTGAACTCATAACGCCCAATGTCATCACCGGCCTTAAAACTTTCCGCACGATCATCATTGAGCCATAGACCCACATTGTCCGCATCCGGATCGTCGGAGCGAGCAACCCAGCCTTGCGGCGTGAAATCAGCCGGATTCATTCCATTACCCAAACGGATATAGGTCGTGGGTGCATTTCGCCCCGGCAATGGCCGCGCGTTCTCAAGATAGATGGTTCCATCTTTGCCCAATGACTGCAGCCTATTAAAAATGAATTGGTCATTCTTTTTAGTGCTGGATTTGACTGCTCGACCTTCTGAGTTCACATATTTAGCGGCAGTGGCATCATGAGTAGACTCTACGTCGTTGGAACTGAACTGACCAATTCGGAATGCTTGATGCTCAAGGACTCGATTCCTGTCAAGCGTGAAGCTTTTGAGCGCTTTGAGTGTCATCGATACGTGCATTTCGGCGGTTGTTTCGTTAAGCACGTCAAAAACTATAGTGAAATCTCTAGCCTCAAAGTTAGCTTTGTCATCCACCAGCCTGCCTCGAAAAACAGGTTTTCCGTCCTCTCCAAATTCAAACGTGCCCTGTGTGATTTTGGCGTTATGAAGATATTCGCCGTTCACCCAGTAGCCCGGCGTCACAAAGCTTGTTCCCCAATCTAAACCAGGCAAAGTGGATCGCAAATAGCCATTTCCTTTCATGGAGAAAATTTGACTTGCGGCCGCTCCAGCTTTGGCTCGATGCATTATTTTGACTTCTGTAAAGCCCTTATTTTGATCGAGCAACTGAACTTGGCGTGCTTCCGGCCCTGTATCACTCGTTCCAATCACGCGCCATTCGGCATTCTCGATAATGGAAACCTCGCCGGCCGCCAATACAGGCCAGGCGGCTTTCTCTTCCGCAGCCTTTTGTGTGGCTGGCTGGGTTTCTGGCTGAACAACTTTAACCTCCTCTGCTTGCTCTTCTCCAACGAAGGGTTCCTCAACTTGCGCAATCTGCTCATCCGGCAGCATTCCCTCTTCCGTGGGCACAACTTCAACAGGAACGTTGGGGTTAACAGGCTCACTTTGGTTAGAAAAAAAATGTTTGACCAAGACGGATGCGCCGCCCACTGTCGTTGCAAGCAATGCTAACACCGCAACCTTCTTCAGGCGCGTTCTTTCCCTGCGTAATCTAGGGCGCGGGCTTGCTTGATCAAGTCGGCCGTCTAGCTGATCACGAACTTGACTGTAAAGATCGCGTTTGGCTGAGCGGAGATTGCCGTTATTGGCATCTTGAAGTACCTCACGTTCTTTCCTGGAAATAGCACCCCACAGATCATCAGTTAATGAATTTTTTCTAGCTTGAGCGGTGGGGTCATTCTTGCTCGCAAGACTCCTTACCTCACGGAGTTGGGAAGCGTACTTTTTAGCGATTCTGTCGAACTGGTGAGTTTGTATTTCAGCAAACCATGAAAGTTTCCCAATTCCTAATCGATGCAAAACCCACCAGACAATTCCTGCCGCAAAAGCCGTGATAGCTGCGCCAATAATCATGATCAGCCAAAACATGAAGAGAGGTGACAGCCCTTGTAAAACAATTCCAAACATAGTGCCACCGCCATCCGCCATTGGCAGGCTGGCTGCTGCCGCAAAAAAAGAATCATGAAGAAGTTCTTCAAAGAAAACTCCAAACCATGAATGCGGGAAAACTCTTGTGGAGATAAGTAATAAAGCGGTTGTGCCAATGGAACCGACCCCGTAAGCATAATTCATCAGAGATGCTATACGGACCGGTTTACCTTCTATTCTCAGTAATCTCCATAACTTCCCATAAAATCTTTTTGTATTTGCCTGATACCCAAAGAGAAAACTTCCGATTGGAGCAACAATCATTAAGCTCAGAATGGTTCCGGCCAACATAAACCAATGGTAAGGAATAAGCATCATGATGGGCATAAAGAATCCGACTAATCCAAGGAAGAAAACGGGAGCCATCAAATGCGTGACGTACGTCCTGAAATGAAGGACGTCGAACGGTTTCCCTTTTTGAAAAACTGCTTTAATGCTTCTATAAACCGAATACCCCCAAAGAATCGTTATGCCGATACCTGCCGGAAAAGCGTAAACCGGCGTTAAAAATGCAGAAGGAGATTTAACATTTACCAAATGCCGCTTTTTCAAACGATCTGCTACCCCCTTGAACCCAATATCTTTATAAGCACCTGCAAAAACACCTTTGGGGCCTTGGTAATCTTCAGAAAAAAATCCGGTACTCATCAAAAACAGACCAATGACTAAACCGATAACAGCCCAAGGAATTACAAACGAACCGATAAAAGGAAGCGATGGTGTAAGCGCTCCAAGAAGCACTTTAGCGATAACAATCATTGCAGCGGATGAAGTTAGCGTTAACCCCCGCCGATAACTTGCCATTTCTCCAAAATAGCGCGAAAGCTTTTCCGTCTTCTCTTTCAAGGGAGCGGGCGGAGCGGGTGCAACTCGTCCATGGCGAACGAACCAAACCCATTTAATAGGGAGTTCTACCATGGACCAAACACCGGTAATGCGGGAAAGGTAAGAAACCGAAGAAATGCCTTTTTCAGCATACCATTTAACCGTATCAACAAAAGCCCAAATGACAATCTCCGCCATCCTTGAAAGAACGGCATCTGCTATTCTCAAGAGCCCGTTATCACCTGGCTTTGTCTTGAGTAAATAACGTGGCGACTCCAAGCGATTGAGCAGAGCCCCTACCAGCGGGATTCCAATCACAATCGAAAGGATTGTAAAAGTAAAAACCATCGCGGAATAGACCGCGGTAGTACCGAAAAATCCTGGGAAAATGGCCGTTAAGAGCATCATCAAAAGTGATGCCACCCAAATATTAGTAATGAACATACCGAATGTTGGGAAATCGTCGTAATATTTTCCCGGCAAGGTCAGAAAGACGCTTTTTCCAATGAATCGCAGAACAAGAGTTGGGAGGTCGTTAACCCATTTCCACTTAAATTCAGCTTTGCGCTCTTCTTCAATAATGTTCATGTTGCGGTCATCGGTCACCATGTATTTGCCGTCTTTACGCAATAACATTGCCGTATTGACACCTTGTAGAGGCGGGTTCATCTCACCAAGGCTTAACAGGTAATCTTTCTCAAATTCATTCAGTGACCTACGACTCATGGGAGACTGTCTTCCAATCCACCATTGGTTGATTGCTGCGTGCCAAATAACCCCAAGCAGAATCCTTTTTACCGTTGCTCCAATAATTCCGCGTAACTCAGAACGTGCCTGCAAATTCTTATACGTGGTGACCCAAAATCTTTTCCATCGTGATCGCATCAAGTCATAAATCGCGAATGTATCTTCCGCCGTCATGCTCACAATTTCATCTTCTCCGTTAAACATGGTGGGGATGCCTGTTACCGGATCCATCCAGCCGTCGATGTCATTTTGTCCGACCGCGAAGTTTCCCAACCCTCTCATTCGTCTGGCAAGCTCCCGAAATGCCAGACCGGACAGCAAAACCGTTCTTGTGTAATACGGATTAAAAGGCAGTTCATTGGTTGGCCTTGCCATTTGAGAACCTGCCTCCGTTGTAACATAATATTTTCCACCGGCGCGCTTAGCCATGGCAACATAAGCGTCAGCTTCCTGAAGCGGTGAAAGGGTCCAATGTGCAAAAGTCCCTGATTCCCAATGCATGGTTGTTCTATCTTCTCGATACCCCGTACTCGCTTGTGACAAGCCAATGTCCGGCCTTTTTTGATTCATGTCTGCAAAATACCGAGCAGAACCTGACGTAATCGCATTTCCTCCATCCGTCGTAACCGACCATTTCACCTTCCGTATAAACTCACGCTGATAATAAATATCCTCTTGTCCATTGGAAAAAAGATTATCTCGCTCCTCTAGAACAACAATCGCTTTCGGGTTTCGCTTTTGCCAATCTTGAATCGTTTCATTTCTTCCGAGCCGAATTTCTGTATCGTTGAATGTCGGACGATACTGACTAACTAATGACATTTCCTTAGCATCCGCCCAGGGAACAAAATCGTTATCCATCGTCGCAATTCCGGCAAAAAAGTTGGTGTGGGCAAACGGCATAGAAAGCTGCCGCAACATCCCGTCGGTTCTTGCATCATTAATCTGGTCTTGCTTATGGTGATCTCCAAATTGTTTTTGACCGCTAATATATAAATCCGTTACATATTTCGGACCGATGAGAATGGTATGCCCAAATATGGTCACTACCTTCGGCGTAATCAATTCACCTCCTGAAAGGCGTCCAAGTTCATACCCCGGAGTCCCATCCTCCCCAAAACCCGTAAAAGCGCTCCACTTAATCACATTATGCTCAGGCTTTCTTCCGCCCGGTGCGTAAAAAACTTGGACAATTTCATCACCGCGAACTTCTCGCCCATTGGAATCCTGATAAGACAAGACTTCCCAATAAGGCATTAATTCTTTTCGTATTTTCTCAAAAAGATCTTCGGCTTTCTGTTTTTCTTTAGGGCCTTTGTTCATGTTTGTAATATCCCGTGAATTGGCAAGCAAAACCACGCGTTGTTGTTTCAACAAATTTCCAATAATTTGACGCGCAAGCGCACGAACTCCCGCATCCAAAGTGTCAGGGTCGGGCACCCACGGTGACACAGAAACAAACACTTCATCCCGATTGGCATATTTTTTATAATACTGCCCGTTCCGCTCTTCAACAATAGCCGTTGGATTTCTTTGCTGCCAATCGGTAACCGTTTCATTCTCCCCAAAAGTAATCGGCTCTTCCGAAACAAACTCATTGACGTCTCTAAATTCAAGCTTACTCACCAAAGCGGTCTTTCGTGTCTTGTAAGCTGCCAAATCTTGACGATACTTTTCATCTTTGCCATGGTCTTTTCTGTATTGCTCGATACTTTTCAATTCTTCATAAAGCTCGCGGATTCGTTTGTCGATTGCATCAATTTCATCTTCTGTTTTTTCAGGAAAACCATCATACCGCTTGTCTAATTTGACAAGACTACTTTTCTTAACGACAAGGGGAGAGCCGGAAATCATGATAATTAACCAAACCACCGCCGGCATCAATAGAAATGGGTATGCGCTAAATACTCCGGCGGTTATGCCGATAACGGTTTTTACGATAACGGTCTTTGTTACAAGATCAAACCCTAGCGTAACAGCAGAACCAAAACCTAAAAGCACGAGAGCGCCTTTCCATCGAGCGGTCAGCATAGCAACCGGTAAGTACGCCAAATTGGAGAATAAGGCTTTATGAAAAAGCATTAAGACAAGTGTAAAACTAACAGTGATAGCAGCCCCCCACGGATTTGCCGTAAGCAGCATCCATCCGACTCCAAAGATGCTGATAAATTCCGTCATAAATTTCCAAAGTGCCATCCTGGTGTTTGCAAGTGTTTTCTCCTTATACTGTAGTGTTTGGTCAGCCGATAACTCACTATATCTCTCACTAAACCGATGAATTGGGATTAAGAAAACATTCCGAACAAGTCTTAATAACAAAAGAACACTTGTGATCAAAACCGTAACTGATACGACACCGCTGAATGGTCTTTTGGGATCAGGCGAGCGTAGAATTCGATTAAAAACGCTTCTTTCGCGATCAGGCACAGGTGAATATTGATTTGTAAACTGCGCCATCAACCGGCGGGACACTGCTGCGTAAGCGTTGTTAACAGCTTCGTCATAGCGGAGAAGATCTTTTCCTTCTACCTCCTCCCGCAAAAGGATGTTCATTAAGTTAATTCGTTTTGTGGGATCTTGCAACTGGAGGTCACTCATCAACAGGACTGCCAGAGGTGATACAAAATTCGGCCTAGGCAAGTCCTCCTCTTGAAACGTTTCATCTTTCCCCTGTTTGTAATGATTTACGTACAAGTCCCAGTTTCTTTTAAATCGGGCCATAAAGTCATACAAATCCGCTGAACTTAAGCGGCCATCTTCCCCAGACATTAATGATATGATTCTCTCTTCAAGCGCCTTTCTCATCTGCTCTTTCAACTTAGGCGATTTCGCCCATCGTTCGCTCAAGTATTTTTCGAACGTGTCATTGCCTTGAATTTCCTCAAGGGTAAACGCTCCATCCTTATCATAAGGGTTAATCTGAGAACTTGTCGCCTTTTGATTTGATTCTTGTTCTTGAAAAACCCAGCCAAAAGCGTTTGACACAAGAGAATGGACGTTAGCCGCCGTATTTTGGTCAGTTTCTTCAGGCAGCACGGTGGCAGCAATTCCTAATCCCATCAATCTGTCTGCTTCCCACAGCGCGCGCTGAAGCGTCATCTGTTTTTGACTTGCCGCCCTTAAGTCCGCCGCCAACTTGAACCACGAATTAATGACGGTAGATTTAATTTTACGATTGTAGACATCGTTCGCCAGTCGATTGATTTCGGATTCTTTTGCCTTTTCATCTTTAAAATAATCCGGGTAAGCTTCAAACTTCTTCGTGAACATCTGTCTATTGCTTTCAATTTTCCAAAAATCGTCAAGCGCCCCGATCAGCCTGCTTAAATCATCCGCACTTCCCGCTCGATCCAAGACGTTTATGGCATACTGGTCAATGCGTGCAAGTAATTTCGCATCCGAAGTATCAACTTTTTCTCCCGATACAGCCTCTTTCATCGCGATAATGGCGGGTCTTATATAAACCCTTAAGAGAACAATCTCTTCAGCCGAGTAACCTTCCTGAATCATTTCACCCGCATAGACACGTTTTGTTTTGGCATCCACATTTTCTACAGAGAAGAAAGCGCTTAATCTTTCAATTAAATCTGCCGGCAGGCCAGTGCCATCATTTCTACTCAATGTACTTTTAAGCATTTCATCAAGTTTCAGTTTTTCAACATCGGCACGAAAAGTCGTCACAGAAGCGTCTATTTGGCTTATGTTTTTCGTGATTTGCGAATCGTACGAGGCCGCACCTGTTTTTACGGCTGCATTCAAATCCTGAAGTCTTTTCGCGCGGTCTTCCCTGAATTTCTTAGAGCTTATTTTAAATGCCTGATCGCGATCGCTGACGGCCAGTGATTTGAGACGTTCCTTGCGGGTCTTTTCTTCCCAATAATTCTTGATATATTCAGTTGACCACTCGTTCAAAAATTGATTAATCGCTTGTTGCGTTTCCTGACTTGATAAAGCATCGCCAACATCAAATTGCTTATAAAAAAGCGCATTTAAGAAAGTGCTTCGCGCCTTTTTCGCTGATGCCATAAAGTCACCTTGCGCTTCGTATACTTCAGTGCGGCCATCTACGTCCGCTTCGTTTAACACTTGCCAAGTATCTTGAAATTTGTCTTGAATTTCATCAAATTTAGCCAACCACCACATCATTTCAAGCGGATTTTCTTGACTGGTTAATGATGTGGCAGCCCCTAATAAATTCTCTCCAAACACACTTTTGTAGGCAACTGCGATATCACGAACTGTGTTACCATTTATTCCTGTACCATTTGAAAGTCGTCCAAAGGTGTCAAGCTCTCGAAAATCAGCGTCAAATCTTAAATTCGTTCGCAATTCTCGATCCACTAATGATTCCCCAGGATGATAGAGAAGGAGTATCCTAAAATCGCTTTTCAGAGCAGTTGGTATGGTTGGTTCGCCTTTGCGAAAATACTTGAGCTGACCATTTAACGTTTCGTACGTCGGGAAATAGCCGTAATTCTTAAAATTTGCCGCCGAGAGGAAAGCCATGTCATCCAGCCACCGGTAGAGCATATCTACGCCAGCCTTGTCATCTTCCGGTAAATCAGGATGTTTCCATGCTTGCATGTCTAAAATACGCGAGATGACACCTTCTGCTTTCTCGGGACTCATTGGGCGCATATATTTTTCAATCCACTTACGATCTTTAGCAAGTTCTTGGCCAACCGGTTCTTTTGAGGTCTCTTTTACGTGCTTAAACCACGTCTCTAACGCTGAAATAAAATCAAATTCCTTGTAATCATTGTAAGGAAGATCCGGAACCTTTCTTCCGCTGAAAGCTGTTTGAAGAATCCCTTTTAATTTCAGTTTCTGCGCTTCCATGTCAATCAATTTCCACAATTCTTCCCTTTCTCGATCCGTCAGCTCTCCGTCACTGACTTTTTCATCATAAGCATTCATGACGGAATTTGCTTTTGCTGACAAATCTCCAGACGAAAGCTTTCTTGAGATATCGTCATTACCATTCCGCTCCGTATCGTAAAGCATATTCGCAGCCTGCAAGATCATTTCAACTTCAGCTTTAAAACGAACTCTCGCCCAAACTTTGTCGCCTACATCCTCAGCTGTGGACAGTTTTCCAGTTTTGATTAACTGGTCAACAATAGCTCGGACTGCCATCGCATCTTCAGGTTCATTCATGAGGCCAACAAAGCGCTTGCCATCGCCTTGGATATGCACAATAAATCTCTTATATTCCACGTCATGCATCCAAAATCTCTTCTGCGAGGGCTCTGCCTTTTTTCGATCTTTAGCAACACCCATCTCATCTAAAATCTTATTGCCGACAGTTTTCTGGGTCTTAAATGATTCCGCAATCCATCCATAATAACTCTCGGCTGTCAAGTCCGGCAGGATTTGTTGGAGGTCCCGCAAATTCCTGTCCTCAAAATCAAGTGCACTGCGATTAATGGCTACCCCTTTCTCATTTGCCACTTGAAAAATATTTTTTCTTCTATTAAGCACTTCAAGCGTCTTTTTCAAAATTGCTTCCATCTTTTCCTGTTCGCTTAATTGACTCCAGTTTGAAGCATCCTTCAATTCTTCTTCCGCAGCTAGTACCGCCTCTTTGGCAACCGCAATCCAATCACCCTTTCGTTGTTTTAAGTTCTTAGTCGATTGAATGCCTGTTTTATCTGTTTCTTGCAAGTATGAATCAATATCGTTTTGATAAGCACCCTCGGTGGCATCCGGTTCGACCACCTCATCCTCTTCGACTGCCTTTGGCTTAACCTCGCCCTCACCCGCTTTCTCTTCTTGCTGTTTAATCAATTCAAAAACGGCTTTCACGCGAATTGGATAGGTGGCCTGTCCATTTTTATCAAAGAATTCATGCCAGCCGCCTTCGCCTGAATCAATTTCACTCGCAATTGCTAGTAATTGACCGATATATCTCCCGCCTTGATCGGTGTGTAGGGGGTGTCCGATGGCTTTATTAAGGTTAATAGACATCTCAAGCCATCGAATGGTTTTATCAATTCGATTTTGGAGATCGTTCGTGTACCAAAGCGCCCTGTCTTCTTCAGAAACTTCATCCCAACCCACATATCCTAAAACGGCGCCGACATGACTGAGCAAGTTACCCGCATCACGTGAGCGGTAAATGTCAAATGTAGCTTCAGGTGAATCCTCGGGAAAACCCTCTTGTATGGCGGCCTCTCGTTTAAAATCAATCACTATCTTTTTAAGTTGCTTTGCAACGCCTAGAACGAGTTTTAACTCATCGTTACTCAAGTTGTAACGCTGAACAAATTCGTACCATCCGTCCACAACACCCTTGCTTCTTTGTATGTCCAAATCCGGATCCATAGGATTATTTTTGTAAAGGCCGCTCGAATCGAGCAGCTCCCGGATTTTCGGTGCCCGTGAATAATAATCCTCAATACGTGCATAAATAATGTCCATATCCCGATCGGTCAAATCGTCCAACGTAAATTCTGCGAGAATTTCGTTCGCCTTCATTTCCTTGGTTTTTTCTTCCACGTATTTCGCCATAAAATACTGCGCTGTGAAGATCGTCTCGCCAAAGTAAGTCCCTTCGGCAATGTTTTCTTTTTGACGGTCTATCTGCTCATCTCTGGCTTTGCGTTCCGCGCCAGAAAGAGTCCGCGCGTCACGATCTTTAATCAACATACGCAATAAATTAGATCCCGGCATCTTAACAAGATCATCTTCATTCAGAGGGGCATACATGCGGTCATACAGATTAAATTTATTTGCCTTCATCCGCGCGACCAGCTCAACGATTTTCGCCAAGCGTGCGTGTCCTGCCGCCGGGTCGGAATCATAAAAATCACCCGAGCGCGCTAAAAATAACCAGGAAGTGATTTTGGCGGCATCTTCTACATCGCCGTAGATTGCCAGGTTGCCGTAAAGGGGTTTTAGAAGATTTCGAATGGCTATCAGTGATTCGGTGTCATTTTCATCGCGGTAAAATTTAAAGTAGGCACGTTTGGTAATATCAATGCCTTTGGTGACAAGCCATCGCGCAAAAATCTCCCTGACAAATTGTGTCCGGAAAGCTTCTTCAGCTAACGATTCAAAGATGCTTTCAGGATCCTCGGCATGAGCCTTTCGCCAATCATCATAATGGTCATGTCGGTATTCAGCGTAAAAGGCCTGAAAATGAACCGTTTTGTATTCCGGGTAATCTAGAAGTTCTTCGCCTTCCCAAATGTCGGAACTAATGACACCGGGCCGGGTCAGAAATTCGATATCGGCGTCGTCCAGTTTAAACACACTTGTTTCAAGTTCCTCTAAACCTAACCGCAAGAAAATCATATCTTTATGAATCACGTCGCGGATATCGCTTTTATCTGCCAATATTTTGTCGGCAATTTCATCAATGGTATGGCCAAAGACGTCTTCGTTAGATGGTTTATATGGAAGCAAACGCATCGCATAATAATCCAACAGTCCTAAGATGCGGAGATCAAGTTTTTGATCGTTCTTGGAAGCTTCGCTCAAACTCATCCGAATACGCTGCTCAATGGTTAACCCGCTTTCAAGCGGTTCCTCCCACCTGAGAACCAAGGGGTGGTCTTTCGGTAACTTTTGAATCAAACCATCCATTGATTTTAAATAACCGCCCACATAATCATCGCCTGCCAAACGCCGGATCAGTTTCAAACGCAAGCGTTCTTCATATGGCAAAGTCAAATCACGTGCACGGGCTGTTTTGCCGAATAAATCATCAACAAACACCGGGAGGGTTACCACATTACGTAAATGCCGTACCGCATGCTGATCATCTTGAGCGCCAGGTTTACGGATATATTCGTATTCAGGTTCTTCAAACTGATGAATTTTAAAAAGTGATTCCGCAATGGCTTTCGCGTCATCCTCGTAGTAAACGCGGCTTGTCTGGGATAACTCTGTTGGTGATTCAGGCGCTTCCAAGCGCCGGTTGAATTCAACTGTTTGCGAATCTTGTAATTTCTCAAAAAGAACTTTTTCTTCCATTGTCCTGACATCATCCCGCTCTGGATTAATCAAACGCGCGCCTCGCTCAATCACATCCGCCAATCGGCCGATCGTTTTTTCGACATTTTGCGGTGATTTTGGCTGCGCCTGGATTCTTTCTTGTTCCGATTGCGCTGCCTCAATTTTGGCACGCAATGCATTTTCTGCTTGTAAATGCTCGGCTGTTTTTTCGCTTGGTAAATGAATCATTTGGCGCGAAGCCGAAACCTCGCCGGATACGGTGCCGGACTCGAGTCCAATCAAGCCGAGTGAGCTCTTTAAATTGGTAACTGTTTTTAAGAATTCATAATTCGCATCAACCACTGCTAACTCTGCGTTGTGTTTTTGGGTGAGAGCAGCAAAAAGATCGTTGCGGCTGCGGCCTTTTCGATAGTCGTCCTGAATATTTCGAAATCGCTCGCTGGCATCCAAATAGTCTTCCGTTTTTTCGACCAAAAGGCGCTTGGCACGTACAAAGGCGTAATATTCACTCAAAATCTGAAAAGATACTTTATCTTCAACATCGGGAATTTGGCTTTCAGCCAATGCTGACATGGCTCCCTCAAGAAGAACCTCCTGCTGGCGTAGTGATGCCAATAAATGGATCCTGGCTTCTGCGCCCGCGCTCCATACCGATTGATCAGCGATTGACTGTTTGCCAAGTTGATCAGTCCCCGTCGACAGACCGGCAAAAAGATCGGCGCGCGAAGAAATCCATCGTTCCCACTTGAGCTGATTTTGCTTGAGCTCCGAGATATCCAGGTTGATTCGAAAAGCCTGCAGCGTCGGGTGGTTCTCAATGGCCTGAATGACTTGATCTTCCGTGACATTTGACTCCAGGCTTAAGTTCTGGCTTAATGTATTTTCCGGCGAGGGCTGGACGTCAATATAGGAAGGAATATTTGCCAGTAATTTAAAAACGGTGGCCTGAATTTGATATGCCTGTTTTTCGGTTTCGAGTTCTGTCCGGCGCTGTTTTAACAATTCTCGGAATGGTTCATCGTCACCCACTGCCGTCAAGATGGCTTCGATATGCGTCAACAAATCTTTGATTTCTTTCAACTGCCGTTCGCGCACCAGAACAAATTGATGCGTCCGCACCAAATCATGCGAAGACAAATCCACCACCGTGCGTAATTGCGCATCCGCAAACTGCTGATCCTCTTTCAATTGACTCTCACGTAATTGCGCTATCTCGCGCTCCCGATTGTAAATCGGTTCCAAATAAGAGTAAGCAATATCAGGCCCCAGCGTTAATTGATACGCTTGGCTGCTGCTATCTTGAGGCACCAGAACTGGCCCTTGAATCACATAGGTTCGGGAAATCTGGCTGAACGGGTGTGCTATCAAAAGTCCGTTTACCGTTAAATAGCGCCAATATTGGTAACGATTTTCGATATGGGCAACGGCAGCCGCAATATCAGTGTTCAAATGACTCGTGACATTAAACACTTCATCAGCAATTTTTTGGCGCACCTCATTGGTTAGCGTCAGCGTACCATTTTTCAGCCCCATTCGCTCCAACCGCAAATTCTCATCTGTAAAGACAGATTCTTCCTTTGCTCTTTGAGCCCCGGCGCGTGCCGCCAACTGCAGATTGATCAGGTTGTGATCCAAAAGGCGAAGTAAAACAATATCACCGGCAGCAATTCGGTCTACTTCTGAAGCAGCATGGACGCTTTCCCCTTCCTCCGGACTGGTCACGGCTGCTGCCGACATCTGCGAATTGAGACGCGACATATCAGATTCAATTTCACCCAAGAGTTGTCCGCTGAGCATCAACTGATCGGCTGTGTTCTCTTGCGTCAAAAGCAAGCGGGTATCGCTGCCTTTTTGGTTATTGTTGTGCGTTAGCAACGTATACCAGGCTTTATGAATATTATGAAGCGCTTCTGCTCTATCAATTTGAATGGAACGGTCTTGGTTCAAGTTGGCTAAATGAACATCCCCAAAAAAACCAACCCCGCTGCCAACCCCGCCGTTCTCTCCGCTGTCAGCGAGCAAACTACTGTTAACATATTGCAAAAGAATATCAGCACGAACACCTTTGGCTTGGTGGGCAATATCAAATAAAGCCCATTGAATCCATAAATCTTCTTCCACTGCTTTGGCAAGCGCATCGGGATCAAAGTTGGGCACAGCTTCCCTCAAAGCCGCGGCGAACTCCTCAGAGCTTATGACATGATTAAATCGTTCTGAATCGTCAAACTGAATATCCAGCCCGTCGTTCGGCGAATAACCTAACGTCACCAAATACGCTCGTGCCGCTCGCACTTTCTCAGCGGTTAAGGACCGAATGCCCTCACGCGTATCTGCCAATTCAACCTGAGCGGAGGTAATTTGAGCATATAATTCAATGCCTTTCGGGCTGGCGGCAACCAGTTGATTTTCAACAGCTTTTATTTTTTGATCATAATCATCTTTGAGTATAGGGAAACGCTCTCGATTTTTGTCCAATTGTTTAAGTTGTTCAGCCAACCGGCCGCCTTGAGGTGCCGTGCGAATCAACTCACCGCGAAGCGTCTCGATTTGTTTTGTTAAGGCAGTTTCGCGGTCAGTGAAATTGGCAAGACGTGCATTAATTTGCTGAAGTGTGATGTAAGCTTTTGCCGCATTCACAGCAAAGTCTATATTGCGGGCATCGACAAAGGCTTTTTCTTTATTGATGACATGATAAAGTAACTCAATTTGCCCTCGATAAGTTTTGCCAATATTAAAACTAAACTTGGGACCTAAACTTGTGTCGTACTGTTTTGCACCGCTTGCTTCAAGACTCACCGATGCTAATTGACCCTTAGGCGTGAATCCCAAATTTTCTATCCCGCTCACATCTTTGATTTGGCTTTCAAGCATATCGAGACGTTTTTCATAAATTCTTTGATCTTCAGCGTCCAAATTTCCTTGCGCAAGGGTTCGCTTGATTAATTCGGCTTGTTCGCGCCAAATTGACAACATCGCTCGCTCAAGCACATGATCTAGTTCTCTGTCTTTTTGAGCTTGAAGTTGATCAGCTTCTTCCAGTAAACGGTCGCGTTCTTTTATCAATTCATCAAATTGGCTGCTGGCTTGGCCGGCATTTATTAACTTTGCGCCATTATCGCGGATTTTCTTCAGCACACGGTTCTGGCGGTCCGCTATCTCCCCTAATTTCTTAGTGAGGTCACCTTGAAAACTCACAATAAACCAGTTGCTGTCTTCTTTGAGCAATAGATCTGCTAACTGCTCACGGGCTTCCTGTATGTTAATGTTCTCGATTTCATTGTGCCAATTGCGCCCCTTCTGAATATCGCTCACCCAGCCCTTACTCTCACGGTCTATCCCTTCGCGCTGATGAGACGGCTGCGGGCCAATGAGCGCATCATAATATCTGCGCTCAAAACGCCCCGCTTCATCCTCCGCCTCCAAAAAGTTAACATCACTTTTGACACCTTGAGTTAATTCACGTAATCGAATTCGAACGCGTTCATGTTCGTGTCGGGCATCTTCTAGCGTCAAATCAGCTCGCAAATACCGTTCAAATGCTGCCTGCAAATCGCTGGTGGGTCCGCCTTCGTTGAAACGAGCTTTTTGTGCATTGAGCATCTCTTGTGCCGCGTCATATTCGCCTTGGGCATTCTGCAAACGTTCAATTGATTCTTCGACGCGCGTACGCGCATCAATCATACCCGCATTCAACCGATCAATGGCCATCATGTATTGGTATGTATTGCGCATTGACCTGAGCTGGTAAATACGCGGCGGAAGTTTATCGGCGTGCTGAAATTGGACAGGGAAAAACCAATCCAAGCTCCCGTTGGCGCCAAAAATGATCCGGAGGTCAAAAAGAACTGAGAATTTTTCTTTCGCACGGCGATAAATATTTTCCATTTCTGTGAGTTCATATTGTGCCTTGATAATTTGCTCATCCAAAGTGGCGCCGTCATCACTCGGGCTAATCCCAAATGTCGCCAAAGCTTTCTGGTAAGATTCCCGAATCAATTTGTCTTTTGCCTCCACATCCGTGTAAATCGCCGGGTCAGACAAAGTATCGTCTAAACTGATACGCTTATCGGTTACCCCCAACAGAAGTCCGATGCGCGCTTCGGTATCGGAAATAAACTGTTCAACGCCTTGCGCGTGTCTTTCAAGACGCCGTAGCAGCAATTGCTGAACAATGTAATCGGAATCCATATCCAAGCGCGCATGCGTTCGTTCCTTTGCTTGACGGGCGACGCGGGCATTGACATCTTGAATTATTTTCTGAAGATTGTCGCGCTCGGCAATCGCGCGCATATAGTCATTCGTTAACCGCGAAGCCTCTGAAGCAATTTGAACGACGTCGCGTTGTTTTATTAAATGAGCTTGTTCTTCTATGGCATTGGCCAATGCCAGCCGTTCCTGACGCGATGCATCTTTGATATAGAAGGTAAATTCAAATCCTGCGCCAACGCTCACGCCGCGCTCAGACACGCGCGCCTGTAAAATCAAATCAAAAGTGGGATCATTCAAAGCACGCAATAAATTGGCATTGCCGGTTTGAACAGCTTCCGTCCGAAGCGCTTGCTTCAAATGTATGATCACTGCATTTTCTACAATTTGATCGAATGTCAAATTTTGCAATGTCGGATGAAGTTCGAGCTGACGCAAGCCTGATGCCGCTTTATCCGAAAGGATTCCTAAAGCAGCATGGGCATCCAACTCTTCTTTAACAGCGGCAGTTGTTTTGCTTGGCACAAAGCGGATTTCCAATGCTTTTGCTAACACATTTTGAATATGCCAAATCACTTCACTGGAAGCAATCGAACTGCCGTCTGAGAGCGAAACGGCTTTAATCGGAAAACGGTCTTTGGTTATTGAGTCGTCAAGCGCAGCATTGAAAGCTTCGGCAAATTGATCAGGCGTTGCTTTCCACGGTGCTTGTTCTGTGAGTTCGTTTAAATAACCAACCATCACATTCGCAAATACCTCGGAGAAATCCGGTGAATCAGCTACCGCGCGCAAGATATCATTATTGGTCAGTAAAGCACCGTTTTGGATCGCTTGTTGAATTTCACTCGCTAAATCTTCCCGCACCAAGTTAACAAATTTTGACTGTGCGTCCGCATTTTGCTCTGCCAGGTATGTCTGTTTTCTCGCCGTTTCTTGCCGAACATCTTTGATGCGACTCTCCCAATCCCTGAGCCAACGCGAAGTAAAAGTTCCTGCGAGGCTGGTGAGGCCTTGAAGCTGAAGCACCTTTGCTCTAACAACAGCTTCCTCTTGTTCCTTTTCAAGCGGTGTTGTTTCGTCCGTGACGCTCACGGGTGTCGGCGCGGCCTCCTGTTCGGGCTTGATTTCAGCAGCCGAAGATTCTGCTTGTGTTTTGGTAACCGGCGGAAGCAGGTTAAGAATCTGAATTTGCTGCGCGATGGACTGTAAGATGCGCCCCGCTTGAGCACCTCGAATCGGTAACTCGGGGTCTTGCAAATTCTTTTCGAATGCGTCTATTGCTGCGTGCAATTCACCTGTATCATATTGGCCGCTCACATCAAACGGAACAACCTGTTGAGCAATTTGTTCGAGCGCCAAACTCAGACTGATGCGTTCAAATTCTCTGCTTCGGGCTTGAGGTGTTTTAAACGTATTCGATTTTAAGGCGCTTAATGTTCGATCGGCGAGATCCGCGCGATGTCCCGTTTGCTGGGTGAAATGCTTCAGTGTACTCTCAGCAAATTGCATTTCTTGGATTTCGGACGACTGCCAACCGGCCGCCGCCAAATCACCCACTTCCGTATGAATGCCAAGGGCACCCAACAAATGAGCGCTGGCTTCCATGGTGATTGAACTTAAATGAACGCCGGATTGCTGTTGAAGCCAATCTAAGGACCAATGCCCCCAATTAATCGCATTGTGCTCCACAAAAGTGACTGGCGTTGAGACAATCGATAAATTAACCGGCGTGCGAAGAACGCGCGAGACGGCGTCTGAAATAAACTTGTCGGCATATTGAGAAACGCCCATTTCTTGAGGCGAATGACCGCCGGCCAGCAGCGCAATTTCGGCGCCGACGGTTGTCATCATAAAAAAAGTTGAAATAAAGGCGCTTAAGAAAGCGGCGTGGAAGAGTGAACGAGCGATCCCATAAGCCGGAAAGATAAAAAGAGATTGTAGCCAATGAACTGTGATGGCAGGATGCGGCGGCGCTCTGGATTCTCTGCCTAGTGCCAATTCTAATTCATAAATAGACCGTGCTGCCAAGTGCTGTAAAAATGTTTTTTCGGATTCCGTGTTGTACCGCACCTGCGAAATGACAGCTGTTAAATCCTGTAAAACGGAAAGCTTCTCGCCGAGAGGCTTTTCACTTTTTATAACAGTGTCAATCACATACCGAACATCCGGATATGCCAGGCGGCCAAGGGATTGCAGCGAATTTAATCCTCTTTTAACTCCCTTGCCTAAAATAATTTGATCGTGCTTCATGTGGGCAAATTGCGCCGCAAATTTCGGCAAGGTCAGCAGAAAAGCCAGCAAACCCGTATTGAGTAAACCGTGTATCGTGAAAGCTTGCGCCAGTGCCTTTGCAGCAACGCCAATGACAGGAATGTCTGCACTGAAATGTAAAAGATTTGAAAAAATCGGAATATTGCCAATTCCTAATGCGCCGACACTTCCGGGAACGGCGACTGTGATAACGCCAAATCCCAGCGCACCAAAGACGGCAAGCTTCCATCGATTTTCTAAAAATTGAAGGGTTGGAATAACCAATGGCTGTAAAATCAACCGCTCAACCCACAAATACCAGCGGCTGAATTGCAGACGTGAAATTGCCGCTTGAACAGGCGGCCACCGTAAAACCGCATGATAAATCCCGCGGCGGAAATAATTGCCTTTCTGCCATTCCATAAATTCCACGCCAAAATTTTCTTGATGCGCGTTAATTAAAGCGCCCGCCAGAATATCGATTGATTCGTTAACGGTAAGTGTTTTGATGGGCTTCACCACATTGCCCAAATTAAAAGGCATCTTGATGCCATTAGGCAGAAGATAAAAATGCCACTTACGCAGAAAATATCCAAAGAAAAAGACATAAAGCAAATGCGGGCCTGCCATCACGACCGCTTTAATAGATCGAAGCGAAACAAGCCATGTATAAGCATTGACGAGGCGTTGTTTGATGCGTTCCATCAAGCTGCCTGTCACGGGTGTGTGCACTTTCTGATGGATCGCATTTTTCTTTTCCAGAGCACGGTCAAGCTCGCGCGCAACATAACGCCATGCATCAACATTCATGTCATCAATGGAAACGCCCAACGCGCGCGCCAACGCATTGAAATCTTCACCGTCATAACCAAAATTTTTAGTGATCCATGTTCGAATCTCTTGAAGAGAAGCACTGGGTGATAAACGGTTCACCGCATACTGAGACGAAGTGTGTTTGGCTTTGATCGCTTCAAGCGTTTCGGTAAGCCCATTTAATGAAAGCGGCAATGCTGGCTTGGTTTCTTGCACGGGCTTGACTGCAACAGCCGGCTGCACTTCTTCGGTTGATGGAATCGGTTCTACCAATTCTTCATCACGAGCGCTTTCTTCCAAGGCATCAGAAATCCGTGTCCACACTTCCATGTTGACTAAATGGGGACGATCTTGAGAAAGTTGACGTAAAATATGATCCAATGAACGCAGCTGGGCGCTGCGGGCTTGTCCTTCTTCGTTCAAAGCAAATTCGTGCAAGAACGCAATCACTTCTCTAAAATAATTTTCGCCGGTTTCCGTCATGTCGCCAAAATCTGAGACAATCACACGAATTGGTCGGTGTTCGTTTAACGCATACAGGGCTTTAACCACCCTGGCTGTATAAGTAATGCCACTTTCACTGAGTGATATACCCAATCGATCTGCCATTAACCGCCAAACGGTTTTACCATCCAGCAATGTATTGTATTGGAGTCCCGGTTTGCTAAAATTCTGAATGGTGAAATCTAAAATGGCTAAACGCTCTCCGTCGGTAAGAGCAGCCCAAACCGCAGGATCAGCTGATTCCATCCCCTTGATATGATCGCTCATAACAGACACGTAAGATTCAATGACTTGCTTGCCCTCACGATTTTTTGTTTCAATCTGCGTTTTTAAATCGGCGAAACGGGCCAGCGTAACGCTTAAAGAGTTAATGGCCTGTTCTGAGGCACCTGTCACCTGCGGTTCACCAGTGTGATCCCCACGTTTAATAATCAGACGACCATACAGAACGGTTTGAACACCACCCACATGCTTTTCTAATACTTTGAGTTGGTTAAACCATTCAACACTAACGCCATCTTGACTCAGTTGTTCAGAAAGGTCTGCTATTTGCGCCAAATAACGATCGGCTATTCGTTTGAGACTTTCAATCAAAAGCCGGACAACGTCATCCGCCGCCTGAACTGCCTCTGCGTTCACTGCTTCACGAAACGCATCCGCCTCTGATTGGATGGATGAGTCTTCTTGAACCAATTGTGTAAAAACAATGTTGCTAAAACGATCGCTTGCTACTTTAAGATCTGCATCCGTCGTCGTCACGGGCTCAGGTGTCGTAATAGGTGTTTCTTGGGCGGTGATCTCTTGGGCTAACTTGGCAAGTTGCTCGGGAGTGCGATCAAAAATCGATGGCGGTGTTTCATCTTCAGAGCCTTCCGTGCTTTCTCTCAGTTCAGCACGAGCTGATTCCGGTTCTCTGAGCGGTGTTTCTGGTGCATTTTCATTGGCGATGCCGATCACGGTCTTAAGCGATTCCCATTCAAAAGGCGATAAATTACTCATGCTCATGCGTATTTCGCTCTTCATGTTGGGTAATTTAATAATCCGAGCACGGGTGGCTGTTTTTAATTCCGCATTGGCCCAACGATCATCTTTCTCGTGCCAAACTGCCATGACCATGCGATTAGATTGTCCCGTCTCCGGCTGAAGTTGGGCTTCGCCGACGATATACACAATCCCATGCGGCCTGAAATAAACTTCTGCATTGCCCAACGTGTGCGTGTAAACAAACGCTGCCGCGGCAGATCCTGCCAGCACCTGGCTGAGATCAATCAGTTCACTTAGTTTTGCATGACCCGCCGCCGGTATTTTTTCCGGCGGAAAACCGGCGATCACAAAACCGAGGATCATATCGGCGAAAACTGTGTTAAAAAGAACGCGGGGATCTTTTTGGACAAATAAACGCTCGAGTTCTGCGGCAGAAACACCTTCGGGCAGCAGCAATTTATGTGCTGCTAATTGAAAGTGCGGGTCGTTAACCATGGGTGATTTGGGCGCAAAATACATTTCGCTCAGCAAGGTCTCTACATTTGAAATTTCATTGCGCATGGCAGCTTCATAGCGCTGGCTGTCTTCTGTTTCATCAATTTTTTCAATGCGCGGTGCGATCACCACATAGGAAATATCCCGCGCCCTGAGATAAGCTTCGATACCCGGTGTGTGAAATCCGCCGGTCACAATCACAGAAACGCGGCGGCGGGTGGCTTCCATGCGCTCAACACTGCGCTCAATCAAAACATGGTCTCGCTTTAGGGCAATCTCGTAGAAGCGCTCGATTTGTTTTAAATCTTCATCAATTCGTTCGAGCCCGCTTGAAAGCTCCGCGTGAATGCCTAATGCCTTGGCTTCCTGTTGCATCCAATCCGTAAAGCGGTGCGTATCAAATTCGTCTCGGTATGCATAAAAGAACTGAGCGTCTTTTTTGGTGAGTGAAAAAGAGAAAATGTTCTCATAAATCTCAAGCAATCGATAAAACCTATCCAGCTTCACTTCTTTTTCGTTGCGGAAAAGCTTGTTCTTCAGGTCTTCTTCCAAGGAGCTCATTTCGTCAAAGAGCCCGATCCCCAGCGTGTGATATAAATTCATGTAGGTGATATATTCAAGGGCGGTTTGATGTTTTTGGAGATCAACCGGTGTCCGTTGAATTAATGTGTCCAGATACTCAAAATATTTCTTCTGTCCGATTTGATTTCGCCGGTAAGAGACAGTGGTGGCCACAAATTTAGCCATATCGAGCGGCGCCAAATGATTTTTTAAATCCAGGATCAAGATATCGACGGCTGATTCGGCACTGGCCGCATCAATGTCTTTTTCGTAAGCCAAGAGTTTTCTAAACGCATCAATTTGCGTATAAGGATAAAGGCTGATGCTGTGTTTCCGAGCGGTTTCTGCCAGGTAACGAATATAAGCGTTCATGGCAAGCGAGCCTGATTGAAACGCATCCCGGTGATGCTTTAAATCACGGAGGTCGTCCGAGAAGATATATCGATTAAGGTGATCCAATCCCCGGGCGAGGGATTCCAGAAGGTCCCGGTCATCATGCTTGAGGTCAAGTGCTTTTAAAAAAGCTTGCCGGTTTGCTTCATAAAGCGTTTCTTCTTCCACGCCATAAATTTCTGCCTTTGGAAGATTGGCAATCACGGCGTATTCAGGACCGCTCAAGCGTCCTTCGCGGACAAAGTAATCACTTACCGCTTTTCTGACGGCCTGATCGGGATACGCGGCTAATACTTCATGGTTCAGTTTGCCCGAAGCGCCCTCGACATTAATCAAATCAACCTTCTGCGCTTTGGCCACAGTTTCAATGATACGGGCAATATTCATTTGCGCATCATAGTTCACATGGGCATCTTGGATGTGAATCACGAGCTCGTCTTTTTTACCTTGAAAGCGGCTCTTCACGGTCCCCATTTTTTCCGGAATGAGCGACGTATCAAAAACGGTTTTGGAAAGCGAGGTGGGGTTCAGATTAGGATCAGATAAAACTTGTTGATTTAATTGCTGAAGTGAACTGAGCAGATTGCCCTGGCCGTCTGCCCAAGCGATTGTGTTAAGTGTAAACACGATCGCAACGGCAAATGCAATGACTCGCAACACTTTAAAATATTTTCCCTGTTGCCAGATAGTCATAAAATTGGCCTTTTATCGCTTCCTTATCTTTAGCAGATATGACCCCGGGATGAATGACTATTATTAAAACTCTTATAAAAGTATTAAAATTATATCTGAATAATAGATAAAATTCAATCCCAGCACCTTAAAATGTTTAGTTCTTAAGTTATTCATAATAAATGACTTACAAAATCACCAAAATTTTTGTTTAAACAGGATTATTATATTCGGTCTAAATTCACAAATTTCCGGAATTTATCCTCATTAAAATTATTCACACAAAAAAACTGACATTTCAATGCAAATAGAAAGTAATTTCAAGAAATCTATTGTGGCGAGATAAATAATCTATTGTGAAGAGATAGATGAGCCATCGGGGAGTTAATCTTTCCGCCAGCCGCCTGTGGCGAGCCTCGCCTTTGGCGGGAGAACGGATCCGGCCTTGGGCGGAATCAATCCCCGCTGGCTCATCCTCCTATGAAAACGTTGTGTCAAGGTGAATGACTTAATTTTGAAAACTTGTAA
>PCVY01000003.1:69701-69843 GCA_002787155.1 Candidatus Abzuiibacterium crystallinum | reverse complement strand
GCTCGCCCCTACAACTAATTTTGGGTCTACCATTCAGCCAACTACAGTCCCTCATCATGGAATTTTGAACTTTTTTCGTGTCGGTACTGTAGTTGGCTGAATGGGCTCGCAAAGGATGCATGATGGAGTGAAATGAAGAAGA
>PCVY01000003.1:29208-69672 GCA_002787155.1 Candidatus Abzuiibacterium crystallinum | reverse complement strand
CCCCCCGGTTTTTGCCCAATACCATGAAGAAACATATAAAAAACAAATGCCCAGTCCGTAAACCTGGGGCTAATTTGGCGATAAAGCCGGGAGACAGTGATGAATCAGATAGAGATTAGTCCGAGATACATGGTTACCCCTTCATGTCAGACAGTTTTGACGGGGTTATTTAATCGAATTCGAAGGTTGATTCAAAGCGGATTAAGCATGGGTCTTGTGCTTTTTTTGGCACTTGCCACGCTTTCTGTTTTAAATCAAGGTGTCGAGTTCATTCAAGCTTCGTTTACGGGTCAGATGACGCAGGGAGGACAGCCTATTCAAGCGGCTGTCCCCAGAATGCGGCCGATGACCGCTCGAGCTCTTTACGCTTACGGGGAAGAGAGGTTTTTATCAGGCCCCATCGAGGCCCGTCAGATGATACGGGAATCAACCAATCTTTTGAACTCTCTGAGGTTGCTTACCCACTCGCTTGAGCGGTTCAGTCATTAGGGTGAGCCAGGTGCGCCTCTCCGAGGCCAGCCTCAAACGCATCTGCCATTTTTACGTTGCGCATCCAATTCGTCAGACAGTGTCTGACGAATTGCCATCTGGCAGGGCGGATTTGGAGCGCAACTCCCTGATTCAACAAAGACTGCAAAAGAAGTTTACAAAACAAATTCCAGACGGTGTCTGGAATATTCGTCCGACAGTGTCGGACAAATTCAAACTACCGAAACCGTAAGAATTCAAAAAGGAACCAAGGAAAAGGCTTGAAAATTTCATTGCATGGCAAGTTGGAAAACACAGATAACACACTCATTAACATGAAGGAGCTCTGCCGCCGGACCTCGTTGTCTAAAGCGTGGTTCTATGAGATGATTTCCGAGAAACGACTCCCGTTTCCGGTTTATCGCTTCGGTCGCGCCCTCCGGTTTAGGCAGCGAGACGTGGAAGAATGGATTGAAGCCCGTCGCCAAGGAAATTAACATTTGACGTATCGAACGTCTGGTAATAAACTGCTCAAACTGCACATGACAAAGAGATACCTCGTGGGTGATGTAGCGGAAGTGCTGGGTGTGCACCGGAACACAATCTTGGGTTGGATCAAGTCGGGAAAGCTCAAAAGATACGGTGCTGCGCCGAAGCGGGATCTATTTTCGCGCTACTATTTTTGGGAAGAATCTGGAATGAAGAAACTTAAGAAATTGACTGGCCGTTAAGGACAAGGGAGATTGATGGATACTTATGCCAAGGGCAGGGTTTATAAGCGAGGGAGAATCTGGTGTCTGGATTATTGCCTGAATGGCATCCGTCAGCGCGAGTCTGCCAAAACAACGAACAAAGCGGTTGCAGAGCGGCTCCTTAATCAAAAATTGAATTTGATTGACGAAGGAAGCTATGTTCACATGTCCAAGGTGAAAAAAGTTCAATTTTCCAGTTACGTTGAACGTTACTTGACAACTTATTCAAATGGGAGAGTTTCGTGGTCCGTCGGCAAGAAACGCCTTTTTAAACCGCTTAAGAACTTCTTTGGCGGCAAGGCACTTCGGGACATAACGCCGGCGCTCATTGCAGACTATCGGGCTAAGCGAATTACAGATCAGGTGAATATAAGAGGAAGCAGAGGGGACAGACTTGTTCAACCCTCGACAGTGAACAGGGAGCTTGCAACACTCAATGCCTTGCTCAACAAAGCGCTTGCAGAAGGCATTCTCGTGGCGAACCCTTGTCAACAGATTCAAAAATTGAAGTTCTCCGAGTCTGGCCGTGCCAGAGAGCGTTTTCTTGATGAGGACGAAATTAAGCGGCTCCTGTCAGCTGCCGGCTATCCGCTTAAACAGATTTTAGTGATTGCACTTGGAACCGGCATGCGCCGGGGTGAATTGATGGGTTTGAGGTGGCAGGATATTTCCATCCGGGACAACGATGATTTTGGATTGATTACGCTCAGACATACAAAAAATGGCGAGACGCGGAAGGTGATCATGAGCCAGTCGGTAAAAAAAGCGATTTTGTCTATTCAAAAACACCCGGATAGCGACCTTCTTTTTCCGGGAAGCAACTCCAGGACGCCGTGGGATTTCCGTAAACCGCTTGAACTAGCAGTGAAAAAGGCTGGTTTGAACGCAGCCGGAAAGGAAAAGTTTGTATTCCATCATCTGAGGCACACGTTTTGCAGTCAGCTTGGTCTTTTGGGATATGATGTAAAAACCATCATGGAATTAAGCGGCCATAAGAGCTACCAAATGGTTTTACGCTACACGAAATTAAATAACGCACACAAGGTAAGGGCGCTTGAACGGCTGGACGCCAAGCTGGGATGCCAAAGGCCCAATGTGTCTGCTGAGCGTGAAACACTTGGCACAAAAACTGGCACAATTTCCGAAGTGGAGGCTTTTTTTCTCAAAATATAATCTGTTGCCCGCATAGCTCAGTTGGTAGAGCAAGCGACTCTTAATCGCTGGGTCGGAGGTTCGACCCCTCCTGCGGGCAAATTTTTTGATTATTTCTTACTAGATTTACGCATGGGAATGCGAGAACGAGAGTAGGTGGTACCGACTTTCATTGATGAAGTCGGTACCATTGCTGCGCTATTCAAATATGATGGAATGTTGTTTAATGAAGCACAGGGATGGAATTGGCAGCGCTAGCCTACCATTGACATTAATGAAATAGGAGGCTAGCACAGTACTGACTTCCTAATTTGAAATCTGATTTTTTAACTGTGCGGCGGTGGCGAAATTGGCAGACGCGCAAGACTTAGGATCTTGTCCCGCAAGGGGTGGGGGTTCAAGTCCCTCTCGCCGCAAAGTCAAAAAATCAGATTGATGAAAGTCAGTACAGCCATGGCTAACAATTAAAATTTTATTGGAAGCCATGACAGTCCCGACTTCCCAATCTGGTTTTTATTTAGTTTAATGAAAGTCGGGACAGACGCGCAAGACTTAGGATCTTGTGGGGTAATCCGTGGGAGTTCAACTCCCTCCTGTCGCAATTGTTCATATTAGGTGTGTTTTTGTTGCACACCGTCAGGAAATAGCTATAATATGAGTTTTTTGGTGCCTAAGTCTATAGCTGCGAATCACTTGTGCTTAATTTGATAGTTGTCAGCCAAGTTGTGCGAGCGTAGCTCAATGGTAGTACCGACTAACCATAAAAGATCAATTAGATCAAATAGGAAAGTTGGCACAACCATTGAGACTACGATTGATGCCTGATTAGTTGTGCGAGCGTAGCTCAATGGTAGAGCACTTCCTTGCCAAGGAAGATGTTGTGGGTTCAAGTCCCATCGCTCGCTGATTTATTTTCATATTTAAAATCTAGCAAGTAAAGGGGTAACGTTTTAACATGAAAGTTTCTGTCAAAGATATCAGTTCCTGCGAAAAACAACTTACCATTTTAGTTTCAGAAGAGGTGATTGCAAAAGAGTTTAATCTTTTTTATACCGAGGCTGCTAAATCGGCAAAAATTCCGGGATTTCGTCCCGGTAAAGCACCTCGTCACATTTTAGAGTTGCATTTCAAGGAAACAGCGCGCGAGGAAGTGCTGAAGCGATTGATACCGGATTCTCTTCGAAATGCTTTTCACGAAAAAGGTTTAGCACCGATCAGCAGCCCTAGCGTCGAGAAGATAGATTTTCAACCGACCCGCCTGCAATATGAGGCGCATATCGAAGTTCGGCCGGCAATTAAAATTAGCAAATATAAAGGATTAACGGTCAAACAAAAGCCTGTGGTGGTGGAAGAACAGGAAATCAGCGATGCCTTGAAGCGATTGCAAGAATCGCATGCCAAATATGTTCCGGTTGAAGATAGGCCAGCTGCGATGGGCGATTTTATTACATGTGATTACGTTTGTTTGGCTGACGGCAAAGAGGTAGAAAAGAGATCAGAAGACATGATTTCGCTAAAGGAAAAAGACTTTTTGGAGGGGTTTTCAACCCAATTGGTCGGTGTGATGCCGGGTGAAGCACGTGAGGTGCGTGTTAAATTTCCGGGGAATTACATGAATAAAGAAATGGCAGGCAAGGAAGCGCTTTTTCAGGTGAAAGTTCATGAGATTAAAAGCCGTGAAATGCCCGTTCTAAATGATGATTTTGCCAAAGAAGTTGGCGAGTATCAAACCCTGGATGAATTGAAGAAAAAAATCATAGAGGAAGTTAACGCGCGGAAAAAGCATGACCAGGAAGCAGAGTTGGAGAATGGTTTAATTGATCAATTGCTGAAAAATTCTAAATTTGATTTGCCGCGCCGCATGGTAAGTAAACGGCTGGATATGCTGATAGAAGAAACCGTGCAGCGGTTACGTTATCAAGGTTTGCAGGAAGAAGCAGAGGCGAGCAAGAAAGAGGAGCTGCGAAAAGAATTGCAAGGGGAAGCGGAGCGCCAAGTGCGCATTTCTTTCCTTCTAGACGAAATAGCGCTCAAAGAAAAGATTGGGGCAATTCCTCAGGATTACAAAGAAAAATATGCCTTACTGGCTCAACGGTATCGCAGACCCATCGAGGAAATTGAAGCACATTTTGAAAAGTCAGAGCATCAAAAAGAGTCGTTGGCAATGCAGATTATCAGCGAAAAAGCAATTCAACATTTAAAAGATCACGCAGTCATTAAGACAGCATAAGCAATTCATCAAAACAGGCGAGGAGGCGAAATGAGTTACTTGGTTCCCATGGTCATCGAACAAACAGGACGTGGTGAAAGAGCATTTGATATTTATTCGCGGTTGTTGAAAGATCGCATTATCTTTATCGGAACACCCATTGATGATACGGTTGCCAATTTGGTGATTGCGCAGATTTTGTTCCTTCAAATGGACAATCCGGATCGGGATATTAACATTTATATCAATTCACCCGGCGGTGTCGTGACGGCAGGGCTTGCCATTTATGACACCATGCAGTTCATCAAGTGCGATGTGGCAACTTACTGCGTTGGTCAAGCGGCTAGTATGGGTGCTGTTTTGTTAACAGCCGGAACAAAAGGAAAGCGCTTTGCACTACCGAATTCACGGGTCATGATTCATCAACCATGGGGCGGCGCACAAGGCAGCGCGAGTGATATTCATATCCAAGCCACTGAGATTCTAAAAATGAAGAAATCGCTCAACCATATTCTATCGCAACATACCGGCCAGCCGCTTGAGAGAATTGAAAAAGACACTGACAGAGATTTCTTTATGTCTGCGGAAGAATCTGCCGCTTATGGTTTGGTTGATCAGGTCATTTCGTCAGCCCCTGATACAAAAGGTAAAAAGTAATTAGTCTTATCACACGTTTTGTCACCATGGCGTAGGATATTAGCGATGAAAAAGCGTCTTGTCTTGCTGACCCCCGGCCCGACACCTGTTCCGCCGGAGGCTTTGGAATTAATGTCTCAGCCGATTTTCCATCATCGGACTCCCCAATACCAAGCTATTTTTGGCCGCGTTTCACAGGAATTAAAGAAAATTTTTGTGACCAAAAACAATGTTTACACACTGACCAGTTCCGGTACTGGTGCCATGGAAGCCAGCGTGGTCAATTTTCTTTCGCCCGGCGACAAGGTGATTGTGGCTCATGCCGGCAAGTTTGGAGAAAGATGGGTCCAGCTGGCCAAGCAATATGGGATGACGGTATTAGAAATAAAAGCCGAATATGGCAGAGCCGTTGCTGCTGAAACGATCGCAGAGACTCTCAAGAAAAATCACGACATCAAAGCCGTTTATACCACACTCTGTGAAACTTCGACAGGCGTTTGTTATGACATTCAATTAATCGCACAAGCGACCGCTTCCTCGGATGCAATTCTTATAGTAGATGCCATTAGCGGTCTGGGCGCTGACCGCATGCCGCAAGATGAATGGGGTGTTGATGTAGTGGTAAGTGGCTCGCAAAAAGCGCTTATGCTGCCTCCTGGACTTGCTTTCTTAAGCGTCAGCGATAAAGCAAAGAAAAAGATGGCGGAAGCCAAGTGTCCTCGGTATTACTATGATTTACGTTTATACGAAAAAGCATTAACAAGTTCTGACACGCCATTTACACCAGCCTTAACGTTAGTATTAGCACTTGAGGCAACTTTAAAGATTCTTTTAACAAATGGTTTAGAAGCGCATTTGAATGACACGGCTCAATTGGCTGAGGCAACCCGAGCGGGCGTCAAGGCTTTGGGCTTGTCGTTTTTTGCAAAAGAGAGGCCTTCAAACGGGTTGACCTCGATTGAAGTTCCGGCTGGTGTAGATGGATCAAAATTAGTAAAAATTATGCGGGATGAAAAAGGCGTCACCATGGCCGGTGGGCAAGGTTCCATGAAAGGTCAAATCTTTAGAATGGCGCATATGGGATTTATCGGTCAGGAAGATTTGCGTATTGGTTTTAGCGTTTTAACCGAGACTTTGAATGCATTAGGTTACCGTTGCGATGCGCAAAAAGTGTTGGATGCTTTTAACGATGTAGCGGGTTCAAAAAAGGTAAAACAATGAAGACTAAAATTCTAGTCAGTGATCCATTGGGTGAAAAAGGTTTAGCGATTCTCAAAAAAGAAAAAAGCATCCAAGTGGATGTTAATACGGGTTTGAGCGAAGCCGAGCTTGTTAAAATTATCGGAGATTATGACGCCGTGGTAGTGCGCTCCGGTACAAAGTTGACCGCTAAAGTGCTGGAACAAGCCAAGAAATTGCGCTTAATCGGACGGGCAGGCGTTGGCGTTGATAATGTGGACGTTTCCGCCGCCACACGGCAAGGCATTGTGGTGATGAATACACCCGAAGGCAATACCATATCGACTTGTGAACATACTTTATCAATGTTGATGGCCCTCGCGAGAAACATTCCTCAAGCAAACGATTCCGTTAAAAAAGGTGAATGGGATCGAAAGCGCTTTATGGGAACAGAGCTTAATCAAAAGACGCTGGGCGTGATCGGCTTGGGAAGAATCGGCCGGCAAATTTGTGAACGCGCACTGGTGTTTGGGATGCATGTCCTGGGATATGACCCGTTTGTTTCTAAAGAAACTTTGCGGCAAGGCGGCATAGAGTTGGTTACGCTTGAAGAATTATTAAAAAATTCTGATTTTATTACGGTTCACGTTCCGCTGACAGAACAAACCAAAAGGCTGATTAATGATGAAGCGTTTTCTAAAATGAAGAAAGGCGTTTATATCTTAAATTGTGCCAGAGGCGGCATCATTGATGAAACCGCTTTATTGAGGGCTATTGAATCCGGCAAAGTACGCGGCGCTGCATTGGATGTGTTTGAAAGCGAGCCGCCTAAAAGCAACCCATTGCTTAAATCGGAACGAGTGATCGTGACGCCTCATCTTGGGGCGGCTACACTTGAAGCGCAAGAAAATGTTGCCGTAGCAGTTGCGCAGCAAATCATTGATGCTCTGATGGAGCGCGGTATCAAAAATGCGATTAATGTTCCTTCTTTGGATGCCAATACATACAAGGTCTTAAAACCGTGGGTGAAATTAGCGGAACGGATGGGCTTATTTTATGCGCAATATTTTACAGGGTCTTTTAGGAAAGTGACAATTCGTTACGGGGGTGAGGTGACTCAATACAAGACAGATCCTCTCACGGTCGCTGTTTTAAAGGGTTTACTATCACCCATCTGCGGCGAGGGCGTAAATTTTGTCAACGCCCCCTCGTTGGCGAAGGAACGTTCGATTGCGGTTGAAGAAATCAGATCAACAGCGGTGGAAGATTTTACTAATTATATTGAATTAGAGGTTTCTGTGAATGGTAAACAAAACGTAGTCATGGGAACTTTGTTTGGCAATGAAGATCCGCGGATTGTTCGCATTAATGAATTCCGCCTAGACGCCAGACCTCGGGGCGTTGTGCTGGTTATTCATAATGAAGACTTGCCCGGTGTTGTGGGGCAAGTCGGAACTGCCTTGGGAAAGAATAAGATCAACATCGCAGATATGACGCTGAGCCGCATCTCAAAAGGAAAAAAAGCTTTTGCGCTGACCGTCATCAATACCGATAATGATATTCCGGCCAAGGTTTTGAAGGAATTAAGCAATATTAAACCAATCATTGACACCAAAGTTGTGAAGCTTTAACAACGTCAATCAACGGGATTTCCATGTCAAATGTCATTTTAGTAGGAGCGCAGTGGGGCGATGAAGGCAAGGGCAAGATGATTGATCTCTTGGCCCGAAAAAGCGATGTCATTGTTCGTTACCAAGGCGGCAACAATGCAGGGCATACGGTAAAATTTTCCAACAAAACATTCATTTTACATATCATCCCTTCCGGCATTCTTCATCCCGGTAAAGTTTGCGTCATTGGAAATGGCGTTGTCATTGATCCGAAAGCGCTTCAGGAAGAATTGGAGATGCTGCGCCGTAATCAGATTAATTTTCATAATCGTTTGCTTATTAGCGAACAAGCACACCTCATTATGCCATATCATCGTCTGATTGATGAATATCTGGAGCGAGCCAAGGGAAAAGGAAAGATCGGAACCACAAAAAAAGGAATCGGACCTTGTTATGCCGATAAAGTAGCCCGTTTAGGCATTCGCGTGATTGATCTCTTAAATGATCGGGTCTTTAGGCAGCGACTTCGTTTAGTTCTTACCGAAAAGAATCTTTTATTGAAGAAAATCTTTCGAGAGCAAATTCTTTCATATGAAAAAATATATAAAACTTACACTCAGTATCGTTCGCTGCTGAAACCTTATGTCCGCAATACCAGTATTTATTTAGATGAAGCTTATCGCCGCCATAAGAAAGTGCTTTTTGAAGGTGCGCAAGGCACTTTGCTCGATGTCGATCATGGCACATATCCTTATGTCACATCGTCAAACGCTTCTGCGGGGGGCGCCTTAACAGGGACGGGTGTCAGCCCTGCCCGCATTGATCGCGTGATTGGTGTGATGAAAGCCTATACCACACGTGTGGGGGAAGGGCCATTTCCGACAGAGTTCACCACATCGCTGATGGAGATTATTCGTAAAAAAGGCGAGGAATATGGCGCAACCACAGGTCGGCCTCGGCGTTGCGGATGGTTTGACGCTGTGATCGGGCGTTATTCGGTTTTGGTAAATGGGCTAGGGGAATTAGCCATTATGAAACTCGATGTTTTAGATGAGTTGCCGGAGATTAAGATTTGCGTTGCTTATCGATACAAGGGGAAAACTTATGAGTATTTTCCCTCAGATATCGAAGTCATTGAACACGGGACGCCGGTATATGAAGCATTACCGGGTTGGCAAACCCCAACCACGCACATTCGCAAGTACTCGGCGCTCCCAAAAAATGCGAAAAAGTACTTAAAACGAATTGAAACCATACTCAAAACTCCCATTTCAGTTGTCTCGGTGGGGTCCAGCCGCGTTCAAACGATTTTTGTCTAATGAATGTACCTCAGTTTAAAAAGGAAAATCTAAATCAAACACAGCTTCCTCGGCATATTGCGATTATCATGGATGGGAACGGCCGTTGGGCCAATGAGCGTCACCTGCCCCGCCATGAAGGACATCGACATGGCGTTGAAAGTGTGCGTGAAATTATAAGAGCCAGTTCAGAATTAAATATTCAATACCTTACTTTGTATGCATTTTCAAAAGAAAATTGGTCGCGTTCTAAAGATGAGGTTAATTTCCTGATGAAAATGCTCGGACAATATTTGGACACAGAGCTTAAAGAAATGCAAAAGAGCAACATCCGTTTCCGGATGATAGGGCGCTTGGAAGAACTGCCGGTCGATGTCCAGAAGAAAATCAAACGCAATATTGAACAAACTAAAACGAACACAGGACTGACACTCACCTTGGCTTTAAGTTATTCAGGACGCGCTGAATTGGTTGATGCATTCCGTAAGATTGCTTTAGAGATTCAGATGGGCGCTATCACACCGGGTGAGATCAATGAAAAAATGATTCAAGATGCCTTATACACGCACCAGATGCCCGATCCTGATTTATTGATACGGACCAGCGGAGAGCAACGGATTAGTAATTTTATGCTGTGGCAGATTTCTTATGCTGAGCTTTACATCACGAAAAAAAATTGGCCGGATTTTCATCGGGATGATCTAATCGAGGCTATCAGTAACTTTCAGCACAGAGACCGGCGATTTGGCCGGGCCAATGACTTGATTGCCAAACATTAATTTTATGGTAGAGAAAAAGCAGCTCACCAAACGACTCATTCTTTCCGCGATCTTAATCGGCATCTCTTACTACGCAATTTTTTCTGCGCCCAACTGGGCTTTTGTTCTGGTGGTTGAGTTTTTTGTTTTAACCGGACTAACTGAGTACTACGTGCTGGCAGCCAAAAAAGGCTTTATTCTTAATTCAAATTTAGGACTTGTTTTTGGCGCTCTTTTTCCGCTTTCTTATTACATACCTGCCGAGTCCATTATTTTTACGTGTGCCACTTTGTGTATTTTTATGTTTAATTTTAATCGCCGTCTAAAAGACCAAGCGCTCATTAGCACGGCCATTACCCTATTTGGTTTATTTTACGTTGCGTGGTTTTTATCATTTTTAACGAAGATACGCTGGCTCGAACATGGGTCCTTTTGGATTTTTTATGCTATTTTTACAGTTAAAATAGGTGATGCGGGTGCTTATTTTATTGGCAATCATATTGGGACGCATAAATATGCCGTACACATTAGTCCTAACAAGTCAACGGAAGGTGCCATAGGCGGTTTTGCCATGACAGTGCTGGCGTCGTTATTTTCAAAAACTTACTTAACACACGTGCCTATTTCGCATTTGCTTATCTTAGGGACCATCGTTGGGATTTTGGGTCAATTGGGCGACTTAGCGGAAAGTTTGATTAAGCGCGATGTTGGCGTGAAGGACTCAGGTAATTGGCCGGGACTGGGCGGGGTTTTGGATATTGCGGACAGTCTTCTCTTTGTGCTTCCTTGTATTTACTATTACGTATTAGTTTATCAAAGCGGACTTTTGCAATGAAAAAAATTGCGATCGTAGGCTCAACAGGTTCGATTGGCGTCAACACGCTTCGCGTGTTAAAAGCACACCCCGGAAAGTTCAAGGTCGTTGCATTAGCTGCCAAAAAAAATGCAGAGGGCCTTTTGAAACAAGCGCTCTTACTACGACCCGACATGGTTTGCCTCTATGACGACGCGAAAGCCATGTGGTTGAGTCAGCGTTTGAAACCGTACAAAATTAAAGTGGTCACGGGCGATGACGGATTAATGGCGGTTAGCATGCATCCGGCAGCCGAGCAGGTTATTTTTGCTGTGGTGGGCGGGGTTGGTTTAAGACCCCTCTTTGCCGCTATTTCTTCCGGGAAAAACGTAGCCGTGGCTAATAAGGAACCACTGGTCATGGCCGGTGAGCTGCTGATGAGGAAAGTAAAAGAAAAAAAAGTTAATTTACTCCCCATCGATAGCGAACATTCCGGTTTATGGCAATGCCTGGAAGGACGAGCACGTGCCGGTATTAAAAATCTCATTTTAACCTCATCGGGCGGGCCGTTTTTTTTAAAAAAGCAGCCTTTAAAATATGTGACGGTCAAGGATGCGCTCAATCATCCCCGTTGGCGAATGGGCCCTAAGATTACCATTGATTCTGCTACACTCATGAATAAAGGGTTAGAGGTCATTGAAGCCTCTCACTTGTTTGAAACGCCGGTAGATCGAATCCAGGTTGTGATTCATCCGCAAGCCATTATTCACGCTTTGGTAGAATTTGTTGATGGGTCGCAGCTTGCACAGCTTGGAATTACCGATATGAGACTTCCGATTCAATATGCACTGAGTTATCCTGCGAGATTGGTAAACTCACTTCCGCGTTTGGAATTAACCAAATTGGAAGCCATTGAGTTTTATCGGCCAGACCGAAAACGGTTTCCGTGTCTTGAATTGGGCTATGCGGCTCAAAAAGCTGGCGGAACCATGCCGGCCGTCTTAAATGCAGCCAATGAAATTGCTGTGGAAAAGTTTCTCAATCATCGTCTTCCACTGATTTCGATTCCAAAAATTATCTCCAAAGTAATGAACCGACACCACATCAAAAAAAACGCGTCTCTCAGTCAAATTCTCGAAGCTGATGCGTGGGCGCGGGAGGAAGCGGGAAATCTATGCTAAATTTCTTATGGCAATTCACACCAACGGTCATCATTTTAGGATTCTTAATTTTTGTTCATGAATTGGGTCATTTTATTGCCTGCCGATTGTCCGGGGTGCGGGTTGAAAAATTTTCTATTGGCTTTGGTCCCGAACTCATTCAATTTAAACGAAACGAGACAACCTATGCAATTTCAGCAATTCCGTTTGGCGGTTTTGTCAAGCCGTCCGGGGAATCATTTTCGGATCTTGCGGATCATCAAGCGAAGCCGGGTGATTTTCTAGCCGCGTCAAAATTGAGCCGTCTTTTTATTTTATTGGCCGGCGTTGTGATGAATTTTTTGATTGCCGTTATTTTATTTACGTTTGTTTTCTGGCTGGGCCAAGCTGTCTTAAAAGCCAAAGTGGGCGGATTTGTGGCGGGATATCCGGCTGAAGAGAGTAATCTGAAAATAGGGGATGAAATTTTATATCTGAACGGTAAAAAAGTTGAAAATTGGCAGCAAATGACCATGCTTATTTTTGAAAACCAGGAACCTTCCTTAATTCTGGATGTGGATCGTGACGGTCGCGCAGTGCGCGTTGAAATTGAGCCGCAGCATGATGTCGGGACGGACGTATTTGGCGAAAAGAAGAAAATATCAAGAATCGGGATAACTCCGAGCAAAGAATATCTTTTTGTAAAATATTCATTTATCGAATCGTGCCAACGTTCCGTACTCACAACTCTCAATCTGACCATGATGACCTATAAGGCTTTGTGGCGGCTTGTGACAGGCCGCATGTCACCGAAAACACTGAGCGGCCCCATCGGGATTATGGTGATGACGGGCAATGCGGCTCGCATGGGTCTTTCGCCGCTTCTACAGCTCACGGCTATTATCAGTATTTCGTTAGCGGTTATTAATTTATTACCGATACCGGCTTTAGACGGCGGGCATATTTTCTTTTTATTGATCGGCATGCTAAAAGGGAGTGAAGTGCATCCTAAAGTGCAAGACAAGCTTACCCAAATAGGTTTTGCCTGCCTGATGGCATTGATGGTTTTTGTTGTTTACAATGATTTGATTAATATTGGTTTCATTGACAAAATTAAATCTTGGTTAGGCGGTTAAATCATGTTGTGGCGCGAGACGCTCATACCAACTTTACGCGATATTCCAAAAGAAGCCGAGGCAACCAGTCATCGATTGATGTTGAAAGCGGGATACATTCGCAAGCTTTCAGCCGGTGTTTACAGTTATTTGCCTTTGGGATTTCGTGTTTTAAATAAAATCATCGCAATCATTCGTCAGGAAATGGCGCGTGTTCATGCCGAAGAAGTGTTGCTGCCGGCCTTACATCCGGCTGAATTGTGGCGTAGGACAGGTCGTTATGAGGCGCTAGGTCAGGATAAAATTAGTTTTACCAACCGCTCAGGGCAAGAGTTCGTTTTAGGCCCGACGCACGAAGAAGTGATCACCGAATTGGCCGGAGCTTATGTCCAGTCTTACCAAGATTTACCATTTTCGCTTTACCAAATCCAAACCAAATTTAGAGATGAGCTGAGACCGCGTTTCGGAATCGTCCGCACCAAAGAATTTATCATGAAAGATGCTTACAGCTTTCATCAAGACGAGGCTGATTTAAAGCAGACCTATCAAAAATTTTACCGGGCCTACGAACGAATTATGAAGCGGTGCGGATTGGCTATTGTGGTGGTGAGCGCCGACCCGGGAATTATGGGCGGAAAGGTTTCGGATGAATTCATGGTGATTTCGCCTTACGGAGAAGACCACATTGCGATATCAAAAGAAAAGAATATTTGTGTGAGCCGTGATTTGGCTTTTCGCACAATTCAAAAACAACAAAATGCTAAAAAGGAGCAGCAGCTGCCTCTGGAAAAGTTTGAAACACCTAATTTAAGAACTGTCGAAGAATTGTGCGCCCGATTTAAATTGAAAGCAAATCAGTTAGTGAAGACCATTTTATACATAGTAGATAGTAAACCGGTCGCTGCTTGCGTGCCGGGGCAAAGTGAAGTTAATGAATTTAAGTTACGCAAACTGCTGAACACGGCCAATGTTAGACAAGCGACTGCGCAAGAAATTAAGCGGATTACCAACGCTCCTGTTGGATTCAGCGGTCCGGTTGGTTTAAAAGACGTTAGAATTATTGCGGATGCTGATGTTGCAGGCATGTCTAATTTTGTAACAGGTGCCAACGAAGCTGACATGCATTTGCGTCATGTTAATATTGATCGAGATTTTAAAGCTGACTCAGTGGCTGACATTCGATATGTGGAAGAAGGGGACTGTCCGCCGGATTCGAATAAACCGTACCAATTGCAAACGGCAATGGAGGTGGGTCATATTTTCCAATTAGGCACGCGTTACACCCAATCCTTAAGCGCCACTTATCGAAATGAAAAAGGCGAGACTCATCCTATCGTCATGGGTTGTTATGGGATTGGGGTCAACCGCTTGATTGCTGCCAGCATTGATCAGCATCACGACGATAAAGGAATTGTTTTCCCAATCTCGATTGCACCGTTTCACGTCCATCTGATCACAGTCAATCAAAAACATGAACCTTCTTGCGAATTGGCGGCTCGGCTGTATGAACAGCTTAAAAAAGAGAATATCGATGTCCTTTATGATAATCGCGATGTGCGCGCGGGTGTTAAATTTAATGATGCAGATTTAATCGGAATGCCGATGCAGTTAATCATAGGCGAAAAAAATTTGGCAAAAAAAATGATAGAAATCAAGATTCGTGCGACAAAAGAATCATATCAAGTTGATCAAGAGCAGGCGTTTAGTGAAGTGACCAAGCAATTGAACGGTATGCTGGAGAAATTAAAATAGAATTAACTGTTTGATCTCTGAGACGAATTCTGCTATTTTAACGTGCTGGAAGAGCAGCAAAACGAGAGCGGATAAATGATATGGCAAAAGAGCAAGCGATAAAAAAGAAAACTGAGAAATCAAGCAGGCAAACGCTCAGCGCACAGCTTGTTTTACCAGAAAAAACTCTCGAATTGCCTATTATTGTCGGCACCGAAAATGAAAAAGCCGTCGATATCAGCAAATTAAGATCCGAAACTTCATATATTACGCTTGATAACGGTTTTATGAACACAGGCGCCTGCCGAAGCGCCATTACTTACATCGATGGCGAAAAAGGCATTCTTCGTTATCGCGGTATTCCGATTGAGCAGCTTGCCGGGAATGCCACTTTTGTTGAGGTTGCGTACCTGCTTATTTATGGGAAATTACCTAACAAAGATGAATTAGCCCTAGCCAGAAAACTCCTCAGCCGTCATGCCATGATCCATGAAGATATGAAACGTTTTTTTGACGGCTATCCTGCGGCAGCGCATCCGATGGCTATTTTGTCGTCTATGATTTGTTCCTTATCGAGTTATTACCCCGAAACACTTGATCTCAGCCATCCTGAGGATGTTAATTTAACCATCATCAGATTAATTTCAAAAGTCAGAACGATTGCTGCTTTCTCATACAAAAAATCAATCGGTCAGCCGTTTGTTTATCAGCAAGATAAATTATCGTATTGCGCGAACTTCTTAAACATGATGTTTTCGATACCGACACGTGAGTACCTGATTGATCAGGATGTGGTTGATGCGCTTAATTTGCTCCTCATTTTGCACGCCGATCATGAACAGAATTGCAGCACGTCAACCGTCCGCTTAGCAGGGAGCAGTCAAGCAAATTTGTATGCTTCAATTTCAGCCGGCATTTGCGCTTTATGGGGGCCGCTTCATGGCGGTGCGAACGAAGCAGTGATTCGTATGTTGCAGCAAATTTCTGATGAAGGCGGTAATTGCAAGAAATTTGTTGCCCTGGCAAAAGACAAACAGTCGAAATTCAGATTAATGGGATTTGGTCATCGCGTTTATAAGAACTATGATCCGCGCGCGGCTGTTTTAAAGAAATCTGCTAAGAAAATATTATCAAAGATGGGCAAGAATGACCCGCTTCTCATGCTGGCGCAAGAGTTAGAAGAGATTGCACTGAAAGATTCTTACTTTATTGAAAAGAAGCTTTATCCGAACGTGGACTTTTATAGCGGTATTATTTATCGTGCTATCGGGATTCCGAGCAGTATGTTTACCGTCATGTTTGCTTTGGGCCGGTTGCCAGGCTGGATTGCGCAATGGAAAGAAATGGTGGGTGATCCAGATTCAAAACTTGGGCGTCCAAGGCAAATTTATATCGGTGAAAAAGAGCGCCCCTTTGTACCGCTTGAAAAGCGTCGTTAAACCCCTAACCTTATCTTTCTTAAAACCAACCTTTTATCGTCAAGCAATCCCCCTAAATAGGCGATATATTACTAAATTTAATTCCTTTCCCTATGGACAGATTAAAAATAGGTTTGGTAAGAACCCCTTTATATTATTTTTATCTCTTTTTATGCGAGTTAGGCGCCATTGCTCGATTTACCGGTACGGCACTTAAGTCTGCTATTTTACCTCCTTACCGCCGTTCAATTACACGCCGGCAAATGGACGCGATTGGCGTGGGTTCGCTTCCCATTGTCACTTTAACCGGTTTATTTATGGGACTTGTTTTGGCGTTGCAGAGCATTGTGGAACTTCGAAACATCGGAGCGACCGCCTACATTGGCCGGGCCATTGGCACAACCGTTATTCGAGAATTAGGGCCGGTGCTGTCTTCGATGATGGTAGCGGCGCGTGCTGGTTCGGCGATATCCGCTGAATTGGCTTCCATGACCATCGGTGAACAGATTGATGCTTTGCGGGCAGAGGGAAGTGATCCGGTTGAGAAATTGGTAGAGCCGCGTTTAATCGCTTGCTTGATCATGATGCCGGTGCTTACGTTGATCTGTGACATGGTTGCCTTTATAGGCGGTTGGTTAGTGGCTTGTACGGTTATTCAAATTAGCTCATTTTTTTATTGGGATTCCGTTTTAGAAGTTTTGACACCTGCCTTTGTATGGGGCGGTGCGATTAAAGCATTGGCTTTTGGATTTGTGATTGGAGTAGTGTCATGTTATTCCGGCATGAAAACCAGTTTTGGCTCATCGGGTGTCGGAGAAGCCACAACGCGGGCGGTGGTGATCAGCTCGATTTCAATACTGGCACTTGATTTTCTCATTACCAAGATTTTTATTGTGACATGGTGGTAACAACCTATTTTTAACATGAAAGAAAATAGAGAAGCAATTATTCAATTGATTAACGCAACCATTGGCTATGGGGATCTAACCGTGGTCAATCATGTTGATATGGTGGTTTACCAAGGGGAAACGAAAGTTATCTTGGGCCCAAGCGGCGTAGGTAAAAGCACAATCTTGAAAGCAATTTTAGGATTAATCAAACCCACGACAGGCGAGATTAGGATTCACCGGGAAAACATTGTACCATATCAGGAACGCGAGTTGGTTCGGATTCGTTCGCAGATGGCAATGGTTTTTCAGCATGGCGCGTTATTTGATTCGATGACGGTGGGTGAGAATGTGAGTTATCGGTTACGGGAATTGGAGATGACGACCCCGGACAAGATTGATCAGCGCGTTGATGAGGTGCTCAACTTTGTAGGTTTACGAGGGGCACGCAAATTAAAACCCGCACAACTCTCGGGCGGGATGCGGAAACGGGTTGCAATTGCACGCGGGCTGGCGCCCGACCCGGAAGTTTTTTTGTTTGATGAACCAACGGTTGGGCTTGATCCAATTAATCATTTTAATATTGAACAATTGATGCTAAAGCTGAAGAAAACACAGCGTGCCACCATGTTGATTGTAACCCATGACGTTGAAAGCGCGCTCCGCTTGGCCGATTCGATTGTCATTCTTCATGAAGGTCAATTTATTTTTGATGGAACGCCGACAGCGCTGAAAGAAAACCAAGACATGCGGGTCAAAGCATTCTTGGATCCGGAAAAATTTGCAACCGCAAGAGAATAAGGGGGAGCCATGACTCAGACGGATAAACAAAATTTAAAAAGTGATTTGAAAGTCGGATTTGTGGTGCTGCTCGCCTTTGGGCTTTTTGTGGCAGGTATTATTTTAGCGGGTGGTGACAAAGGTTTGTTTCTCAAGAAAAAAGCGATTATTCAAGCAAGACTTTCTGATGTGGGCGGCCTTAAAAAAGGAGCATCCGTTACCATGGCCGGCATGGTGATCGGACGCGTGTCAGACATTTCATTTGATGAAAATGTCGAAGGTTATCCGATTGAAGTCACCATGGAAATCAGAGAGGACGTGAGGCCGCATATCAAGGTCAATGCGGTTCCAACGATCAGGACCCAGGGCATGATGGGGGATCGTTATGTTGATATTGGCGCACAGACCGAATCGGCCGAGACGCTTCCCGGGCACCAAGTTTTAACAGGTCAAGCAGCCTCAGACTTTGATGAAACGCTGCGAGAAACGATGGAAGTCCTCGTCGAAGCAGAAAAGTTACTCGCATCGATTAACGAGCAAAAAGGGACGATGGGGGATTTATTTTACGATCAAAAACTCTACGATAATCTGGTAACCATGACAGATGAGTTAACTTCGCTCATTCAAGATTTCAAAGAAAAACCAAAAAAATACGTCAAACTTTCTATTTTCTAGAAAGTAATTCGAAGTCAGCGCTGGCTGATTCGTGACTTTTACGCAGGATCAGATGACAAAAAGCCTCAATTGCTTTCTGGAAAATATCAGCAGGTAATAACAAACTCATCACCAAAAAACCTTCCTGACGAAAATCAAAAAAGTAGCCAGGGTGTACAAGCACCCGCGCCTCTTCTAATAAGTCAAGCACCCACTGTTCATCAGATTGAATTTTAGGAACTTGAACGATTGCATACCAACCGCTCTGGCGTTCCCATAAGGTGCAAATCTTTGTTTGGTTAATGGCTGCTTGTAAGAACGCCCAATTGGCTTGGATTCGATTTTTAATTTCTTCTTGAATGACCAATCGATTTTTGAGCCATATTACCAAAGCGCTTTGAGCCGGCGTATTCACTGAAAGATAAGTGTCCAAAATAACTTCTAAGCGCGGAATGGTTTGCTGCACGATCCTCTTAGGTCCATTAACTACCATCCAGGCAGTTTTCATTTGCGGCAAACCCACCGCCTTTGAAATGCCTCCCAAAGTAAAGGTGAGCGTCGAAGCATTATTGGCAAAGCTGGCCGGCCGGCGACTTGCGGCTTGATTCGCGTAATCAATAAAAACCTCATCGGAGATAATGGCAGCCTGCGTTTTTGCTGTCTGATTTAATCCATTTTTCTCATCAGGGGTTAAAATGGATCCGGTCGGATTATTGGGGTTGACCGCAATAATGGCTTTTGTTCGCGGGCCAAACCCTGCGGCGAGAGAATTCTGATCAAGAGACCATTGGGTGGTTTCGTCCAGATAATAAGGAACCAAACGGACATCATTCAAATCGGCTAGAAAATGAAATAACGGATAACTTGGCGAGGGGGCCAAGACTTCATCGCCGGGATTGGCTAACAAACGAAAAATAAAAGAATAAGCCTCGCTTGTGCTCGCGGTTAAAACAATTTGTTCCGGATTAATGTTAATCTGATGGGCTTCCGCGTAATAAGCCGCTATGCTCTCACGGGCCTTCAGAGATCCTTTGGGAGATGGTTGATAGAGAAGATTTTCCGTACGGCTCAGCGGTGAAAGTGTCCGTTGATGTAAATATTGAAATTGGCAGCGTGTCGGATTTGACTCGGTTAAGTCAATGATCGAGACGCCTGACTGCTGCAAGGCTTGCAAGCACAGCGCAATCTTATTTTGATATAAGGGCCAATTGGTTCTAGACGCAAACATGCCTTTATTATATGTGTTCTTCCGGACTTGTGTACTTTAATTTGCCGGTTGGATGTAAGGTTTCACATCGACGGTCTGGCCATGTAAAAAGATTTCTATGTGGCCGGATTCTTCCAATGTGTAGAGATGGTCAATAAGTTCCCGTTCAGATGCATCGATTTTACGCGGAAACGAATATTGATGAGCGATAATAAAATCAGGCGACAAATGTGCCAAACATTGTTTCAAGTCAGCGCTGAGGGGTGATTGGTCATATGGAAGATAAAGAAGATCAACCGTCTCATCCATAGGTGCGCATAAAAATTCTTGAATGCTCGGTGTTTGACGCAGGACAATGATGACACGGTTTTGGCCAAATTTAATTTGCAGGATATCGGGATGAACGACCTCAATTTGAAACTGGCCTTCCTGAAACAGAGGATTATCGGAGACGTTTGATGAGGCGCCATCTAAAGATCGAACGTCTCGAACTTTGAAATGTTGTCTTATTTCCTCAAGCCAATCCCGAGCACGTTTTTTAAGGACATCAAACACGACCAAATGTAATTGGTTGATTCCCTGGGCCATGAGATGCGGACGAATCGACCAATAGAAGGTATTGTTTGAAAGCCACCGGCCGGAAGTGAGGAGAATGTTTTGGTTTTTAGACGTTTGGATTGTGACGATGTCTGACCTTCCGGCTTGGAAAAAAGTGAGGCGGGGCGGTGAAGGCTGAAAGGGAAGAAATGAGTACGATAGAATTGATCCTGCGATGAAAATAATCCCTGCGAATCGAAAACGCGTCTGTTTATGGGTAAAAATAAGGATAATCAATCCCGCGTAGTAAACAATGAGGTGAGAGAGATGCGGAGAAGGGGCATAGAAGAAACCGAACGGTATTTTTTCAATCAAAGCAAGCAGCGAAACCGTATTTTTCAAGCAAAAGTAAGGAATGGTCGCTATCAAATGAGCGGCAGCAGGACTAAATTGGTAGATGAGCAGGGAAGCAATCGAGAAAATTTGCGTGAAGAAGATAACGGGGATTAAAAAAATATTAATACCAATGGAAATGGGTGAGACCAAATTAAAATAAAATAAGAAAAGAGGGGTCAAACCGACAAAAATAGAGACGGATGCCAATAAATGGCCGGCTGCCATTCTCCGAAAGCGGTCTAACAAAGAAACAGGTGCTCGCGGAAGTGATTTCTTTTGCAAACCAAAAATCAAGCAGGTAACCGAAACAAAAGAAAGCTGGAATGAAATGGAGGTGAGAGACAAAGGTTCGATGATTTGAATGAGCCAAAAAGCCAATAGAAGTGAATTGAAAATATGGGTCGGTTGCCCGATGATCAAGGAAATCAGGAAAATCATCATCATGATCGAAGCGCGGACAACGGGCGGGTTTGCGCCCGCTAAAAACATGTAAAAAACAGTCACAAGCAAAGTCATCCACAAATTGATTGTTCGCGGAAACAACCTGATGAACCGTAAAAACCAATAAAAACCTCCGGTCACCAAAGTGACGTGCAAGCCGCTCACTGCTAAGAAATGTAGCTTGGCGACCCAATGCAGGAAAACAATTTACACTTAATCTAAATGCTTCCATGCCTATTAAGAAATGCCGTAAAAACTCAAAATTAGGCAATAAAGGTCATGTTTCCCTTTATGCAGGTCTAACAGGCCGTCAATTAGCAAAATTGAATGATTTGGCAAAGAAGCATGGTTCAAACGAATCGGCAGCCATGCGTGAGATTATTGCCAAATACCTCAATGGAATTGACAAAGTTGATATCGCTTATAAGCCTTTCAAGAAAACGAGTCCGATCGGGCTCAAAACGATATCGAGAACAATACCTTGTCAGTTAGACAACGAATTGCGGTTGCTCTCCCGAAAAACAGGGAGGCGGATATCGGAACTCGTTAGACGGGCAGTTGACGAATTCAAAAATGGCAGGTAACCGATATGTTACTTCAGTCTTGATCTGAAAAAGGTTATTTTCTCAATAATCAAATAGGGTGCAATTAGGTGGGGTCGTTAGGTGGATATGTGTTTGTATGTGACAAAATTTCTACAAATTTCTACAAATCCTTATTGACCTAAAGAAGCAGGCTTGGTAAACTCCCTCCGCACGCAATAATGTACTTATAAACTCGCCAGTACGTGCGCTATTCCATTTAAAACGCGCAATTTTATGTTGAAATCAATCATTGTCACCACCACGATCTTAAGCGCTCTAATTATAATTACCTCTCAGGATGCTCTTCATGCTGAAGAAAGTCCGAAGCCGTGGCTCGCGCCAATTGAAGACCTTGCGAAACTTCCCGAGGAAGAAATCGACATCGGAAACGTCGCTTTACTGCTCGCAAAAGAAGCTTTTCCTGACCTGGATGTCAAAAAATATTCCGATCAAATCGACCAGATGGTTAAAGACATCCGAAAACTCAACAGTGGATCAACGGACCCAGATTTTCGGATCCGCTCAATCAACACTTATTTCTACCTCGACAAGGGCATCCACTACGACAAAGATGATCAATATGGCAGGGAACTTAAGAATCGATTTTTAAACGGTATTCTCGACACGAAATCAGGAAGCTGTGCCACCATGCCGCTTCTTTATCTTGCGGTTGCTCAACGCCTAGGCTATCCGATTTATCCCGTGGCCGCTCCCCAGCATCTTTTCCTTCGTTACGTGACGCCAAAGATGGAAATGCCAAACATTGAAGCAGTTGGAGGCGGCGGTTATTCATCGGATGAGCATTACATCCACGTTATGGAGATACCGGAGAAAGGCATCCAACATGGCGCTTACCTTGAAACCATGACGTACAAGCAAATGCTCGGCGACTTAATTACAGAAAATGGTTTCTATTGGGCGCATCAAGATGATTATATGCGAGCCATCAAATATCTTGAGATTGGCACCAAGCTTAACACCAAAGCGGCCGAAGCTTATCGATTCTTGGGTAATGTTTATTACAACATTGCCGCAGATTACCGGACTCAGTCAACTTACTTATACGATACAGGTGATCCTCACGTGGATAAAACGCTCAAAATCACACGCAACCTTTATGAACAATATTGTCGAAACTTTATGAACAAAGGAGATATCGCTATAAGCCGAGCTCATTACTTGGGGGTCGCGCCGCCGCTGAAACAAAACTATTGGATACGACAAGAAAAGCGTGCCTTAGAGCTCAAAAAGTTATAAAATACGGCACACGGCATGGGAGGAAAAATTAATGCGGTCAATAATTAGAATCAGCCATTGCATTATCGTTTTAATGGTTGTCATTGGTTCAATTCCTTCCAACCTCGCTGAAGCGCGGTATTACAATCCAAAAAACGGACGGTTTCTTCAAAGAGATCCGCTATATTCAAATGGTCCTATTATAAATCCGAACGCAGATAGTTCTGGAAAAACAATCACAGAACCGAATCTTTATCACTACACGAACAATGATCCTATTAACTGGACTGACCCATATGGGTTGTTTCGTTTCGGAAAAAGAAAACTCAAAGGTTTTCCCTTCATGATTAATCATCCCATATTGGACAAGCTGAATAGAGAAGTGAGCCATGAGCACGGTTTTTTTGAAGATAACATGTCGCCGAACAACGTAGGTTTCGGACCCGCGACCGCATTAGGTCTCAATCTATGTACCGCAGGACAAAGATTTTATACTGAGAAGTCGTCGGACTATGTTCTTTCATCACAGCATTTTGATGATGCACTCATGCGGCAAGCACTGGAAAATTTAAATGACGGTGAGTATTGTGTCGGTGGGAAAAACTGCCAAGATTGGGCGCAACGCTTACGCGACGAATACTACCGTCTTGAAGCACAACAAAATTAAAGGTGTGAAGATGATTTGGGTAAACAAAAATAGAATCAGCACGAAAATTGGCATGGTGTTCGGAATGTTGCGCGCTCTTTTGTTTTTTTACGTTGTTTATTTGATCAAATTCGGCAATGAGCCTGATTGGCCAATGTATTGGCTCATTTTTCTCTACGTTGATTTCCCTATTAGTCTTGTTTACTTCCGCGTCTTTGATATGTTTTCGGCAATTCAACCATTGCCGAATGTGATCGCCCAAGTGTTGAATGTAGTTGTTCCATTTATGTTTTTTGGCGTGCTTGGCACATTGTGGTATCTGTTCCTTCCAAGTTGGATTGCTAACATCATTCAAAAGTTCAGAAAGGTTAAGTGAATCAAATTCAAGCTTGGAGACTTTTGTGGAATAGTATTCTCGTACTCACCCTTTTTATTTTTTTCATTCTCACCTTCACCCCACGTTTGTGTTTAACAGCGGAAAATCAGACAAGTCCAATTGACGCTGAGCTCGCCGGTGTTAAACTCGGATCCCGTACAGAGGAACTTCTCAAATTGTATCCAAGTATTTACAAGCATCAGCTCATGCTAGGTGAATATCTTTACGAGGCGTGTAATCAGCAGAATCAAGAGGTATTCACTTTTGAAGAAGGGCCGTGGTCTCGCGGTTACATCACCAGCATATTGATGAGAGTCGAGGAAGACGTGACAGTATGCCGGGATGAAACGGGGGCACTTCCTGATTTCGCTATTCCAGCGATTACGCCCCAAGGTGTTAGGTTTGGCGATAGTAGAGAGAAGATTTTGGAAGTATATGGTAACCCTTGAAATGAACGCAAGATTGATTCAGGAGAATCGTTAATAACGTATGTATGGAGCCAGAAAGATTTATTTCCTTTCGGTGATAAATTCACGTTAGATTTTGTATTGAAAGAAGATCGGATTGTTAGCGTGAGACTTTCGACCGTTAATGATAATTCCTCCAGACAATTAATAAATAGCGAAAAATGAAATTTGGAAAGATGCCGAAAAAGGCCAAATGGCTTATTTGGTTAAATATTCTCCTGCCTGTGATCGTAAAAGTATTCATTCCAGACTTTCGCTATGGTGTGATTCCTGCAATTGTCTCAGAGCTCACAACAGTTCCCCTTAGTTTGATTATCTTGAATGCTTGGCTTTATCACCGACAAGTCGAGAAATCTCTATTTAACTGTTTTGTTTTCATGTTGATCGGTTTGACAAGCGGAGAGCTAACTGGTTACTTGCGTTGGGGGCTTGATTCAGGGAAGTTGCTTAAGCCGGATAATATGACAATCTTTTTTGCCTCCTCAATTTTGGCATATCTTGTTGGCATTACTGTAATTGCCTTTCTTATTTTAGGAGTGTGGTTCAGGTATGCTCGCATAAAAAGTGTCAAGCGAAGTCAGCGTGAATCTATCTAGGGTGACTAAAGGCGGATTAATCTTTGCCGTAGTTCATTTATTGTTTTCCGCATCAACGCTATAAAGGCGATTCATGAGAAAAAATATCAGTGTATGGCTAAGCATTATTCTGCTCATTTGTTCTAAAAATGCTTGGGCGTTATATGGACAGCCCACAACCTTGAGGGTGATTGATTGGGCTGGCGGCATTGCGTTAATTCTCTTGGCCATTTACATTTTCCTAAACGTCAGGTTTAAATCCAAAATCGGATTTCGCATCAGCTTGGTACTTGTCGTTATTAATGTATCGGGTTGGTTTGCGCTAGAAGGCTACCAGTTCTACATATCCAGAATGGCTGAAGGTTTCGCAGGAATTAATCGTTTGAGTATCGCAGATTCAGCGCAATCAGTCCTGGAACAACGCTTAATGCCTCTGTCACTTTTGGCGATTTGTTTTCTGTCAAAGCGGGTAAAGCTTACGATGGCCAGCTTGTTTTTGATCTTGATTACCTTTTGCGTTATTGAACTTGGGTTAAATTATATGGAGATCAATACTTACCTTTCAGGCGTGGAACAGGCGGACTACCAGGATTTTGAGCACGGTACGGATATTCGCAACTATCTGAGTGCTTCGGGTTTAGACACATTACGTTTGTATCCCCGAACACGTACAAAAAAAGTGCTCTTGGCCATGTTGAGAAGCGATTCTTGGATTGATAGGCATAATGCAGCCGTTGCATTGCAATATTTGAGAGATCGTACTGTCACACCTCATTTAGTCGAGTGTTTTCAAAGGCAAGACCAGAGTGACACAGCTGATCAAGCAAGACTGGCATGCGCCGAAACGCTCCAGGTGCTAATTTCAGGTGAGGATAATCTCTTTGCCTATGAGCGCATTCAAACAGAATACAAGGTAAATCCGGAAGGACTATTTAAACGTTTGACGGAACAGGCAAAACAGTCAAGATGATTTCAACTGGAACTTGGTTTTATTGATTGATGCCTGCCTGTCGTAAATACCTGTTGTTGTCAAGATCTTTATCCCTGATCTCCGCTATGGTTGGATTCCTGAGTTCTTATGTTCACTCTTTTGAAGTATCATGTTGTGTTTACTGTAATAGCTTTTTTGATTCTTAAAGTAGGTTTCGTGTTTGCTCGCGTAAAAGGTGTAAAGTAAATAGAAGAGTTACCTTGTACTGGACGGTTCTGCCCGTATGAAACATGAAAGTCCTTGCCATTAGCGAGGCCTTTTCTCGCAATTTATTAATTCTTTAGAGAAACCTAAGCAGATATTTGGCCTTGCCGGAGCTTTCTTTTGCACTCCACCCATCTCTTTATTTCCCCCTAATTTTACCGGTGTAAAGGCCGATAATAAAAAGGGTTACCGCTGATTAATGAAATTAAGTAAAATGCACCTAAAAGGGCGTGTCTAAAGGGTAGGTGTTTAATTTATGGACTTAACTGAGAAGGTTAAAGAAGTTATCTGTGAACAACTTGGAGTTGCGCGTGAGCGTGTGGTTCCGGATGCTGATTTGGTTGACGACCTTGGCGCCGATTCGTTGGATACGGTTGAATTAGTGATGGCCTTCGAAGAAGAATTTGGGTTCGAAATATCTGATGAAGATGCTGAACGAATGCGAACTGTTCAGGACATTACTGCGTACTTGAAGAAAAAACTTGAACCATGAGAGGTGCGGATGAAAGAAAGGCATTGCGAACACTGTCGAGGAGAGCGGTACGTGCTGATTTATTGGCTTGAGAAAGGCCTTTCGGAAAAAGGCATCCATATGACTGATATCCCGCCTGAACTCTTCAAGTTATTACCCCCAATGGAATTTTTGCGATACTGTCACTGCAATTTGCTTGTGAGGTATCCTGGACGGCGAAAGAATGTTCCATATTGCACTGAATGCGAATGCACGACATGGCGGTTTTCGGAACTCGGGAAACAGTCTGGGTTTGATCAAAGAAAAGTGGTGGACCTTACTTCGCAGGAAATCGAGACTTTGCCTTGCAATTTTTTTGAAAGGTGTGATTGCGAGTCTGAAGAGCCGCCTGCAGAACCAAGAAGAAGTGAGGCATTTCAGGATTTCTTAAACCAATTGAGAGAGCAAATGCCACGCTTGGGTTTTTCATTTTAATGATTAACAGCGCCAATTTGGAAAGCGCCTTTATCTGTTAGTTTTATTTAGGAGGCCAATAGTTATGGCATCAAAAATTTTGCTAGTTGATGACGAAATGCTAGTAATAAAGTCACTTGACAGACTTCTTAAGAAGGCAGGCTATGAGGTAGTAACTGTCACAGATGCTACTGCGGCATTGAAGGAAGTTAAGAGATCAGATTTTGATCTGATTATTTCAGATATCAGAATGCCCGGCAAAGACGGTGTTAATTTAATAAGGGAGATTCGTTCCTTGCTACAGTCAGAAAAGCGTCAACGTATTCCCGAAATTTTCATGACGGGCTATGCAAGCGAAGAGGTGGGAAAAGAAGCAGAAAAGCTCAAGGTTGCAGAGTATATATATAAACCTTTTGATTTAAGTCAATTCTTAAACCTTGTAAGAAAACACGTGAAGAAATGAAATATTTTGCTCATTCCCAAAGGGAATTTGTGTACAAATATGTGGTCATGCGTAGTGATGTTGACCAATTTCAACATATGAGTTTTGCAAATTACTTGAGATTAATGTTTCTGGCCACGGACGCGTTGATTCTGGGGGTCCATGAATACGGCTTGCTTATGAATAATTCAAGGCTGATTACATCTAAATCAAATATGCAATTCAAAAGTCAAACTGTTTTCGGAGACAATATTCTGATTAAAGTCAATTCGTCTAATCTGCAAAAAGACCATTTTAGTCTCCTTTTTACTTACATAATTGAGGAATCGGGAACTTTAGTAGCTCTCGGCAAGCAATCTCTGTATTTTGCTTCACTCAACACAAGAACACCGATACCTACTCCGTCAGAAATTACGCCATTGTTAGAATCCATCTCTGTTAACGAAAGAAACTTATTATACAGGTATTAAAGAATGGCAACTGAGAGCAAGGTTTATAGTTTCAACCAAATACAAGTTTTTTTTAAGCATACGGATCAACATGGATTCATTCATCCATATAACTTTCTTGAATGGACAAGTTACGTGAGAGAAGCATTTTTTCAAGAAAAGGTGCCAAATTTTCTTGAATTGACCGATGGAAGAATAAAAATGATGACGACACGCATTACATGTGATCTATTTCTTGACTGTATGTTTGGAGATAAACTGGAGGCGCATATTACATTTGAAAAAATTAGGCATTACAGCTTTAACGTCAAAACAACTTTTTTGAATTTACGACTCTCGAAAGTTGTTTGCGCAACAGAACACACGCTAGTGTTTGTTGATTCGGAGCGTGGAAAGTTTGCAAGCATCCCGACTGAATTATTACAACCAGTGCTGGAACATTCAAAAGATGTCAAAAAAAGTTACCATAATTAATATTTTCAAATTAACGGGCATTGTGGTGGTCCCAATCTATACGGCGATGCTTTATTATTTTTTGCCTAAAACGAACACTGGACTAATCTTTTTTTGTTTCGTGACTATTTGCATTATCGAACGCGCGTGGGAAACATTCAATACGAGCAAAGAGAGACGTCGGGAAGAAGTCCACGGTGATTGGACACTGATAGCTGTGACAGGCGCCTACCTTTTGGTATTCTTTCTATTCATAACGGAGTTTTATTTTCTCCGTTTTTATAGCATTAACATAGGAGTCACATTTAGTGGATTGGTACTGCTTGCAGCTTCATTTAGACTGAGGTTTTGGGGCATGGCTGCTTTAGGGAAACAATGGGCTGTACATGCTGTCGGTGTTCAAAAAATTAAGAAAGTAAGGCTCGTAAAAATTGGGCCTTTCAAATATGTACGGCATCCAATATACCTTGGAATTATGATGGAATTGACAGCTCTTCCACTTATTGCAAACGCATACTATGCGCTAATTATTTCCTTATGTCTCGCGGTACCTTTAGTTGTGCTTCGTGCGTTTGTAGAAGAGAGGACTTCTTTTAGACGATTTGGTGATCGCTATTTAAAGTACAAGAAAGAAGTCGGCATGTTCTTTCCTTGGAAGTTGATCAAAAGAGGAAATTGAGCTTGGAGATTTTACCTTCACATCATTATCAATTTTCTGCTTTACTGACTTCGATCGCGAGTCTATCCCTTGTGGTTTTGGTTTATAAGAAGGGCGTAAGAAAAGAATTGCGAGATAAGTTCTCCCTTTATTATTTCGCGCTTTTCGCCTGGTCGTTCAGTGTCTTCCTTACAACTTCTATCTATAACTACGAATTATCTTATTTCTTTTGCCAAACAACTCACATTGCTGCTATTTTTATCCCCGTTTTCTTTTTGCACTTTACTTATGCCTATCTCGATAGAGATAAGAGTCGAATAGCGCAGGTAATCTTGTGGATTTTTTACTTACTTGCAGTCTTCTTCTTCGTCGTTGTTATTTTCTTTAGAGCCCTGTTCTTTGATGGTATTAGTCCAAAATTATCATTTCCATATTTCCCAAATGCAGGTATTTTCTATACGCCGTGGGTAATTTCATTTGCGGCGGCTGTATTTATAGCGCATTTGGCCTTATTTCACGCACTCTTGCAGTCATCGGGGTTAAAGAAAAAGCAAATACGATTCTTCTTCATTGCGAACCTGATTGGATATTTTGGTGGCATCGGTTGTTTTTTGCCGGTATATGATTTATCAATGTTCCCATTTCCTTATGGTCCTTATGGAGTTCTGCTTTTAAGTTTTGTCTCGGGATATGCCGTCCTAAAACATCGACTAATAGACCTCAAAATATTAATCAAGCGCACCATAGTTTTTGCTTTTCTCTTTGGTGCGATCATGGCAATTTTTTCATTTGTTGTATTTGTTTTCCAAAATCTGCTGTCAAAGTATATGGCGGCGAATCCCTTCTTTTCTGCTGCCATCGCGGTTGTGCTGATTATTGTAATATATGACAACGTTCGAAATTTCTTGATCCAAATGACAGACAAGTTCCTGTTTCAGAAGAAATTGGATTATAGAGTGCTTTTGAAGGAAGCAAGTGAATATCTTGCACACGTTGACAGTTTGAAGCAACAATCCCGACTAATTGTAGCTTTTTTGATTAAGAAAGCTCGTATAGCAAATGCGTCAGTCTTTGTTTTTTCTGGAATTGATCAGCAGTTAAGATTGCGCGCAAGCCGTCCGATTGTTTTAGATTCATCCTTAAAAGTTATAAGACTCACTCATCCCCTGATCCAATATTTCTACAAGGTGCGAGCTCCAGTCGATTTAACGCTATTACGGCTCGCATTTGAGCATGAAGAGGTTGGCAGTAAGAAAATGGAATTGAAAGAGATAATCCAACTTGCGAGCTTATTTAAAGCGGAGGCTGCAATTCCTTGTTTTGGCGGGGAAGCGGCTGAAGATGTTAGAAAGAAGGAGCCTCATTTGAGAGGCTTCCTGTTTCTGGGTCACCAAAAATCTGATGAGCCCTATACAAAAGAGGACCTTGACGTATTCTTTACTTTAGCGCAGGAGTCATCAATCGCCTTTGAAAATGCAAGACTTTACGATGAGGCAGTCGAGCGTCGTAAAGCTCTAGAAAAGACAAATGAAGAGTTAGTCAAAGTTCAGAACCAGCTTATTCATGCCCTCAAAGAGGAAGAAGATGCCAGAAGACAGGCGCAAGAAGCAAGAACAGCGACAGAAGAAATGAACCGGGAGTTAAGCGAAACAAATGAAAAGTTGAGAACCACGCAAGCGTCACTCATCGTCGCTGAGAAGAACGCTACGATGGTTGGGATGGCGAAGGCCATCGGCCATGAGGTGAACAATCCGCTGACAGTTGTCAGGTTATGGACAAGCAAAATATTCAGTACACATTTAAAAAAATGTTACGCTCTGCTCGATAAAATTCCACCAGATACTCCGAATGGTGATTTAAACAAATTAAAGAAAATATTAACTGACATCGAAAACGATAGTAAAAGGGTGCATCGAGGAGCGGATCGTATCAATGATGCCGTTCATACGCTGACAAATATTCTGAAGGATTCAAAGGGGAAGATGACCCGCTTGAGCTTAACTGTGCTCGTTCGCGAGGGAATTGAAGCGTCCAGATTTTCAACATACGAGGAAAATCTTTCAACTTGTGAAATCATTGAAAAGATTGTTCCTAACGTCGTCATAATGGGAAATCAAGATCAGCTCCTTCAGGTTTTTGTGAACTTAATCAAGAACGCATTTGAAGCGATGGGTAATCAAAAAGAGCGTAGAATCGAAATCAGGGGGGATTTTGATCCAAATGATCCTAAATTGGCGAGGTTAGAGTTTTCGGATAACGGTCCTGGAATTCCAGAGGGAATACGGGCGGAAATATGGAAGCAGGATTTTAGCACAAAAACGAAGAAGAGTGATACGATTGGGGCTGCAGGCCAGGGCCAGGGGCTCTTCATTTGTAAGCACATTGTGGAATCAATTCATAAGGGAGAGATCACGCTTGAAAGCGAAGCTGAGAAGGGAACGACATTCATTTTGAAATTACCGCTTGCGGATGACAGACATGATAAACCTTCTGGTAGTTGACGACGAAAAGGAAATTTGCACTTTTCTCAAGGAGTGGTTTGAGGAAAAAGACTTTTCTGTCGATTTTGCGGTAACCGGCGAAGAAGCGCTCCGATTGATTAAAGAGAAAACTTGGCATCTAGCACTGATAGATTTAAAATTGGCAACTTCCGTTTCTGGGTTGGATGTGATTGAAGCGATTTTAAGAAAGCACCCGAAGACCATTATTTGTGCCATGACAGGCTATGTGGATGTCAGCTTGCGTTTCAAGGCGGAGCATCTTGGTGTGAGTGAATTTTTAGAGAAGCCGGATGACATTGAGCCTGAGAAGCTACATGAAAAATTTATGCAGTTACTTTCGCGGAAAAAAGACGATAAATAAAGCATCGTGGTTATCTTGATAAGTCATAGCAAAGAGGAGAAGGTGAGGCTCAAATGAGGGATTCCAGATTTTGCGTATTAATCGTGGATGACGATGAAGAAATGATTGCCGTGTTGAAGGATCAGTTTAAACAGCGGCACATAGAAGTGGTGGCGACGACGGATCCTACGACAGTTGTCAATAAGCTGCGCAATTTTAGCGTCAAGTTAATGTTGCTTGATCTTAAAATGAGAAAATTGAGCGGCTTTGAAGTACTCGAAAAGATCAAGGAATCAGGGCTTTCAATGCCGCCTACGATCATTCTCACGGGCTATCTTCCAAAGTATGCGGATAAGCTAAAGGCGCATAATATTAAACTGGACGACGTTGTGACTAAGCCTTTTGATTTCGAGGTTTTGGAAAATCGTATCAGCGCAAAAATCGGCTCGGAAATCAGCCCTCCGGATGATGGTCCCGACGAAGACTTATATGAGAAGAACCATTGCCGCGTGGCATTTGTTGAAGATGAGCCGGATCTCATGGAAGACCTCGCGGCTTTTTTCCGAGAAAAAAATTATGATGTTCGCTGTTTTGGTGATGGCTTAGAAGCATTGGAGGGACTGCGAAAGGAAGCGGTGGATATTTTATTTGTCGATATCAAGCTTCCACGAATGTCGGGTGATGAGCTTATCACTGAACTTGTAAAACTGCCGAACCCGCCTTATATGATCCCGCTTTCTGCCGATCCGATTCCTGATGAAACCCGAAAGAAGCTCGAGGAACTGAACTGCTCTGTTTGCGTTCAAAAGCCATATTCAATTGATCGGTTGCTTGATTTGGTCAAGAATATCGCCGTTTCAAAAGGACTGCTTGGTTAGAAAACAATCGCCGGGTAGCTTGCCAGAAGTAGCTTTGCAGGTTTCGTCCCGGGATTCGTGAAGATATAGCCCAAGCTTCCATCGAAGTAGACGCTCTCGCCTTGAATTAAGACGGACTTTCGATTTTTCCCGACCTCAATACGGAGCTCTCCGTCCTCAACATACGCAGCCATCATTGCCTGATCACGGCGCCTCCAAGAAGCACGTCTGACGCCGCCACGAGGATCAATGTAGGCTTCAGAGAGATGAAAATTATTATGCGTGCCGGGAAAAACAGCGGATTTAATTCGCACACCTAAATAGTGCCGGTAGTCGATGAATGCCCTGTCATGGGCGGTTGATAGGTAAAAATATCCCCCATCTCTGTCTTCACAGAATCCAAGGAATTGGGACAGCGGTATTTTTAAGGCCCGGCAGATCACCTCAATTTTGTCCCAATAGATGACCTGATCGGGGTCTGTCGTGTTCTCAAGATAACGAAGGCTTTGTTCATCAAGACCCGTGATGGAGGAAAAGTGTGAATAGCTAAGAGAACGTTCATCCGATGATGCATACAGGTCCCGAATTTTCTTGATTCCGAGTCCCAGATTAAAGCAAGGGGTGTCTTGACTGTGTTCTTTGGCTGTTTCCAATGGTTTCTGAGAGGACGAGAGAGTAAAGGCGAGGCACATGCGAAGGGGGAGGTTTTTATCCGCATTCTGAAGGTCATGAATTTTGTCGCCACGCATGGTAAAGCTCTGGTTGGCAAAGACGTCATATTCTTGGGAATTGTCGTAGCGAATTCTGAGTGCTCCTTTTAGCACGAAGCCGAGCAATTGATCAGGAGAGGGTAAGACCGCGTCACGGATTGTCTTGCCTGGATCTAACTCAAGAATGACAAAGCAGAAGTGTCCATATGAACACAGGGGTGGTGAGACGAAGTCGCAGAGAAATCCATCTCCTTTGACAATTTGACGTCTAAACCAAACGTTATTGATATCTCTCCTTCTTTTAGGCAGTGACTCGTGCCCGGGGTTTTTGAGGACAAAAAAGTTCGCAGGAAACCATTCTAATCCCTCTAAAACAAGGTCTTGTATAGAAACCCGGAGTACACGTGCCAAAGTGTCAATATTCGATAGGGTCGTGAACTTTGCATAACCGTTTTCAAGAGTTTTAAGAGCTGAGAGCTTCATGCGCGCATGCTGCGCGAGCTCATCTTGTGTGAGGCCCATTCTCAGTCGCACATGTTTGATGGACGCACCAAGCGAAAGACTGCATTCCCGAGGAAATGAGGGAAAAGCAGTTTGACACTGCTGAAAAAGGGTATAGTAGAGGGATTTTTTTTGCCTGCTTTTTATAGTCATTTTAAAAGTATTATATTCGTAACTTATTAATTCTACATGATGTTAGATTAGATTTCAATATATGTCTTAAAACTATATAAAAAAACATATTTTTGAGGATTTGACAGCTTAAGAGACAGAGGTTACATTTGGTATTGGAAGGGTGAAAGAAATGAAAAGAGAAGAAATAGTATCTAATAATACAGTTAATGACAATATAAAAAAATCTATAAAGGATAAGCCTATTCGTGGATTAGGTGATAATAAGAAAGGTCGGTTTGACCTTGATTATCTGAAAATGAAGATACGATATGAAAATGATCCATTAGTTCGCGAGCAACACCACGCGAGGCACGCCATCATCATCCTGGATATTGTCTTGAGAAAAACGAACAAGGGTCTATTGATTGATCGAGGAACTCTAAGCCGGTTGATGAATCACCTTAGAAACTTAGTGGACGTTCTCGGTGGTGGGAACACGAGTGAGATCACGCAGGATTTATTGCTTGAAGTTTGGGAGACGTACCATCGCTATACTATCATGAAAGAGATGTTGAGGATTGATGCTACATCCTGGGTATCACGAAATCGAGATGCAATCCTCAAGTTCGCAGATTGCTACCAGTTAAAAGATTATCTTGATTCAACGAATTAGAAACATGAGACACGTTCTTTAAATCTTGGAGTCGAGACACGTAGAAAAGGGCATAGCCGCGTGAAGCGGCATCGCAAAGCCAATGGATTCTGGTCATGAAAATGACCGCTGAATAGCCGGGCTGCCTACGTCATGGCGGAGATGTAGGCAAACCGGCTTTTTATTTAGTGAAATTCTAAAGGGTTTTAAAAAGTGTGACATATGAGGCAAACAATTCAAATCAATGAAAACAGAATCGTTAGCACAGGCGAAAAAATAAGGCGCCTATGTGATTTTTTCTCTGATCAAATGACATTGCTGTCGAGTGGAGAATATATACCAACAAATGCTTTTTGGGTTGCTAGAGAGGAACTTCTGCAACTTGCGATGAAGGTGAAGCCAATTGATATTTTAAGGGATCAGATGACACTCTTAGCTTATCAGCTCGTACATCTACACTGGAGTCAGCGGACATCACTTCGGTTCGCGAGTAAGCTCCTCAATGAATTAAGGAGCCAGGCGGAATCATGCAGTTCATGAAGCCTAGCAAAACACGCGGAGCTCACATGGACGAGGAAAAAGGAGGTGGTCAATATATGCGGACAGGGGATGTGGCAGATTTTCTGAAGAGTACAAGGAATACATTGACTAGGGCTCTTGGCGAGCTCGACCTCGTCTTCGAGTACACGCTAAGATCAAACGATTACAAGTCCGAGACCGTCGAACGGATTGAAAAGACAAGAGGCGAGCTGCGTGAGCTGATCTCTATTGTTGAAAACGAAGTAGCTTATCTACAGCTACAAAGCGCACATGTCGGGAGAAACTTTATTGAATGGTATTTAGACAGAATGACCGTGATGTTGTTGTGGATTCAAAAACCGATACAAAAGTCTCAAGAGGCAATTCAAAGGCAATTATTCTTTATGGAGGAGTTGGAACGATGCTTTGTACCGCCGCATTTGAAAACAGGTTTAGTTAAGAGCTTTCAATGGATACGCGATTATTTGAAGAAGTACCCAAAAAGCTCGCGAGGTGATCATGATGTGGCTGTTCAGCAATGGAAGAAAATCCATGATTCGCTCAATGATGTCTTTGGAAAAGTTCCACAGCAGAAAATTCATTTGAGCAGCAAAGAACCTCCTACGGGAGGCTCGTGACGTGTGTCTTACTGGCGAGTTTGGCACCGTCATACTGCTCGTTGGGTGGCGAAAAGGCTTCACTCGAAGGAGTCCTGAGAGCGTACTAGACCTTGCCAGGTTCATGCGCTCTCTAGCCACACCTTCTTCTATAAGTATAGATTTAAAATTGAACGAATGCAAATTTTGGAAAGCAAAGACGTCATCTCCAAAAAAACTTAAAGCAGAAGCAAGCGGCTGACAAGATTCGCATAAGGAAGGGAGCAAGAAGTTGGAAGCGGTGAAAAAAGGTCAACCACGGGAGACTTTGAGGGTATTGAGTGACTCTGACCAGGATCTTATACTCTCACGCCGCCCCTCTTTATTCACGCGTAGTATATCAAAAACGATTTACAACTGTTTGATTTATTTTGATAATTGCGCTTGACACGAACAATGACAGGATGTATAGTTCGCTCATAATTCGTTAAGAAATTTACAAAGATCCTGGTCAAATGAGGCCAGGATTTTTTATTTTAGGTCCTGGTCGACTTGAGCGAAAGTTCAAGAAACAAAGCGGAAGGGCTTTAAGACAATTTGGAAGATCCTGGTCATTCGTGGCCAGGATTTTTTTGTTTTAGGGCCAAATTCAGCTTCCGCATTGCAAACTGAGGTGTGAAATGACGCAGGATTCGGGATTGAAACGAACAAGCAGTGTATTACGCAACATCAGACACGGTTCTTTTGGCACAAAACTTATCGCAGGATTAGTTGCTTTTACCGTTTCCGTCACGGGCATCATCCAAGAAATGGCTGGTCTGCATGTGCTTGATGCATTCGCTAATCCGCCGCTCGGCTCACCCTACGGCACGTTCTCTAACATCGACGAATCTCAAGTTCCGGTACAGTCTTTTCAAACAGACCTTTTTAGTGGGCGCGGACAATTTACAGTACCCGTGTTTGCACCATCCGGAAGACGCGGACTCACGCCACAGCTTTCCCTTAACTATTCGTCCACCGCCAAAAACGGTTGGATGGGAATTGGTTGGGACCTCGAAGTCGGCTATATTCAAAGAACCACTTCCGGAGGTGTGCCTACTTACGATGATGAGGTAGACAGATTCACATTTCTCGTACAGGGCGCTGGCGCGGATCTTGTAAAAATTTCAGCCAACGAATACCACGCAGAGCACGATTCTGGGGACTTTATGAAAGTCAATTACCAAGCTGGCTCCTGGACAGCTCTCGACAAATCAGGACGGGAATACACATTCGGTGAATCGTCACAGGCAAAGCAGACCAATTCGCATGGCACCTATAAATGGCTTCTTGAAAAGGTAAAAGACGCTAATGGAAATATTATCGAATACACGTATTCCCAAGACGGGGGAAACGTCTACCTTTCGCGGATTGACTACAACGGCAACGAAAACGAAGTCTTTCCAAACACACATTCGGTGGAATTTGTTCTGGAAGACCGGCCGGACGATTTAATTTCTTATAGTTCGGGCGCGCGCGTTGAAACGAACAAGCGGCTTAAAGAGATTCTTGTCAAGGTTGATAACGTTCTTTCACGCAAATACTCTCTAACATACGAACAGTCACCTGTCATAGGAAAATCCCGTCTCATTCAAGTTGAAGAATGCGGCATGGATGAGTTGACATGTTTTCCTCCGACCGCCTTCACTTATCAAGATCACGGCTTTGCATTGGAGACGGATCATACGATTATCCCGATTTCCAATCCTGTCGGTGAAGATCGCTATAAGAATGTCCGGACGGGCGGCAGCATGAACGAAGAAGCGGGGCTTTACGATATAAACGGCGATGGGCTTCCGGATCGAATCATTGGGGACTATTATTTTGAAGACAACAATTGGAAGGTTTACTACAACACAGGCGACGGATTTGAAACGGATCCTGTGCTTTGGCCGATTACGATTCCAAATGGCGGCTATTATTGGTTTCGACGAACCCAGTTATGGTCGGCCGAAGGTCTTTATTTAACCCTCCTCGATCTCAATGGTGACGGTTATTCCGACCGGCTTTATACGAATCCTGCCGTTGAATTCAATGACATCCACGTTTTCTACAATCAAAATGGAACAAGTTTTTCCATGACGGACGATCCTCTTCTCAATGTTCCAAAAACCGGAACTTACGCCTACATCCGTGAAAATCTGGAGAACGGAAATTCAAACGTCCAGGTGGAATTCATTGATATTGACGGCGATGGACTTTTGGAGCGGGTCGTCAAGGACGGAAACAACAATCAATGGAAAATTTATGACTATGTGGACGGTGAACTTTCCTCATCACCCCGCATCTGGTCGATTCCAAACCCGGAAGGAGAAGACCGTTACAAAAACATCAGGACAGGCGGCCAGTATGACGAAGAAGCGGGACTTTACGATTTAAACGGTGACGGTCTGCCCGACCGTATCATCGCGGATTACGACTACAATAACGAATGGAAAGTTTACTACAACAATGGAAATGGTTTTGAGTCAACGCCTGATCTTTGGCCGATTGTCATTCCTCAGGGCGGTTATTATGCTTTCAGGAAAATTCAGCAATGGGCGGCGGAGGGATTGAGTCTTACGCTTCTTGATTTCAACGGCGACGGTCTTCTTGACCGCATGTACACGAATCCTGCAGTGGAGTTCAACGATATCCACGTTTTCTATAATACGGGGAACGGTTTTGTGATGCAGGATACGCCGCTGGTCAACGTTCCGAAGTCAGGTTCCTATGCTTACATCCGCGAACACCTTGATTATACCAATTCCAACGTTCAGGGGGAATTCATTGATTTAGACGGTGATGGACTTCTTGAGCGCGTAACCAAGCACCAAACGAACAATGAATGGAAGTTCTATAACAATCAGGGAGAGTTTCCGGATCTCTTAAAGACGATTGATAACGGTAGAGGGAGCATTACAACGGTTGAATATTCACCCTCTACCCAGTTTGATAACACGGACCTATCCGGTTTTGAGCGTCTGCCGTTTCCGGTTCAAGTCGTTACCAAAATTTCACAAACAGACGGCATCGGCAACGAATACGTCACGGAATATTCCTACAAAGGCGGCATGTTTGATGCGGGAACGAAGGAATTCCGCGGCTTCCGCGAAACAACCGTAATCGACGGGGAAAACACCCAAACCATTCACACCTTCCATCAGAACGCTCACTTGAAAGGGCGTCCCATCTCAATTGAGGTTAAAGATGGCTTGGGGAATCTCTTTTCAAGGGAGGAGACCGCCTGGACATGCAATGATCAGATTCTGCCCGGCGTTCACTTCATTTATGCAGAGGAAAGAAGCAACTTCCTTTATGACGGAGATGGCACGTACAAACAAGTAAGAGAGCGCTATGAATACGACGATTGGGGTAATCAAACCGTCATTTATCAAGACGGCGATGTCTCGGTTGCAACGGATGACAGGAAAACTGTCAGTCAGTACGTACAGAACGAAACAAACTACGTCATGAACACGCTTGCGATCACTCAGGTGTTTGACTATCAGGACACAGAGGAGAGCAAGCAGTATTTTTATTATGACGGACATGAAGAGGTTATGCAGGATCCGGAGGAGGGCATCTTAACGAAATCAGAGGAATTTCTCCAAGGTCAGCAGGCCGGGGAAGGTGCTAAAACGACGGTGACTTATGATGGGTTTGGGAATGTGGACATCGTGAAAGACGCCATGAATCAAATCACGGATCACGAATATGACAATAATTACGAGCTCTTTGTCTCAACCATCACGAATCCATTGGGTCACGTAAAGCAGTTCACTTATGATCCTTTGATTGGCCAGATCACGGAATCAATCGATGCAAACGGTCAAGCCACGAAAACCGTCTATGATGCGTTGGGGCGTGTGGTAAAGGTCGTTTCGCCCGAAGATACGCTTGCTGCTCCTACGCAGGCAATTTACTACGATGATTTTACGATACCCAATCGAATCGTAACGCATGTGAAAGCTGATAGTGATGCCCCAGCGATTACGATTGACGACCAGCCGCACACAGGTTACCTCACAACGTACACTTTCTTCGATGGTTTCAGTAGACAAATTGAAGAAAGAAAGCCTGCCGAGAATGCCAATCAGCAGATTGTTTCTGACTTCATCACGTTTGACTCACGAGGTCAGCCTGCCAAGCATTACGTGCCTTACTTGGCGGACTTCGGCACGACTTACGCAACGCCGCCAGTTGAATTCCCGCACGCTGTGTTTACCTACGATGCCGTTGGACGAAGGACGCGCGTTGATTATCCGGACGGCACTTTCTCACAAACCATCTTTGACGATTTCAAGCGTACGGAAATCGACCAGAACGGTCATCAGAAAACGGAAACTCAGGACGGATTCGGGAATCTCATTAAAGTCGAAGAATTTAACGAAGGCCAGACCTACACGACGCTTTATGAATACGATGCAATGAGCCGTCTCGTCAAGACGACGGATCATCTCGGAAACGAAACCGTTGTCACTTACGAT
>PCVY01000003.1:12066-29188 GCA_002787155.1 Candidatus Abzuiibacterium crystallinum | reverse complement strand
CTGTCTACGGATGACCCCAACATGGGTTACTGGGAATATACGTATGACGATAACGGCAATCTCAAGACTCAAAAAGACGCCAAAAACCAGACAATTACTTTCCATTACGATGAACTAAACCGCGTGACACGGAAAGCGTATCCGGATCAATCAGAGGTGGTTTACGTTTATGACGATTGTCCGCCCGTAACGTGCGGCGGGCTTGAAGGTGGAAATTACCCGATTGGAAGACTACTCAAAGTGGATGAGGCCTCCAACGTCAAACTCTTTCGGTATGACAAGTTGGGAAGGGTTATTCAAGATCAAGTTAGCTTGAGTGACGGGAAAGATTACTCTTTTACCAGAATCTATGATCCCCTCGGTCGTGTCACGGCCTTGGAATATCCGGATGAAGAAATCCTCACGCTTGGTTTCAACCTCATGGGCGAGGTGGAAACCATGACGTTGATAAACAAAGATCAAAGTCAGTCACCTGTTCTCACGAACATCGATTACAACCCATCCGGTCAAGTTACGAAGATCGAATATGGGAACGGCGTTGTGACCGATTACACCTATAATCCGCAGACTTTGAGGCTTGACAATCTGATTACACAGAATCAAGCGCAAACCACGCTCCAGAACCTAACCTATGGTTTTGATGACGTAGGGAACGTCCTATCTATTACGGACGCAATTAACACGAACTCACAGACCTTCCTTTACGACGATCTAGACCGTTTGAAACAAGCGACGGGAAGCTACGGGACGAGGGATTACGTTTACAACCCGATTGGGAACATAACCACAAAAGGTCCCGCAACGCTCGAATACAATGATCCCAATCACCCGCATGCTGTCACGAGGTACACCGATGGCACGGAAACCTTAGACTATGTGTACGATGCGAACGGCAACACGATCCAGCGGGGAGCCGAAACGCTTACCTACGATTACGACAACCGCTTGGTTGAAATACGCGAAGGTTCGACGGTCATTGGCTCTTACGTCTATGATGTCACGGGACAGAGAATCGAAAAAGATGCTGGCAATCAAACCACGTATTATGTCGGTCAAGACTACGAGGTGGAATATACAGGTCAAGGGTCACTTACGAGAAAAGCATTCTTCCTGGGCAACATCCGTATCGCTGAGGAAGAAGAGACAATAGCGCCTTGTGTTGTGGCGGAAGACTATCTTGAATTTGCTGAGGCGGAAGAGGGTTTGGAAACCCCAGTTGCTGAAGAATCTCAATACACTCAGACATCTTACAGCACATCACACGAGCTTCGAGTTTCAAAGTGTGCAAGGCATTTCAGGTTCTTCCATCAGGATCACTTGGGTTCGACGAACGTGGTAACGAATTCCCAAGGCCAGCAGATACTTCTCATGGAATATTATCCTTATGGGGAAGTGAAGCGGCGCGAAGGAAGCGATCCAGTAAGTCACACGTTCACGGGGCATGAGGAAGATCTTGAATCTGATCTGATTTATGCGGGAGCACGCTTCTATGATCCCAAAATCGGTAGATTCATTTCGGCGGATATTTTCGTTCAGGATCCGTCTGATCCGCAGAGTTTGAACCGCTATGCGTACGCCCGAAACAACCCGATTCGGTTTACGGATCCCACAGGTCACTTCTGGTGGTTTATAATCGCGATCATCGCCGCAGTGGTAAAAGCGGCGGTTGCCGTTGTCTCTGCCGTTCTTGCGGCAGTTCAAGCGGTGGCGCAGATCGCGCTTCAAACGCTTCAGGCATTGAGCACAGCCATTGTCGGTGAGGGCGCTCCGGGAAGCATTACCATTAGTGAATCGGTACTTGCCGGTGGTGATGTTATGCTTGAAACGACGACAGCGCTGGCGGGTGTAAGTGCGGCACCTCCCTCAACCGGTGCCATTGCAGGTGGCATTGCGATTACTGGTACAGCTGCAACTGTGACGGCAACTCAGGTAAGTTCGACCGCGAGCGCGGGTGCTTCTTACACCAATGATATTCACTTTTCAGATGCTGTTGACAGATTTGCTGACCGTCAGGTAGCATCTCACAGGTTCTTTGATCAAGTGAGACTTCCTGGCGAGGGCGGCAGTTCAATGGGTGGCCCACCAACAGGTGGAATTCAACCCGTAGTTGCGGGCGGGGCAATTGCTATGACGGTTGCTCCAGCAAACGTAATTACTCAACCTGATATATTGCTCAAAGAAGCAAGGGGTAGCCGAAGTAATCCAAAGCAGAATATTAAAAAGAAAGGGCCTAAGAATCGACCGGGGAAGAATGAAAAGATAAAGGGTCGATCTCAAAGGTCGAATCCGCAGCTGAAGCCTGTTGAAGAACACGCACCAAAGATAGAAACTAAGAAGCCGTTCAGCAAATGGACGAAGTTAGAAAGGTTTATAGATGCGGTGGCAAGAATACCTGGCAATATTCGCGGGTATGCTAAGATATTTCAAGGGTAATCTTGGAAAGGTGCATTAGAGTGAAAAACGTGCAGGAGAAAATTGATCAGGCTGATACGCTGTTAGGCGATGGGGAAGCTCGTGGAGCTTTAAATTTATTAAAGTCGATATCTGAAGATTCCCTGAATGGTGCGCCACAAGAAACCCAATACAAGTATCTTGAAGTATTGGGTGAAGCGTATTCTGAAAATGATATGGAAAAAGAAGCTATCGAGTGTTTTGAGCGAGCATTGCGTATTCAAACAAGCAGTAAAGACGTACCTTTTCTCTACTACAATTTGGGGTTTGCTTACAGCCAGCTCAATGATAACAAAAGAGCAATTTCTTTCTTGGAAGAGTCAGTGCGTCTTGAAAATCGACATGAATATCTGCTCAATCCGCTTAGTCATCTCGCAACCTGCTATCGCGAGGAAGGCCAATATGCCAAAGCTCTGAGCATAAATCAGAGAATCATTCAAGAATTTTATCCGCCAAAAGGCAAGTTGGAAGCAGAAAGAGTCGAAATGGCTTACGCCGGTTTGGTGGTTTGTTATTTACAACTTGGAAATGATGAAGAGGCAGAACGTTTTTTCGAGAAATTGATTGACGATCCAAATGTTGAAGAGGGTACATTGTCCGGAGTGTATGGCGCGTGTGGGAATTATTGCTTGGAACAAAATGACTTTGAAAAAGCTGTCCAGTTTTACACAAAGGCAATCGATTACGCTAAGAAAGCGTCCAATAATGACCTCATTACTCATTGGAAAAAATGGCTGCTAGAAGCAAAAGAGAAAAGCATGTAACACGTCGTCATGAATTTAAGGCGGAATAAGTTTTTGAAAATATCTGGTTTTGTCATGGTGGCCGTAGCATGTGGAACATTTGTGCTTTGGGCAATTCACACATCCATGGCTGGCCAACTTGGAGAGCGATTGCAGTTAAGCTCAGTAAAACCAATTTACCCAGGTGAAATCCTCGCACCTTTTGCCGTCGCTGTGGCAGTTGGGATTGTTTGGCTTCTACGACGGGTTGTAAAAAAAATGAATGATCCAAAGGAACCAATTTCGACCAACAGGCTGTCCCCATTCCTACCTGAAAATGATAGAGAAGCTCTGGACCAAGATTTTCAGTTATTTTGAAAATGCCATGGCTGGAACCCACCGACGGGCATGCTTGAGATTCGTTCGCTTACTTTAAAGTAAAGAAGGAATGCCTTGGTCTTTTCAGCTAAAAATTGGTATCACCTAAAAAATTATGATAAACGGTCTTGACAAGGATATGAACGGAGTGTAATATTTCACAGAATTGCTTACAGAAATTGATTGATCAAAGCAATTCGTCTTAAATAACTCGCCAAATAACTCGCCAAAGAAATTCAAACTCGCCCGATCCCGGGGAACGTAATGCCCCGCGAGCAGAAAGGTCCTGAGCGCCGTGAAGCGCTTCCGGATCAATTCAAAGTTCTGCTATCGTGTCAGGCGTGGCATGAGATCAAAACGGCGAGCATTCAAGCAAACCAAAGCGGACAGAAATCCCGCTCCGCGGAAACAATTTGCCTATCATCCCGTAGAGTCGCTCCAGAAAGTGCCGCTTTCTGTGGTGAAGAACAAACCCGTTCCGTCGCCTCGTTCCAAAGATCTGCCAAGGGAATTTCTCCTCCTGACACCTATGTTCGGAAAGGAGAACTTGGTTCATGGACATCAATCAAAACGGAAAAAGTGAAGAATCATTCGATCCCGTCCCGCACCGCTTCGAAAAAGTCAAAGAGTCGCTTCATCATGAATTCAATCGGCTGAGAGCAGGCGAGACGGCCCATTCTGCTCTGCAAATCGTCAGCCGGAAAATCATCCAGATTTCGAACCAAACAAAACCTCTTTCGCAAACGACCCCCTTGCTCCGCAATCTCGCGGATGTGGTCTTGGAGCTCAGGCCGGAAAGAGTTAGTCTCATTCAAGCAGCCGAGAAGCTCCTTAAAACTCTCTCAGATCGTCTCGATTCTGAGAAGACGCCGATTGTCCCTATTCCGCACGAGGTGAGAGTCCCGAAGAAGAGGCCGCAAACGATGATCGGGATGCGGATGAAGTCAACCCCGATCATTTTAAATCCCAGCCAGTTGTATGCGTGGCAGGGTATTCGGAAAGCCGCAAAACCCAGCCGATGGCAGGATGCAAGGAGCTTCACATGAGGAGGATCGCTCAGCAGACATGTTTTAGGATTGCCTCGCTAGTCGTTATTCTTGCCATGATTCATTCGGACTTGGCGTGGGCGTCAGGCGGTGATTTAAGCATCGTCAAAAATGAAGCCGCAACGATTAGACCGCTTGCCGTGACAGAGACCCCCGCCATTTTTGAACTAGAAGATGCGATTCAACAAGCCACGAATCCCGTTCTTCACAACCGGATTAAAACGCTCATCCAACAGCTTGACGTAGACCGGTATTTGACGAGCGAACCGCGTTCTGAACTCAGGACAGAAGACTACCGGGCGTATCTCCGGGGTGAGATCAAAGGCTCGCTCGGGCCGCTTATCATGGAGGCGATTCGCTCAGGCGACGTCACACCGCCCCCGCTTGAACTTCCAATGCCCATTGCGATGAGTCAGATCCCTGAGGACGTGACGCCAAAAGAAAAAATCCTCTCAGCGCTCCAAGCGGTGCGGACCATGATGGAGGAGACGGACCGGGCCGTATTGAATGATTTCACTCAGGCCATTGATGAAGCGCTTGAAAGCGTCTTTCAAAAGGCAAGGCGTGATCGGACGCTCACCGCTGAGAAGTTTAACACCCTTCTGAGAACTCAATTTCAGGCAGCATACCGAGAGCGCATGAAACAGCAAATTGCGACACACATAAGGCATGCGTCTCAACTTCAAGAGGACCCAAAAGAAAAAGCGCTTCCGGTGAGTGAGGTGGTGGGTAGGAAATATCAGCGAGTCCCTCGTTTTATCAAATGGATTCTTTCCGAGAACCCCCAGCTTGAAAACGATAGGGAGGTTCAAGAGAAACTTAGTTGGGTTAATCAAAGACTCAATCAGCTTCCAGAAGTGCCGGATGAGGTGGTCGAACAGGCAATTCAAAAAGCAGATGCCTTCCTCCAAGGAGCAGTCCATCAAGAGCCCGTTGTTAATTCCACGAAAGAAAAAAAGCCGCCTGCGTTAGCGATCGGCACTCAGGTTCCTAAAACCGTTCAAGAACCCGTCAAGGCAGAGCCCGGTCTTCTGCGCGAGCTTGCGCGTGTGAGTGAGCGCCTTGAAGCCAAGCGAAAAGAAGAAAGCGATCTTCGTTCGGCTTTGGCGGAACTGCAAGGTGCCATCCGAAACGAGAAAGAAGAGATCGTCCTGAAGGCTTTGAACAAAGCAAAGGAAGCAAAAGCGTCGCTTCATGCCAATACCCAGGCTCAAATCAAGACCCTTGAAAAGGAAAAAGCGGACCTTGAGACAAGATTGGGCCGCTCCGAACTCAGGGGCAAAGCGTCATTTAGCGTGCGCGAAGTCTTCAAAAGTCTTGTTCGTTTTAAACGCCCTCAATTCGGAAGGGGAGTAGGGTTCGCGGTTGAGAAATTGGCACCCACTTTCTTCTTGGGCTGGGTCTGGGGCGGTATTCTGCTCTGGTACGCTTATCACACTTGGAACTGGGATGAGATCAAGCTCTACACGTGGACGGTGCAAAATGAAACCTCATCCATAACGGTGACAGGCCTTCTCTGGCTCGTTGAAATTTTTCTGACGCCTTTTCTTCATGTGGGATTTGTGGCGCTTGCCTCATTTCCCGTTGTCTTGATAAAGGAGGTCATTCAATTGATCGGCCGGGTGATTTCGTTTCCTGTGAGACTCGGGCGGATATCCTCATTCGATCAGACTACGGAACTGACAGATGACTTAGTGAAGCGCGCAGCGAAAGATTACGCCAAGTTGGATTCCAATCTGCTCCTCCGAATCTTTGAAAGCTGGAAGGAGAGAAACGCGTCCGAAAAAGTTAAACGCCTCCTAAGTGATCCGCGCTTTCAAGGCCGCCATCAAAAAATCAAACAGGCGATCGAACATGAAGATTTAAAACGAGATCTCCGGCAAAGCTTCATTGCCAAAGGCCAGACACGCGTTTTTGAGCAGTTAGAGTCCCTTGAGCGGCGCGCCGGCATCCAAAAAAACGGAAGTTATCAGCAGTTTGACCATGCAGTGAAGGCGTTTCTTGACGATGGCGGGATCAGTCCTTGGGTTCAATTTCTGATGAAAGTGCCTGAGCGCTCCCTGCCGGTTGTCATTCGTGACATTGATCATGTGTTAAGAGCGCGATCCCGCCTGAATGGAGACGGCAATTTTGACGAACTTCCGGACGTTTTAAGAGCATATGAACTGAAGCGCGGTCCGGTGAGCACTTTGACGGAAAGCTTTGTGCTGGGACTTCTCACACCACAGAACATTCCCATTGAAGAAAGGATCCAGGCGGCGCTTCGATATGACTCGGGGGAAAAGCTCCGGAATCTCGGGCTTCCGGAGTCCCTCACTGACCTCAATGAACCTGTCAGTCTTGACGAACTCTCGCGGGTTGCAGCCAATGACTCAAAGCTTAAAACGGAGTTCGGGTCCGGGCCCATCAAACGTATGATTCAAAAAATGGGGCAAGATGGCCTTTATTCTTACTATGAATCCGAGCGGCCGCCTTACTATGTCGAATTCCTTGGCGATGTGAACGGCATGACGCCTGGATTCAACCGCCCTGAAGAAAAGTTCAGGGTTGCCTATGATCGGGAAGAGGTTAAAGATTCCTCACTCGATCAAGATACCTTGCCGCTTGCAAGTCCCCTAGACCAGGCGAAAGCGCTCATTAAGAGTCTACGTACAAAATATCCCAACCTCTATGAGAACTTCATCGGGCCCAAACGTGAAATTCTTAAAGGTGAGGCGCTTGACAGCGTTCTAGACGTGAAGTCCATGAACAAAGTGATCACGCTTTTCATCCATAAAGTCCCGGGCTGGGAAGCGGTGCCTGAATCAGAGCGCGCGGAGTTCTTCTTAAAAGCGCTCCAGATGATTCATCACGCGGAGCTCATATTTGGTTTGGCGCAAGAAAAAAGCCCCCGCAAGCAAGCGCTTGAATATTGGAGGCGCGTGCGAGTGACGCTCAAAGGGCAAACCTATTTATCGCAAACCTCAAAACTTTACGCCGTAATGGCCAAGATCGTTGATTCGAAAATCGAACGCCTGACATATGAAGAAACTGCCGGACGGAAAGGCATGATGCAGTTTTATCTTTCAGGGAAGACCTTTGTTGATTTCTTCAGAGGCTGTGCGTCATTCGATTGTACGGCAAGGCGCGGGGAAGAAGGTACGGTCGGGCAGTTTTCGCAAACGATGGCAGTCGTGCCGGACCCTGCTTTTTTTCTTTTTAAAATCATTGAAAACAAACGATGGATTGGGAACATCTATTCGCTCGTCACGAAAGACAAGGATGGGAAAACGTATCTGTTTATCGACATGTTCTCGATAAGCCCGGCGCATACCATGACTGAGGTGCAGAAAAAACAAATGGCGCGGCGCTTTTTTGAAGCGGCCGCTCAGTGGGCAGGTGAGATTGGGCTTGACGGGATCATTCTCTCGAGCGCCGCCTCCCAGCGCGACAATGTCGGAAGTCCTTTAAAAGAAGCCGTGATGGATTTTGCCAAAGACGGCGTCCAAAGCCACAACCTCCGAAAAGCCGGCGGCAAGGGCTATTTCTCCGAGTTTGGGCTTCATGAAGAGTATATTCAAAATTTTGGCGGCGAAGCCACCTCAGGGCTAAGGTTCATCAGGGGATTCTTAATTCCCGCTAAACCCGTTGACCGGGAACTCGAACGCGCCCGCATTCAGCTGTTTAAACTCCAAGAGACGGTTTTTGGGATTCAAGAGGAGAGCGAACGCTTGAAGAAAGCGAAGGCCGCGCGAATAAAGGAAAGGAGCATTCTGGATGCGCGGATGGAACAGGCGAGGCGCGAGCGAAAGATTGCGGTGGAAGAGGCCTTAAGGACTGAGCGTTCTGATGTGCAGGTAGCGGTGGATAGGATCGGCCTTGAACTCGGAGAGCTTCAAGGCAGAATCAAGCAGGCCGAATTCAGGTTTGAAAATTTAAAGACACAACTGAACGGTCATCGCTCAGAGCTTCGTTTTTTAAGCGAACCTCTCGCAATTCAAAGCGGTGTGTTTTTAGCGGGCTTTGGACCGCTCTTTTTTATGGCGGCATCTGTTTTGGGCGGCTATCTCATCTGGACGATCCTGAAGGGAACCACCCCTCAGGAGAACCGTCACACGGACGTTTATCAACCCATTATCCCGCTTGCACAGCACTTTACAAAGCCCGAGCTTGAGGCGCTTCTCGCAGAACTTGATCGTAATCTCAGCAATGTCATGAACCGAGTTCCAAGAGGCCTCAAAGAACGCTTTGGGGAAGTGAAGCCGCGCTGGGAAGAGCATGGAAAAAGTCAGGTGCTCGCGATCCGGCGCGTGCTTGAAGTCCTGAAGAATCAAGGTTCTGTGTTTACTTTTCTAAAAGGAACGGACTTTTATGGGCAGTTCAAAATCCAAACAAAGTCGCTCGGTCTTCCAGAAAGTTTTGATGAGCCCGGCACCCGGGTTCCCCTGAAAGGTGTTTCAAACGGTTATTTGGAGTTATCAGCCCGCGAAGCAGAAGACCTATACAGAGGGGACGTTTCATGCGACTGCACCTCGTTTACGCAGGGAAGCGCGTTCTTTGAGACGGTACCGCAATTTCTCTTCGATCCGGGTTTTCTCAATTTCAAGGTCGTTCTAAACGGCAAGTGGATGGGGAATGTCTATCTCCTTGTCGCAAAAGATGAAAACGACAGGCCCGTGGTCGTGATTGATGCGGTTCAAATCTCACCCTGGGTCTTGAAGAACGGCGCTTTAAAGCCACTCACGAAAAGCATCGTCCGATCCGTCTTTGAGTGGTCGCGCGCACAGGGATTTCGCGATGTTTTCTTGAGCAAGTTCATATCGAATTTTTACAGGGTTTATCAAATCTTGGATCCCCTTTTTCCGGCCCGTCCTGTCACGATTGAAAAAGTGGGCGGTTTCGATCATTTGAAAGCGCTCGGGTTTTGGGAAAAGGGCGCCTACCGCAATCAGTACTTGGAGACATTCTCCCCTCGGTGGAATCAGCCGCTTGCGGTCAGCCATAACGAATCGAAAGCGAGCCTGTTCTTGCGACGAGTCAACCGCTCCGAACTGAGGACGGCTGAACCGCCCGTTGTCCTGACGCGAAAGGACGGAATCAGGGTCACCATGCCGCCCAAGACAACTGTGGAGACTGACAAAACGAATGAATCTTTTAAGGCGCTCACGCCTCAGGCAACTCAGGTTGAAGGCTCTTTAAGTGACGGCGTACTCAAACTCCTCACCAAAGCCGGCATGCTTGGCGTCCTGAATCCGACGTCACTTTTTTCGCTTGCTGGATACAAATTTATTTTGCCATTCGCTTTCAAGATTGTCTTCATCGGCGAAAAGCACGCGGAGGTGAAAATCGGGGACATGGGCATTGTCAAGTATGACCATGATCAAAAAAACTTCGAAATCACGTACGAAAATGATGTCATTAAAATGACAGGTGATGGAGAAGTCGTACTTCCATGGCTTGAAGAGCCGCTGCGGATTCCCGAAGGAAGTACGTTCAAAGTCACAAAGGCATCCATTCATATCGAAACACCCGAAGGCCGCGTCTTTGAAATCAAGAAACCCGAGGAAAAAGTTCCGGAGCGAGAGCAGAACGCTCCCGAGGAGTCCGGCAAGGCGCCTGTGTCTATGCCATTGCTCGCGTCCGGGCTGGCCGGCTTTGGTGCGCAAATACTGGATGAAATTGAAAAGGCGTTTGCCAAAGAAAAGGAAACGAAGCTTCTTCAAAAACTGGCGCAGAGCAGGCAAAAAGCGGATGCTTTAAAGTTAAGGATTCATGAGGAAGCGCTGCAACTTCTGGAAAAAATAAAGACCTTTGATCTTTCGCAAACACCACAGGAATTGGTTGACACATTAGAGGCATTGCGACGAAGTTTCAAGAATAAATTCGAAAACGATATTGCGGCGATTCTCAATGAGCTGGCAGATTTTAAAAAAGTTAAAGCTTTTGATGCTCACAATACAGAGATTGAGTCCATTTCAAAAAATACTCAGGGTGCCCTGACAGATGCAGACCAAGCATTGCTGGACAACTTTCGAGAAACCATGCGGCAGAAATTAGAACAGACCAAGTCGCACCTTAAAGAGCAAACCGAGCGTCTCCTGCAGCGAGCGGGTGAAAGTGTTGAAAGCGCCAGAGCCCGTCCGCTTGAGGATTCACCATCAGAAATTTCGAATGCCATTGATGCGTTAAAGCGTGATTTGGTAGAGGTGATGCAAACGGGGTTTTCGGAAATGGAACGAGAGGTGATGGGCTTTGAATTTCCAGCGCTCGAAGCGTTGCATGAGGACTTAACCGCTTATTTCAAATCCCGCCAGGAGACACTGCTGACAGCACTCCAAGCGCTGTGGACACCTGTTCCGGAAGCGAACTCATTGGATGAAGGGCTCGTACCGGAAGTCCCGCAGGAGAGTCAGGAGGATCAGGAGGCGCACACTCAATTACCGCCTGCGGAAGCCGCCCCTGAATCGAAAGAGCCCATTAGAGATCTAACAACGACAGATCAGAGAACTAAGCGTCTTGCTCGCGTGTCAGAACAGATTAAAAAGAGAATTGCGGTCCTGAGAAATCTTAAAGCCAGAGAAAGGGATCTCAAAGCGAGTTTAACAAATCTTGAGCAAGAAGTTGAGGAAGCGGACAGAACCCTTCGCATGAAAACCGAAGAAATAGCAGAAGAGGAGAGAAGGTTCCGTGAAATTGACCAAATGCTTCAAGACAGAAGAAACGAGGTAGAGACGCTTGAACAAACCGCGAGGAGGCTCACCCAAGCTGCCCCCGAATTAGCAGCCCTTGAGGAGAGTGCGGGCAAATTAAAAGAGGAAGTCACCCATTTGGCGGCTGATAAAGAATCGCTTGAGGGAGTAATCTCCACGCTTCAAAAAGAAGCCGAGACATTATCCATCAAGAAACAGGACATGATCCGAGCGATCGCAGAACTTCAGTCACGAATGACAGCCTATGAAGAGCGCCTTACTTCACAAAGCGAGGAGGAGGCAAGTATTGGGAGGAGACTGCAAAACGCTCGCACGGAAGAGAAAGATTTATCAGATTCCCTAGAACGTCTAAAAGTTGAGAGACGAAGCATGGCCCAGAGTTTGGGCGCCATTTCAGATGAAGTGACGGACTTGACCGCACGATTTAGCCGGTTAAAGGCAGATGTTGACGCATTGGAAGCCCGAAAGCAAGCGCTGACGGATGAGCTTGGTTCCGTAGAGGAAATCAAACCAAAGATCAATGTCCAGCGTCTCGTGAAAAGACTCCGTGAATACCTTCAAATTCCAAGCGGCAGCGGAAGAGAGGAGGAGTTCAGGAAGCGCTTAATCACGGAGTTACAAGAAATCGGGGGACACGAAGTGAAATTGAAACGTCTTAAAAAACCACTGAACTTAATTTGGGATATCCCGGCCGCCGATGACTTCAAGGGTGTGCTTCATAAGATTGGCTTGAATGCTCATATGGATCGAACAACTCATAACGTAACGGATGTGAGTCTCAAAGATGGTTTTCTTTACGCGCAAGGAAGAAACGGCAATGCCGGACTTGACGATACTTTAGGAGTCGCAGCGATCATGGAGGCACTTACCACTTTGAAAGAAAAGAAAATTCCGCACCCGCTGATCCGGGTCATTTTCACGGTTGAGGAGGAGAGGGGTTTTCAAGGCGCAGCCGATATTGTCGAACGCCATCCTGAAATTGTGCAAGATCTTGATCTTTTAGTTCCCATCGACGGGCCTCTGCTTGATCGAGAGTCGCAGCACCAATTTCGGCACGGCCCTCCAGGCGAGAATGTCCTCCCGTTAGCTGTTAAGTTCATGAATTTACAAGAGTCGGGAGCGATTCGCGATTGGGTTCACCGTGTTGGAACGGCTGTTGGCGAAGCCGTTTGGCAAGCCGCCAGATCCGGTATTGTTGGGATGGGGGCAGTGCTTGTGAAGCACAAGCCGGCTGAGTTTACACCAAGTGCCGGTGATGAGAGAAGGTTTATGTCCACAGGTGTTGGGATTGCGCACTTCCGCGTGAATCATCAGGATGCAACAGGCCATGTTCCGAACGACAGCGCTAAAATCGAGCACTTCGTTTTGCTGACCGAATGGGTGCTCGCCTTAAGCCAGGGCATCCGCTCAGAGCTTCGCATGTTTCCTCCTCCGCCGAGTGATGATGATTTTCTTTATCCGCATCAGCCCGAAGGCGGGGTGAATGACTTTAGCGACATGGAATCCGTCTTTGAGGTCACGGATTATCTTCGTGAGCATCAGGAGACAGATATCGTAAGCTACATTCTCGCACAAATGAACCAAGGCAAAAACTTGATTCTCTGGAACGTAAACGGACCTACACCCTGGATTCTAAAAGACCTTGGGAAAATCATCCGCGAGCTTTTGGAGCGAAAGAAAATTGCGCAGATTCACCTCGACCTTCCGAAGGAATCGCAAGAATTGGTGTATGAGTTTTTAAGACGGGGCAAAGCATCGCCGGAACTTATTTGGATGATTGAATCCCGCTTTCCGCCATTTCTTCCACAGGAATTCAGACGTCCGGACCTTTACCTTGACATCTTAAGGCAGGTACACGAATTTAACATTGATCAGCCGGATCAGAAAAAAATCAAAGTCATCGCTTATTACGATAAAGTGCTGCCGCCGATCCCTGAATTTGGCAGAGGCTTCCCACGGACTTTACCGCCGAACCCCTTTCAGAATCCTTTGCTTGAACGGATCGTAGGCGTTGTCTCTGGCTTTGCGGAAGAGAATCCCGACAAAGGTTACTTGATCGTGAAACCCATTGAGGATGAGCTGCCGGCGAGGTTAAGACAGAATCCAAGAGTTCTATCCATCCTCCATGTGGATAAACACACGGGTTTTGGTCCCCAAAAACCCGAGAACAAGCTTGCGATGTTCATGTCGCAACAGGCAAGCGACAACCAAAAGAGTTTTGCGCTTCCGATTTTGCCGGATGCGCCGTTTTACGGAGAGGAAATCAATGCAGTGCCAAGAAATCTTCCGGTCCCAAAACAAGGATTTAATGAGTTTAGGAATTACCCGCATCTCGTCATGAGCACAGGAAGTGAAGATAAAAGCAAGGATACAGAAACAATAGAACCCATTCCGGATGATGAAGGTGTGAAGCCGCCTTTAAGCCCCATGCCAGTTGGTGGACGCTCGGAATTAAGGCAGGGGCTTAGCCAGGTTTTCCAGGAAAGAGAAGATGCAATTACAGAACTAATTCATATCGGAAAACCAGCCGTGCCCACGCTTGTGGTTGCGCTAGACGAGCCAAGCACGAGCCTTCGGCTTGGGGCCATTCAAGTCCTTGGAAACTTGGGAGATACCCGGGTGGCTTCACACTTGAATACACTCGCTTCGGATCAGGAACTCTCCGGAGCCGTGAAAGACGCCATTCAAGCAATCGCTGTCCGCGAACGGAAACGACGGGCGCATGCAGCACGCACCGAATCCAATCACGGTATCTTCTGGGATCAAGAGACATTGCGTTTCCTTCAACATACGCTTCAGGATTCACGCATTCAAATTGAGCTTGACGCGGAGTCTTTGCTCAGGAAGAAGGGCGGTAGGCTGGAAGTCACGGGGAGCGGGTTCATGGAAAGTGTTCGCGCACTTAAGCGATTGCTTCCTGTTGAATTGACATCCCGGTTGAGCGTCGAAATCATCAATTTTAACGAAGCGATCAAGACCCCGGAAATTGAAAGGGCATTTGGCCTGGCTCGCGGCCTGAAAGGAATCGTAAGCGTTCGAAATGCCGCAGTGGGAACCGATCGTACAAATGAAACGGATCCTGCGGGACGTGTCAGAAGCGTTCAAATTGCCTATGAAAAGAACATGGCAAGATGGCAGGGGGCAATCGACATTCTAGTGAAAACTCCACACGAAGGCGAATTAGTTGACGGCCGGAAACTTTTCTTGGCAGCGCTTCTTAAAAAACAAGTCCGCTCGAGGCTGTCAAAAACGTCGAACCGCCAGATCGAGCGTTTGTTAACGCGAGCTGGGATGAAAGGAATGAATGGCTTGTTCGTCTTAACGCCTGAGCCGAAAGCATACTTTGACGCTGAGTTTTTAATGCAGGTTGAACTAGCGAATCAGATGCTGGCAGGCTCTGTCTAAAAATAGAAAGTAAAGGAGATAGAAAGAAATGGAAGGTTGCATGATGGAGGAGAAGGAATACGTGAAGAAAGAGGGAGCTAAAAAGCGGGTTTTGTTGGTGGATGACGTGGAAGAAATACGAATCGCCCATGCGGAGCTTCTGCTTCCTTTCTTTGATGTTCAAGTGGCGGAGACCGGGGAACGCGCGCTACAGATCTTCAATTCATTTAAGCCGGACTTGGTCATTTTGGACATAGAGCTCATCGGCACAAGCCCTGCCTTGCAAGGCCCGGACCTGCTGGGCTTGATGAAAGAAGCGCTTGGAGACGTTGTGATCTGTATGGTATCGGGAAGGTCCGACCTTAAAAAGAAGATGATTTTACTGGGAGCTGACGCATTCTTCGAGAAGCCGGTTTCGAGGGGTGAGTTGTTTGATTTCCTGATTGGCGTTGGTTTGCTCGATACCGTCAATGAGTGATATAATAGCTATAAGTCTTGTAATTTCAATATGTTAAGATAATAATGAAAATTACGATGGAGCTCTTGTAATATGGAACAGATGTGTTATGATTATGTAAAATATAACGGTTTGTTACATAATGAAAGGTCAGAGAATGGAGATATTAGGTTGAAAGTGACATATAGAGATATTGCAAGAGAAGCTGGGGTTTCAGTAGGAACCGTTCATCGATACCTTGCCAAGAATGACTACATTTCTGAAGATGCTCGCCAGAAGGTCAATCAAGCAATCAAGAAGTTGGGTTTCAATCCCAACCTCGCTCAGCGCTTTCAGCGGCGGAGAAAAACTCATCAACTCGGACTCTTGACGTCGTTTTCAAAAGATATTTTCAATTCCAGGTACCATACCCATCTTTTAGGCGGCATCATGAATGCCGTCTATGAAACCGATTACAACTTGAAGATTATTTTCCTTAAAGAGCGCGACTACACGAACGTGACCGATATTTTGACGGAATATTCGGTGGACGGCCTCTTGATTCTCACGTGGCGCATTCATCCGAACCTTATCCGATTGATCGAAATGTGCCCGAAGCATATTCCTGTCATGCTTTTCAACGACTATGACCCAAAGATAGAAGCCAATTTTGTGTATTCTGATGTTTCTCAAGGCATTGAAATGGCGGTTGACTATCTGGTGAAAAAGGGAAGAAAGAAGATCGCATTCTTGAAAGGCCCAAGTCTCATTCATTTTGGGAGTGGAAGAGAAGCCGTGCATGTGAGCTCGATTGATGCCTACGATAAGCTTGAAGGATTCCAAAAGGGAATGAGGGCTGCGAAGCTTCCGATCAAAGAAGAATGGGTTAAAGAATGCGGTTCCTATTCAATGGTGGAGGGTTATAAAAAGACGAAAGAGGTTTTAGAGTCAAAGGAAAGACCGGATGGTATCGTTTGTGCCAATGATGAAATCGCATTGGGGGCACTCAATGCGCTACGGGAGTTTAAAATCAGTTGTCCGGATGAGATGAGTGTGATCGGTTTTGACGGGATTGAAAAAGGAGAGCTTACGACACCTCCGTTGACGACTGTCGAACAGCTGCTTAATTCAATGGGATTTGAAGGGGGAAGAAAGTTGATTGATATCTTGCAAGGAAAGCTCGTGGATCCCATCCACACGAAGTTCGTTCCGAAGCTCGTGATACGAAAATCGGCATAATTTTTTTGATTAAATCTGGAACAATCTGTGAAAAGTTACATATGAATTACAGATTATTAGGACATAAAAAAGAGATATTTGGAATGTTGAATCAGAACGACAGCTATAATGAACTGGCGATGTTGAAAGACCATTTTTTCGCGCGGGTCAGGATGTGTCTTACTGGCGAGTTTGGCACCGTCCCACATCGCCTGTTTCATTATGCTGGTATGGCCCTTGTGTTAGGTAGTACACGTCGTTAAAAGAAAGAGCGGTGACGATGAATGCCGGCAAACGTAGAGCAGGTCAAAAGCAGTTTCGGCGCAGTCAAATGTCCAAATGGTGATTGCGGGCATATTCTCTTTGAGGCCGGGAACCGGATCCGTCGCAAGAGACCGCATAAGGTCTTGTGTAGGAAGTGCGAAGAAGAAACGATTGCCGTTGCATGCTTATTAAACGAATCTGACACAGGACGCCTCACTGTCCGCCTTTGCTGCGCGCAATGCGGTGAAGACTTTGACCGCCGGGTACCAGCCATTCGCAAATACTGCCATGGTTGCAAAACCTACCATTTGATCTATTTCCTCGTTTTCCTAGGTCTGCCGCCCGTCTAACAGACACTTTCGCATCCTTTGCTCGCCCCTACAACTAATTTTGGGTCTACCATTCAGCCAACCACAGTCCCTCATCATACAATTTTGAACTTTTTACGTGTCGGTACTGTGGTTGGCTGAATGGGCTCGCAAAGGATGCTTAAGAGAGTGAGATGAAGAAGATCCAATCTCACAGACTATCCAG
>PCVY01000003.1:0-12050 GCA_002787155.1 Candidatus Abzuiibacterium crystallinum | reverse complement strand
CGGTTTTTGCCCAATACCATGAAGAAACATATAAAAAACAAATGCCCAGTCCGTAAACCTGGGGCTAATTTGGCGATAAAGCCGGGAGACTGAGATGAATCAGATAGAGATATGTCCTAGATATGAATTTACCCCTTCATGTCAGACAGTTTTGACGGGGTTATTCAATCGAATTCGAAGGCTGATTCAAAGCGGATTAAGCATGGGTTTTGTGCTTTTTTTGGCACTTGCCACGCTTTCTGTTTTAAATCAAGGCGTCGAGTTCATTCAAACGTCATTGGCAAGCGAGCAACAGGCGTTATCCAAGCCGGTTTCACGTCCTTTGATTCGGAACCAGGCGGCTTGGCAGCCGGTCGCGTATCAATTGTCAAAGAAGCGTCCGGAATCAAGGCGTGACGGTGCTCGCACGGTCATCAGGGAATCAACGGATTTCCTGAACTCCGTCCGGCATTTAAGCCGCGCACTTATCCGCCTCGGCCAATAGGCGGTACAAGGGAGGGACTTTGTTCCTCCCTTCAGATTTGAGATCAATGAAAAGAGTTGAGCAAGGAGACTGATGAGAAGTGATGCGGAAGTAAAACCACGAGAACCAGAAGCAAGCACACTCATTCCTGAGTCCGGGGAGGAGGCGTTTGCCTTGACGGCGCGCGACATTCAGATGTTTAAGATGGCGCACGAGCAGCGCTTTGTGATCTATCATCAGCTGAAGCGCGCCTTCTGGCCTGATCGGTCAGACCGGGCGAACGCGTGTTACAAGCGGATCACGCGGCTTGTGAACGAAGGGTACTTCACGATTGAACGCACGGATATGAAGAAGCGCCTTTCGATCTACCTCATCACCCAGAAAGCGCACGCGGAGCTTAAAGCGTGCGGTGAGGATTCGACGCTCCCGCTTTACACGCGCACGGGTGATTTTGAGCGTTCTTTGAACCATGACCTGAACGTCAACTCGATCCGCATTCTCTTCCGGGAGTTTGGGCTTGACCAGTGGACAAGCGAGCGGGTGCTCAAGGAACGGGATCACGTGGCGTGGCACGTCCCGGATGGCGTTTTAAACGTTCACGGACGGCGGATTGCCGTTGAGTTTGAAAATTTCTTGAAAGGCAGGCGCCGCTACGAGGAGCTTTTCCGCTCATACAAAAAAGGCGGACGTTATTACCTCGTCTTCATGATCCTCAGGGAGGATCTCCGCGATTGGTTGTTTGAGATGGATTACAACGCGCAGCAGGTCTGGTTTCTTAATTACAACGACCTGATGAAATACCGCCGGCTGGCCTTCCTTGAAAACAAGCGGGGCAGACGCCCTTTAGAGCGGATTTTGAAATGACCCATGCGGAATCCGCGGCAGGCAGAGGAGCCATTCGTTGCCAGGGTCTTAAGGCAGGTCTTCATCGGTTTTCCGCTCGCGCTTGCGGAGAAAATCGAAGGAGTGCTTCGGCAGCTTGAGAAGCCGAAGAAAGCTTGGTGGTTTGTTCTGGTGATGGGCGCAGTCTCGGCCGCGCTGGTGCTGGGCGGCGGAGCGTTCTGGCGTTTCATCGCGCGGATTTTCGGATTTCATCTTTGGGATCCATCCTGGAAGATTATTCTGGGGCTTGGCGTTTTTTATCTGGCTTACTTGGCAGGCCTGATGCCTGTTTTTCTCCTTGTCGCTTGGTTTAACCGCGAAGCAAAAGATAGTTTATTCAAGCGCCGTCACGAGAAGCGCCCTGCATCAGATCTTCTAGTCCGCCGTCACCGTTTGCGCTCCACGCGCCACCAAGTGTATGCCGGAGAAAGTTTTTACCGCAGAAAACCCGTTTACCTCACCAATGACCAGCGGGTGATGCACACCCATGTTCTGGGATCCACGGGCACGGGGAAAACCGAGTCCGTTCTCCTTCCCATCCTTGCCCACGATATTGCCCATAAGAAGGGGGCCATTGTGATTGACGGGAAGGGTGATAAGGAGCTTTTGGATCGGATCCTCTACCTCGTGGAAGCAACCGGCAGGATGAATGACTTCCACTATTTTTCCCTTGCCCATCCGAATGAGTCCCATACCTACAATCCGCTGCTCAGGGGAAATGCGACGGAACTGAAAGACAAACTGATCGGCAGCATGGCTTGGAGCGAGGTTTTCTATCGCGACATGGCCGAGCAGGCGGCTCTCACGCTTCTCAAAGCCTTTCTTGACGCAGGCCGCTACGTGACGTTTCGCGATCTTTACACCTGTCTCACCGATGAACATTCGCTGGGGCGGCTTGCCAAGGAAGTCACAGACGTGAGCATTCAAGATGACCTTGCGGTCATGGTCAGGCGGTTTAAAGACAACAAGAAGTTTCTTTCAGGGCTCATGGCAAACCTCTTCATTGCCTCGCGGAGCGAGTTTTCAGCGCTCCTAGATGTTCCAGAACCTGAGATTGACCTCCTGCGTGTCTATGAGCAAAACGAAATCTGCTATTTCGCCCTTGATCTTGAGCGCTATCAGGACACCTCAAGGCGCTTAGGACGAATGATTCTGCAGGATATCCGCGCAGTCTCAAGTTACGTTAAATCAGACATGTCGAAGCTCAACCGCCATTTCTTCCCGGTTTTTGTCGATGATGCCGCTTCTTTCCTTGATCTTAATTTCATTGATTTTCTCAATAAAGCACGCGCGGCAGGCTTTGGGATCATGCTCCTTCATCAGTCCTTGGCGGACCTTGAGTTCCGGGGCGCCATGAATTTCCCGAAACAGGTCATCGAAAACACGAACATCAAAATCATTCTCCGCCAGGACGACCCCCAATCGATTGAACGGCTGGCCAAGATCGGGGGAACGAGCCGGACCATGATCTCGACATATCAAACGGAGGAGAAACTGCTGGGGAAGGGCTTGACCGGCGTGGGCTCGATCCGCGAAGGGCAGACGTTCCGAATCGATCCCGATCTCATTAGGGCGCTCAGACTCGGGGAAGCCGTCATGCTCTGGAAGAGCCCTTCCTTCTTTACCGATTACGTTCAACTGGATTTCATCGGCTATCCGACGTTCAAGGGCGTTTGGCCCGTCTCGAAGAAAGGAAAATCGGCCGGAACCCGCAAGCCTACCAAGAAAACTCAATCGGTGCGCCCGCCAGAAGAAAGCACAGATATCCTTCAAACGCCGCCTGAGGGCCGGGAAGATGATTCGGAATACCCCTTCGAGCGGCTTGATAACCTGCATAAGACGCCTGCCATGCCGGAGAAAACAGAAGAGACCGAAGGCCCTTCAGCCTAACTCGATCTGCCGGCATTCTAATCTGACTTTCATGACACCAATCAATGAGGAGTAGCGCCCGGGCCTCTGGCTCATGGACGCTTCTTTCATTCATTTTCACAAGAGGAGGTGATTCGATGAGGAACTAATTCGACTCCAACACCAATTTAGATTTTTCAAAAAAACTAAACCAACAAGGAGAACAACCATGGAAAAACAAGTGGTTTACAAGATCACAAAAAACGAAGACGAGGCCATTCACATTTCGACCGGCGTCTTCAAAGACAAGTCCTACGCTGATTTCAGAATCTTCTTTAGGACCAAAGAAGACGGCGAGTGGCGGCCGACCAAGAAAGGCATCACCTTTGAGGTGAGCCATCTGGCCGAGTTTCTCAAGGGCGTTCAGGAGCTCGAGAAAGCGGTGAGTCAAAACGCTTAATCAAGCGCCTGTCATTGAAAAAAGCACAAAAGGGCGGAGAGCTTTCTCCGCCCTTTTTATTAACCGAAAGGAACTTCAAACATGAAAACCGTGATTGTGACGGAAGCGAAAGCCAAAACATTAACCAGTCTCCTGAATCGCTTTAGGCGCTTCGGATGGCAGATTGAAATCCGGGGCTGATATCAACGGCATGAAGGAGATGGCTATGAGACACATCATTAAAAAAGAAGTCCATCGCAAGCTCCTGGGTGAGTGTGCTTCGCTCGCCCAAGAGCTTCGCCGGAGGCGCCGGATGCGGTTCGGAAAGGCGCTCGATCTCCTTGAGAAAATGCAGGGACGAATGATTGAACGCGGGTCCTGGGAACGGGTTTAACGCTATTTGGACGCTTCGACTCAAAATGGAAAAGGAGGGTTTTGGAATGCTCGCACGAATCAGCCTGCTTGAAGCAATGAATGAGATCAATGCCCGATTTGCCGGCTCGAAAGTGGGGTTTGTTAATGGCTATCACGACCAATGGTTTCTGGGCGGCTGTGTGGCCGTTGACACCGAGGAGAAACAAACGCTCCGGCTTCAATTCTGCCAGGGCCGGCATGTCGGAAAGATTCATTCAAACGGCGGGTTTCCTGTTTGGCTGGATGTGACTGCCAGGGCAAGGACGAGGTTCATGAACGGTTCAGGCTCTTGGACCATCACGCCAGAAGGAAGACCGAAAAAGAAAAGATGAAGGAAAAGAAACTCCGTGCGCGCTGCAGCCGCTGCGTTCATTTCTTTGAGCAGTTGGGCGGCGCGTGCTGGCCGGCATCTGATTGCGGCTATGAACGGCACTTCCACAGACGCGCCGCCCCGCTTCATCAACGATTTAAAAATGAGGAAGGAGGAAATCCAAATGGAATACCCGAAACGAAAAGCGCTCAAGCAGGCACTTTATGAGGCTTTGTGCCGCCAGGTGAGCGAGACATACGGCATTCGTTCAAAACAAAAGAAAGCACAGCGCGAAAACGAGGAGATTTTGAAACGCTTGTATCTCGGACCGCAGGATTCATGCGTGCCTGATTCATTCCTGGGTGATGATCTCCTCTACGACATTCAAACAAAGTATGACTGCTTCTTCTCGTCTGTGCGGGATCTATTGGAGACAGAATATCTCGAGACGCAAGGCATTAAGGACGCATGGATTTCGATCTGGATTGATCCGAGCTACGAGGCTGACACGGATGTGATCGTGACATTTCAGTCAGCCGTTCTCCTGGCACACCACTCGGAAGCTTGGAATTTTGCGTGGCCGTCTGTGCCGGCGCTTGTGACGGCACTGACGGACTTTTATGAAACGATGCGGGACGTTTTGATCGCTTATTTATGGGAGGGTATCCGTTATGAAAAGAAACGGTTTTGAGACATTTGTCTCGGAAAAAAAGATAGTGGCGAAAGCCTATGCTAAGCTCGGGCAAGTTTTCGTGATGCCGGACCCGGGAGACTTAGAGGCGCTTGAGCTTGATAACTGCATGATCCGGCGCGCGAATGGAAGGCTTTGCGTGGCGCCTTTGGATGGACTTGCGGGAAAACAAGTTGTTCAACACAGCGGCGGCTGGGAACCCGTTTTTGGGTATTTCGACGGGAAGCTTGATGGCTTCGGAATCATCCGGGGCACCCGGCAGGAGGTAAGTTTCTGCGATCTTTGCCGGGACAAACTAAACGGAATTACGGGGAACTGTTTTAATGACAGGGTCAAACCCAGGGGCTGTTCATTTGAACCGGCCGCTCAATCAGCCGGCTTCCACATCGACTTAAGCGGGTGGCGCAGGCTTCCTGAGTCGGATGTTGCGGCTGATTCGCCTTTTTGGAAGCCCCGCCATGCGGAGGAGATTTGCTTTGATGTCCGGAAAATTAGGGAAAATAGAAAACTGAAAATCACGCGGCGTCACTTGTGGGAATATCAAAAGAAAAAAGAGGAGAAATACTGCTCGCGCTGCGTTTTTCAGGATCTCTGCTGTCTGACTACCCGCCGCGTGGTTGAACACTGCATGGTGACTGATGATTTCACCATGCGCCGGGCGCTTACCCGCATTCGGAAGCGGTTTGGGAGTGTGGATCAATTTCTGGCGCTTCTCGCTTATTCCGGTGGAGAACTCCGGTACCGTCCAAAGCATGACAAGCGAAAGACAGGGTGGCGCGTTGCCAGGCCGCTTAACCGTGAGAAATTGCTGTTAAAGAAACTGAGCCGCCCCTTCCGGGAAACGGTGGTGTCCCGTTCGGTGGTCGAATCCCGCATTCAACCTTCCCAAGTCACGATCACGGATCCGGACAAGGCGGCTGCGCTCGCCTGGTTTTTCATTGAAAAACATGGAAACGGGTGGGGAGGGCGCGTCCATGCCTTTCACGGCATCATCAAGCGGCCGCTTTGGATCTTGCCCAAGGAAGCGGGAATTGAGCTCACACACTATCCCTTCGGGCGTTATCTCAAGCGTGAGTCGCTCGAGTTTCATTCCTTCAACGACATCCTGCGTTACAACCGCTATTAATCTAAAACAGAAGACCATTTTCACCAGAAAAGAAGAGGAGGATTCCGTCCATGAATACCGCACACTTAACAAAAGTACTGAAACAGTGTTTCAAAGCAGGCGTCACCCCTCTCGTGTGGGGCCCGCACGGGATCGGGAAAAGCCAGATTGTCCAATCGCTTGCAAACGAACTCGAATTCGGCTTCGTGGACTTAAGACTCGGTCAGATGGAAGTGGGGGACTTGATCGGCCTTCCGGCGAAAGAAGACGGCCGGACGGTCTGGCTTAAACCCGGCTGGTTTCCGAGAGAAAAGACGGAGGGAATCCTTTTTCTGGATGAGTTAAACCGGGCAAGGCTTGATGTACTGCAAGCCATCTTTCAACTGGTGCTGGAAGGCAGGCTCCATACGCACCTGCTGCCCGCAGGCTGGAAGATTGTCTGCGCGGCAAATCCCTCGGGCTCTGAATATTTCGTCAACGAACTCGATCCGGCGCTTCTCGACCGGTTCCTGCACATTCAATTCAGGCCGGAGGTGAGCGAGTGGATCGGGTGGGGAAAAGAGACGGGAAAGATCCGCTCAGAGGTTTCAGATTTAATCGCGCGCTACCCGCATCTCTTAGGCCATCAGACGAGTGATCCTGTCATTGAAATCCTGCCTTCCCCGCGTTCCTGGGAGATGCTCTCAAGAGTCTTGGAAGGTCTTGAGGATGAGCTTTGGTTTGAATGCGCAATGGGTCTCGTGGGCCGTGAGGCTGCGGTGGCTTTTCTCGAGAGCTTAAAGCGCGAATCTGAGACCCCCGTTCGGGCCGAGGCGGTATTGTCCGGCTACCCGAAAGTGAAAGCCAAGGTCAGAAAGTATTCTCAAGGGAAGAAGGTCCGCCTTGACCTTTTGAGAATCACGGGAGACGAACTCCTCCGGATTCTTGCCAAGGAGGGGAAGGCGAAAGAAATGAGCGAGTCGGAAAAAAAGCATCTGGCTGCCTTCCTTGACGATCTGCCGGTTGACCTGGCTTTTGCGCTTGTCAAAGAACTCGCCAAAATCCCTGAGATCAACAAGTTTCTGCTCACGCAGGAAAAATTTGCGGAGAAACTCGCTCAGGCAGCGCAGTAACCAAAACGAGACACATCACATTTAAAAAGGAGCAGGGACTCACACGGTCTTTGCTCCCTTTTTATTTTGAAAAGCAAAGAAGGAGATTGCACCATGGGTTACACACATTATTGGTACCGGAGAGATAGAGAAATCCCCCGGAACATTTTTAACGCCATCCTCTCAGATTTTATCAAGCTGGTCCCCGCACTGGAAGATTTCGGGATACTGCTGGCGGACGGTCATGGGAAGGGCGTTCCGACACTTGATTCCGATTTGATCTCATTTAACGGAAAAAGGCGCTGCGGCCATCCCGCATCTTATGAGCTTGGAATCGCCTGGCCCACAACGAACGCCGGCGGCATTGCCAATCCTTGGCGCGAGGACGTGCGTTCCAAACCTTGGTTTGGGGGCCTGACGATCGAGAAGCGGATCTGTGCGGGTGATTGCAGCCACGAGACCTGCTACTTCCCGCGTGCCTATCAGGATGATGAGGCCTCTTTTGATTCACATCCGGGCAAGCGGGAGGGAACGGGCTGGCAGTTTGAGTGTTGCAAGACAGCTTACAAACCATACGATTTGGCCGTGACAGCGTTCCTCGTCATCGCCAAACACCACCTAAAGGAAAGCATTCATGTGGTCTCAGACGGCGTCACCCAGCATTGGGCGGACGCCAGGATCATCTGCACACAGCACTTAAGTTACGGCATTGACTTTGAGTTGGACCGGTAACGGGAATTCGAAAGCAGAGAAAAGAAGCGGGCGCATCCTGCTGGGGATGCGCCATTTTTTTCACAGGAAAGGAAAATGAACATGTTCATGGAAACGGTAATGGAAACAAAAGACATGAGCTATTACACAGATCGCCTTGAGACGCTCACGGGAAAAAAGCGCGCTTATTGGGCTGCTTTTTCGATTCGTGCCCTTGAGAAAATTCTTCGGCGTGAAGTTCGAAAGGAATCGCTTCAGCGAAACCGCTGCGGGCGCGGTTCGCTCACCGCGGGAAAGGGGGAACTAAGATGGGATACATGACTGATTTTTCCGGTGCGCTTGAATTGCCGGGATTAAAGGAAAGCGATTTTGCAAAGCTGGATTCTATTCTAACGAATCACCGATGCGGTTTGAGTCCGGATGAGATTATACTTGAAAAGACGGACATCGGTTATCAAATCCGGATTTGTGGCGTGTGGAAGAATTATCACGAGGAACTCGAGAACTTGGTGCGCGCTGTCGTGCGGCGATTCCCCAGGGCTGTCTCGGGCAGAATCGAAGCTTGCGGGGAGGACAGAAGCGATAATTGGGCCCTGGAAGCCTCCGAAGGGAAAGTGAAACTGATTACTTATCAACTCGCTCTAGCCAGCGAAGTTGTCATTTTTGATTCGAAAGAAGGAGGAAGGAAAAAATGATCGAGAAAATGATTGTCTCACTCATTAAAACAAAACCGTTTTACGCGCATTTTCTTCAACAAATGAACCGGATCGAGACCGAAAAGATTGCGACGCTTGGGGTCAATATCACAAAGCGAATCAATCTCTTTTTCAATCCGTCATTTCTAAAGCGTTTGAATACTCGGGAAAGAGTCGCTTGCCTTGAACACGAAGTTCTTCATCTCTTGAACCTTCACCTCTTTCGGGGAGAGGATAAAGAGAAGCGGATCTTCAATGTGGCCTGCGACCTCGCGATCAATCCGTTTATTGAGAATTTGCCTGATGGCGTCTTGATGCCAAAGACATTTGGGTTTGATGAAGGACAGACGGCTGAATGGTACTATAAGAAATTGATCCGAAACTTTGACTTTGATGCGCTGAACGTCAAAGATGGGCTGGCGCCTCTTGATGATCATGCCATTTGGTCCGAGACGACAGAAGGTGCTGAGTACCGAAAGGAATTCTTGAAACGGGCGGTAAAGCTTTCGCTTGCGGAGACCAAGGATTACGGCTCTCTTCCCGGCGACCTCCAAGACGAACTAAAGTCCTTTCTGGAAGACTCAAAAGTTAATTGGCGAAGGCTTCTTGAGCGCTTTATCACGCATGCCACGATCACCAAATTCATTGTGTCTCGGAAAAGGCCGAACCGGCGTTTTGACGACCTGCCGTGTGAGCGGGTTGATCTTAAGCTCAAACTTCTCGTTGGGCTTGATACAAGCGGCAGCGTCGGGGATGAGGAGCTCGCGCTTTTCTTCTCTGAAATTGAAAAAATTAAAGCGCTCGGGATGGAAATTACGGTCGCGGAGTGCGATGCCCAAGTAGGGAACGTCTACCCTTACCGGCATAGGCCAAAAGCCGTCTCAGGGCGGGGTGGAACGGATTTCAGGCCTTTGTTTGAGTTTGCGGCAAAGAAACGACCTGATGCGATTGTCTATTTGACGGACGGCTTCGGTGATTACCCTGAAAAGTCTCCCATTCCGACGCTTTGGTGCCTCACGCCTGACGGAGATTTCTCGGGAAGTTTTGGGAAAGTCGTCAAACTTCCGGCAGCGCGTCATCCTAATTAAAGGAGGTCACTCAATGAAAGCATTTGTGATCGGTGAAATAAGAAATGCATTAAGAAGGCTTAGAAGGACCTTCCAATTTGGCGTCAAGGTCATTTTTATCGCAATCGTGAACGTGATCTTTTGGTTCATGCCACTTGTTGTGATGGGATACTTTCTGGCAAAGCCGCTCGTGAGGGACTTAAGCGCACGGAGCGTGAATCGAGCGGGGCAAACGGCAAGCCCGCTTGCCCCGGTTTACGAATCGAGTGAATCTTATGCAAATGCCAAAGGACCCGTCACGGGGGCGAGAGAAATGCTGAATTCAGCGGGTGCTTTTCTCCGCGAGATCAGGTTTCTTAAGCAGCGCTGAATTTTTTGGGCGGCTGGCAGACCACCAGCCGCTTCAAAAAATAGGTTTTTTTGTTTGTGCGCAGCGACGATCTTGACAGAGTACGAACGTACGCTTATAATTTGCCCCATGCGCAGACGAATTAATTTTGAGCTGGTTGTTTCAAAAATAAGAACTTTTCACATACGTCAAAAGCGCCTGCCGAGCTTTTCGGAACTTCAAGCGCTCTTGGGATACGCTTCGAAAGGCGGCGTTCAACGTCTTGTTAATCACTTAGTGGAAAGACGGATTGTGGAAAAAGACAAGACAGGCCGGTTGATTCCCGGTCGTTTCTTGGAAGGCGGTTTTAAACTCTTAGGATCCGTTCAAGCTGGTTTCCCTTCACCGGCCGAAGAAGAATTAATCGATGTAATTTCGCTGGATGAGTTTCTCGTTCAAAAGAAGGAAGCAAGCTTTCTAGTCAAAGTGACGGGAGATTCCATGATAGAAGAAGGTATCAAGCCCGGGGACATTGTAATCGTGGAGAAAGGTAAGGATCCCAAGCACGGCGACATCGTGATTGCGCAAGTAGACGGCGAATGGACCATGAAATATTACATGAAGCATGGAAAAGAGATTGTTCTGAAAGCGGCCAACCGGAAATATTCTCCCATCAAACCCAAAAACGAACTTGTGGTGGGTGGTGTGGTCGTTGCCTGTATCCGAAAATATGCCAAACGATGAAGCAATCACTCTCAGTTCCTGGCCGAATGCCATCCTCCATACGGATGCGGATGCCTTTTTTGCCTCCTGCGAACAGGCGATTCACCCTGAGTTAAAAGGAAAGCCCGTCGTAACAGGCAAAGAGCGCAATATTGTTGCTTCGATGTCATATGAAGCCAAGGCGCTCGGCATCGTCCGCGCCACGGCGATTTGGGAAGCCAAAAAGATATGCCCCAATGTCATTATTCTCCCGAGTGACTACGAAACCTACAGTCTTTTTTCAAAGCGAATGTTTGCAATCCTTCGCAGATTCACACCTACCGTAGAAGAATCATCCATCGATGAAGGTTATGCGGATTTAAAAGGGCTGAGGCGGCTTTACCGCTCGGGCTACGACGAAATCACAAGGAAAATCCAGGAAACCATTCAAAAGGAACTCGGTCTTTCTATTTCAGTTGGTTTAGGCCTCACAAAAACCCTAGCGAAGCTTGCAGCTAAACACAAGAAACCTCATGGTTTCATGGCTGTTCCAGGGTGGCAGATTCATTTGTTCTTAAAAGATATTCCGGTTGGAAAAGTCTGCGGTATCGGTCAGAACACTGCGGCACTTCTTAACAAGAACGGTGTCTTTACCGCGTGGGATTATGTCAAGTGTCCCGAAGTATGGATTAAAAAACTGTGGGGCAAAATCGGTATTGAACTCTGGCATGAGCTTCGAGGTGAGATGGTTTATCAACTGAGCACAGAAGAAAAGACAACTTATGATTCTATTTCCAAAACAAAAACATTTACGCCGCCGTCAGATGATCTGGTTTACGTGCGGGCACAGCTTTTTCGGAATGCAGAGTCTGCTTTTATCAAACTGAGGCGTTACCGGTTGCGGGCGCAAAGGCTGGCTGTTTACTTAAGAGAGCAGAATTTTAGAGGCTCTGCTTTGGAGGCTGATTTAAACCGCCCGGCCACGTGTCCCTTAGAGGCATTTCCTTTAATTGAAAAAATGCTGAATGGGCTTTTCAAACTGGGAACGTTTTACCGTTCGACAGGCATCATTCTCTCGCGTATTAAAGCCGACAACGGCCTCCAATTCGAACTTTTTGAAGACCCGCTCCGCATGATTAATATGCACCGGCTCGGTGATGCGATTGACGAAATTAATGGCGCATTCGGGAGACACGCGATTCACACCGGGACGGGGCTTTTCCTGGGGAGGAACCAGCGAAAGAACCGCCTTGAGAAAAACGAACGTAATGTCCTGCCTGAGCGTAAATCGGAACTATTGCCTG
>PCVY01000026.1:9054-19452 GCA_002787155.1 Candidatus Abzuiibacterium crystallinum | reverse complement strand
TCTCACCCCGAGTTTACCTCGGGGCGAGGAGGACGCAATTATTCATTTTAACTGAGCCCTTCGATGTCATGCTGAGCGAAGCGCCGCCTTCGGCGAGCCTCGTCTCTGGCGGGAAGCATCTCGGGGTAAAATCCGTAAAAGATCTGAAAATGCAGATTCTTCTCCCGCCTATGGCGGGATCAGAATGACACGGAAAATAAAATATGAAAGTACACGAATACCAAGCCAAAACTATTTTCGCCAAGGAAGGCCTGCCGGTTCCGAAGGGGCGCGTGTTCCGAAAAGAAGATCTTTCAGTGCAAGGCATTCAAACGGTTGCTTCTTCCGATTACGTTGTCAAAGCCCAGGTGCATGCCGGCGGGCGCGGCAAAGCAGGGGGCGTGAAATTAGTGAAAACGGCGGATGAAGCGTTTGCTTTTGCCAAAAGCCTTTTGGGCCGGACGCTCGTGACGTTTCAATCCGGCAGCGGCGGACAGCCCATCAATCAGGTTTTGGTGGAGCCTGCCAGCCATTTGGCCAAAGAACTTTACTTAGGCATTGCCTTAGACCGTGAAGCATCGCTTCCGTGCGTCATTTTCTCGGATGCGGGCGGGATGGAAATAGAAGAAATCGCGCACAAAGAGCCGGAAAAAATCCTGAAGAAACATTTTAAACCGGCCGCACCGCTTTCAGTGAACGACGCGAAAGATTTCATCAAAAACTTTCCGTTTCAGGCTTCCACCCGTACGCAAATTGCCGAAATTATTTCGAAATTAACCGCCATTTATGTGAAGTACGATATTTCGCTTGTTGAAATTAATCCATTGGGTGTTTTAGATAACGGCGAGGTCCGGATTGTGGACGCCAAGATTGTTTTTGATGACAACGGTTTGTTCCGGCACCCGGAACTCGCCGAGATGCGCGATGTGGCGCAGGAAGATCTGCGCGAAGTGGAAGCCAAAAAATATGAACTGAGTTATGTGGGTTTGGAAGGCAGCATCGGCTGTATGGTCAATGGCGCAGGCCTTGCGATGGCCACGATGGACATCATTAAACTGCACGGCGGTGAACCGGCTAATTTTTTGGATGTGGGCGGCGGCGCGAGCCTTGAAAAAGTGAAAGCCGCGTTTACCATTATTTTGCAGGATTCGAATGTCAAAGCGATTCTCGTTAATATTTTTGGCGGGATCATGAAATGTGACGTGATCGCCGAAGGCATTGTGGCGGCTGTGAAAGAAGTGAATCTCAAGGTGCCGCTTGTGGTGCGGCTTGAAGGAACGAATGTTGAGCAAGGGAAAAAGATATTGGCAGAATCAAAATTAAAATTACAGAAAGCGAATGATTTAGCAGACGCCGCCAAAAAAGTCGTGCAAGCTGCCGCGGGGTAAATATGGAATGTAAGAAGAGCCGTTGCGAGCCGAAGGCGAAGCAATCCCAGATCATAGATTGCTTCGTCCCGCCATATGGCGGGACGGTTTATGGATTCTTATTGAGTGCCGGTGCAACTGCGCCGGCCTTTGTCCGGGTTTCGCACCGTCCTTGCAATGACAACGAGATGAATAAATGTCAATATTAGTTGATCAAAATACCAAAGTGATTGTGCAGGGCATTACCGGAACGCATGGCGCATTCCATGCGCGGCAAATGGCCGAATATGGCACGCAAATTGTTGGAGGCGTCACCCCCGGCAAAGGCGGGCAAAAGGTTGATCAAATTCCCGTTTTTAATTCGGTTCGCGAGGCGGTCAAGGCAACGGGCGCTAACGCATCCGTGATCTATGTGCCTGCCAAATTTGCAAAAGCGGCTATTCTGGAAGCGGCGGATGCGGGGATTGATCTCATTGTGTGTATCACAGAAGGTATTCCGACTGTGGACATGATTGAAGTGAAACTCGATTTTGAAAAACGGAAAACACGTTTAATCGGCCCTAATTGCCCTGGCATCATTACGCCGGGGGCTTGCAAAATCGGCATCATGCCGGGTTATATTCACAAGCCTGGTAAAATAGGTGTGGTATCAAGAAGCGGCACGCTGACTTATGAGGCCGTGTGGCAGCTGAGTTCGCGCGGACTAGGGCAGTCGACTTGCATCGGCATTGGCGGGGACCCTGTTTTAGGGACCAACTTTATTGATTGCTTGGAACTTTTTGAAAAAGACAAACAAACTGAAGGTGTATTAATGATCGGTGAAATCGGCGGGGAAGCCGAAGAACAAGCTGCAGACTTTATCAAGCAGCACATGACCAAACCGGTGGCAGCTTTCGTGGCCGGTCAAACGGCACCGCCCGGTAAACGAATGGGCCATGCCGGCGCCATTATTTCGGGCGGAAGCGGTACGGCGGCTGAAAAAGTCAAAAAATTGCGTTCTGTCGGCATTCAAGTCGCGGACAGTCCCGCTGATATCGGTCAAACAGTTCAAAACACGCTTGGAAAGGTGTCGTCGTGACGCGGCTTTCATCCGTTGACTCAAGCCGCAACGTGGATCATGCTTACGATCAATATTTGATTGCGCATGATGCCGAAGCCATTGCTGCCGTCAAACAGCATCAAGACCAGCTCAAGAAAAGCAATGTGAAATTCGGCCGTTTTCCGATCCCCTCATTTCTCAAAGCGCATTTTATTACGCCAAAACAAGAAAAATTGGTCAAATCCATTACCGATTTCTTTCATTCGATTCTCAATACAGTGACCTCGCTTTATTTTGCGGAACCCACATTAAGTCCCCAATTTCAGTTTACGGATGCGCAAAAAGAACTCATTGCCATTGACCCGGGCCTTTCGCGGAGCGTCGTCATTTTCCGCTTGGATGGTTTCTTAGAAGGTGAAAGCGTGAAATGGCTTGAGCTCAACTGCGACTCACCTTCGGGAATGGGATACGGCGATACGCTGGAAGGCTTGTTTTTTAAGACCCCTTTCCTGAAAGATTTTTTTGAAGAGCACCAATGCAAACAATCCGAACGGGCGCAGAAACTTTTGTCGGGGCTTTTGAGCGCCTATGAAGAATTCGGCGGTTACGAGAATCCTCAAATTGCGCTCCTCGATTGGAAAACTGTCCGGACCAAGCCGGAGCTCGAAGTCTTAAAACAATTTTTTGAAAGCAAAGGTTACAAAGCTACCATTGCCGATCCTGCCGAGGTGAAGTTCAAAGGCGGCAAGTTGTATCAAGGCAATTTCAAGATTGACCTCATTTACCGTCGTGTGACGACGGTGGAATTGGCCGACCGCCATGAAGATGTTCAGGATTTGATCAAAGCCTACCGCGAGCGCGCGGTTTGCTTGGTGAATCCCTTGAGAGCGCAGATTGCCTCCGACAAAACCGTTTTGTCTATTTTAACCAATCCGTCCTATCAGCGGCTTTTTTCAGCGCGTGAAAATGAGCACATCAAAGCGCATTTGCCGTGGACAAGGCGTGTGATAGACGCGGAAAACTTTTATGGCGGGCATAAGAATTACTTAATTGATTTTCTGAAAGACGAAAAAGAAAGCCTTGTTTTGAAACCTGCTTTTAATTACGGCGGGCGTGACGTGATGATCGGCGCCGAATCCAACGATGAAGATTGGAATGCCGCCATCGGACGGGCGCTCAAAGAAAATTGGGTGGTCCAAGAATTGGTTGGACAGCCCAAGATTACTGTGCCGGTCGTGATCAATCAAAAATTAGATTTTGAATACAAAAAGGCCGGCATCAGTATTTTTGCTGCCGATGGTAAATATGCCGGCGGCCTTTCCCGCTTAAGCGAAGAGACGGTGATCAACGTCTCCCGCAAAGGCGGTTTAATCCCCGTTGTCGCTTCCGAAGAAGTGGTCAATCGTTAAATCTAAACCTGGGTAAACGTGGGGTCAGGTCCGGGACCTGACCCCAGGCAGGAATTCCCACCTAATAATAGTACTATTTAGTACAAATTATTGTTAATTATAATCTTTTTAAAACCTCTTATTGAAAAGATAGCGGTTTTTGGCTATACTCATCAGGTAATCCACAAGAGAGGGAAAGTACTCAACATAAACTGTGCAACCGTTTAAGCCTTCCTTAAAACTGATTGCTTTGATCACAGTGATAGCGTTCTCTTGGACGTCTACCATCGCATATAGCGATGTTCCGCTTGTCATCGAAACTCTCCAAAAAAATCCTGCGCTCACACGCGCCAAAGCCGCGATGGACACATTCGCCGTTCGGTCTGAATTAAGAGAGCTGCTTGGTCTCCAGCGTAAATTGTCAACTGATACAGCGATAAGCAATAGGCGTTATGCATTAAGTGGAAAAGAAACAGACCTTAACGCTTATCCATTAGTGCTTGACGCTCAAAACAGGGCTGAGCTACGAAAAAGACAATTAAAAAACCCTAATCAAGAAGACATCCGAATTATCGAGGAAATCTTAAAGCCGTTAGATGACGCATTATCAAGTTTCTCAAAAGATGACGGGTCATCTGCTCAGGCGGTTGTGGTTCCAAATGCTCGGTTTCTCGTTGATTTTTTCAAATGGCGCGCCAGAAAGCTTGGTTTTAAATCTGTCGCTGCGTATAAAGAATATCTGGTTCATTTCTTGGAGAATGAACCGCATGATTTAAGACGGCGCGAAGCTCGTGAAATCAAATATGTGTTGAATCGCTTGTTTTATCCTCAGGACACACAATATACGGTTTCGCAAAACATGTACAATGCCGAGGCGGATGTTTTTATGGGGCAATGGATGAATTTACTCGAAGAAAAAAAACAACGCGGAGAATCATCCTTAATCGTTCGAATTGTTGGTGTGGGGCGAGGACCAAAGAGAGATAGTCAAGATTTTGAACTTCGTCAAATTTACAAGATGTGGAATCGCTTGAATCAAAGAGTCCCGGCCTTAAAAGATTGGGATATTCAGTTTCATGTTTATGATGTGAATGGCATTTTTTTATCACACGTGGAACGATGGCTTAAGCGCTATAGACGGTTTAAACAATTGGTAAAACTTCACTGGCTGGATTTTTTAGATCCTGAACAGGTTTTGGGGCAATGGGATGAAACACCGGCCGATCTCATCGTGATTCGAGGTGTATTTTATGGCCTTCCATCATATTCTTATTTAATTTCTGACTCTCGTATAATCAGGCCGGGCGGATTGTTGATAACGGATCAATATACCGGAGCCATGTTGATGGGAACGGAAGAGACATGGCATACAGATACCGGCGCAAGATGGACAGAGAAAAATGGAGCATTTGACCGTGTTTATGGTGATCCGTCTATGCTTCATACTCACGACGAATTCGCAATTTGGATTTTGCGTCGAAAAGAAACAGTGTCTGAAATACCCCGTTCCGAATCGAGAGGTCTTTTAGGTCTGAAAGAGGAATCAATGGTCTCTTCCACACAATTTCAGGCAGATCCTCGCCATAAGGCGTTGGCGAGTCCATCCGGACAAGTCCGCCGTGCTTTTTGGCGGACATCCTCTGGCGGAGACGCCCGATCCCCGGTCTCTGCCTCTCGCGCTGAACTTCGGCGGGAAGATAGCCGGAAAAATAAATCGAAGACGCTCCAATTTGTTTCGGGTGTTTTGTTGTATGGTTTATTTGGCGTCACGCTTTTCCTAAGTGTGGGAATGATTTGGACGATTGTCCAATCGCTTCCGGATATGATTCGATACGGAAAGCTGATTGATCAATTGACTGCAGAAGGAAGAACCATCCCTTACTATCTGTTTAGTTTTGGTTTCTTCACGGGTTTTGGTCTGCTTGCCAATTTCTTAAGAGAACCGCTTCAAGCCAAATGGATTGTTTTTACAAACCGATTAAGACCGTCCAAAACTGTTCTTAAGAGCACACATCCCAAACAAACTTTATATCTGCGCGGGAAAGGTCTTTTTGGTCTGAAAGCAGTCGAGGTATCGCTTTCCGGCCGTGAAAAACTTATTTTATATCCGGAACGAAAAGGTGAGGGCGTTGCTGCTGAGTTGGTGACCAAAGTCGAGAATCCCGCGAAGCACGATTACTATTTGGAACCAAAAGCGAGCCGCTATCTTTCAAGCGATCGAAACGCCATTTTGCTTCGATGGAATCCTTTAACGGAAACAACGGAGTTTGTGACGGCCGGTGAACCTGAGGATGTGAGTAACGGCGTTACTTTTCTAAAAATACACATGCCGCAATCGAGAACGATCGAACTTGAATTAACCGATAAAGAGCGCAGCGTTTCTCTGGCATTCGAATATTTCTTTGCGGTCATCAATCATTTGGAAACGTTTCATCGCATGATGTTTGCATTTGTCATTGGTTATTCGTCTGTGCTGGGCCTGCTCATGCTTCTTTTACTGCGTGATGTTGAGGCCGCCATACTTCTCTTTGCCACCGTATCTTTGAGTGGATTAATTTATGAATTCTTGTTAACACAATTTGCTTCTCGTGGTTTGCCGTTTGTTTGGCGGTGGATTCAGAAATGGCACCGTCAATTACTCAACCACACAAAGAAGGTAACACCCAACCTCACCGACCGATACTTGAGAGATAAGCATCACCCTTTTTCTTTGTCGCGCGATCAAGACTTAACGCCTTACCATCAAAGATCAGAAGCTATTCATAAAATTATCCTTGAGCTCTCCAAGGCAAGAATACGGGCACCGTTTGCCTCGGATGATGTGCTGACGGTGCTGCATCGTTTGGCCAGGACAGTTACCGATGACAAAAATCTAAATCGTGCCATCGAGAATGAGCTGGTTGATTGGGTATCTGAGTCTCATGATTTGAGAGCCGTGGCAAGCGTTATTGCCGGCTGGACACAGGCGGAAGGCAGCCGGTCTCTTAAATTAGATCAAGCGCTTCAACAACGTTGGCAACTGGACAAACAAGACGTGCGCGCACTCAAACAGCTTGGTAGCCAAGTGCCATCTGACATCCGTTACGAGTTGACAGAGCCAGAAACGGATTTGCCCCCTGTTATGCCGCCTGCTTACGAAGATCAGATTCGGGAAAGAAATGTTTATGGGTTGATGGGTGGAGAAGAAATCGAGAACATTGCGCGCCGGGCGCGTTCGATTGATCCCAAGCAACTTACATTATTTTTAAAAGAACAATTACAAAAAGCGTTTCCTGGAGATGCTAGTCAGGTGCGCATTCGAAGTGTGATCGGGTTTGGCAGTTATCTTTATGGGGTACGCCTGGATCCAACCGATTTGGATCTTTTGGTGGTGGTAGATCATGTGAGTGATTCAGAATTACCAAAGCCGATCAAACTAACCGTCACAGAGGTGCCACGCCAAGTATTTAGAGGAGAACGCGCCCGTTACACGAGCGCCATGGACATTCAATTTATGACGCATGAAAATTTGATGCGTACCACCAAATCTTCGACATTAGTGGCTAATTCCGGTATTGTTTTAAGAAATGACGAAATAATGTCGGACGGTCAAACACCGATCTTAATTGATGAACCGCTCAGTTCAGCGCGAGCATCCGATGTAAACCGCGTAGTTTGGGCAGCAGATGCCTTAAGTGATGCCAGACAAATGATCATCAAAGAACTTCGCTGGACGACCCGTTATGACGATCCTGTGCCGGTCTTCCGGGCAAAAGCGTCTCGCCGGTTGGATGAAGCAAATCTTTACTTGATGAAAGCAGATTCTTCCGTGGCAGTTCCGCTGCAAGAGATGAAAGATCTTAGGTTTAAATTTGTGATGTACCTGGAAGGTCACCGGAAGCACGACGTTTTTCAAAACGATTTGCGTGTGATGCGCGAACGGCTCTATACATCCCTTTTGCGTGCCCGGGCGGCTTTGATTTGGCGGCAATTAAAAACTCTTCAGACCTTGCCCACCGATGGAAATCAATCAGGAAAAACCAGTTCTGAACTTCGCCAAAACAGCCAACCGTTAATAGGCGATCCTCAACCGCAATCACCATCGACTGCGGACAATGGACCATCAACCAACCGGTCCGAGCTGCGTTTCCGTGAATTGTCTGACATTTCTCAGCACCCTCATTTACAACAGTTCTTTACGGTGCTTGGTCCAGGAGTTCTTGTTACGCCCACGGAATTGTTGATAGCTTTTCAACAGGCGTTGGAAGGAGTTAAACCAATAATCAATGAGGAAGAAATTACACCGGAGCGCTATTGGCACATTCTGACGATTTTAGAAGACCTAGCCCAATCTAATCCTGACGGCAGGGCTGCTGAGCTGTATGAGTTGTTACTCCCCAACGATGAAACAGCAAAACAAATTCGTCGGGAACTAAATATATTCCTGAATGAGCTAGGAAATTACACACTCCTTCCCGAGGAACTAATGCTAAAGGATGCTGCGGATGCGGTTTGGTATCTTGCGCTAGCTGCGTGGCAACAAAACGTATCAAGAATGCAGGACGCCAAAGATGGAAAGTTGGAGATTTTATCTAAGGCAATTCTCGAAAGCATTCCTTATTTTGTGCCGATCATTGCGCCCTTGCTACGCGGAGCCGATCCCCAATCGTTGGATTTTTGGATGCCGCTCGCATTTCCTTTTAATTGGCCATTCGAGGAACGAGATGCACTTGAGAAATTACAAAAGGCTCTTTTGAATGTTCGTCAGACTGAACCAAAGCAATTGGCGAAGGCCAGCACGCTCCTAGAGTTTGTCCGGAGCAGACAAGCCGAATTCCCTGACTTGGATTTGTCCTCGACAATCAAATTACTAGAAGCAGATCCGGACGCATCAGTGCTCGACCTTTGGATGGAACTCATGTACGGCACTTTTGTCCCCACCGCATCTCAAATGTTTCATGAACTTAAAAATAATTTTCTTGCCGCGTATGGACCTTATTTGGATCAGGCAAAAGGGCGGCGCCAACGGTTCGAACGCTGGTTCCAAAAAGCCGAAGGAAACATAAAATCTTTTTCACAGTATTGGCCGGGCGAGTTGTATCCCTCCACGGGGCGGGCCGAACTGCGCCACAATCCTAACCTAATCGAAGACAGCACCGGACTCTTGGAAGAAAAAAGATCTAAAAGATTACCGAGCTTCGAGAGCCGTGAGACGGCGGTCAATCACAAGGAGATCGTCTTTGGTAGCGACACTCTTAAGCACGATCTTAATCATAGAAACGTCCGTTTCCACGCGCGTCAATCTTCCGTCAATTTGATCCAAACGCCCGTCAATTTTGTCCAAACGGCAATTGACTTGTTCCATGCCTTCGCCGAACACGCGAAATTGGCTGTCAATATCCTCGAGGATTACCTTGACTTCTCTTTCGGAATAACCCGGTTTTTTGGGTGGTTTTACCATCACATCTTTCCTTTCTTCGTGGGAGGGAAGTTAACAATAACACTTGCTTCCCCAAAAGTCAAGATGGAACCCACGGCTTTGATTTGGCGGCAATTAAAAACTCTTCAGACCTTGCCCACCGATGGAAATCAATCAGGAAACACTAGATCCGAACTGCGCCAAGACAACGATAGACGAGAAATTGAAAAAGACGATGTGTTTACCATTCAGAAAAAGTTAGGGGAGCGCCAAATTCAACCCAAACGCGCGGGAACTCCATTTGTCATTCCGCTCGCGCGTCTTCGCGCCGGTGATTTAGTGATGGTGGGCGTGAAAGAAAAAGATAAGACGCGGTATTTCCTCATTCACGGTGAAAATAAAAACAAGCAATTACGATTGATTCATGTGACGCGACTCAGGGATGAAGTGTCTGATGACTCAAGAAAGCGGGCCGAAGTCCCCATTTCAGTCACTGCTTTTAAATTTATGTCAAGCCACGGCGATTATTTTCAACGGAACACACTCGATCTCACCCATCCGCAAGATTCAGCAGTCGTGGCAGGAAATACGCCGTTACAGTTCTACTTGGGCGTTCAAACCACTCAAGGCGAGCCGGGCCTTGCTTTGAATAATGTTCAAACCACAAACCTTGATGTTGAGATATTCCAAATAACCCAACACAAAAGCTTGCCCAAAGCAACCGAACAATTTCAAAAACTGGCTGCCCGTCATTTGGCATCCCTCGAGAAAAAAAGCCGCGGCATTTTCAGTAATGAATTCCTCAAAGGTACCGGCCATTTGATTGCCAGGTACCGAAAGGCTGTGACCTTATTGGTGTTAACGGGTCTATTGGGGCTAACGGCTTTTGGGATGTTCCGATATCTGGCAAATATTCGGGAAGCCACGCTCGGGAAACCGTATGTTGTCAATTTAGCAGAAGTTTATCGCAATTCTAACATTGTATTTGAGGATCATACGGAAGAAGGATTATTAAAGACACAAACGCTTTCCTTTCCGATTTATCAAGCACTCACCGTTGCTTCACGCGAAAGACGATTTGCCATTCGAAAGATTAATGTCAGCGATCAATATGATGAAGCCAAGCATCGTCTGCCTAACGAGGTTATCGTATCCTTGGAGATGGATGATGTGTCGGACCTTTCTTCACGCGCCGCACGGCATGAACCAGAATTAATCCCCGTCAAT
>PCVY01000026.1:6571-9035 GCA_002787155.1 Candidatus Abzuiibacterium crystallinum | reverse complement strand
CGCCGCGCCTCAGATGTCCTAACGCTTCAAGAAAGAATTTACGGCGGCGGCTATGAAGCCAAACAAAATAGCCGTTTACTCATCGCCAATTTTCTTAATTTGTTTGTGTGGTATCCCATGATTGCGGCCGGCGTTTTTCTGATTTGGGCTCTGGTCAGTTTCGTCAAAAAAATTTCGAGCTATGTGGAAGACACAGGCTCAGAAGCGCACTTCAGAGCAACCGTGATGAGTCTAGAAGTAAAAGGGGATATTGACCGGGACACAGACAATCCGAGAGGTAACAAGAGCGGTTCAGTTCATTCAGAGTTACGACAGATCATCATCACCCGCTTTAACTATACACAAGCACTGCATGAAGTCACCATACCCGTTGCGATTCATTTGACCATTGAGTCGGATGGCCATCATATCAAAGGAGAATACGGTGGGGAAAAAAGAGAGATTGTGTTGGGGCGCTTAGAAGGTTTGACGGATGATCAAAAAGCCATCCTGGACCGAAGTTTTCGGTCAAAATTGCCAAAAGGGGATTATGTTTTAATTGCTTTTAAGGAAGCAGATTTTATCGCGCTTGCTAAAATGGCGCATCTTGAACTTTCTGAGATTTCAGATCCAGAACTCAGGCGTGTGGCAGAATCCCATATTCATTTTCAAGGGCAATTATCAAAGCGCTTGGAAGAAATCGGGAAAAGGATTCCAAAAGACAAAAGGCCGGTTTTAAGTGACTCCCCAACGCAATCAGTTCGCGTGGGAGAATATATTGTTTTCGGTCCCGGTAGTCCCGAGAAAGTCAACGCGCTTTTTGGTTTTGCGGCAAATTATTATGGTGAACCAGTTTACTTTTTCCCTTCAGAAGGCCCCGTTTGGTCTGAAATTAAGCATATTAATTTTAAAAATATCCCTGTTCATCAAGACTCTGACGAATACGTTCAAGTTAGTATTGAACACGAAGAGAGTGAAGGTATTTCCGACGTTAGCCTGTCGGCCAGGTATCCGAATAAAGATTTAACCGAATCATCGGATATCAAGCACATTCCTTTCTTTCTCACATTCTTATTTGGACTCTCAGTCATCACGAGCGTTTCGGCCATGGCGTATTTGCTCTCAAACAGTTTGCTTATTTTCGGCGTTGCTGGGGGTGTTCTTTTAGTCGCGGCAGTTATCCTCAGCAAAACCGTCTTTCATAAAAATAGTTTACCAAAAGCGGACAAAGAGAAATTGCTCGAAAAGAAGACAAAATCTGAACTTCGTGAAATGGTTAATGATCCGAGTTATTTGATTGCCAATGTAGAGACTTTGGATCGGATCAGCCGCGAAGCGGTCCTTGTTGGCGAAAAGCGGCAAGCAGCAGATGACGAATATGAGGATCATATTTTGGTGGATGACTTCTTCAGGCGTCTGGCTAAAGAAGACGCCAAGGATACTCTCATCGTGTTGTTAACCGATTTGTATGGCGGATTAGAAAATGAGGTTGATTGGGCTTCTTTGCAACCTGACAAACGACTATTGGTAGCGGCCGCGGAACGTCTTCAATCCGTGGGTCAAAGTGGTGTATCTGATGTTTGGGAAATGTCAAAATCAGCCGCGCATTCACTGGTCACCACGCGCGTACAAAGACGGACAGTCCTTCGTTTATTTGGGGCGGCTTTATGGGCTTCCGGTGCGGGGCTTGGCGGACGTGCGGTCGATTGGATCGGTCAGGAAGTTCATTTACAAACATTGGTAACAAAAAACTTACCAAGCTTGTTTAATGGTTTAACACTCTCAGTATTTCCGGACTCAACATTACAAAATGAAGCGGCTCTTGATGATCCCGATATCGCAGTTGATGTTTATGATTGGAGTATAAAGAAACGAAAAGCTTATAACCAATTAATGGATGAATGGGGGCGTAAATTGTTTCCTGAAGTCGTACGCTTGATCCGGCAGCAGCCCAAATTATTTGCTGATCTGGCAGCAGCCATGGAACAAGAAAGATTTAGCCAAAGAATTCTTAATCATGATCCGAGTTGGGTGCCTGATTTAGATCATTTTATGTCTGCCATGATGCAGCCGCAGGCACTTGATCATTTAGTAAGGGCTCAATTGCAGCGGCTGTGGGTGGAATGGCGTCCGCAATTGCAAATTTTTCACGATCTCGTTAACGATTTGCCTGAGGAGGTGTTTTCCCTTTTGGGGGATCAGTGGGATGATGAGGAAGGAGCACCCAATGACATCTTAGCCAAAAAGACCGCATTGCTCGAAAAAGAACTGATTCGCGTTAATCAAAAATTGTCTCGGATTAAAGACATCGGCAAACGTATTTGGTCGCCGGAAGGTGTGTGGGGAGTGACGCCTGAAATGCGCGAACTTTACCATCAGCGTGGTCATTATGAAATGCTGCGCGAAGACTTGGATTGGAGTCTTTACTTGTTGCGGCAAACCAAGCGAAAATTAGAAGCAAACACCCGCAGACACATCTTGCCGC
>PCVY01000026.1:672-6557 GCA_002787155.1 Candidatus Abzuiibacterium crystallinum | reverse complement strand
TGTTGCCGGCACTGCTTTTCGTCCGGGTGAATTTGAAAGTGATCCCATCCGTTTCCGTCTTAAAATTACACCCGAGCCTGACCGTTCCGAATTACGTCAAGACATGCAAATTTCCTTGGGCAGCCCTGAGTTTCTTTTGGCTCTTTTGGCATCGATTCCGTTGTCTCGCAATGTCCAATCCATTGCAAACGAAATTGAACAAGTCAAGCAATCAGCTTCGCTAAGTGCAGCATTCGCTGAATATGAAAAGATGGCTCAGCGCAGTTGGGATCGCCAGGGGGAAATTGGTCAAACAATTCATGATGCTATGATCGGGTGGATTCGATCGATGGCGCCTTCACAAACATTTCAAGCGGTTACTTTTGGTGTTGACACCGAAGGCTGGGCTAGGTTTCTGTCCAAAGAATTCCCGACACTTCAGGCGACCGACATTCGCATCGAACCTTTTCCCGATACGTTGCCTCAAGATCATGCATTTGATTTTGCTTTTGGTTTTTTACCGCTGGCCATGATGGATTGGGATCGAACAATTTCCGAAATGAAGCGTGTCGTAAAGCCAGGCGGGCATATACTCTTGTTTGTCGACCACCAGGACTCCATCATGCGGGATTATTTTATCCACGAACAAACCGTGCTTAAGGAAATGTATGATTACATTCTGCAGGCCGTGGATGCGCTTGAAACCACAACTTTATCGACAGGCGAAATACCCGAATGGCTACCGTTGCTGCAAGCATTTGTACACGGTCCCGAAGTGACTCGTTTCCTTCCTTATTTTCAATTGATTTTTCCGGACATCATTGAATATCTTTTCGATCCATCTACCGATCCGGAAGTGGAACAACTTGGTTTTGATAAAGAACGCGTCCGGTTACTCATCTTAGACCTCCTGAAAACGCTTAAAACCATGTATGAACGTCAATTGGGATTCATTGGTTTAATGATACAAGAGAACAAATTTGCGCTCTCAGAAGAAGAAATCAACGCCTTTTTAGATGCGAATGGTTTCCCTAAAGATACGCGCACGTTTCGTCTTATCCGTTTGGAAGGACAAAAAGATATCCTCGGTTATGCCATTGAACTAAGAATGCCTGCATCTGAAGCAAATGCCGCATCCGAAAGTGTCACCAAAACGGCGCCAGATGTTCAAAATGCAGTCAAAATAGAAACACCAAGCGAAGTTATCTCGAAGGCTCTTGAAGCGGAAGAGGCGGCTTTGGCGCATTTGGATCCTGATATCCGCGAGGTGATTACGGATCAAACAAAAGCACCGGAACTATTAGCGGGTGAACGAAATGCGGTCTTGCGCCGCTATATTCCTTATGCCGACAAAATCCATCCGGATGATTGGCAAGCGATTAAACACCTGCTGACCCAAAATGACGAGCATGCTTCATTAATTCAAAATCATACGCCGTCTTTGATTCATCTTGAACATCCTTTTGTAGATGAACATGGCGAAAAAATCGCAGCCATTCAATTAAAGCGCATCTCATTTGATGAACGTGAACTCCTAGAGCCGCATGATGGCCATGGCCGACAGGATCAATTATTTTCCGCAACACCCGACGGTTTTTACGTCGACAAGCACCCCAATCCGAGATCGCCCCAAGGTGCTATGGTGTATCAAGTAGCAGCGCGGGAATTTGTTAATACACATCTATTGCATACCAACGCCGCTTTTAATGAAAAAGCCCGCGTCAAAGCACTGCTCGCCGTCGGCTTGTTTCCGAATGCCAAATCTTTCGAAGAAAATCCTTTAGGATTTGTCATGTTGGGTGTTCCGGAATCGGGTTTAAGCAGGTTGAAGAAAAACCGGCTTGGGTTAAAGAAAGCCAGACTTTACGGCGGAACGCTTCGGCTGCTTCACGATCTTGGTTTTGTACACTTTTTCCTGCATCTTTCTAACATGTCGATCGATTTCGATGGTCTAAAAGAAAATCTGCCGGTTGTGCACGATCTTGATCACATGCAAAGCCGGGCGTTGGATCACTTGACCGAAGCGCAGCTGCTTGCTTTGATGACGGGAGAGTTGCGCCGGACATTGGCCCAGATTCATGATGCTAACGGCGGGGTAACAAAGGCCGAACAAATAGAATTCTTGAAAGGTTATTTTGGAGAAGACATCCCCCCCGGCAATCTGTCGCCATCCGAAGTTTTGGAGTTATTACATGCTGCTGTCGAAATTGTGATGCGGCCGGATGTGAATGTGAAGATTGAAAATATCGACTTTCATCCCATCATTGATCGATTAAAGGAAAACGTGAAAGTGGCTGCCGGAAACGCGCGTGCTGAGCTCAGAGCCATCCCGGCAACAGGACGCGTGACTTTAAAAGGAGGTGTTTCCGGGATTGATAGTTCAGCAACAGGTTTATTGGATATTTTGGATGAGAATCGTGCCCCCACCGGACGCCAAGCGATGAAAAAAGAAATACACCAAAACGGCTGGTGGCATCAGGTGGCTCATATTTATCTTTTTGATCAACATGGCAGAATTTTATTGCAAAAACGCTCATCCCAAGAAACAGAATCCGCAGATAAATTCCAGGTAGCTGTTAGCGGACATGTGGATGCCGGAGAAACGCCGCTCGAAGCTACTTTAAGAGAGGGCGCCGAAGAAGTTGGTATCACATTTAACCAAAACCGTTTGATACCAATCTCAAAACCATTGGAAATCAAACGCGAATATCCCCTTGAGACCGGCTTCAACCGCGAGTTTGTCACCGTTTACGCCTATGTGGTGACGGATGAAGAGCTTGAGGCCATTCGCCAAGGCTACAACCTCAACGAAATATCAGAATTGGAACTGATTCCCATGGAGGATTTTGAAGCCGAAGTCAGGGCTGATATTGAAAGGGGAGACGTTTACAGCCGCACATTGCGTTTGGTGCTTTCCAAAGAAACCGAGTTGTGGGGACGTTTGAGAAAATTTGGTTTTCAGTCACTTGATTCAAAAAGCGAGCTTCGCGCCCAGCATGTCAAACGCAAAGATTTTGACCCGGTTGAAGCGCATCTGGCTTATCGGCCTTTTTTGAACGCCGGTATCCGGTTGACACAGGAGATCGGGCATGGTAGTTTTGCCGGCACTGCTTTTCGTCCGGGTGAATTTGAAAGTGATCCCATCCGTTTCCGTCTTAAAATCACACCCGAACTTGATCGTTCTGAGCTAAGAACAGTCGAACGCGATCAATGGATTCGGGCAAAGGAGCTGGTTCAAGAGCTCATGTTGGTTCTTCATGGAATGGATGAATCTGCTGGCGAAACGAGTGGAAACTTCCGCGATTTTCTACATCCGGTGAGCGTGCACCTACATGCATTATATGTGTTCCTGAACAGCATGATTGACGGTACTGATCAAAACCCGAAAGAAATCATAGCCGCTTATGCCAGCCTGAAGGAAATCACTCTTTTTCTAGATGAAATGATTCAAACAAGTGATATTACTCGCATTAAAGAAATGGCAGATCAAATGGTGGCCAACCCGCCGCCAGGGCTTTCCAAAAGCATTTTAGGTATTGCCAAATTCATTACGAAAGGCGGTTGGACCGATGGCGTGCGGGACCAGCTCATTATCTTTCGCGATGCATTTCAAGCACGTCAGGACGAACTGAATCAAATAATTCAATCAGCGGCGCGCTCTAGGGGAAAACAAATCGTTAATTTACTGCTAGATGCTTTTGATCAAAATGTGCGTTCACTTGCGCCATCAAAGGGCTCAACTTTTCGTGGCGTGATTCATTTGACCGAAGCACCCTTACAAGATCTTTTAGGTCTGTTTTCGATTCGCAAGCCGCTTCTTCCTAGAGCGATTCCAACACTACATGCGCGAATGAGTTCCATCGACCATTGGTCTAATTCGTTTTCGAATCCTGGCAATGAATCAAAACTAAAAGAATGGGCTGAGGGTATTGACACCGAAGACCGAGCACACCCTTTGAGCGTCCGTTTGACGGCCAAATTTATTCGAGAAAATGGATTATCCCAAGAAGTCTATGAAGCCTTTGCTGCTTTCCGGACAGTATTTGACCAGCATGCCGCTGAACTTCAGCAAATCATTCAGTCTCTTACACCAAAAAAAGATAACCAGTCAAATAAAACGAAAGCAGAACTGCGCCAAGCTAACCGGCTTGGCACTGTCGGCTCCTCACAGCGAACGGCTGTTCGGGCCGAACTGCGGGGAAAACACTTCCCGCCTGCACCGCAGGGAGACGTTTCTTTTCAAATGCCGGTCGATCATGTGGAAACTTTCCCCGATCCAAAGACACAAGCTTTTTATGGGCCTTTTTTAGATGTCGGTATCCGATTAACACAACAAATTGGTCAAGGAAACTGGGCAAAAGTTTTTACCTTTGATTTGCCTTTGGAACAAATTGCACCTCACTTACCGGTCGATCAGCCTGCCATTTATTCACATCCGGTTTATATTAATACTGTTATTCGCATTGCACCGACAGGCGAGATTGAAGGACCCGGGGTCATTCGCCATCAAGCGCAGGGACTCCATTTCCCGAGTATTGCACGGCTATTTTTGGCAGGGACTGTTGGAGACTACACGTTTCATATCATCCGGCGAGCGGGCATTACCAATCATATTCATCTGTGGCAGTTGCCCATGTATCCCAATATTTATCGTTATTTGTTTACGGATTTCAAAACATTGGTTCATGCCGGTTCTTGGTTAATTCAAAGCGTCGGAATGTTTGAGCAGGCAGGCTTACCGCATGGTGATTTAACCAATAATGTGGTGGTCGGTGATGACGCTCGATTAGTTGTCCTTCAAGACCGCTTGGAAGGACATCCGGCAGATACGCAATTAACACCCATCCCGCCATTGGGCAAACATTACCGCACCATTGCCGGTTACAGCGCCTTATCGTTTGCAGAGAAACTCAAAATCGACCGCATTCAAACGGGCATCCTTTTGGCATGGCTTTTTGGCCTTGTGCGGGGAGAAAATTTCTTTGCCCAGCCGGTTAGCGATTTAAGTCGAAGCTTGAAACTAGCCATTCAACGCAACCGGGCTCACTTCATTGGCCCAAGTGCTTTACCGCTTAAATATCGGGCAGCACAGGCATTGGCTTATTTCATTATGAATTTACTGAATGAACACAGACGAGCCTATCACTCAATGACGGAAGTGCACGAAGATTACCAACGTTTTTTTGAGGAACTGGGTATCCAATTTACCGAATTTTCGTGGGTAGATCAGTATACTGCTAAACAAATTCAAATCGGTTATGTCGCTCAACCGGATGAGAGTTCCATCAGACAGCCGGAAGGTGTGTTGAAGTTTACATTTGAACGCATGATGCCCGTCGATGAAACCCCGCAACCGCAAGCGGTTAATCAAGATACTGATAAAAATCAACCAGAGAAAACGAAGAGCGAATTACGTGTGAAATCGAATTTTGACAGCAATCGTTTAGAGGCAGCCATCATTCAAATTCTTGACCAAGCACAAAAACCCCTCACTTACGCAGAAATCACCGAACGTTTGCATCAGCAGGAGGAATTTGATGGAATTTCAGTAGAACAGGTGAGGCATTTTGTCTTCAACCATCATGTTTACAATCATCCGAAGAATGGCAGCCGACGAGAGCGCAAACAACCCGCAACGACACAAACGACTTCTCGCCCTGAATTACGCATGACTGATGATGAAGAAACGATGATGGAACGCTGGTTGCGCGAGAATGAAAATTCACCAGCAATGATCGATCGGGTTTCCGGATTTTTCAGAGCAGATAAACCTGTTTTATTGGAGATCGGCAGCGGAAGCACGGCTCATATTGCGGCCATGGCACGCCGACATCCGGAAATCAATTTTATCGCGACCGATGCTTGGGTGCTTAACCCCGAAATTTCAGGTGCAAGCCCATCCTATC
>PCVY01000026.1:0-663 GCA_002787155.1 Candidatus Abzuiibacterium crystallinum | reverse complement strand
GATATTGGGAAGCTTGGCACGCAGGTCAATTGCAGGCTCAGATTGATTCAAAAACATTGGATAATCTGGTCGTATTAAAAATAGATGCTGAACAGCTGCTAACGTCTTTACCCGATCACTCTGTTCATCAACTTTTACTCGTCAATCCAGAGCCCTCCGTATTGAACACAGTTTTGGATTTAATCTTAAACCAAGGGTATTCAAAAAAATTAGCACCGGGATGGGAAATTATTCTCAAGCCGTTTTTCCCGCTGGCCGTGACTCAATGGGAGAGTGTGCATAATCACCAAATGAAATCCGTTACCGATCACATTAAAGAGACTGAAAAACTTTTGTCAAATGTAGTGACCAAGCCGGGCTCGAAAATCTTGCACGACGTTGATCTAACTCAAGGGGAAGTGCGTTACACGAGCAATCAGAAAACAGTTGTCATCACAGAATCAAGTTTGGCCGCGCCATTAGACATAACAGCAAGGCCGGCTAATTTTAATCTAGCTTCTCCGAGGAATGTACAGCCTGAAGATCGCAGGGCGATTGAAGGCGCTGCTAACCATATTGAAGGACTTCTTGAAACCGAAGCAGGACGCTCTGAACTCAGGCGGGATGAAAATGCCGGTGTTGCTTTTCGTCAAACGGTTAATGGCGGTGGCGTTTCTGATAACG
>PCVY01000072.1:76779-103822 GCA_002787155.1 Candidatus Abzuiibacterium crystallinum | reverse complement strand
CAAATTGAGGAAAAGAAAAAATGAAGGCTAAAACAGTGACAACCAGAGCTGCTTGGTGAATTGTTTTTTTCACATGATCTCCCGTTGTTTTGCGTGCAAATTTATTATCGACAAATTAGGAGGAATGTAAAGTGTTTTTTCGTACATCGTACGTTGTACATCGTACGTCAAAGCGGTAAATCATTGGCTCTAATCGAGCTAATCGTTCTTTGGCTAAAAGGTCTTGTTTAGCATCTCATTATTAATTAAACATTTATATTGAGAATAGCGGCAAACTAACTTTCGGATGTACGATGTACGAAGTGCGAGGTACGCTTATTTAAATCGTATGGCTTCACCCTGTGCGCCTTGGCGTTTCGGAAAATATGTAATATTGATGACCGCATCAGCACCTAGCTTTTGAGCTTTTTTAATAAGGGCTTCGTTGTGCTTTTTATAAATGGCGGATTGCCAAGGCATGTAGTGCCACCAAAACCAAGCCCATTGCAGGCCGTGCCACTCTGTCTTGGTTTCAACAATGCCGATCACCTCATACGGATCGGTAGGCTTTACATCATAAATGACAGGAATTTTTTTTGGTGTGGAAGCACAAGCCATCACAAGGACACAAGTCACAAGGACGCAAGTGACAAGCGTATACTTTTGGCCTGTCACCGGTGCACTGGTGCTCTTGTGCTCTTGTGCTCTTGTGCGCTTAAGTTTCAACATTCCAATTCGTCACGTCGTCATCGGTCCCCTCTTTGCGGTCGGGACCGGATGAAAAAAGATCGTAGGATTCGGTATTATAAATGCCGGGCGCTTGATAAACGTAGTCGCTCCCCCACGGATCTTTGGAAATGCCGCGCTTGAGATAAGGGCCGCGCCAATTGTTGACACCGCTTGGTTCTTTGAGAAGATCATTGAGTTGGCTTGGGTACTTTCCCGTGTCGGCCTCATATAGGTCAAGCGCGAGCGCCAAACCGCCCATGATGTCTGCTTTGGCAGCTTGCCGGCGCGCTTCTTCTGAGCGGCCGGAAAGGCGCGGCACAATCAGAGATGCCAAAATACCAATAATAATGACGACAAGCAAAATCTCGATCATAGTAAACCCCGTTAGAGATTGTTTCTTATTTTGCCTGCGGCGCAAGAGCAACAGGGTGTGAGTACCCGGATAAAAACGTCTCTCTCCCAATCGGTGATTTGTTGTTTCTAATGGGATAAGACCGCGGTTATTTTTCTTCATATGAGTCCTTTTTTGACCTAATCATATTTGTCATCCCCGAAAGCCTTTGCACTCGCGCTCATGCACGGAGCACTTCGCTGCGCGCTTTTGCGCGAGCACTTTTCGGGATGAGCTTGATGCTCATCTCCGAAAGTGTTCGGGAAGAACTTGATGTTCTTCTCCGAAAGTGTCGGGGATCTAAGTTTTTAGATCCCTGCCAAAAACTTGCAGGGATGACATTGTAAAACATTGTAGAGGGACGGTTTTGCTTCGCTTGTCTTTCGCAAGAACCGTCCCTATGAATCAAAATACCGGGGTCAGACCCTTTTTTGAGTCTGACCCTACGTTGCAAATCTTATCATGTTCATACGATCTTTTGAACGAAAACTTTAGTAACGGGGATCAGGGGTCAGGGTTCAGGTGTCAAAGAGTCAACGGAGATTTACTGCGAGTGAGCATCTGTCAAAGGACGTCAGCCAAAGGATGATCCGTCCCTCTGGCGGAGATCCATCCACGCGGTGTGACGGAAAGCAATCTTAGAATCTTAATACAAAGATTGCTTCGTCCCGCCGTATGGCGGGACGGTTAATGGATTCCTATTGAGTGCCGGCGCAACTGCGCCGGCCTTCGTCCGGGCTTTGCGCCGTCCCCGCGATGACATTTCCATTTGATCCTAATCCCTGGTCCCTGCTCTCTCTCCCTGACACCTATTTCCTAGTCACTGATCACTTTTTATGGTAATCTTCCCCTCATGAAAACCATGCGCCGCTTAGTCGGCCCTATTATTTGGATCATCGTCCTTTCGTTTATTTTTTACGGCGGAACCAGCTTCCTTCTGGGGACAGACAAAGAGTCCTTAGGGGTCGGCCGTGTATTCGGCAAAATCGTGACTTTTAAAGAGTTTCGTGATGCCATGCGCTCCGTGGAAGTTTTCATGCCGCAGCCGGATGAGGCTAAGTGGCAATATGAAGACTTGGAAAACGCCGCCTGGCAGCAAGTGGTTTTAGAACGCGAAGCCGCCAAAGAATACATTCAAGTGAACGACACGGAAGTGCGGGATGAAATCAAGAAGCTTTTCGGCGGCGACGGCGCTTTTAACCCGGAATTTTATCAACAATGGGTCGAGAATAATTTTAAGGAAAACGCCAGGCAATTTGAAGAGCGCCTGAGACGCTTCTTAGCGGTTCAGAAATTACTTGATGAACACCGCAAAATCAGCACCGCTTTTAGTGAAGCTGAAGTTGATCAAGCCTACGCTAACGAAAATACCGAACTCAACGTCGAATACGCTTCCTTTGATTCCGAGAAAGAAGCGGCTGATTTTCACGACGCCCACGCTGAAATCAGCACCTGGGAGAAAGCGCGCGATCAAACAGATTCCGAAATTAATAAGCTCGGCCCTATTTCCGTTCACACCTACATGCGCATTCTGCAAATCGATCAGGATGCCATGAGCACGCTCCTCGCTCAATCTGCCGATCAGATTTCATCTCCCATCAAAACTTTAAGCGGCTTTCAATTAATTCGCATCATTAGCCAAGAAAACCATGCCGCAGAACCCCTCACGGGTGATGAGCGTCAAGCCTTTCAAGAAAAATTGGCGACGCAAGCATCGCAAAGTTCATTTATTGATTGGTGGGCCGCGTTACTGAAACGCGCTTCGGTTGAAAAGTTTGATCTTGAATAAGCTTCCATAGTGACTAGAACCGGTTTCATAAGTTACCTTATTCACGTCATTGCGAGGACCCGCCCCGATTCTTGGCGGGGACGCGGCAATCCCTCTTTTCCGCCTGAGGACGGATCTGCCTTTGGCAGAAAACCTGAGATTGCTTCTCCGCCTAAGGCGGATCGCAATGACTTGCGGTTGTTGAACTTGCGAGGACTTATGAAACCAGTTCTAGCGAGTAATAGTTAGCGTGTCATCCAACTATGAATAATTGTGTCAAGTGGAATGACACTAAGACAGACTTTTCATTTGTGCGGGGGATTTAATTCAAGAACTGCCGCAAGCAATCCACTGATCGATCTTACCTTGGTAGGGTTTCCCTTCGAAGACAGAGCGCCACACCTCGGGTGATTCCATGCAGAGATAAATGGGGGTATTTTGACGGTAACGCTGAATCTGGCGAACCATTTCACGGTACAAACGGATGCGTGAGTCCGCTGTGTAGCGCATTTTTTCATCCAAAGGATCGAGACGTCCTTCTCCCAGAAAAATTTGACTTTCGGGATGCCGGTACTCTGCCGCGCGTCTTAAGTCTTTATGAAAGCGAAGCGCGCCCAAACTAATCCAACGAATTGATTCATTGACATGGTCAAAAAGCATTTCAACCAGTCGCTCATAATCTTTTTCACATCCCTCTGCCAGGATCAAAGGATCAAAATGAAACGCCGTTCCGTACCCGGCTTCCTCACATCGTTTTGCCGCCCGCAGCCGCTCCTGAACGGCGGCTGTTTTCTTTTCTTCATTGCAAAACCGCTCGGGATTGACGGACCAAGCGATCACGGTTCGGCCGCCATGGTCCAGGTTTAATAAATTTTCAATACAGTCGCTTTTGGTTTTCAGCTCAAGCGTCACGGCTTTGTCTTTAAAATGCGGCACCAATATTTTTGAATATTCGGTCAACCAGTCCAGCGCGAGTGAGTCGGCATATTCGCCCGTTCCGATACGGGTAAACTGTCCGGGTTTGAGCTCGAGCTTTTGATCCATGTGAGCCAAAAATTCTTCCAAGTTAGCCGGGAGCACAATGGCCGGTAAATTTTGATATGCCTGCAGATAACAATAAGTGCAGTCGTAAGGACAGCCGTACCCAATGTTCAATAAATAATAGTTACACGACACCGTGCTCGTTGAACACGGGCAAGGCTTTACCAAATCAAACGGTTCCACTGAGATAGCGAGCGTCCGCTTACCAAAGTCTTTCATCCAGTCTTTCTTGGGACGCCTTAATTCATCGATGGCTTCGATCTCAACCATCTCCACCTCAGGCCAAGCGTTCATCACACGCCCCGCAAGCGGGTAGTGTTTGGCACGTTTTTCAATAAAGATCGCAGTCGGCTTAAATAGTTCCCGCATACTCGGGATTTGTTCTGACTCTGAGGGCAGATGAAGCGGTGCCAAGTAAGTGCGTTTTAAATCCTCAGGCGCTAAATTGGGAAACCGGCGTTTGAGGAGGGTCTGCTTTAAAGTGGTAAAACGAATTTGTTCAAGTGCACTGCCTTCCAAGGCAAGCGTCAAAATGTTCAGGGGTTCATTTTCTTCACGCCGGGCAATCTCATAGATAAGGCGGCAGAGTTCTTCGGTCTTATTTTTACCAAAACGCTCGGCAAGCGTTTCGCGCAAATGCGCAAGCACTGCGTGAGACATCATTAATAAGCACCCTTCCCTTTAAAAACAGCGGGAACGGTTTTTAGCAAAATTCCGACATCCATGGCCGGCGACCAATGACGGATATAATATTCATCCAGCTTCATCCAACGCTCAAATGGAATATCGCTCCGTCCCCTGATTTGCCAGAGACACGTTAAACCCGGCTTAATGGAAAGACGCCTCAAATATTTTAGCTTAAATTGACCCACTTCTTCGTCTTCAGGAAGCGGACGCGGCCCCACCAAACTCATATCACCCCTCAAAACATTCCAAAGCTGTGGCAGCTCGTCCAAACTGTACTTGCGCAGAAGTTTGCCGGCACGCGTAATACGCGGATCATCTTTCATTTTAAATCCCGGCCCATGAATCTGCGCAGCTGCCCGGAGTTCTGAGCGCAGTGAATCAGCATCTGAGACCATGGAACGGAATTTATAGCATTTAAAAAGCCTGCCCTTTTGACCCCACCGTTTTGAGCCGTAGAATATAGGTCCTTTGCTGTCTAATCGAATGAGAATCGCCAGCGCTAAGAAAACGGGCGATAAAATCACCAATGCTGCGCTGGCGATGGCAATGTCCATGAGTCGCTTGGTAACAATCATGCTGTAATTCAACGAAGGACTATGATATTCGAGTAACGGAACGCCGCCTGCATCATGCAGACGGATGTTATTGACTTCAAGCCCATAATCATCCGGCACAATTTGAATGGAGATGCCGTTTAATTTTGCCAAGCAACTCACTCCGGCCACCAAATTACGTTCGGATGGAATGGTAATAAACACTTGATCGATAAAATGACGCCGGGCGATGTTTTCAAACTCCGCCACCGGGCCCAGGACACGCGTGCCCTTCATTTCGGTATCTTTGGCAATGTGATCATCTAAGAACCCGATTACTTTGTGCCCCAATTCTCTTTTCCGCGCCAGCACCTCTGCCAAACGTCTGCCTGCCCGCCCGGCCCCGATGATCAGGACGTTGACATTGTTGAAGCCTTTGGCAATCAGGTAACGCACAAAAAATCTTTTGATAACGCGCCACGACACCAAGCTCACTAATGCCGCCACAAAATTAATGATAAAGACACTGCGCGAAAACGTTTGGATTTTTAGCAAAAATAGCAGCGAGATGGCAAAGAGAGTTGTGGCAAGAAGTGCGCGAATGACGCGGCGGGTTTCGCGCCAAATGGTGAGTTCGCGAACGGTGTAATAGAGTTGTGACGTCAAAAATAAAAGAACGGTACTTGCCATCCAAAAAGCATAAACCAACATGTGCAGCCGGTAATCGGTTGGAAAAGTGCCGTAATAGTGAATATAAGCCGGAAAGAAAGCGGCGGAGATAAAGAAAATATCTACCAGGATGTATGCAAACGTAATCGCGATTCTAAGGTATCTCATGTTGTTTTACCCGTTATTTGGAAAGGAGGTTATTTTGAATGACTTTTAGCGGATGTGCAACGTTTTTCTTAGCGGTAAGGCTATATAACTAACTTATTTAAAACAAACAAGTTATGAAAACCGGTTTTCTCCTCACAAACAAGAGCGGTATATAGCTTCCAGCTTATCGGCGTAAGCAGAACCTGAGAGTTGCCGGACGGCTGTTTCGCGGGCCGCTATACCCATTTCTTCCAATTCCGCCGGTTGGTTTAAGAGTTCTGTGATCCCGCGCGCAAATGATTCGGGTGTCGAATCCGTTAAGATCCCCACTTTTTCTGCTTTAATTAAAGCACTCACTTCACCCACAGGATTGCTGAGAACCGGTCGGCCGGCAGCCAAGTAATGGCCAATCTTATGCGGAAAACGCACGCGGTTTGTTAAGTTATCAGACAACGGCAGTAAGCAGATGTCGCTTGCGCCATAATAATAGACCAACTCATCTTCGGGAACAAAGCCGGCATTGTGAACGGGTAATCCGTCAAATAATTTTAAAACAGCCGGTGTCATACGCCCTGTTAATAACAAAAGACTCTTGGGAAAACGTGAATGAACAATCCGATAGGCTTGCGCGATTAAAGCAACATCGTATAAAACAAAACTGGAGAAAATAAGAATCGGCTGATAACCGCTCAGTTTGAGATACTGCCGCGCTTTTGCTTTATCCATTGGGTAAATCTTTTCGGTATTGACGAGCGGCGGAATCATGTCAATCTGACCGGGAGAAATGCCCAACCCCACAGCTCTTGATTTGATGGGTTCACTGATCACGGTCAAACGCCGGGCAAATTTTCTAAAATATTCTTCAAAAAAAGTTTCAATGGGTTCAAAAAACATGTTGAGCAGTTTGTTTTTTCGAAGTCGAATGGCACCGCCTCTTCCCCACCAGTCACACCAATCACTGATGAGAGGACAGCGAAGCTGACGGCTCAAAAACAACGCCGGCAGAATGACGGTGGGCCGATTGTCAAAAGCATGAATAAGATCAAACTTCCTTCCTTGTAAGTAAACAATCCGCCGAATGACATTAATCGGGTCCCAGCCGGTTCTTAAGATACCGAAAAACAAATCAGGCGAACGGACAATCTCAATGCCGTCGTAATGATAAGATTCAAATCGAAACATGGCTTTTGGCGCATTTGTCATGATCAGGACTTCATGACCGCGATCCGTCAGGAGTTTCGCATAATCATAGCAGCGCTGAAAGGTGCCCTGCCATTCAACATTATGATTAAGCATTAAGATACGCATCGTTCGATTAATGAGGTGCAGACGTTTGGGGTGTCTGCGTAAACGGCAAGTGCGTAAAGGCGGCCACCACGCCTAAAATCATCCAAAAAAAAGAACTAAGCTGTAGTGAATTTAAATCGTTGTCAATGGCTGCGTGCAACAAAAAAACGGTGATGGCCGCCAAAATCCCAAAAACAGACTTTCTGATTGATCCTTTCAGAAGCGACAAACCTTTAACGGCATAAACATAAAATGCCGCCAAAAGAATAAAAAAGATGCCGAGTCCGATAAAACCGATTTCGACTAGCCGTTGAAAAATAAAGCTGTGCGCATACATAAAACGCGTCTGGCCATACATGTCATAATTAGCAACCCGCGCAAATTCTTGCATGAATGTATTGGTGCCTGATCCAAACAGGGGATGGCTGTGAACCAGCCCCCAACTAATTCGCCAATAATCTAACCGGGCATCCCCTTTGATAATATTGACCAAGCGGGGCCAGTATTCCGGATCATAATAGGAGTATAAAGTGACAGTGATGAGAATAAATAAAAGAGCACTCAAAGCAATTTTCTGATAAGGCTTAGACAAAAAGCCTACGATGAGCAGGATGGTGCAGAGTAGAATTAAAGGCGTTCTGGATTTCGTTAAATAACATACCCATAACAACAAGATCAGCGTCACCCACTTGAGCCGACGCCACGATTGTTTCATGGGCATAAACAAAAGAATCAAAAAAGACACCACAATATAAGCCGCAAAGTTATTGGGATGATTAAAAGATCCTGCAAGGCGCGCAACGCCGTCATAGATCAAGACGGAATATTCATGCCGAAAATCCCAACCGGTTCCTGATTGATAGAAAGCATTCAAGCAACTTAACAGCGCCGAAACCAATAAAACCTTAACCCAAATCTCTAAACGCTTTTCTGTGCGGATGGTGTGCGCTGAAACAATAAAAATACTGATGTACTTAAGCACTTTCAAAACACCGCGAAAGGACAAATAACCAAATTCGCTATTGATGGTCGAAAGAATGATGGCAAGTACGTAAGCAAGCAAAGACTTCCAAAGCGGAATGGTGATGGATGGAAAACGCTTTTGACTGAACTGATGTCCGATAAAAGCAAAAATGCTGATTATCACGCACGTTTCGATTGCCCCTTTTGAAAAAGGAATAAAAAAACACAACCCTAAAATAGCTGCGTAAGTGACTTTATCAAAAAAGAATTCTCGTGTGATGTTTTGAAAAATTGTCATATCGCGCAATCACGCTTATTTAAACAGACCCTGATGCTCCCTGACCCATTGCACCAAGCGTCTGACGCCAAGCACAGGAGAGACTAACGGTTTCCAGCTGAGTTCTTTGACTGCTTTCTGAATATTTGAAATATAGACTTTCTGGTCGGATGGCCGCCAGGCAGCTTTTTGATATTGAATAGAAAGACCTTCCCGCTTTAGCATGCCGATAAGTTCTAACAGTGAAAGCGTATAACGCGCTCCGCCTCCCATGTTATAAACACCGGACGGCACGCGGCTATGAATAAAGGCCTCGTAGGCTCGGACCAAATCTTCAACCCATAAGACATCGCGGACTTGCCGTCCATCACCGTAAATGGTCAATGGCTTTTTGGTCACAGCCGCAATGATAAACCAAACTAACCAGCCTTGATCTTCGACGCCAAATTGACGCGTCCCATAAATACAGGACATACGGAAAACCCCTACCTTCATGCCGTACATCCGCGCATAGTCTTGTGCGTATAAATCTGCCGTGAGTTTTGAGCACCCGTAAGGCGTGTGTTTGCATAAATCCGTACCAAAATCTTCCGGAACGCCTTGCCGATATTGATCGGAAAACACATAGCGGTCGGCTCGTTTGCGTAAAGGAATACTGTTTACCCGATCGCCGTAAACTTTATTGGTTGAACAAATCAAAACCATCGGCGGTTTTTTCATGGATCGTGCTGCTTCCAAAACGTGAAACGTACCCACGGCATTTGTCATAAAATCTGTTTCAGGATCTGTTACGGATGTCGTCACAGCCGTCTGACCGGCCGTGTGAATCACGGCTTGCACACCCTTCATATGCTTCAAAATACCGGCACGATGATTAATGTCGCCTGTCACACGTTGGATGCGCGGTAGCGCGCCTAAGAAATTCCAATTGTACCGCGTGCTGGCTTTCTTGCGTTTTAACAAACGGGCTCTCGACAAATTATCAAATGCGATCACCTGTGCGCCTTTTTTAGAAAAATATTCGCACACGTGGCTCCCCACGAATCCGCCGCCGCCCGTGACCAATATTTTCATGACATGATTCCTCTGAATGCTTTCATTGCCTGATTACTTTCCTTGAGTCGCCAGATGACCATTAAAAGATTTGAGCCGCTTTTGGTAGCCTTCTTGATACAGATTATAAAATCGGCGAATTCCTTGATGAACCGTAGGCATTTTCTCTCCCGCCATGTTTTCGATCTTAGCAACCGACAAACAGGGCCGCTTCGGCCGAAAAGCTTTTAAGGAGGATGTTTCGACGCCGGCGGATTTCACCCGTGATTCTGAAAAACCGAACTCGCGAGCCAACAAGCAGGCAAATTCGTATTTTGAAACAACGTCATGTGATGCCATGTGAAGACAACCGCGCCACGACTGCTTGAAAGCTCTCTCTAGCCAGTCTGCCAAATCATTCACTAGAATGGGGGTAAAATATAGGTCAGTAAATCCCTGAATACTTTTTTGAAGTTGCAACTCGCCGATGACCCACTCCCCTAAACTTTTTTTGGGTAAAATATTATAGCCGTAAATACAAGTGCGGATCACCAAAGATTCCGGCGACATGGCAAGCGCCAGCTTCTCTCCTTCGTATTTGGTTTGAGCATACACCGTCCGCGGAGCCGTTTCTTCTTCTTCTCGAAACGATGAGTCCCGATCACTGGTAAAAACCGAATCGGTTGAGATGTAAATTAATTTGGCTTTAATGGCTGCCGCGTTTTCAGCTAAAACCCGCGTCGATTCGACATTGAGACGGCGCGCTTCTTTGGGATGCGCTTCACAGTCATCCACATTGGCATTGGCTGCACAATGAATGATGTATTCAGGCTTCCAAGCTTCCAGCGCTTCTTTGATCTCATTCGGATCCAGCAAATTAACTTTTACCATCCGGCAGGCCGGAATTTGTACGGGATGACGAAAATACCAACCGCTCACCTCATGACGAGACGCGTAAAGATAACAAAGATTACCGCCCAATAAACCGCTGGCACCTGTGATTAAAACTTTCAAAAGACCCCCTTTTTGGGCTTGGCAGGTACCCAAACCGATATTTGACCAACAAGCGATCGGCAGATACCCAGCAAATTTCCGACCGCTCTTTGACATAATCCTAAATTTAATTCGCTGATTCCTCTGACCAAATTAACCAGCAACTGCCCTACACAAGCCCAATAACAGGCCAAAAGCGAAAAAGACCTGCCGTATTTTTTAACGAAGTAGATACGGTTAACAGATTGGATTTGACCGAAAAGAAAGTTATTGATACGACTCCTCTGAGATTCCGTATGAATGACCCGTGCATCTGCCGCGACGGCCAAACGGTTTGTACGGCTAATGCCGTAACTAAAATCTACATCTTCATTCCAACCCAATTCATAATAAAACTCGTCAAATTGATGCTGCTTGAGAACTTCGCGGCGCCACACAGTCGCTCCTCCGCATAACCATTCTACTTGATGCGTGCTGGCGGCCGGAAAGTAAGCTGTCCCGACACCGGATTTTAAAAGTTTACCTCTGGGAGGCGCATCTAATTGGAAAAACGATTTCAACTTTTGAGCGCGTGTAACTTTGTAGTTCGTGATGTTAAATGAAGCGCCGCCTAGATCGCTGGCAGCCCTCTCCCAAAATATCAGCATGGCTTCTGTGGCAGCAGGTTCAAAAATAAGATCGTCATCTAGGAATGCCACGAGCGTTGCATCCTGGTGTAGATGACGAATGCCAAGGTTTCTTTGCTTAGTCAAACAAGGCGGACGATGTGTTAAATAACGGATATTAAAGACGGATTCAAACTTTTTCACGATGTCTTCTACCGTTTGCGAACCGCCGTCCACCACGAGGATTTCAAACGGTTTGACGGACTGTTTCTCAAGACTTTTCAAGAGCTCAGTCATTTCTGCCGGCCGGTCTTTTGTGCAAATGATAAAAGCTATTTTTTCCTTAAAAGTCGGCATGCGTGGAACACCGGTCATACCAATCGCGTCTTCTTGAGTTTTATGTGCTTGTCCCGGAGAGACTCATACCACTCAATTGTTTTTTTCAAACCTTCTTCCAGCGGCATGTGTGCCATAAAACCAAATTCTTTTCTAGCCCGCGACACATCCAAACAACGCCGAGGTTGACCATTTGGTTTTGATGTGTCCCAAATTAACCGGCCATGATACCCGGTTGCCTTTTTAATCAACTCCGCCAATTCCTTGATGGCAATTTCAGCACCGGCACCAATATTGACCGGATCACTCTTATCGTAACGCTCCGCTGCCAACACAATCGCCTCAGCGGCATCTTCCACATACAAGAATTCGCGCGTTGGGCTGCCATCGCCCCACAAAATCACTTCTTTCTTATTTTCTTCTTTGGCTTCAATAGACTTTCGGATGAGAGCGGGAATCACATGGCACAGTTCTAAATCAAAATTATCACCGGGACCGTAAAGGTTGACAGGCAGTAAGAAGATAGACCGAAATCCGTATTGCTGTCGATACGCTTGTGATTGAACCAATAACATTTTTTTTGCCAGCCCATAAGGTGCATTGGTTTCTTCGGGGAAACCATCCCACAAATTCTCTTCTCGAAACGGAATGGCGGCGTGTTTGGGATAACCGCAAATGGTGCCAATGCCCACAAACTTTTGAATCTTGGCGAGGCGCGCATACTCCATCAGCTGGATCCCCATGACCGCATTATCATAAAAGAAACGGCCCGGTTCTTTTTGGTTGGCGCCGATGCCTCCGACAATGGCGGCCAGATGAATCACCATGGTAGGCTTTGTCTTGCTGTAAAGCTTCTTGATATCAGCTTCTTTGCGTAAATCAAACTGCTTTGAGCGAGGCACCTCTATTGCTTGGCATCCGCGCTCTTTCAGTTTGCCAATCACATGGGTGCCCAAAAACCCTGCACCGCCTGTCACCACAACATTCTGATTCTTCCAAAAAGATTTCACGATACCTCCATTAAACTATTTTAATCGATTTCCAGAATAAATAAAGCATTCGTTAAAAGACTAATAGCATTCAGCCTCTCTTAATTGTAAGGCGCGCTTTGTATCATACATCTCAACTTGATCCGCGCAAATTGGATGCGCTTGCCCTTTTTCTAATTCATACAACTTGAAGGCTTCAAAAGTGCTGATACATTTATATGTCAGGTGCAGCTGATTTTTCAGTTGTTCGGGACAAAAACATTCGTCGGTAGCAAGAATGTAGTCAGGCGGCTGCTGGACAAAAGAGCGCGCCAATTTGAGCTGCCAATCGGGATCCATAAAATCAAGCCACAAAGCCCCTGAAATATAGGGTGACGGATAAGCGCGTTCCAGCATTACATAGGCTTGATTACAGACACCAAACACCCACAAAGTGCCGCGCGTCATCTTCATGTCTAATGAGTCGATATAAGCTTGAAGCGCTCTATTTTGTTTGGCCATCCACTGACCATAGGGCTGCCAGACCCGCTGATTCAGGACATTCGTATCACCGCGCGATCTGAGATAAAGCATGGTAACATCAAGCCCTAACCCGACTGCCCACAAACCCCATCCAAGCACACCGCCTTTTTCAATGATCCAATGCATGCCAAGGCCGCTCAAAAGTGCCAAGGGCGGTAAGAAAAGAATAACGTAATACCAAATGCGGCCGACTTGAATGAAATAAACAATGACGCATCCGGTCAAATAAACGACCAGCAAAGGCATGTGAAAACCCTTTACAAGCAAGCCCGCACAAGCGCAAAGAAAAATAAAGGGCGCGCCTGTCACGGCACCTCTCATCAAGATAGCACATTTATTTAAAAGATGGGTGACGATTTGATGCGTCGAAATATGGTGATGCCAATAATGTTCATGTCTGACAGACGGGCGCCAGAAATCTTTTAATCGTTTCCCCTGGGAATAAACCCAACCCACGTAGAAAATAAGACTGAGCAAAACAGCTGTTACAATCAAAACAGATAAAGCTGTTTGAATATAGCAAGCATAAAGCGCCGTCAAAATGGCAACGGCCAATGAAGATGTTTTAATTAGAAATCCATTCAAAAACCAAATCGAGATACCGGCGAACAGCCACCAAGGTTCATGCTGAAAAATACCCGTCCAAACAGCAGCAAACGCAATGATTTGAAAAAAAGGTTCAAATTGCTCTGCGCTCTCAAAATAAACACCTGCGTGGGGATGAGACGAAAGCAGCGCATAAGCCGCCAATGCAAAAATGTAAACCGCCCACTGATTACCCGCCACAACGTAAGCGCAGAGGGCGACCGCAACCGCTGTCATGTAATTAAAGAAACTCAGCCAACGCCGTGACTGAAAATCGTAGGAGGCACCGCCATATTTGAGATAAATCAAACTATAAAAAAGTTCGGGAATCACTTTGCTGCAAAATGCAAAGTGAGCGTTCCAGCCGGCTTTGTAATTGAAACGTCTCTCGCAGATGGTTTGGTTTGAAACGTAAAAACCGGTATCCCGATGAAGCGGCAACTTAAAAAAAGGCCGTCGCAAGTAATAATAAATCGGGAAAAAAATAACCGTCAAACCGAAAAGAAGCCCAAACCTTAGCATCATCGCTTTCTCTTTTAATTGAGTCTTATTTTTGTGCTACTGCCATGAGCGTCGAACCCCACGCATAATCCAGCCATTTCAAACCCTGTGCTTCTTTTAATACCAGCCACGTGAAACAAGCATTCAGCCATCGAGGAAGCGGCTTAATGTCTGAGACCGGCTGAAGATCCGGGTGATGCGGTGGGAGGCGGCTTGCCAAGCGTGCCAAAGCAATCAAAGGAAATAAACTGGGGAAAAGGTGCGTGAGGCGCCTCACCCTCAGCCCTGCCCTTTGAATTGCTTGCCGCAATTCATTTTCTGAAAACCGTTTTGATGCATCAACGGCTCGGTCATGTTCTCTTGAATAAAGCCATCGGTAAGCGGGTGCCGTAACAATGACGAAACCGTTCGGCTTGGTCACACGCGCTATCTCGGCAAACGCCTCTTCAACCATGATCCCATTTGATTCAATCACATCAATCGAAATAACAACATCAAATGCGCCGGTTTGATACGGTAACGTGTTCAAAGAACCTCGGACCATTCGATTGAGTTGTTTACGTTTCCAAAAAGGAACCGCGTGTTCTGAATAATCCAGTCCAAAGGCTATTTGGGGGCTAAGTTCCTGCAGCAATTCAACGTGACGGCCGGTCCCGCAGCCCGCATCTAAGAGACGTTCAGCATGACCGAGATGATAATCCTGGAAAACTTGGCGCAGTGCGGCTCTCATGCCGCAAAACCACCAGTAACTTTCTTCCAGGTCAAAAAGCGTTTGATATTCGTATGGTTCCATATTAATTTCTAAACCGGGCAACAAAAATTCGAACGATGTAATCGACGCCTGTTTTCAAGAAATGGCTCATGCTTGGGGCAGATTTTGAAGTTCCTTTTAATCGGTCGCAAAAGACGTAAGGCACTTCTTTAATCTGAAATCCTTTTTTGGCAGCCGCATATAAAAACTCCATAAAATATTCGCCATAACCCTTAGCCCTAAAAGGCACTGCTTGGATGACTTCTTTCTTCACCAAAGCAAAACCACTGTCAAAATCATAAATGTGTCGATTGAGCACCAGCCGCGCCAGCCCATTGATACACTGACTCGCCCGCACTCTCAGCCAAGTCCGCTCATCCCGACCGCCCTTCACATAACGCGATCCAACCGCAATATCAGCTTGTTTGAGCGCTTCAAACATCACGGGCAACAAGGCGGGCGGCATACTCATGTCCGCATCCATCCAGCCAATGTAATCTCCCCTTGCTTCTTGAACACCTCTCCAAAAGGCAGACGCCAGCCCTCGTTCGTTGGTGCGTCGAATGAGATGGGCGTAAGGTAAGTTTGCTTTCTGAACGACGTCCCATGTGCCATCCGGCGAATTATCGTCAACGACAATAATTTCAAGCGGTTGGCCAACATGCGTGTCGAGCGCGTGAATGGTGTCCAGGATGGACTCGGCTTCATTGTAAGTAGCCAGCACAATAGAAATAAGCGAATGAGAAAACATTTAGGCAGATAGCGTGGTTTTGCGGCACGCCAACAGTTGCTCGGCTACCTCGGTGAGCTGATCATCGCTGAGTGGTAACCCGCTGGGTAAGTAAAACCCCCGTTTAAACAAATGATCGGCGACCGGATAATGCCCGTCTACTTTGGGAAAAAGCGACGAACCTGATCGATAAACAGGCTGCTGGTGCATCGGGCAGAAAAAGGATCTGGTTTGAATGCCATTTTGGCCTAACCGTTTGACGACCTCGTCTTTGGTGCCATACGATGAGCCTAATACGATGCCATACATCCAATAAACGTTGAGAGACTGCGGTTTTTCGACCGGTAACGTGAGATCGGCACTCTTTAACAACTTTTCATAAGTGGCGGCGATGTGCCTTTTCTTAGCAATTTTTTGTTTGATACGCTCCAATTGCGCCAAACCAATGGCTGCTTGAACATTGGTTAATCGGTAATTGTATCCAATTTCACGGTGTACAAAACGCGGCTCCTCAAATGCCTGATTTCTTAACAACCGGGCTTTCGCGGCAATGGTTTTATCATTCGTCAGCAACATACCGCCCTCACCGGTCGTGAGAATCTTATTCCCGTAAAAACTAAAGGCGCCGACATCGCCAAAACTGCCGACTTTTTTGCCTTGATACGTAGCGCCGTGAGCTTCCGCGCAATCTTCGATGACTTTTAAACCGTGTTTTTGAGCAAGCATCATGATGCTATCCATCGCACACGGATGGCCGTACATATGGACCGCCATGATGGCTTTGGTTTTGGAGGTTATTTTCTCTTCAATCTTTTGAGGATCGATGCACCATGTGTCGGGATCCGAATCCACCAAAACAGGTTTGGCACCGCAAGCAATCACCACATTGGCCGAAACAATGAGGGTAAAGGTGGGAATAATCACTTCATCACCAGGACCAATGCCCAAGGCCAGACAAGCCAAATGAAGAGCTGTCGTGCCGCTTGAGCAACTGACGCCGAAACGCGTACCGCAGTAAGTGCTCATTTGCTCTTCAAAATCGGTAATAAAACGGCCCGCAGATGAGATCCATGTCGACCTCACCGCTTCTAAAATATACTTTTCTTCATTGCCATCCAGCAATGGTTCGCAAACTGGTATCATCCAACGCACCCTAGTTCCTTTGCTTAAAATCGATTGATTTTATCAAATTTCTAACCGTGCAGCCATGCTCTATTTTTATGTGACCATTCTTCATTTTAAGGATAAGCGTCAATGCAATCTACCCCTCACATGCGCTGCTACCAATGGTGAGATGTTTCATAATTCAACCTGACCAGCAACAGACCGAATTTCTCCTTAAATGCCGCCTTAATACGTGGGGTGAAATGATCTTCAAAATCACGATGCCTGCCCGAACGATAATGAGAAAGCGATTTGTCTTTCTGTCTCGACTGCAAAGCCTTAAAAGAATAGCGAGCAAGAATCTTCTCCAAAACCTGATTGCCCACCGGCATTTCTATAAACGTCAAGATTCGCTGCCACTGTTGAAATGGGTCTTTGACCAAATCTTCAAACTTAAGTTCAAGTAACCGGCCATCATCAAACGGCCACCGCTCAAAACATGCCATGGTTTTAATGAAATGTCGTGAATACTCCATCATATAAAGCAATCCTTCTTCCTTCGAATGCGTATTTAAATAAGCGCGGTCCGCTTCAATATCCTGCGTGTAACGGTTAAGTTCATGTGATTGCATGTGCGAAAAGTACTGCGACACCAAAATATCGCGCGGATCCCGAATGACATGAAAACCTTTAAAGTTTTTACCGTCAAATTTGCCAGGAAAATCTCCCGGTTCTGAGCGATGAAAAAAAATAACATGATATTTTTTCTCCAAGTTGCTTAATTCAGTATCGGTAATAGGCCGATAGCCCCAGAAACAATTCCACTCTAGCTCATCACACAGCGCCTCCAAAATTTGCCCCGTCCATTTGGTCGCACATTTATGATGACTAAAGCAAATGATCTTTTGCTGCTGACTTAATATCTGGCGATCAATTAGACCAAACATCAAACGGAAATCACGCTTGAATTCGTACCATCTTCGTTTTAGGTCCATCCGTTTCACATCAACTAACTTTAACATATGACGCTTTCAAGTGTTTTTCAAATAATCCCGCCAAAAACGGCACCCGCGCTTCATAAGTATGGGATTTTAGAGTTCTGGCCTGCCCTGCCTGTGCAATTTGTTCGCACCTGTTATCGCCGCTTAACAAAAACTCTATTTGTTTTAGAAGACTAGTGCGGCTTTGGTAAACAGCAACTTCTGTTTTGTTAAAATAATCAGCCAGATTTGATTTGTCATCTGTCAACAGACATGCGCCCATACCTGTGGCCTCAAATAAACGCATATTATTGGCATAGGTTTGCGCTGTTTTAATATGAATATTTAAAGTCACACGACTTCTCGCTAAAAGCCGATACATATCAAGTCCCCACGCCTCAGATTGAAATGCTTTTCTGAGACGGGAATCCTTGGGCAGGCTTTCAAACCCCGTTCCATACCAACTCAGCGGAAAGCGCTCACAAACTGCCTCAAGTAAATTAATTCGTTCTTGATGCGCTCGAGATAAACTGCCAATAAAGGTGAGTGATAAATCGCGCGGGATAGGCTCGATATCTTTCAAAACTCGACTGTCAAAACAAAGCGGCACCTCTTCGGCGGCAATCCCTTTTGATTTAAAATGACTGACAAAATGCGGAAAAGACGACAGTACCAAATCAACCGATTTAAAAGACCGGTAAATTGGGAGAGGTGATGCGATTTGACAAACGACCAATTTGACGTAAGGTTTTACTTCCTTAATAAACCGGTCAGTGAGAATGTTCCTTTCTTGAATCAAAAGAACATCGGGCTTGTATTGTTCAATCTGCGTCCGAAGAATCTTAAACCGTGGATCGTAACCTAATATCCGATTGCACGCTTGAGCCAAAATAACCGGCCATTTTGGTACAGAAAGCGCATGTTCACGTGCCCATTGAGATTGTAAATGCCCATCATTCACCACAATTTCTTCAGCTTCGTGTCCTAATGAGCGCAAATGAAACGAGTAGGCGTCTGACGTCCCGAAGCGGGTTGCCATCAATTGTTGACGTCCCTTCTCAAAACTTTTGACAGATGGGTTTTGTCGGTAATGAGCATTCAGAAAATCTTGATAGTAAGCATCCAGAATTAAAATTCTCATGGCGCAATCGATTGAATCTTATGAATCAATTGAAAATCTGTTCGATTAAGAAACAATACATAAAAGCCAACGCCAATGACAGCCGTAAAAAATGTTTCAACAAAACCAACCAGACTAACAAACCATTCGCTTGACGGCAAAATACCAATCAGACCGGCTAACACCAAACTCACGACGGTCCAAATGAGCGGTGCGAGCAAACTAAAAGCCATACCGCAGAAGAAACGAAACGGTTTTAGCCAATGGCGGTTTAACCGAAAGACCAGAATAAAATACATCAATAACGCGGCAATAAGATATGTGAAAACAATCTGCAAGCCAAGCATGGCCGAATGCCGTGGAATAAATATTAAAATAACCGCCTGGAACAAAATACCTAACCCCCAAGCGCTAATGACTGAAATATTTTTTCGTATCTGCCTCGCTAATAAGAAATCGCTCATCATTTGAGCTGCGCCCAACGGAAACAAAGCTAGCACCAGAACTTGTAACATCGGTATCGACGTAATGTACAATGGAACGGTGTGTGTAACAATCGGACTCATCAACCAATAGGTTATCAAACCAACGCCAGCACAAAGAACGCCATAAAAAAACATCGGTGGGTAAATAATCCGTAATTGTTCGTGATTTTGTTGCTGAACAGCCAATTGCTGGTACAGCCTTGTTTTAAAGACTTCTTGAATCAACAAAGGAAATAGGCTGAGAAGAATTTCAAAAATTCTAAATGAGAAAACAAAATAACCTAGAGTTTCTCTATCCCATAAAATAGCAAGCATCGTTGCCGGAATATATTGAAAAGTTCTGATTTCATAAGTAATCATAGACAAGGCGACGGATGATTTTAAATAGCGAAAAAGTTTCTTAAATTCCCAGATCCACTGGAAACGAATGGGGCCCCGCCACTGAAGAAATAAAATAGCACCCGCTAGGCCCAAGATGAAACTAATAAAAATGCCTGGTATCCCTAAATGTCTTACTAGAAAGAAAACGCTGATACAACTGATGCTGCCGTAAAGCACTTCCGCGATACCAATTTGCTGATAACGTAATTCAATCCGTGCTTCCGTCAGATAGCCTCGGAAAGCTTTGTCAAAAAGAAAGTAGAACATAACCAAGAAAGGAGAGCAAATGCCGTAACCAACTTTGAAGAACGTGAGCGTTCCCCATAAACAAAACGCAGCCACAACATTCATGATGTAATAAGCACTCCAACCTTCATTGGCCGTTTGGATTCGGATTGCTTCTTCACCGGTTTGGTTAAAATGAGGTAAATCCCGCTCTAACCCATAATGAGCGCCAAAATCAAGCATTGAGAAGTAAAAAACAAAAAGAAGTAAAACCGCATAATGTCCCAGAAACAGCGGCGTAAGAGTTGTAATAATGAGAATGCCACGCACACCCAAAAAGAACCGGGCTATCATACGCAGCGAACCAAAACTAACAAAATCACCGAATATTTTTCTTAGCATAAGTATGGTTTATAAGGTTATAAGGTTTTTCTTAAATCCGCTGGTTTTATGAAGATGTGGTTGATGTTTGAGGTAAAAGATCATGAATTAAATCGCGATACAAGCCAAACGCAATCAGTTCGTGCCCAGCAGCATTCATGTGGCCCTCGTGAGGAAAATAAAGCACATTTTTATTTGGTAACACACCGATCGTTTGGCGAAGATCAATTAATGGAACGCCGGCAGTCCTTAAATGCTGTTTTAGCGCGTTCGTCATTGTGACGTGCGGCGGCACGAGTCCCGATGTATAAGCCTCGATCGTCTTGTCGTCTCGGTTGGGTACAAAAACGACCAGAAACAACTTGCCTCTTGTCTCAACGTCTTCTCGAAATTCATCCATCAATTTCTCAGTGAGACGATACATGTTTAGGAAAGGTCCCTGATCTATCTCGGATTCGCTTCCGGCCATCATCGAGGTCTCCAGCGCGTGCTTGTTTTGCAAGCCCGCTCGGGCATTCCGCTTCCCGTCATCATAAACTGACGCCCACCCTCTCAAAAAACTCGCTAAATGTGAGTGGGTAGCCAACCATTTATAAAACGGAATGGCATACAAAATCATCTGAATCTTCCGAATGTGTGAATAGGGAGTCGCATGATGAACCAACTCTCCGTCTTGCAGAAAAAATACGCCGCCCCAATTATCATAAAAATCGCTGCTCGGCGAAAAGCCGATGATGATGAGATCCAGGTCGTATTTGTGCCCTTCCTTGCGATAAAACGCGAGCTGATGAGACGTTCCGGATTTGCCAAGCCCCATGTTCAGAACTTCGATCTTCCTGCCCCCCACAAACGATCTGGGCGCCTCCTGAAGCAGTTTTTCTAGTTCTTTGGCGTAAGTCTCATTGTCTTGCACACCTTCGCCGAACGTGAACGAGTCACCGAATATCCCGATGCGATATGTATCCGATGATTTTGCATACACAAACTCTCGATCTCTCAAACCTTTGGAGTTGATTTGCATGGTCGTTTCAAAATCTTGCGTTTTTGTGTAGCCTTTGATACCGGGCATGTTGATAAACCCCACATCAGGATCCCACTGCGAAATCGGATAACTGAGCTTTTGAGGCGAGAACCAGCGGATCAGACCTTCTAGTACAAAGAGGAAAATGCACGTCGAAATGATCATTCGAAACCAGGCACTTCCGGTGGACGCGGGTCTGGACTCCGAATATCCCCCGACGCCACGCGTTACTTTCACTGTGCACTCTTTCGAACGCCAATCACGGCGGCCGGCACCCCGCCCACCATCGTAAACGGTTCCACATTTTTCGTCACCACAGCACCGGCCGCAATGACGGCGCCCTCTCCAATCTCGACATTTGCCAATAAAATTGCACCGGCACCGATCCAAACATTGTTATGGATAACAATGGTTCCGCCCCGATGGCCTTGTTCGCGAATGAGTTTACCGGTTTTTGAAATGTCATGATTGCTAGCGCGCATGATGACCCGTGGACCGATGATGACATCGTTGCCGATTTCGATTTTCCCGCTGCAATCAGCATTGATCATAACCGATTGATTGAGGTGAACATGGTTCCCAAATGTAATGACTTCAGTTCCCCGGCCTGCTGCAGAAATCACAGAATCTCTGCCCAAGCTAACATTGTTTCCAAAACTGATTTGTTTAAGCCCACGTAACTCACAACCCGGTTCAATGGCCAAAGCACGCCCGCAATGTTTTAATAAAAGACCATAGACGCAAAAACGTAAAAAGGATCCAATGCGTCCCGGTACAAACGCTAAAAACCAAAGAAACCAAGTTTGAATTTCTGATAGGATTTTCTGCAAAATGTTCATGGGGTATTTGCCATGGGTTTTGCAATGGCTCGAATCCACATGCCACTGTCATTTATTTGACCGGCGCCAAACCACATACGAATTTGGTGTATCAAAACGGGTGTTGGTAAAAATTGGGCCATCTTCATGCTGAGTTTAAATATAAGGTTTAACCAATGATGTGATTCTTTTTCATCTGACATCAAGATTTCTCCTATTTGATTTCCATATCCGTTTAGGGTTTCAATCTCAAGGCCTAATGAGGTTAAAAGTGTTTTCAAAGAACGAGGATTAAAAAAAGTCACGTGCGGAAAAACGTCTTTTTTGAATCGGTAATCTTGGTTGGGAACGTCGATAAATAGCCAGCCGCCCGGTTTTAGCTTTTGAATAACTGCCCCTAAAAAAGGGCGCGGTTGGGGAATGTGTTCCAACACATGCGACAGGGCAACCACATCAAAAAAACCTTCGCTTGATTCGAACTTCTGATGTGCCTCAAACTGGACTTGGGGAAATTGTTTTTGCCACACGCTCTGTGCCAGGTGCGTGAGCGTTTCGTCTGATTCGACCATCACATATCGATCCAGCTGGATATCGCGATCGGAAGCAGCTTGCATGCCAAAAAAACCGTGTCCCGCTCCAATATCTAGGATTGAAATGTTTTGATTCTTGAAGAAACGTTTCATCAACTGCCAACGCACACCCGAAAAACCGTAGAGAACCGGGAATTGCCGGGGTGAGACCGTTTTGGGTTGCTTGGACTGCCAAAACACACCGTTGTCATACAATTGTGACAAAAAAGCATCTGTCATCGGCGGAAAAACCGTGCCGGCTTCGCAGTTTGAACAAAAGTAAATTTGTTCAGGCTTGGACACGCCTTTTGAATTTCGAAGTGTCGGATACGGCACATGCGCCATCTCGGCCATCTCGCCCGCATGTTCGCAAATCGGGCACATCAACGAACCGGCTGTTTTGATTGACATAGGTAATCCAATAAATTTTGTGTGGCTTCCAGTTCCATTTGAAAGCGAGACTCTTCGGTTAACGTTGCCACATGCGACGTCAGCACCACGTTTTCCGCTTCGCACAATTTGCCCGTATACGGCTCTTCTGGATAAACATCCAGGGCCGCACCGCTCAAATGTTGACTTTGAAGCGCTTCGTAAAGCGCCTTTTCATTAACTAATTGACCGCGCGAAACATTAATTAAGTAAGCGCCTTTCTTCATTTGGCGGAATTCTGCCTGACTCAAGCAAAAAGGAGCGTTCACGTCCCACGATATGTGTATCGTTAAAATATCTGAGGTTCCCAACAACTGATCGAGCGAAACCAGTTGGACGCCCGTTCGAGCGGCCCAAGCTTGATCCGGCTGGAGATCTGTCCCTTTAACTTTCGTGCCCAGTTTGACAAAATATTCAGCGACGCGCTTACCGATTCTGCCTAATCCCAGAACACCAATGCATTTTCCTTTCATGAGGTTTCCCGTTATTTTTTGCCATTTTTTTTGCTTCATCGTAATCGTTTGAAGACTCAAGCGGCGCAGGAGATCAAAAGCCATTGCCACGGTTAATTCAACCACCGGCTGAATGACCGCTTCCGGTGTACGTCGTATTTCAATTTTTTTCTTTTTAGCCGTATCGAGATCAATGTTATCAATGCCGACCCCGCATCGGCTAATGCATTCCAATTGCGGCAATTGATTTAAAACGTATGCATCATAAGGTTCAACCCCGGCGATAATCCCCTGACAATCCTTGGCATGCTGAATAATTTCATCACGGCTTAAACGCCGTTTGGTTTCGTTTAACTTAAAAGAAATGCCGCTTTCCTGGAGCAGGCTCAAAGGCTTCTTGCCATGCTGAGCAAAAGTTGAAAGCGCTACAAAAATTTTTGCGTCGGTTTTCATGTTTTGATGATTTGTTCAAACAATCGGTTTTGTTTCGGGTCGTTTTGTAAAATATATTCAATCTTTTCGACATCATCCGGCCGGTCAACGCCAACCGCAACTTGGTCATAAATAACCCCGCTGATAGACAAGCCATGTTCAAGCATCCGCAAAAAATCAATTGATTCGGTACGTTCAAGCGGTGTGGGAGATAGTTCGGTAAACGTTTTTAGGAAGCGGGAGCGAAAAGCGGAAATCCCTGTTTGCCTGAGCGGCGTCTGATGGTGCGTGGTTCTTGCATATGGAATTGGCGATCTTGAATAAAACATCACACGCCCTCGATAATCCAAAACAGCTTTCACGATATCGATATCTGAAAAATCTTCAGGTGTGATAATGCGTGACAATAAATTTGAGCATTGAATTTGTTCATCTTTCAAAAGCGGCCCGACAACCAAATCAATCGCTTCCGGCATGAAAAGCGGTTCGTCTCCCTGCACAATCACAATAATGGCATCTTGTAGTTGCAGGCTTTCGGCTGCTTCGGCAATTCGGTCGGTGCACCTTTCATGTGTATTCGCCGTCATGACAGCTTTCCCCCCGTGTGTCTCGACCGCTTCTTTAATTTCCTGGTCACAGGTTGCGACATACACTTCGTCAATGATCGGCGCTAAAATGATCCGTCGCCTCACATGCTCGACCATCGGAAGATTTAAAATCTTCGTCAAGGGTTTGCCGGGAAACCGTGAAGCCCCCATTCGCGCGGGGATAATGGCTACAATTTTTGGATTTGACACTTATCACTCCTATGAAGGAAAAATTCCGCAATCAACATGAATGGATTGGCCCGTAATACCCGAAGCAGCTTCCGAAGCCAGAAAAAGACATGTGTCAGCGACCTCTTCTCCTGTCGGCAATCTACCCAATGCGGATTGTTCTTTGGCAAAAGTTTTGAGATAACTCTCTATCGAGCCGCCTTTGACCGGTGAAGCCTCGCCTTCAAGCGCTTTTTTCAAACCTTCTGTCATGACATAAACGGGACAAACCGCATTGACGCGAATTTGGCGACTGCCCAACTCTTTGGCAAGCGACTGCGTAAGTCCTTGTACACCAAATTTTGAGGCACAATAAACCGCATTAAATGCACTGCCCCGCCGGCCGGCCAAACTTGAGATGTTAATGATTGCACCGCCTTTTTTCATTCCATGCGCTGCAGCCTGACAACCCCAAAACGTCCCCGCCAAATTGGTATCAATCATGTCATCCCAAAATGACTCATCCACCTTGGCGGCATCCTTCCAGCCGGAAAAACCGGCACAATTCACATAAACATTCAACTGACCCGTCCACGCAATAGCCGTTTCGACTAACTTTTGATGCGCCAAACGGTCCCGAACATCTGCCTGGCAATAACGAATCGTTTCGGACAGATCTTTCTGCAGCCTGCCTTCACTGCGCGCACCTACCAGCACATGATAATGGGCAGCCTGAAACGCACGAGTAATAAAAAGGCCGATGCCTTGATTTCCGCCTGTGATAATGACTGTTTTCTTTTTCATTCCTTTGACCTTAAATTGTCATACATGAAAAACCGCCGTCAATCGCGATTTCGGCGCCCGTCACAAAACTGGAAGCATCCGAAGCCAGCCATAGCACCGCCCCAATTAATTCATCCGGCCGGCCGTATCGTCCCATGGGCGTGTGGCTTAATATCGCTTTCTCACGTTCCGGTGTGATGAAATTTTCTTTACTCCATTCCGTCGGAAAAAACCCCGGACGAAGCGCGTTCACCCTGACATGAAACGGTGCCCACTCACGGGCTAAATTCTGTGTCAAGTTTTTGATCCCGGCTTTCGCCACTGAGTAAGCAAATGCCTTTGAAAGCGGCGGCCCGGCAGACTGTGATGACATGTTGATGATGGAGCCTTCTTTTTGTTTGACCATTTCCTCTCCGAAGACCTGACAAGCCAGCATTGTCCCGGTCACATGCGAAGCGATAATGCCATCCCATTCTGCCTGCTTGATTTCAAAAAAAGGCGTCGGCGCGTTAATACCGGCCCCGTTGATCAAAATATCCACCGTCCCAAATTGTTTTCGAATTTCTGCAAGCACTTTTTCGTGCGAAGATTTTTGAGTAACATCAATCGGAAAAGTCATGAGGCGGTTCACCGTTTTTCGGACAACAGTTGCTTTTTTCTCTAAGGCGGACGCATCGCGATCCAACATCGCAACCGAGGCACCCGCCTGGCCTAAGGCCTTTGCCATTTCACTGCAAAGAAACCCACCGGCACCAATCACAACGGCTGTTTTATTTTCCAGCGAAAACAACTGAGACAGATAAGACGCCGACGTTTTTTCTCTCATGATCATTTATCCCGGATGTTGCCAATTTCCCGATCTGAATCGGCCCAGCCTAAATATGACTGCGGTTTTAGTTTATTGAGAACCGTTTGTGAAGCCCGATGTAATCGGCCAAAAAAAGACGTGTAAGTCCCCAAACCTTTATGGGAAACCTGTGACAATTCCTTTAAATACAGACAACTTTCTTCTCCGTTCAAAAGACCGTGAGATGCCCCCGTCTTCAAAAGGCCAACGGCATAATCAAACATTTGATAAACCAACGCAACAATCAGTTGCTTGATGAGTTGTTCACGTTTTGAAGGTGTTCGGCCATTTGAACTTTGACCTTCTGCATCAAAATGATTAAACCGTTTAAAATAAAGTGCATCACCGAAAATCAATTGCCCTTTTCCGGCAAAATTCTGAAAGTCTTTACGTTTCCAGTATGAGCGACGGATATCCATCAACTGAAAACCATGATTTCGCATCAGTTGATCGACTTCGTTAAAAAGCGGTTGATTTTCATAAACGGGCTCAAACTCAACTTCCACTTGCGCACCGATTAAGTTGGGCAACACATGCTTCCTGCCGCCGTTTAAAATGCCGTATTCGCTTCCCTGTGCATCCAATTTGATAAAATCGATTTGTCGAATATATCCTTCCTCAATCAACTGATCGAGTGATTTCACCCGCGCTTGCGGAATATCAATCACTTCTTCAACCTGAAACCGTTCCGAATCACAAAACTGTGAAACCAAATCTTGATTGGGTTTCAGAATCGATGACTTCCC
>PCVY01000072.1:43071-76748 GCA_002787155.1 Candidatus Abzuiibacterium crystallinum | reverse complement strand
GGTGAACTCGCGTTCGTCCGGCTCAAACGCGATAACTTTAATGAACGATTTCAATGGCTGCCACTGAGAAGCAATGCCTCCCATGACACCGATGTCCATCAAGGCAAACGGATTCTCAACCTTCAGCTGCTGAAACAAAGTTTCAAATAAGTGTCGTTTTGATTTTGGCATTGTTAAGTGCAACTCCTTCAAAATCGCTTTGGATGCGCGGTCCGACAAACGGAACACATTTCGATAATTTTAACGGAATCGAACCAATCGAACGAACCAATGAGATCCGTTTGATAGGATCTTTTTCTTTTAAATATTGAATCAAACGCTCTATCCTAAATCGCGAATTCGGCAAACGAAGCGGCTTTGAACCGTTTGTGAGCGGTTGGATGCCGTCCTTGATTTCTTTTCGCATGGCAGCAATGTCATCCGCGCGCAAGGGCTTCACGATTTTCTCATATTCCAATCCCTCCTCTTCCATCGCACGAATAACACTTCCCATGGCATAAATGGGAATGTTGAGCACCTGGCAAGAGGTGAGAATGATATCCAGGTCATTTAAACGCCTTTCCAAGAATGAAAGTGACCGTTTTCCCATCATCGCCATTTGTGAAATCATCCAATCCTGAATGCTGCGCACAATGAAAACAAATTGCGGCTCATAACCCTTTAGTCGAAACGCCCATTCATGCAGCAGTCTGAGCGCTTGGACGGCATGGTGAATCGTCCACTCAAAATCTTTGAATAGAAAATCATAACTGCAAGTATAGATAAAACGATTGATTGAGAAAAGAGAGCGGTCACGATTATCCTGACGCGCCATGACGGCCTCAAACAAATCATAGCCAGCCTCTGCCCCGTATTTTTTGGAAAGAAATGCCAGATGTTCTTTGGCGCTCGACACCTCATTAACTTCTATTTGTGAGTTATATTGAAAATTATAATTGGGATTCAATGCTTCTGAACGAAGAAAATTGAGCTTCCCTTGATAACATTGACTAAGCACTTCGAATGCAGGAATACGATCCGCATCATAAATTAATTGATAACGGTCTGATTGAATGTAACGTGACCAAATATAATGAGTGCCGCAGCGCGGCATGGTGAGGATAAATTTAATGGGCCGACTCATAAGCACTCATCCGTTTAAGCAACCAGCTGTGTGCTGCTTCCAAATCATCAAAAAGGGGTGATGTCTCATTTGGCATTTGATTTTGACTTTGCCGCGCCAAAAAGTCGACACCTGCTTCCGAAGCTGCCTTCTGATCTTCCGGGCTGTCACCGATAAAAATGATTTCCCCGGAACTAACCTGCTCTTTTCTTTGGATGTCCAGCAAGGCGTCTTTTTTCTTCCAAGGCACCGCATAGACTTCTTTAAAATAGGCGTTTAATTTTCTTTGCTTTAGGATGTCGTTTAACTCATCAGCCGGTGATATGGAAATTAAATAAAGGGGCACTTGCTGAGAAAAGAATTCCAAAAATGCTTCTGCCCCTTTGACAAAAGGACACGCCAGCATTTGATGGATAATGTCTTTGTGAAAACGATCCGCTAATTCTTTTTCGATGTCATCCGTGTAAGGCTTTTTGAGGATGTGATTAAAAATATGCCGAAATTTTTCGAAGCGGATCACGGCATGATGCGACCGATGATAAGCCATGATCTCATCTAAGTGTGCCGGGAAACGGCCAAACAAGTCTTGAAATGCTCGGTCCTTGATCAAAACGGATTCGACAATCACACCATCAAAATCAAGAGCAATAAGTTTGTATTTCACGGCTGTTAAACTCTTTGCGGCACGGAAGGATGAAGCAAACCCTTCATGCGCTCGCTCCATTTCCAAAGCAGAAAAACATCGGATGACAAAATGACGAATGTAAAACCCGCTTTAAAGGCTTGATCCAATTGCTCTGTGTCAGGATCAACCAACTGTGTCCCGCACGATTTGCCATGTGTCTGGCACGCCTGAATTATCTGATTAACGGTTTCTTGGACCCGCGGATGTTCTAACTCACCCGGAATGCCAAGAGAGCCTGAAATGTCATACGGCCCTACCATCACGCCATCAATGAGGTCAAGCTTCAATATTTCATCTATATGTTCCATCGCTTTGATGGATTCAATTTGAACGATGAAGGTAGAGGAGTCATTCCAGGTTTTTGCGTATTCACTAAAAGAAAATCCATAACCTTGAGCGCGGGCAACGCCATAGCCGCGATGACCCAAGGGCGGATATTTATAAGCCGTGACAAGATCGCTGGCTTGTTTGGCAGTATTGACCATCGGAATAATGAGTCCATCAGCGCCCGAATCAAGTAAACGTCTTCCCATTTCGATGTTGTGCGAGGCAATCCGCGGCAAACAAGGAACATTTTTTGATTGGCTGGCCAAAATCATGGTTTGAGCATCTCCATGACTCATCGTCCCATGTTCAAGATCGAGCCCTAGAAAATCAGCGCCCATTTCTCCGAAGATTTCGGCAATGGAGGGGTGAAAAAGTGACGCCCACGTGCCGAAAACACGCTCGCGGTTTCTAAGCTTTTGCTTTAAATTAAACCGTACCGGCTTTTGATTTGACATCTGCCATCAATCCCCTTTCACCATCACGTAGAAACATTTGCACTGTTTCTTTTGAATAAGGATGCACAATCATTCCTTCAAGCAAATTGGGCAACACGGTCACAATGTGAGCGCCGGCACCCAGCCATTCCACCACGTTTAAGATTTCACGCGTTGAAGCCGCAATGATTTTTGCTTTGAGCTGAAATTCATCTAACAACCGGCGTAATTTTTTAATTTCGTCAATGGCGTTGTAGCCCATGTTATTGACCCGGCCGCAAAAAAGTGAGACGAAACTTGCCCCCGCCATGGCAGCCACCAGACATTGCTGAGCGCTCATCATTGCTGTCACGTTAACACGGATATTTAAATCTTTTTCGAGATGATGCACCACTTCCAAATTATGGAGTTCACCTTGAGGGCCATGAATGGTGATTTTCACGTTAATGTTCTTAGCCCAACTGGCAAATTCTTTGGCTTGCCGAATCATTTCCTCTTGATCATTGCTCGTTACCTCAACTGACAAAGGAAGCGGCTGGATGAGCTCAGCCATGTGAATAAAATATTTTTTCATTTCATCAAATGTACCGACAATGCCGGCTTGATACAAAAGCGTTGGGTTACTCGTGACACCGCGTATAATCCCCATGCGATGAAACTTTTGGATGTCTTCGATTTTTGCCGTATCCAGAAAAATTGCCATAAGTTACTTCCTCCCTATCGAATGTAAATTCTTACCGATGAACCTTCTCTTTAACAGATGACTCCCATTTATTTCCCATGACCATCATTCTGGGATCCGCAATAATCATATGTAAAATAACCATGTGAAAAGCTTCTGTGTGCGGCGTAATCATATCAGGATTAATCGGTGGAATAATCACGCAAACATCTGCCACCTGCGCCGTAAAACCACCGTCTCTACCGACAATCCCTAAAATGGTTGCCCCTGCTTGCTTGGCATATTCAAGCGCATAAACAATGTTTGCACTGATATTGCGTTCTTTATCGCCGCCTCCCACCGATAACACAAGAACAGCATCGCGACTCGTTAAGCGACTGCCCCGAAGCCATGCTTCAAAAACAGTATGCCAACCTTCATCATTTGTCCGGGCGGTGAGTTCCGGCACATTGTCAACCGGCGAATAAGCTTCAAAACCGCCAAGTTTGCGAAAATCATTGACTGCATGTGAGCAATTACCTGCGCTGCCGCCAACCCCGATTAAAAAAAGGCGGCCTTTCCTTTCGCGAACTTGGAGCAAAGACAGTGTGAATTGTTCTAATTGCTCCCGATCCAATTTTTGCGAGATTTCGGCCACTTCATCCAAATAACGAAGAATGTGAGACATGAATTATCCTTTCACCCGCTTTTGAATTAAAAAACGCCCGTAAGAACTGAGAAGACTTGATTGAAGAAATTGCTGGAATGACTTACGGACGGCATCATCACGATGTTCAAACAAGTACTTCAAAAATCTTGGCATGACCGCTTGTTCTGCCTGTTTCACATTTTCCAAGTCTAAAATACCCGGCGTGCTTATTTCTAAACATTCAAAATCGTTACGTTCAAAAAGCCGCTTGATACCTTCCAGGGAAAACACGTTTAAACGATCAGGCGGATAAAGGTTGGGCGCTTCTGACCAAAGTGTTTGAATATCAAATCCACTCGTTAAAATGGCTGTGACAAAACACAAACCTTTTGGTTTTAAGATTCGATTCACGGCTTTCAACAAAGTATTGGCATCTGAGGTTCTATCCAGCACTTCAAACAAAGTCACGACATCCGCATTGGATAAAGATGCTTGATCAAGCGGTGAATTGATCACCTCAACTTGCTTGCTGGTTTCCGCGCTTGCTGTGTCAAACAACGGCATCACGACTGTTTTACGCGTAAACCCTTCTAGACTTGCCAATTCTATTAAAGAGACCGCCTGATTTGGGTGAACATCCACAATGTGCATAGCCGTACTCATGTTCTCTTGGGTGGAGTCAAGAACCCACTGATAACGCGGCTTTAAGATTTTTGTCTCACGTTTATCTTTAGTCGTTTTCGATAATTCTTGATTCCAGAATTGTCGAGCAGCAGAATGTATATAGAATTGTTTGATAGCCTCATCCGTCGGACGCGGCGCCACATAAAGCGTTCCGCATGCACGGCACAAAAGATAATCCATTCCCATTTTCTGAAAAGCAGAATCTGAATTACCAGACTGGCAAGCAGGACAAACCAATATGCTGACCCGTGACGGTTGATCAAAAAATTGTTGAATACCTTCGACTGTTAATGTTTTGTATCGATCAATCAGCGCCGTCGGTTTTAAATCCGCATTGGTAAATTCAGCAAACGAAATAATGTTTTTCATTTCGGACACACCTCACTCGCGCGAATCCCCGCATCCTGATATGCTTGTTCAATCAACTCCATCACACGCAAAGCATCGCGCGATGAACTTTTGGTGACAACTATGTTTTGATCGATACACTTCACGAACTCTTCCACTTCCAATTCCCATGAGGTGTCCCGATCAAAATATGCAATTTCTTCCATCGGATTGCCCGCTGTATTGCTTTCATCTTCAAATTCACGGCGGGCGATGACTAATTTTTCCCGCCCGTAGCTGCCGCTTTTTGATAATAAGCCTTCACAAACGATATAACCTTTCTCTAAAATAATATCCAAACGAAAAGTGTGCTTCCACAAAGTGGAAGACGAGTGAAGACTTGCCATTTGACCGCTTGAATTCTTTAGAATCACAAAAGCATTATCTTCGACATCAAACTTCCAAAAACGATTATCTGCAAAACATTTCACCTCGTCGAAATCACCGCAAAAGAAGCGAAAAATATCCATCATGTGAATCCCTTGATCAAGTAAAATGCCGCCGCCTGAAATTTGCCTTTTGTTTCGCCATGAATGCTTAAAGTTGGCACCGCCCGATTTTCCGTAGATACCTCTTAATCCCAAAATGTTTCCCAAACGTTTGTCGGTGGCAATTAACTTAGCTCTTAAAATACCGGGGTGAAAACGATGATTAAATCCAAACATGAGTTTGGTGGACGGGTTTTCGGCCCGCATGATTTCTTTAATGTCATCTACCGATCGGCCTGGCGGCTTTTCGCAAAAAACGTGCTTTCCCAAATTTAAACTTTTAATGCATATGTCAGGCGAAATGTTGTTGGGTGTGCAGACAAATACGATATCGACGTTTTCTCCTAAAGCCTGTTCGTAGTCCTCAAAGACTTGGGCGCCGATAATATTTTTTCTGATTTCAGGCCTGGTTTCACAAATACCCGCAAGTTCAAGACGCGGATTTTGTTCTATCACTCCCCGTCTGATCTCACCCATGTACCCGTAACCAATGATGAGCGTTCTTAGTGGCGCTTTTTTCACACAACACCTTATGAGGACATCTTTTACGTCAAGACTCAAATAAAAAATGTGACGATTAGTTTATCACAAGTCATGGTGAGTTAGAACAGCTGTTTTCCACCTTATTTTAAGCTATTCTGAGGGGATCTGGCTGGAAGCTTGCAAGCACCTCAATGAAACCAAATGACAGTTTTTATAAGCCGCCGGTCACTGCTAAGTTGACACCATTAACAAAGCTGGCCTTTGGGCTCACGAGATAAGCCACAGCATCGGCCACATCCTCGACTTGACACAAATGCTTCATAGGGTTCCGGTTGGCTTCGATTTGTTTCATGCGAACAGGGACTTCCATCGAAAAAGGTGTGTTGATCATGCTGGGAGAAACGGCATTGCACCGAATCCCGCGAATACCTAATTCGTTTGCCATACAGCGAACCAATCCCCACAAAGCCGTTTTGGCTGAGACATAGGCAGAAATCTTGGGCGGGACAGCTGATTCCACATATTGTGTTAACACCGGAATAATCACACCGCCTTCATTCATACGGGGAATAAGCGAAAGTGCTATTTGATTAAAAGCGCCTACGGTTATCTGCCATTGTTGCTGAAGTGCTTCTTGATTTGACGCCTGATCGACATCGGAATAAACAATGGGCGCTGAGGCAGCGTGTACAAAACCGTAAATTTTTCCGTCAGCTATTTTCTTAAGGGCACTCGCAATTATCTTGGGTTGATTTAAGTCAACTGATTCACATTGTTCGCACTGATCGGGAAATTCTTTGGCAATTTTTTTTAGACGGTCCATGTTTCGTCCCCATAAAATCAGACGGCAACCCAATGCCGCTAAAGAACGGCATACCGCTGCGCCTACTTCTCCGCTGGCTCCCGTTACAAGGATTCGCTCACCTTTCATGGACTTTTTTTTTTCGCGTTTTGGCTCTTCCATCATCATCACCTTTCCTTTGCCCGTCAAACACTCTTTACCGGTTTTTACCTCTTTGGCAGTTAGCTTAATTTCCATGGTTTGTGTTGATTGGCTGATTTGTAATATTTCTGCTTCGAATTCAAGCGTATCCCCCACCCGAATCATGTGCCGCCAATCCACTTGAAAAGAAGTCCATAAAGCACCGGGCCCCGGCAAATGCATGCCCACCAAGGTTGAAATGTATGAAGCGGCTAACATGCCGTGAACGACAGGCGCTCCTAAAGGCGTCCGGCGCGCATAAGCATCATCTAAGTGGACAGGATTTCGATCGCCCGTTAAAGCGGCAAACTGTTCCACTTGCTCACGAGTAAATTGGTGCGTAAACGATTTTTTGTCGCCGATGCGCCATTCGGGCTGGCTCATATATCCCCCGGGCATGCTGTCCAAATCATGGTGTCCTGATCACCGTCTAAAGAAGACATGCGCCATGCTTGTTCTGTATTTTGCGTCTGAGAAAACTGGCCGTTCTTATTTTGCACGATTGTTTTTTTCTCGATATTTAATCCCACAAATCCTTTTCCGTTCAGCACTGATTGGATTCTATCAGTGATTGGTTCAATGATCAAAACATCAAAATGACCCCTTTCGGTTTGTGTCAGCAGATACGATACAATGGAACGAAGAAGCTTGCGATCACGATCATCGCAAAAAATATCAAGCACCACCAATGCTTTAAGATTGTTTTTAACGATCCGCTCGGCTGTGACGATATAGCCCGCAAGTATTTGAGAGGTGTCTCGAACTAAAACCAGCTGATAAGGTTTTTCCGGATGAGCAAATAATCGCCATGTAAGCCATTCGCGGCTTCTCACAGAAGCAATCGGAAATAAAGAGCACAGCCGTTCATCGAGGGCATCCAACGTCTCGGGAACTTTATCAGTCACATCAAATAAGAACCGACTGCGGGTTTTGGTCCAAAAAATGCCACGGCAAATACCTGAAACAATCGACCATACAAATTGCAGCGGCCACGCCAAACCTGGCCACACAGCCGGTAATCGCAATTTGATCAGTTGATCAACCTGCCGAATCCAAATCATTCGTTTCATTGATTGCCTTATTTCCATGCAACCAAAGAATTTGTAAATGCCTGCTGTCTTTTCATTGGCCGAATTGGTCATGGGATATGAAATCATAGGGTCGGATAAAAACTGTCTGGCTAATTTAATGCCATGCCGTTGATAAGGCGGTAAAACACAAAAACAAGATGCAAACGAGAAGATAACCTTCTCGCCCCGCAAACGAAACCATTGCGGAATAGAGCCGCTATATCCCACCACACGACCATTCGAAATCAAAACCCAGCCTTGAGGCTGATCATCTGAACGAGCCGGGTTTTCGTGATAAAGCCACTGCCAAATCTTGGTTAAATAATCCGGATTTAATGAAAAAATTTTGGCACAAAGTTGAATAATTTCGGATTCATCAGCTTTCTTGGCCTGTCGAAGTTGAACAGTACTTTCAATTTTGGCAGTAGGCTCAAACGAGGGGATCATTTTTTAAGCAGAGATTCGGACTGAACGCCGATAAAATGCTTCGGCAACTTAAGCGGCAAAGCCGCTTCAAACCACTTTGTATTCGCATCTTCTTTTTTCTCAACAAAACAATGTTGACTGAAAAAGGCCCGGCAGGGTTCGTTCTTAGCCGTATGGCGCAATCTGCCTTTCACGGTGACGGCCTCTTCTTTGAATTGGGCAGCAATCCACTCCAAAAATGCCGTTTCTACTGTGCGGTTGAAAACGCGGCAACTCAGAACCAGGTTATGCAAAATGACAGTCTGCTCTTTTAAATAAACCAGCGCTACCGCCACAATCCCGTGATCTCCAAATTGATCGTTTAAATCTGCCGTAAAAATATAGCGGTTCGGCGCTTCCAGAAACTGACGCCACTCTGCTTGACTGAGACGTTCACCCGTTAAATTAAATTGATTGGTTTTATTATAAAGTTGGAACGGTCTCTCCTGATTCGAATCAGTTACCTGCTCAATGGAAGCTGTCATTTGCAACGAACCTAAGTAATCGTCCAGATTCGCGTGCTCTAATTTAAACGCTTCGGCTTTCTTTTTTTGTTCGTAGAAACGTGATCGTTTTTTGTCTTCCTCCGTTAACTTTGATTTGATAAAGTAGGAGCGCAGTTCTTTTAGAAACGTATCCAATTGGCTGGAGGATTTTGGAAATGCCACACAAGACACTTCGGGTAAATGATGGCTGACTTCCCACAACTCCATTGGGTTATCATCCACAAAAACGACGTCTTGGGGAAGTATGTTAAGACGGCGGCAAATGGCTTGAATCTGTTTTGATTTCTCCGTCCATTGGCAACTGATTTCTGCAAAGTCATTACGCGCCAAGATCATGCCTGCTTTCTTTAATTGCGACGGTTGATCCAATAAAGCCGATACATCTTCTGCGTTATTTTTGGATGCTGCCGCTAAAAGCGTTCCTTCGGATACCAATAATTTTAAGAATTTCTGAAAAACATGGTGGCAATGGTTTTCCCGGTCAGGATGGGCTGAAATCTGATCTATACCGTCTTCACCAATAACGCCCCGCCAAAGCACTTGGTCCAAATCTGTCACGAGCAATTTTTTGGCAGCTGCCTGAAAAGCACCGGACAAGGATCGAATGCAATCAGCCGCGATGCAATCAATGGCTTCAATACTCATCGGGAATCCTTTGTGGAACAATGCCTTCGAGTCACGCACCTGATCAGGCGACAAGGCGGAAAGACTCTGGTTGAGATCGAGAATTTCTACCAGATCATCAGACTTGAAATGTGCCCATAATTGCGCTTGAACATACGGAAGCAAATTTTGAATATCATTCATCAAAACTGGCGCATTGGGCCATAAAGGCGGTGCGTTTAAAATGGGCGGGACAATCACCGTTTTGATGGGGCATTTTTTAAGATAATTTTGAATCGTTTTGCAGAACTTTTTCACTGCAGTTTCCGATTCCGCATGTAAGTCTTCCAATAAGACATGCGTCCATTGTGCTTGCGTCCGGTAAGATAAGGCGGGGAAAAAATCTTCCAGGAAAAGAAAGATGATTTGATAATCGGCTTTAGTTTGACCGGCCATGAGGGCCGTCATCAAATTACCATATCCGCATTGTTCTGCTTTCCAATGAAGATCCGCTTGTTTGGCGTACGCTTCCACATACGTTTTCAATTGATCCATCTCATAGTTCGCCAGCACCATCACTTGCCTGGCTGAACCTGCCATTTTGAGCTTTGAATATTTGAGTGCTTCCAAGAATTGCATTAGACCAACTTCTCCTGCACTTTCTCCTGCGTGACACTGAGTGCTAAATCAAAAGAATGTATCAAATCCATTTCGTCCGGCGTAAGTTCAATTTCGAATTTCTGCTCGATGGCAGTCATTAAATTCAGATGATTTAAAGAGTCCCATTTCTCAGAATGAGCCGCTTCTAATCGTTCGATCTCGCCTTGATCAGTCAAATCGAAAATAACGGAAAAGATTTCAATCAGTTGTTGTTTGATTTCCGTTCTGTTCACTTGACTCTGTCCTTTTTTTCACTAAATCAAGAAATACATTTAATTTTGTTTCTGACACGGGCTCAAAATATTCATCTTTGATTTGCCGGCCAAATTGTTTTAACAAATCCAATTCGGAGTCGCTTAATTCATACGCCTGGTGAATGGCCTGACGTAATTCAGCAGTGTTTTGTGAGACGGGCAAGTAATAATCGTTCCAAAAAGGCTCAAAATAGAAATTGTTTTGTGGTTTAAATCGAATAACCGGAACGCCTTCTCCAATTGATTCTAAAATGGCAATCGAACCACCTGTCACAATCACGGCGTCTGAACGCTCCAACCAGTCGGCCATCCCACCTTCCGCCCACTCATATTTAGGAAAATGTATAAATGCCAAGTAGGTTTCTAGCATTTGACGCGAATTGAGCGGATGATATTTGATGTATATTTTACCATGGTTGATCTTCTTTAGGACATCCTTCAATTGATCAAGGATTTCAAGTCCGTTATTGAAATCAAAAGTCAGTAATATTAGGAGGTTTTTTGCCCCTTTTTCACCTTTAAAAGACCTTCTTTTAGCCGACTCCTGATTCACATACTGAAATCTCAAATTTGGTCCTAAGACAGGAAGATTTCGTGGAAATCCGGCTTGCATTAAAATATCTGGGTAGGCTTCCCCGCTGCAAATAATCCGATCCGGCAAAGGATGTTCTCCCAATTCTTCTGAGGTTAAATACATCCCGAGCTGTTCTTTGTACCAAACGGTATGCTGGAAACCAAACGCACCGGCATTGGGATAATATTTTCGCACCGCACGCAAGAAAGTTTTTTCCACCACATTGTTTTCCATCGGATAAAAGAAACTATCAAATGCAAGTTCGCGTTTTCTCAATCGCTTCAAAACCAAATCGATGCTATTCCATTGGAGCAATTCCGGGTACAGGCTTGTTTGCCAATGCGCCTCGCACGCCAAAGCACCAACCGGTAATTCTTCAAATGTTAAACGGTGAACTGCTAACTCAAGCTCCCGGATACCACGCCATAAAAGACGAGGAATATCAACCCAATTTAAGTAAGTTTCCGCCAGTAAAAATGGCGTCCGGCTTTTTTTCATCAGCGTCAAATATTCAGAAAGTTTCTTGTCCAAATTAAAAAACATCGGACTAATCCAGACGTCCACTCCTTTTTTTTGAAACCAGTCAACCAAAACGCCAAAATTTCGATCGTCATAAACACCGTTCGCATCCAAAGAACCCTTTGAGAACCAACTTCTCAGAAGAACACGTGGTTTTGATGCGATTGGTGGTTCGTCAAATTTTAAACGTTTAACTATCCAAAAGTTAGAAATCATCTCTTTCAGAAAGATCAGCCCGCGTGCCATCAGTTTAATCAAAAGCAGTAGTCGAGTAAGCCAATCATTCAAACAGCGGATACGTTTAACACTTTCTCCCTTACTTTTTAAAATCTCTTCGATGGTTTGAAGGAGAGCCGGTGATTCCGAAATAAAAACCAAAGATTCATTGGTTTCCTTGGTGATCTGCAAGGCACAGCATAAATAAATGAGGTGCCGCAGAAATGGGGTCGAAGCAGCGTTGCGTGACGCGAAATGGGTTCGCCACCAAATATCAGGATCGTATTGTTTAGCTAAATTGCGACAAAATTTCAAATAAGCCGGCTGTTTTTTCTTGAGCATCGTGTGGAATTTATCTTGCAGCATCTGTAAATGAAATTGATCGCCTAATTGCGACCTGATTTGAGCATATGAAAAGTAATCATGACTCAAATAAAAGACAGTTTTTGCCCCCTGTAGATTTACTTTGGCTAATTTTCTTTGGGCAGTCGCAACCGATATGAGGTAAACGGTTTTATTCGAGTTGAATGCCATGCTATTCATCTTTGTGAGGAATTAAAAACGACTCTTAATTGCTTTGGCAGCGTGGATCAAAGGTTTTAATCCGGGTTGTGTATATGCCATCATATTGATTCTTTTTTTTAATTGGTTCCACCAAACCAACGAGCGGATGATTTGCTGCTCAAGCGTCCCCCGCTCATCAGAATTTTCAAGGGAAATACGGTGCACCACCTTTTGATTTAAATGCCATGGGCCGCCGCTAATCGTATAAACTCTTTTAAATTCTTGCTGCGCTTGTCTCATGGCATGCGGTGTATATAAACCGCACGGAAAAGCAAAATCTTCAATTGGTGAATCTGTCACTGTTCCTAAGAAATTTAGATTTTGATCGATTTCTTGATGAAACTGACTGGCATATGCATCCACAAACGGCTGATGCGTGTGTCCGTGCGCGCCTAAACGTACGAAACGATTTTGCGCGAGCTTTTTGAGTTCGTCAAACGTGAACGGCCGATATTGATCATTGAGCAACTGCTTTCTCTCTTCGGGCAACACATCCTCATAAAGACCTTTATAGTCGACTGAAGTAAATGGCCACTCTTCCGATTTCTTTGATTTCCATAAATCCCAAATAAAAGGCATGTTATTTTGAATATTATATGAATTTGGAAACACCAAAAAAGGAATACGGTATTTCTCCGCCAATGGCAAGAAAAGGTGATTGTTGTAATAGCCGTCATCAAAGGTGATGGAACATTGCGGACGATTTGATTGGAGTAAAACACCCGGCAACGTAAATTGATAGCCGCTCTCTAGCAGTTGCTGAACCAGTAATTCTAATGCTTCGAGCGGGATAAATAAGTTACTGTGAAACGGAGGCGGCGGGTCCGATTTCTTCTTCAAACAGTGAATCAAAAGGCAGAGACCATTTCCTTGCCGTAAGTCGACTGATTTTAAAGCGTTCATGCATATTCCCCATTGACAGCACCCCGGATATACGCCACTGTGATGCCGGCTAAACTCCAAAAGAAAACCGCGTAATAAGGCAATTCAAACATGACCAACGTCAGAGAAAACAATATCCAGTAAAAACACGCACCCAACAAGAACAAACCCGCGATCAGACGGCGCTTCAAAGCCAATTTGAGGGTACGGATAAATAACCAACAAAAAAGGCAAATAAAGAGGAAGCCTGTGAACCCGGAACGATAAATGACATGTAAGATTGAATTATGCGGTTCCTGCCACCCCGTTCTTTCCGGAAATGCCATGATCAGCACTTCCTGACGTTTTGAACGAAGCACTTTGCCAAAATCAAAACCGATAATTGATTTCATGGGATTTTGCAACACCAGGTCTTTTAAATCATCCAACATATCAGTCCATAAAAAAAGCCGCCAAATCATCGTACTGAAACCATAGGCAAATTGGTGATCCGCATTTCCCCTTTCGATTAAATGATTAATCGGAACCGGTAAATCAGTTAACTTGATCTCAGAAGGATCTCGTCCGTTCGTTTGGGTGAGAAGATCCTGATAAGATTTAGTATAATATTTTTTATTTTGGTCCGGTGAAATATCGGAAGTATCGTTACTGCTGTAAAGTCGAACGGGATAATAAGTGGGTTCGTAATGTTCCAAACGCTTATTCGATTCAACAAGCAGCAATTGATAAATATAAACTAATTCATGCAAATGCCCGATTGAGCTAACCCGTTGCTTGATTGAGTCGTCCATTTTTACAAAAACCAGGCCGAGTGATAAAATCAAGAGGCTGATAATGAGAATACTCCAGCGCTTGGCAATTTTAACCATGATGCCGACAAAGCTGAACGCTAAGAATAACATCGATCCTGCAATCGCAATCAGTGCACTGCGGCTCGTATGCAGCATGGTGTGAAATGGAAATAAGAATATAACGAAAAGCCCTAAGGTAATCTGTCCAATGCGCGATTGACGGGCTAACAAGGCAGCGATGACCATCAACAATGGAAATAGATAATAACTTCTTACCAGAAAGCACGCAATAACGAATAACAAAGCGGTCAAGATTTGTTTGTCACGAGGTGACTTCAGCCAATGGGGATTATAGAAATAATAGGCAAAGACACCGTAACAATAATAATAGAAGAAAGCAGCATGACGAAAAGAGAGCGCTCCATGCGCTTTATAACCATAAAGTGCCTTCAATAAAATAAAAAGCAAGAACAGACCAAACAATCCTACTCGCCAATGAATGCGTGAACGTTGATAAAAAAATTTGATAACAGCCAAAATGAAAAGCCCGCCAAGCACCCACTCTCCGATAAAAACAGGAAAAGGCAGCAATGAAAGGGGCGTATGAATTTCGGCAAAATCGGACATCCAGCAAGCATACCCCGCCATTAAACCCACAATGAGTCCGTAAGCTATTAAATCAAGATAAGCTGTTAAAGGATAATGGCTGGTTGCCTGAGATGTGGCGGGAGGCTGAATGGCTATTCGATTCTTTTTTTGATGTGAAAAACTTGGTTTTGATGAAATCATTGATTGACACAAAAAGGGAGAAACGATAAAAAATATTTTTTAAGCCGTCATCATTTCTTCAAATGTATTCCCCGATACTCCGATCTTATTTTTATCTTCCGTCGAGAAAATAAGAGCATCAGGCGTCTCAAATAATTGATCGCAATTGGCGCAAAGCGGATAATCAGAAAGATCACCTTCCTGATGCGCTAAGATCAGTTTTTTAGCCCTGGGATCTTCAAATAAAGAATCATACTTGCCATCCGAAACATTCCCCATCACCAATTGATTATTAAAATCAAAACAACAGGCTACCGCATCCCCGTTCCAGCGAATTTGAAGCGGACCCGATTCAGGCCTAAAACAGCCTTTGTGCCGCTTTTGCCCCTGCCGCAAATGATAAGTATTCATCCAATTATGCGCTTTCCAGACAGATAATTCGTCTACGGCGTTTTTCCAACGTTCGATAAACGCTTGCGTTTCATGCTCATTGCCCGGCTGATGAACATAGTAAATACCGACTTTTGGATACTTGCTGCCTATTTCTTTTTTGAGACGCATGAGACGTTCTACGTTCTCGACCACCTGGTCATAACCATCAAAACCCATCAGCTTGTGATATGTTTCCCGAGAGCCCCCAAAAATACTAAATCGAATGCTATCAAATTGTGTTTCAATCAGCTGCTGAGCATGTTTTTCACCCACGATGGAACCGTTGGTGTCGACATATGTGGTTAAACCCCGCTGTTTGGCATAACGGGTGCGATCAAAAAAGCGCTTGTCAATAAATGGTTCTCCAAAACTGGTAAGGGTAACATACTTCAAGCCTAACTTGATGCCTTCATCGACTAGCCGGCAATATAAATCAAAATCCATGATGCCTTTGGTCCTTGTCATCTCTTCGCGCGGACAAATGACACAATCATAGTTACAATGATTGGTCACTTCAAATCTCACTTCGGGATTTTTGAGTTTCATATAGCTGTTTTCTGTTTTTCAATAATCATTTCGGCTGCTTTAAATTCTTCTTCCGTATCAATATTCACAAAGTAAGCATCGTCATTGATCACCGCACGCCTGTCTTTGCCGTAGAACCCTTCTAAAGTTGTTTTGGCGTCATAGGTTTTGGGTAAATTATGCCGCCTAATCACATCACAATAACCGTCATGCTTATAAACCGGCGGCAGCAGCTGAGATTGATAATAAATATCAACCGTTTTACCTGGAATCAACTCCTCTACCCGGCCATCTTCTGCGATCGTTAACATCCAGTAAGGATGCCAATGCGCCACAGGCCTGATAGATCTGACGGAATCACAACCTGTCTTGATTACCATGTTAATACAGCGATCGATTAAATCATCTTTACGAAAAGGTGTCGTCGGTCTTAAAAATACAATGATATCAGGTTGATAACCTTCGTTTTTCTCAAGCCACTCAACCGCGTGTGCGGCAACAGGGGTGTCAGAAACACCGCCGCCGGAAATATTCTTTGGTCTGAGGAATGGAACCTCAGCACCGCATTCTTTGGCTATTTCAGCAATCATGTTATCATCGGTCGAAACAAGACAACGATCAATGTATTTAGACTGTTTAGCATCTTCAATGCTATATTGCAATAATGGCTGACCGCCCAAAAGGCGTACATTTTTACGCGGTAACCGTTCGCTGCCACCGCGAGCCGGAATCAATCCAAGCACGCATGGTTTTTGAAGACTCATGATTTCACTGCGACCTGTTCACCAACTTTAACTAACCTTTTTTCAGCCTGTGACCGCTCGACTGCTTGAATCACTGCCATGGTGTGCAACCCTACTTCAAGAGGGATCAGAGACTGCTGTTTGTTTTCCAAAATATCTAACAAATGCCGTGTTTGATTCAAATACATTTGGTTGTGATCGGTGCCGAAGGTGTATGTTTTTGATTTTTTAGTTTCACCGTCATAATGGGTCACGGATAACTGATAAACGTTCCAAAATAAATTGCCTTTTTCACCTTTGATATCAAGAAACTTTTTGTGCTCCCTTCCAAACATGTCCTGATGAACCGATCCGATCAGACCAGACTTAAAACGAACCGACATCTCGGCAAAATCGTCTGCCTCTACTTCTAGTTGACTGGCTTTGCCGTTAAAAGCAAACACTTCGTCAATCTCACCAAACAAATAATGGCATAAATCCAAAATATGACTTTGGTCTAAGAGCGATCCGCCTCCCATAGATTTCTTAGCCATATAAAAACTCCGGTAGTCTTCCCAGGGATGCCAGTCAGGCAAATATTCGCTAAATTCACCCCGAACCGACAAAATCCGGCCGATGACTCGCTGATCCAGCAATGCCTTGAGATGACGAACATGGTCAGAAAACCGAAACACATACCCCACCAAGGTTTTGATCTGCTTGGCTTCAATTTGTTTCGCAAGTTCCGACAATTCTTCGTCTAACTGATGAGCCGCCGGTTTTTCAATGAAGAGCGCCACGCCATGCTGAATTAATTGTTTCGCATGTGCCGTATGCAAAGAAGTGGGAGAGCAAATGAAAGCGCAATCAATTTTATCGGCACATAGTTCATCAATACTGCTCACCGTTTTGGTTAAGTTTAGCTTTTCTTTAGCTTCTTGACGTCTGTCCTCCCTTAAATCAACGCCGATAATGTCGGACGGTTGAACACCAAGGGCAATCAAATTGCGGCCATGTCTTTTACCAATCGAACCTAAACCAATTATGCCAAACTTCATAGACTCAACACTCCCTCTTTTTTAACCCGGTGAAAGGTTTGCTCAGACCATTCAAACACCGAAACACCTGCTTGGCCGCCTAAATGGTTGGCCGCAATTCCCACCTTGGTAAGGAAATCCAACGGGATGGCACTGCTCAGCCATTTACCTCTTCCGATCACTTGAAGTGGCAGTATATCATATTTTCCGGCAATGACTGCGCAGGTAAACGGTTGTGTGCCAAAAATATCTCCGGATGTTGTGATCATCAAACGATTGTTTGATTGAATTCGGATTGAAAATGACGGCGCCTGAGTTTTGCTCAATCGCAACACTTTCATCGCTGCTTCTGCCGCATTGGCATAAACCCATCTGACATTCTGGAATTTCTGAGCCGCGCGCGTAATGGTTTGGCAGGCATGTTGATGTATTTTGTCTTTCACATGATCTCTTCTGTCATGCTCGAAAAAAGCCAACACGGCATCCTCACCTTCTTGAGCGCGTTGAAATGCCTCAGTAATATCGGCTTCTGACAATTGGTGAACTGGAGAAGCCAAATCCGGACAGCGAAATACCCAGCGTCTTTGATTGCCGCTGATCTGGTAATCCTCGAAAGAAGGGTGATAAGGAAACCAGTCCCGTGAAGCGCGCGACCAATCACACACCTCTTTTAGTTTCTTTCCGTCAGATTCGCGGCGTTCCCAGTCCACATTACCGCTACAGTTTGAATAATCAAACGGAATCCACTGCTCCAGCCAATGCGATAAATCATTGTCTTCAATGCGACCCCCTGCCCTAAAGCAGGCTGGAAAGAAATGTTCATCCAAAACCAGGTGCGCCAGAATGTTGAGATATTCGTTGGTGTGAGTCCAATCACGGCACCATTCATTGCCAATTCCGCTGGGGGCCGGTTGGTGATAATGCCAATAAATGCCGTCCCCGTAGTTCTCAAAATTTTGTCCATGCGTTTCAAGATAATGCCTGTGCACAATGTTATACCCCATCGGCCGGTTGAACGGATTGGTTTTAAACCCGCTTAACGTTAAGATGAACCAACTATAAATTAACCCTTTCCCTTCCGAATCGGGATACTGACATCGATAGGCCTTGCTGGTCATATCTTTGATTAACGCATCCACGCGATCCCATGAATCAAGAATATCCGGCTTTCGCGGATCCTGAATAGGTCCTTCCGTGTCAATCGCACAAACCACGTACACTTTTCCAATACGGCTCATGCTTGCCTCTTAAAAAGTGACAAAAACTTATAGCCCATCATATTCTTCAAGATAATTGATTCAAACTTTTCCCTATCTTCGCCAGCAAGTAATTTTGAATCAAATGACGTCTCATAAGGATCGCCTCCTTCCAGGTAGCGCAGGACGGGGTCCAATTCTGGAATCAGCGAGGTTTGATAGATATTTTGAAGTCCAAAGGACTCGAATAATTGATTCAAACTGTCCGGATTGAAGCATTGCACACGGTTAAAAATAAAACCGGCACACTTCTCGCGCAGGACACGCATGGCAAAACTGTGAGAACTTCCGCTGATCAAAGCTAAAATAATACCGTTTTCTTTTAAAAGGCTTGCTGCTTTTCCAAGAACGGTTTTTAAATCTTGATGATATTCCAGCGAAGCCCAGAAAGTGATTAAATCAAATTTCTGAGTAGATTCAAAGTTAACCAATGACTGATTGAACACACTTAACCCAAAACGCTCTCTTGCCAAATCTGCGGCTTGTGCGGATAATTCAAGCCCGGTTACCTTCCAGCCCCGTTCTTCCATCAAGCGTAAAAAAATACCCGAAGAGCAACCAATGTCCAGCACGTGCTTCTCATTCATGGATTGGAAATAGGGATCTATCAGCTCAATAAATTTTTCGTATTTGGCTTTGTCAAAACTCATTTGTTCCGGATGGTTCAAAACCCGGTTCGCCCAAATGTTCCAGGCTAGAGAAGTGCGAAAGTGCTCCGCCAAAATATCGCTTTTCAGCTGCGGATTAATAAAAACATGTGTACAATCAAAACATCGGATAAAATGAAAGCCTTGTTTGGCAAATAACTCGTTAAACTGATTGCCGCCGCAAACCGGACAGGGCACTTTTTGAACATAGGCCCGATCTGCCTCATGTGTTTTCGAATTCAAGTAAGATTGCCATTCCGAATCTAAAGCACGGAAATGCTCTTTCTTGACTTCGGACAATGATTGTCTTTTTTGAGACGATGTTTTAATCATTTTAGGCTGACTGATTTCTCTACGCACGTTCTAAGAACTTCCGCAACGTACTGGCACATCTCTTCCGTCATTCCTACCCAGCAAGGGATATCAATGAAAGAATTGAAAATCTGTTCTGATTTGGCGTAATCACCTTCCCGGTAACCGAATAATTTCCTGTAAAGCGGCTGCAAATGAATCGGCGGAAAACTTAACCTCGAATCAACGCCCTTTTCCTTCATTTTCTTGACCACCAGATCACGGTTCACTTGAGGATCCAAACGCAGGCAATACATGTACCATGTGTGTCTCGTGACGTACTCGGGTACAAAGGGCGCGGTAATAAGCGGATGGTTTTGGAAAAGCTGCTGGTAATAAGAGGCTACCTTATTTTTTTCACTCATAATCCAATCGACACGCTTTAACTGCTCAATGCCAAATGCTGCCTGTAAATCCGTTAGCCGATAATTATGAGCTAATACTACATGCACATAGCGCTCCGACTGGCCTTGATTACGGATGATGCGGCACTGCTCGGCTACCTCGTCATCATTGGTAGTCACCAAACCCCCTTCACCCATGGTGAGGTTTTTGTTGGCGAAGAAACTAAAACTATGCGCCGGACATTGCGTGCCGACAGGTTTGTTTTTATAAACAGCGCCAAAAGATTCCGCGCTGTCGCTTAATACTTTTATCTTTTTGTTGCTAGCCCATTTTAAGATATCATCAAAATCGACGGGCATACCCTTGAGATCAACAGTCATGATTACTTTTGTTTTGGGTGTAATTCTTTTTTCAATTTCGGCCACACTCACATTAAACGTATCAGGTTCTGAATCGCAAAAAACAGGTTTGGCGTTGCAGTACAAAACCGCATTGGCAGAACTAATGTAGGAAAGCGTCGGGACAATCACTTCATCGCCCGGCTCCACGCCGAAAGCCAAAAGCGCCGCATGAAGCGTCGATGTCCCATTATTAAAAGCGATCGCGTGTTTCGCGCCCAAGTAAGAAGCAGCCATTTCTTCGAAAGCCTGAACCTTCTTCCCCATGCTGACCCAGCCCGATTTTGCCACTTCAAAAACGGCGTGGGCTTCTTCTTGGCCGACAAATGTATTTGCAATAGGAATAAAATCAAATTTCTTCGTGGTTATTTGTGACATAGTTTCTCCGTGAGTGCGCGTTGATACCATTCGATGGTTTTCATGAGTCCGTTGGTTAAAGACACTTTTGGGCAATATCCCATGGTTTTTAATTTATCAATGCAAGGTGAACGTCTGGGCGTGCTGCCCGGAGTCAATTCGCCGATTTTGATTTGAATTTTTATCTTTAAGCATTTCTCAATCGCCTCAATCAATTGAATAATCGAAATTTCTTCGTCTTTACCCACATGATAAATTTCGCCATCCGTACCTTTGTCGGCAACTGTTAAAATACCCTCGATCGCATCATCGATGTAACAAAACGCCCGTGTCTCCTGCCCATTTCCCTGAATCTGGAGTATGATTTCTTTTTTTTGAAATGCTTCACTGGCTTTAAAAATATTTTCAAGGAATTGCGGGATTACATGTTCCCATCCCATGGCCGGCCCATAAATGTTATGGGGTCTAAAAATTAACCGCTGCGTCTCGCCTTTCGGCAGATAATGCAGTGTCAGCAATTCGCCCATTAATTTTCCCCCACCATAAGAGTAGCGTGGGTTCTTTACATCAGGAATAATGGCAGGTACATTCTCTGGCGTGGGAATCACGGCCGCATTTTGATACACCTCAGAAGATGACGCGTAGATAAATTTTTTGACGCCATTGGCTTGCGCTGCTTCAATGGTGTTTAAAGTGCCTTTAATCCCAACTTCTAAAACCAACTTCGGTTGAGAGTAAAAATATTCCGTGCCGTTAATGAAAGCAAGATGAAAAACGGTTTGGATGCCTGACATGGCCTTATGAACCGATTTCGCGTCACGAATATCACCTTCCACCCAATCGATCTCAGATCGAACTGAAACCAAATTGGCCTCACTGCCGCGAAATTCGTTATCAAACACACGAACACGCTCCCCGCGCTTCACGAGTGCGCGGACTAAATGAGAACCGATAAAACCAGAGCCGCCTGTGACTAAAACATCAGACATTGCCAATGCCTCCGTAAACAATGCCCTTGATGCGCTTGATGTCCAGCGGATCAAAAATATGCCACGTATCAATAAACGCGGCAGGCGTACGCATGGTCGGGCACAACTGGAATATATTAATATCCTGGTAACTCGGGTGATTATTTAGAATCACCACCGCATCTGCCTGCTTAAAACCCTCTGCAAAAGAACTGACAGGCTGAATTCCTAAATTCTTAATTTCACCGGATGAGAGCACCGGATCAAAACCTTTCACATTGCTTTTGTTGGGTAACATATTCAAAAAAGCTACGGATGTGGAATCTCTGGTATCACTGGTTTCTGGGAATCCCTTAAAAGCAAAACCAATCAAGAACAACCGTGCTGTCTCAATCTTTTTATCGATTTTCTTTAAAAGTCGGTTCAAGGTTTTATACACGCCTTCAGGCCCCGATTCATTAACGGCGCGGGCACTTTTGATAACAACCGGATCAATGCCGTATTCCTCAAAAACATTCATCAAAATATAAGGATCCTTCGACAAACAAGGTCCGCCGACGCCGGGCGACGGCCTGGGAATAAAATTGCGGCTATAACCATGATTGAGCGCTTCGATCAGCTGATTTAAATCCAAATCCATTTGTTCACACAAACCAGCTAATTGATTCACAAAAGCAAATTTATGGTCACGGTATGAATTATCGATGAGCTTACAAATTTCTGCTGCTTCGAGAGATCCGACGTTGATGACGGATTTGGTGATGTAATTAAACAAACGAGCCGCTAGTTCCGCCGCTTTTGATTCATATCCTCCGATAATCTGGGGGTTCACTCTTAATTCCTGAAGCGCTTTGCCTTCAATCGTTCGCTCAGGCGCAAAGGCCACATAAAAATCCTTACCGGCCGATAAACCCGACTTGGCTTCTAGAATGGGGATCACGTTTTTGCGCGTACAACCCACCGGAACCGTTGAACGCAAAACAACCAAATCACCTGTTTTTAAGCTTTGGCCCACTGACGCAGCCGCGGCTAGCAAATGATCCAAATTTGGTTTCTTGGTTGTTTTATCAACGGGCGTACCAACAGCAATCATGTAGACATCGGCTTGATGTTCCGGTAACACGTTTGTAAATGTTAGGTTGCGGCCGGCAAACAAATCGAGATATTTCTGCAAACCTTTTTCATAGAAAGGCGCCTCGGATCGATTGAGGGATTCGAGAAGTGTTTTATTGACATCAAATCCTATCACTTTAAAACCCACATCCACCAAACTCACGGCAAGGGTTAATCCCACATAGCCCATTCCCACCACAGCAACAGTTTCTAACTGACTATCCGTTAGTCCCTTTTTTTCCTTAAACGAATGGTACTTCACCACTCGATGCTGCTCATTGACGATAGGGACCACGCGAATGCGATCACTGACAAAACGCATCACTTCTTCAACTTTGCACTGATCGTTTACAAACACGGGGTCCTTTTGCATCCACCGATCAATGGGATCGTTGAGTTCGGCTCCTTGAATTAAAGCGCGGCGGACATCGCCGTCACTAATCACACCCAACAGTCTTTGGTCTTGATCTACGCAAATCAAAATACGTTCGCGGGTTTCTTCTAGTTGCTTAAGTGCTTCCAAAAGAATGGTGGTTGAAGAAATTAATAAGTCCTGCACATCTTTTTCAATGACATTTTTACCGTTCATGACACATAATCCTTTACTAACTCATAGCAATCTTTGATTTGCTGTTCGTTTAATTTGCGCGGCTCAATGCAAATCTTGGTTAATTCACCGTGCAGCCTTGTACCTGTTTGGCGAAACCGTTTTAGAACATTTAAACACCACGAATCTTTGCGCAATGTCCAATGAGAATCATGCCGGCCATCATTTTCCGATAAATGCACTTCATAAATTCGATCACCATACTGAGAAATCAAACGGTCTAGGAAATCATCCCGGTCAAAGCCGTATAAACTTGATGCGATGGTTAAATGTGCCAAATCAATCAAAATACCAATGTTAGATTCTTTAAAGAGCGGGGACTCAAAAACCCTTTCAAATTCATCTGCCGTGCATAAAATCGATTGGTCTTGGCCATTGGGTGAAGGAAATAAGTTTTCTAAACCAATAAAAAATGATTGACCATTTGATTCGACATTCAACTGATGATAAAATTTCGGGAAAGTCGACATAAAGTACTCAAGCCCGGCTCGGCGTCCCTGATCATCCTTTCCGTAAAATTCAAACATACCATCTTGACGTTCACTACCGTCACGTAAATAACCGGGATGAAAACAATACAGATTTACCCCCGTTTTTCGACCCAACTTGACGGCATTACCAATCAATGAACTCGAAGCCTGATAGCGTAACGGGTCTCGTGAAATCATGTTGAGCACGATACTTTTCTCTGGCGCAGGAAAATAGTTATGGAAAATAAACTTTACCCCTTCAGCTTGATATGATTGAATGAGTTTCGCTAAATCTTGGAGTGAAAGGTAAGGATGCGGTGCGCTTATTTCAATATGCGCAATCCCCATCTTCTGATACACATCGATGACGTGCCGTAAATCGCGCGTACTTGAATCCAAACAAGCAGTCGAAACATAAATTTCGTTTTGCGGTTTAGACATTTTGTTTCACCAATGCTTTGGCGGGAACGCCCACCCAAGTTAAACCTTTTTCAGTGATGTCTTTCACCACCACGGCTCCCGCCCCAAGACATGTTTGACCGGCAATCTGAATGTTCTCGATGACAGAAGTGTGAATTCCGCAGAAAGTTTGTTGCCCTAAGCGGCATCTTCCTGCTATTACCGTTTGCGGTGATAAATAACTGTGCGCCCCGATTTCCGAATGATGTTCCACTACTGTCTGATCATGCAGAAGTACATTTTTGGCAAGTTTGACAAAAGGCCCCACCGCCACGCCCGGGAAAATAAGACTACCCTCTTCAATCTGAGCCGTTTGACTGATCTGTGCGGATGGATGAATGAAAGTAATAAATCGACACCCGATCGATTGATATTTTTCAAATAGCAGAGCGCGAAGCTTAATATCTGAACCAATTCCCATTGCAAACAAAGTATTTTTGAATGTTTTTAATTTTTGACTCAGGAAATCTTGATCGTTCCCCAAATAAGTTAGATCCAATTGACTCTTTTTAACATCCGTATAACCCACGAACTCATAAGCAGAGGTTTTACGTAACAATTCGGTCACACAAAGTGCATGGTCGCCGCCTCCGATGAGTATGATTGATTGTTTAGCCATCAAGATCTTCCTGATAAATCATTTCAAACTTATTTTTTGCTTTGTTAATCCGTTTCCCGATGATTTGATCAACCGCCAGTGGCGAAATACCTGTTGCAGGCCGCATTGTCCACAAATTGTCGGCCGATAAAACAGCCCCTGCTTCTAAATTTTCCTTGGCCACTAAACTTTTTTGCATGTGAACTTTAACAGCCTTCTCAGAAGCCATCACTCGTTTCAGACCGTCCCCCAAACATTTTTCGGCTCGGCGGATCTGGCCAATATAGTTTTGCAATTCAGGCGGTGTAAAAGATGCTTGATGATCCGGTCCGTCTGCTGATTTATTAAAAGTAAAATGCTTTTCAATGATTCTGGCACCCGCTACAACTGCATAAGCCCCCATTTCAATTTCATCCGTATGATCCGAAAAACCAACGGGGCACTCGTAAGCTTGTCGCAGGCTTTGAATGCATTTAAGATTAGCCTCTTCAAGGGGCGCCGGATAATTAGAAATACAATGCAAAAGCGCGATACGCCCATTGCCGGGCACGCCAATGGCTTGCATTGATTGTCTTAATTCTTCCATTTCTGTTACCCCAGTCGAAATAATTAAAAAAGCTGGTAATTGATTTAAATATCTTAAAAAAGGGATGTTGGTTGTGTCGGTTGAAGCTACTTTCAGTACAGGCAAACCTAGTTTGATTAACAAATCAGCACTCATGGGATCATAAGGAGTAGAAATAAAATCAATCCCAACCTCTAAGGCATACTTTTGAAGTAAGCGATGTGAGGCCTCGCTCAATTCAACCTTTTTAAGCATTTGAAATTGGTTTTCGGATGGTTGTGTATTTTGGTGTTGATAAGGCATTTTTGGTTGATCTTGGCGAATCAGCAACTCGGTCTTAAACGTCTGAAACTTGGCTGCATTCGCACCGCATGCTTTTGCTTCACGAATTAAGTATTTCGCTTTTTCCAAATCGCCGCAATGATTAATGCCTATTTCGGCAATCACATAAACCGAACGCGCCAGGCAGTTTAAAAATTCGTTTTGATTTTTCATGACAAGTAACTTTCCACGACGTTTTCTTTTTTCTCAACATCAATCAAAGGATCATGCAAATAATGGTAGAGCGATTGGCCATTCGTATTCAAAATAGATTGAACAGCATAATCAATTCTTTGGGCAAATGAAAATTCATCCTGGTAAGCAATGCTGTTTAAATGGCTGCGGATGATGTGCGCTCGGTGCTCGTTTTCCGAAAACGATAAGGCTTGCCGGCATTTGGCCAATAAGTCGGATGGTGAAAATGAATTAAAAACACCCGGAACTGCATGGTAGAACTGATTCGTTGCCATATCATAGCGAATGCTGTATTTGGCATGGTCTTTCCCCACAAAGGAAACTACCACGCTGGGCACCCCGCAATAAAGCGCTTCTGCCACGAAAGTCGAAATGGGTGCGATTAAAATAGACGAGATGGAAAGAATTTCTCGATTGTATGCATAACTTCGTTCGAGGCGCTCTTGATGGCCCGTCATGTATGCTTTCTCTTCAATGTGACGGCGGAAACGTTCTTTCATTTGGGGATCAAGATAAATATGTTTGTAATGGCGTTCAAAAAAATTGGGCTCGTTTTTGGTAAACTGCCGGTAAGGATGCGGCCTGTACAAAACGCAACAATTTGGCAGCTTCCCTTCTTCGATAAACTTTTCCAATAAGTCCAACAAGCCGACTTCGTTACCGACGTGTGACACACCTGCGAAAAACAAAACTTTTTTACCCAAAGGCAATTGCAATGTCCGCCTAATTTCTTCACTGGGCCGTTTGGGCGGCTCTCTAAGCACTTCACCAAACGGACAACCCATGAGAAATATTCTGCGCTTTGGAATCCCCTGTATCAACTCGGCAAACATGGCTGATTGATATCCCCACGCTCCCAAATAATCCATTTTGTACGGGAGAAGCCCCCGATGTGGGATGTTGTCCCAACCGACCTGCAAATAAAGCGTCGGGATTTTTCTTTTTTGAGCAATTTTAATAGGATCGATGTCATAAGCCGAATAACCGCATAACATGCCGATGATTAGATTTGGTTTAATTTCATCTACTAATTTTGCAAGTGTTTTATCCTCACCCATCCACTGCTCAATGAATTGAAGTAAAAAACTGGTCCATCGGTAAGAAAAACCCGGCAAGTAAAAGAAAAGGAACCGATAAAGCCAGTTTCGCTGCTCCATGTCCATTTGAAAAATGCGTTTAAAAGAATCCCCGAAAGACTTGGTGGCCCGCCGATGACCCCACATGTTAAGAAACATCATCCAAGAGCGTTTGCGCTTAATGGGTTGATCCCATGCCATCACACGCGTAAAACCTTCTGTTCTCACATCATCAATAAAAACAGCACGTTTGTTATAGACCAAGTAAACATCAAAATGCTTCTGCAATTCCGAAAACGCATTGGCTTGCGAAAACGGGTAAGCGGCGGGATTGGTCGGCAGAAAAACAAGTATCTTTTTTTCCATCAAATGTGACATCGGCTTAGAATTAATTTCCGGTTCTTTAAAAATCGAAACCAAGTGAGCGGATGCTTGAGGGCTTGTTTGGCGGAAGCAAACACAATATCAACCTGAGGTCGCTTGGCTTTCCCTTTTTCAATCACACAATAGCAATGATAAATCGTTTCGTCAGGATCATACGCATCTTCCGGTGCCACATAGTTATGCGCGTGATTCAATTGTTTCGCTTTTACCAAGGGAACATGCGGTGATAATTCAACGTGAATCGATCGAATATTACCGCAGGATAAAATCGTGTTGATGATGTCCGCAATATTCATCAAATTCATGAAATATTTTCCCGTTATTTCTTTGCCGTCGTCCGAGAACTGCACAAAATAAGAACGGTCGATGTCCGAAACGGTGGGATGAAACGTGCGGGAGCGCATATGGAGAATGCCTTTCTTCTTAAATAGAGAAACGGCTTTGCGGATACAGGCCAAAGGCTCCGGCATGTGGTGGATGGAATTTCTTTCGTGCAAATAATCGTATGTGGTCGGAAATTCGGTCGTCGGAAAATTACCTTGAATCCAGTTGGCTTGCGGGTAAAGCTTTCGGCAATTTGAAATGCCTTCTTCTGAGATATCAGTTCCGGTATAACGCTTACGGAGATCTATCCCTTTGGTGAGCAACCATCGGTAACATTGGCCCATGGACGAACCAATTTCAAGCACGGTTTCTTGTGATCGCTTGATTCCGTTTAAGGTGTAAGGTACATCCCGTTCACTGAAGCAAATCCCTTGGCCATACTTAGTCCGATAAAGTTCCCCGCCCCATACCTTTTCTACTTTTTGCTCATAATAATTCACTTTATCATCAACCTTCATGTCAATTTTTCTCCTTTGAGAGTCGAATTAAGAAGCCTTAGGTGTTGATTGGATCAAGGTATCTCATAATAAGAGGGTAATATCATATTATAATAGGGACCCACAGGCAAGGAGAACTGTACACCAAAAGGGCAGAGGTGGCAACTCCCCAGTCTAACCATATACTAAAACAAATTTAAGGTGGAATCGTATGGGGCTGTCAACATCATCAAACATACGGTAAACCAGGTGCCGCAAAGAATTACCTTCTGATGCACTCCCCTTGACCGAAAGAGCAGAAACTTGTAGCATAATAAAAAAGACGTGTTTCTTCTGATTGAGAATTGATGATTTCATACCAAAAGCGGTTAAAAGAACGAATTAAAGTTTCTAAAGCGTGGACGGATTTCCTCCTGAAAAGTGGGCGGCGAGAACGCGTATTTGATCCTGCTGAAATCACTCAATTTCATCTTCAATCGCATCCGCAGGCACAACTGGTTTTACCTCAGCAATTAACTCCCTGCTTGTTCCAAGCTTATTATGGTCAAGTCGATGCTCAAACGATTGTGCCGAATGAAAACACGCCTTGTGCACACTCGTTTGTACCTTATTTTTGTGGAACCACCTATCCGATTCTTTACAATTTCTTTGCACGAAATTATGGTATTCGGGATCCGATTCTCTATCGTTTTATCATTTTAAACGAAGGACATCCGGTTTGGTTAAGTCAGAAAATCATAGCGGCTGATACTGTTTTCCTGTTCGATGATCCCGGTTTGAGTGAAAAAACACTTCCGCCCTATGGCGTTTTATTGGTTCAGGCATTTCATCCGCGTATCAAAACCATTGCAAACCAGTTACGTTATTTCGGGTGCTATCTCAATGAGAACCGAACCATTGTATCGGGTGTTCATTCACTCCCACCGCCTTTGCATGGTGTGAGCAAAACTTTAAAACCATCGTACCGAAGTTTTGGTCCGATTGATGCCAAGATTTTTTATCACACGTGCCGAAACTCGATGGTGCCTGCATCAGGCATGACACACAACGGAAACCACTTAGTCCCACTTTCGGTTTCTACCAAACTCATTGGTAACACAGGTTTTATGACCATTCATTCAACCGATGAGACTTGCCCTTCCAGCATTTGGCATGAGGGTCCGACTGACAACCGCGTAACCGAAAAAAAGAACGGTGCAAAACAAATCTATCCCTTACAAACCGCTTTTGCAGTGCCTGATTTTAAAACACACGCCCCGCTGATCTTAATTCAAGCTTCACAAATTGGTTTTCAGCCCTCTGAAGTTGAAATTAAAGCTTTGGACAATCAAAATCAGCCTCTGAGTTCAAAGATAATTAAAATTCAAGAGAGCCAAACCACCATCGATTTAATGGAAGTATTCTCCGACGCTCCTCTGAACGGATTGATTAACTTTATTGTGGATTTCAAACGCAATCGCGGTGAATTTGAAAAAAATCCGGCGTGTTATTTGCATCTTTACTACCGAACCGGCAAAGCCTACGCCGATCAGGTGCACTCTCACTTTAGTATTGGATATGCCAATGATCCTTTGCGAAAACCTAAATCATATCGCTGCCGCAAGTTTGCCCCCATCACCAAAAACCTTGGTTTAAAACATCTCTACAGCATTATTGGTGTCGGTGGCAAAACGAACCTCGGTGAAAACATGTACGTTTATTTACGTATTTTGACTGATACGCGTGCTGAGCGTGTTCTCAAAATCGCTTTAAAACCGCAGGGTGTGACGAATATTTCAGGTGAGAAAATTCTGGAATCAATTAACAACGACATTGACCGTGTCGGCATTGTTCAGCTTGAATATGATGATACGAATTACAATGCTTCGTGGTTTGCCTTAAGTGAAAAAAGCGGACACTTGTGCGTTGATCATTTCACGGGCGGTTAAACTTTTTGCCGTTTCTCCATGCACTTTTAATTCAGAATGCCCGATTGCCGCCCCGGCGTGGGGATGCTCCCACCGAACATATGTTCGATTGAAATGCTGTGATCTGATTGCCGTTTGATCACATGAAAACCCTGCAGAAAAGCATCATTTGAACGCACCCACACCGCATAGGCGCCGCGGGTTTGTGAAATAGACAATTCCCTGATCAAATCGCTTAACCAAAACATCATCACGGTTTGGGGACGTATTGACCGCCTCGCGACAAAGCGATCACCCTTTTCTGTATAAACATCGATCTCACAGTAAATGGTCCGATGATAGCCCTGCTGGGCAGAAGCATGTATGACCACAAACAGTGTATCGTGTTTCTGATCATAAACACCCCTTCCAAACACATCCGTAGTTTGCAGAAAACAGTTCGTATATTGAATTGAACGAGGTTTTAAAGGGTCTAAGTAAAAAGGCACATTTTGCAAACCGGCCCCAATGGCTGTCGTTGTTAGATAAGGATTTCTTTTATGTTTTAATGCAGCCATCATGGCAAATTGATACGGAATTAATTGGACACCCGGGGCAGGCGTCACCATCAGCATGCCTTCATGAAGCGGAATATGCTTTTCTCTCATCCATTCGTTCACATTGAAAAAAACTTTCTCTTCGTAGTCAAACCGCTCTTCCGCCTCATGAATGATTTGCCCCTCTTGATTAAAAAAGGTCAATTTAAAATCATTGATAGGATAATCACATTCTGCCTGATGACCTAAAATGGATTCAATTTCCATTGCCGCAGGGAAAATGGGGTAACTCAGCTGCCACGGATGCAGCCGAGCGGCCGAAAGCCGCTTCAATTCAGCAGCCGTGTAAACTTTTCCGATGGTGTTTGCCGGTTTAAAAGGATTGCCGCTTTTCTCTCCGGCATATGTTTTGCCGGTTGCATGGTAAGTGTCAACCCAGCCCGCTTTCCCTTTTTCCTGATGGTAATAATTGGGACGATGAATGCTCTCCTTTGATTTGATCAATAAACGGATGGCAGATGCCCCATTGGTCAACACATCACTGAAAAGTTCGTTAATATCTGCTAAAATCATTTCACCTCGGCGGATAGTCTGAAGCGGTCTTTCAATCGACATCCGTTTATTAGCCTGAGTGTACTCAAGAATAGCGGTTGGCTGTACCTTTTTTGCACACCGAAAATTAAAAACAGAAGCAACCAGACGTAAATCTTTTTGAGTATCAGGAATATAACCACGAATAAAACACACGTCATGACCAAATGTTCCAAAACCCGATTGATGATTCGTCGCAATTGAATCTGCACTCACATAATCAACCCACATATGAAAAAAAGGTTTAATGGGCGTGGTGATGCTCTCTAATTCAAATTCTATTTCGATGTACCCTTGAAAATCTCCCAATTGAAAATTGTTTCCATTAATTGTTTTTGTACCATCCGGAGGAATCATCCATTGACCAGAAGCGACCTGTTCACCTTGGAGCGTCTTAATACAGTAACGCAAATCAATGGGAAATGTAATGTCATACAACCGGTTCAAATAATGGTGAATATAGATTTGAGTTGCCACAGACCCCGAAAAAAAATCCACATATGAGTAATAAGCAACGGTTTTGGCCATTGAAAGCCGGACGACAATTTGGCTTTCCTTTTGATGATTAAAAAGGAAATGATTGAGCATATAACCGGTCATGGGATTGAGTGACATGACGAGCCAACCATCCATATCATCAAAAGACATCTTTTCTCCAATGGCCTTTACAATCTTATTGCCTATTTTATCTCCGACAGTGCGCAAATCGAATGTATAGTAATCGACAGGCTCAAAAGGCACATGATCCGAGAGACGGAGATATTGACTCGTTTGATCCAAAAGAACCGCAAATCGTTTAACTTGATAGCGCTTCAGATAAGAACAAATTTCATCTTTCGTGCGGATACACTTTTTTTGTTGGCGAAGGGCTGCTTGATGTTTTAATTGCAGTAAAGACGTCTTGCCAAAGGAGCGCAAACCCGGGTGTTGGGAGAGAAAACCTGTTTTGGAGGACTGGCGCGCGCGTTTTTCAATCCATTCAAGCATCCCAAACATGAAAAACAGCCTCCTTCACTGACGCATGAAACCATTCCATACACGATTAATAGGGTCGGTATTTTTTATCTTGATGGCGGGTAATCGCAACCCCATCAATTTCAACTAACCATTCAGGCCGACAAACCGGTGCATGCAACAGTTGGTAAGGAACATCAATGGCCATGTTTTCTAAATAGGATTGCACCGATGAGGCATCGCCGACATCGCGCAAATAAACATTCATCAATGCCAAATCACCCAAAGAGGCATTCCCCCGCTCAAGCAATGCTGCAATATTCTCGAATGTCCTATCAAGCTGTTTGGAAATATTGCCTGGATGCAATACTCGCCCTTCTGAATCAATGCTTGCGGTCCCCGAAAGATGGATATGCGTGCGATCACCAAAAAATACTTGGGCGGCGCGTTCGAAAGTAACGCCATATTCATGCGGTGAATTCATCATATGAGGAACATCCAATTGGACCATCTGACCGGGAGAAAGACCTTTTATTGCAATCACATCCATTAAGAAATCCAAATGTGGGCAGAATGATTTTCCTTCAATACCGGTACTGGCGAGAAATCGAGTGGCAGGTGTTAAACCTTCCCTGATAAAAACCTGTTTTCTTGCTTCTACCATTGATTTGTAATATTTATCCACATCCCTGATATAAATCCAGGTGCGCACCACATCATTCGATAATGATGAAGAAATTTGATCTAGATCGGCAATTAGCGCATCAAATGATTTCGTGGTTTGCTGAAATACATCTCCGCCTTCTTCGCAAGTCCCCCATCCCAAATTCGCCAGCCACATATAGTCGTAACCTTGATGGGAGATCCGAAGGCCGTTGGCATGGCATCGGTTTTGAATGGGTAGTTTTTGCCTAAATACATCGCTGGAAAAGCGCACGTGATAAGACTCAAGTGCTACCTTTGAATCCGGCAAAGCACTTTGCTGAATAATGGAAGTGGCTGCACCCGCGTAATCATGCGGCTGTCGGTAAATCGCTGAGTCAAACAGTTCCATGAATTGATTGACGGCATCGCTTAAGAAGAAACGGCGAAAAACTTCAGTGTTCTGATTAAGACCCAAGTCTTTTAAAACCGAATTGTAGGTAAGCTCTAATTGCTTAACTTGGTCCGAAAAGGACAAATCAGGAATGCCTTTCATGGTGATGTATATTTCCTTACTTCCCACACCATTTTCAAAGGTAGAAACTTTAATCCGATTATGAGCAACCGATTGATTCATAAGAATAGA
>PCVY01000072.1:0-43051 GCA_002787155.1 Candidatus Abzuiibacterium crystallinum | reverse complement strand
TGAGTTCTGCAAATTTTAGGTAACCAATGACAATTGTCTCTTTAAAACAAATGGCTTCCAGCCGAAATCTCCTATGCCGACCAAGGCAAGGAGGGCGTGGAAGCCATGAGAACCGAAGTTCCCAGAAAAGTTTCGACTTATCTTTCCTATTTCTTGACTGTTCTGGCCAAGCCGCAGAGAATTCATTTCTTGGTTTATCTGATCGGCTTGATTTGGCTGATCAAGTTTCACTCGACTCGGGAAATCGCAAGCCAGTTTGCCAGGACCCTGCCCGACAACCTGCAACGCTTTTTGAATGGCTCGCCAAAGAAACAAAAACATCTTCAGGAAACCGCTCAGAAATTCTTGGTCTCGAGAGCCAACAAGGCCAAAGAAATTCTGGTGGTGATCGACGACACCACTTGTGCGAGAGAAGGCAAGAAAATCGAAGGATTGGGAGTCCACCACTCGGCGGGTGGCTTGGCGAAGGGCCAATGCGCTGTCACCTGTGTACTGAAGATTGCAGGCGAGTGGCTGGCTTGGACAATTCAAGGATACAGGCCCAAGGCCGCGTGTCCCGAAGGTACGTTCAAAAGCAAGGTCGAATTGGCGCAAACCATTCTTCAAGACCTTCGTCAAAAGCTTCATACTTCCGTTACCGTTCTGATGGACAGCTGGTATGCTTGCGCTCCGATTCTTCTTCCGATTATCGAAGCGGGGTGGACGTTTGTGGCTGCGATCAAATGCAACCGGATTCTGGAGATCAACGGCAAAAGAACCGTCATCCGTCACCTGGCCAAGGGACCGAGGACTTACAAGACCGTCCGTCTTTCCAGAAACCGAAAGCTCAAGGTTTCCAAGAGAATCGTTTACCTGCCCAAGATTGGAACCGTGCTTCTCTTTATCACGAAAGGCGGAGCGAAGGAAACCAGGTTTTTGATTACGAACAGCCTCTCGATGAGCGAACCCGAGATGGTTCGACTTTACCGCCAGCGTTTTGGAATCGAAATCTTTCACAAGGACATCAAACAACACCTGGCCTTCGGCCACGTGTTTATGCGTTCCTGGCAGGGCGTCCAAACACACTGGACGATTGTCATGATCGCCTACAACTTGATCACCTTGACGGTTCCAAAACATCTCAGGGGTTTTCGTCAGAGGATTCGTCATTTCAGAAACACCGTTTTGCATCAGCATTTGCTTAACACCGTATGAAATTTGCAGAACTCAAGTTAATAATTTAATGGTAAATAAGCAATTTGACAGTGACGAAGATCACAAATAGCATCAACTTAAGTGGCCATAAACGTAGGGCTTAGGTTTGATTTAATATTTGTAATTCATGGTAGCGTTTATACAGCGATTCCCGGGCAATCAGGGATTCATGGGTGCCCTCTTCAACCACTTTCCCCTGATCGAGCACAATGATGCGGTTAGCACTTTGAATGGTAGTGAGACGATGGGCAATGGTAATGGTTGTCCGGTTTTTAGCCAATTCACGCGTTGATTCTTCAATAAACGATTCAGTAACAGAGTCAAGCGCGCTGGTTGCTTCATCCATTAACAAAATTTGAGGATTCCGCAAAAAAGCTCTCGCAATAGCAATGCGTTGCCGTTGGCCGCCTGAAAGACGCGCGCCGCGATCGCCCACCATGGTTTCAACGCCATCGGGCATTTTGTTAATAAATTCTGATGCGTGGGATAAACGAATCGCTTCTTCTATCTCGTCACGCGCTGCTGTAAGTTTGCCATAGCGAATATTTTCATAAATAGAAGCGTTGAAGATAAATGTGTCTTGGCTGACATAGCCAATTAAATTATGCCAGGACTCCAGCGCGATCTGTCGTAAGTCTATTCCATCAATGAAGATAGCGCCATTCGTGGGATCATAAAGGCGTAAAAGCAGATGAACCAATGTGGTTTTGCCGCTGCCGGTGGGGCCTACAATGGCAATGTGTTCGTCGCGCCGAATGGAGAGATTAAGATCATCTAAAACCGGCAGTCCGTTCACACCGTAGCTAAAACCAACCTGCTTGAGTTCAATCTGCTGTTCTAACCGTTCTTTCACGAGAGTGCCATTGACCACATGAGGCTTTCCTGCCATTTGCCTCAGCCACACCACTGCATGAACACCCGGTAAAGATGCGCTCATTTTGACGCGGCCTTGATTCAGCAAAGTCATTAAATTAAAAACGCGAACCAACGCCGTAATATAAATCAACACCAATGTGCCCTCTAATTTAAAAACCGTAAGCGACAACCACACGATAACACACAAGGTCATCGGAATAATCAGGTGATCAAGAAAAGAATGCGCCGCTTCATTATACGTAAGCTTAATTTTTGTCCCCTCTAATTGACCATGGACTTCACGATATCGCTTTTTCTCATAAGGCTCCCTGCTAAAGGCTTTGATCAAAATAATGGCATGCAATGTTTCAATCAACCGAGCGGTATGCTCCTTGCTAAAACTCAGTATTTTTTTGGCTAAGTGATGCGCCCGCCATGTGAAGATGGTGGACGTCATCCATTTAAGAATGGCCACACCGCACAGTAATAGAGTTAATTTCCAAGAAATGGCCGCTAGAAAAACCAGATAAGCTGCGCTAATGATGAAATAAGTCACGATTAAAATAAAATTGCGGATTGCTTCACCTAGCTGCGTTACCTGGTTATGAATCACCTCAACAAAAGCGCCTGATTTCTGATAGGTATGGAATTCGGGTGAAGCATCAATCAGTGTGTCATATGCTTGATTTCGGATTTTCTGGCGAATCCGGAAGAACAACTTAGCACCCAATGTAGTCTGGACATACAGAATACCAAATTGCATCGTCGCAAAAATCATCGTCAAAGTCAAAATAAGAGGCAAAGTGGGTTGTAAATGAAATTGCAATAACCGCTCTGCCACCATTTGTGAATAAAAACTACATTGCGTACCCGTAATACCCCCGTATTGAATGAAATCAAAAACCGGAATAATCATGCTCATCCCGGCCATTTCGGCCGCGGCACCGAAAGTAAGCAAACTAAGCAGCAAAAAGCTGTGCGCCGGATAAAAACGCAAACAGCGTACGCATTCCAAAAGGTCTGACTTTAAGAAAGAGCTCTTTTCATTCTGACTCATACGGTCACCGGTGCCGCTGAATGGCTTTTTACTAAAAGTTCCCGAAACCGATGAATGGCCCGGCCATCTTGAAATGGGTCCATCCAATCAGAGGCTGGATAATCACAACGGATATTGCCTTCCTGATTCTGTTTGAGAATTTCTCTGACGCGGGTTGAGAGCCCTTCATACCCATGAGTCGTCGCCTGCGGGATCTGTGCATAAGGCGTCGATTTGTATAAGCCTATCGGGTCGTGCCAAAATGCCGGCCTTTTAGCGCTCATGGCTTCAAAAGTAGTGGAGGTAAACGGAAATGAAATCACCAGATCGCAATTGTCCATCAGTTCTGAACTATCCGTCTCATGCGAGAAAACACGAATTCGCTCATGCTGCGCCATTTGGTCATACAATTTAAGCAATACAGGGCCTAACTTTGGTTCAAGTCTCGGATGAATTTGCCGGTATCGTTTTTCTTTAAAACTAATCTGAACTTGAGGAAAATCATCTGCTAATCGAATGATGTCCTTCGTAAATTGGATACCCTCTTCATAAGAGGTGAAGCTATTTTGTGAATAAGTTGTGTCAAACACGGCAATCTTAAATGGTTCTGTGGTCTTTTTAGCGACAGCGGCACGATTGAGAATGTGATCCGCCCACAAACAGCCCGCCAAATGAATTTGCTGCGGCGAACCGGGGTGTGAGCGAAAATACTCTGAGAGTTTTTCGTGCCAACTTAAAAGATGATCATAACACAAATAGGTCCAAAAGGGGTGTTTGCCGGATAAGTGTCCGTTGATATCCTGAAAGTTAATCAATGTATTCATGCTATCAACAAAATACCAACTCGTTATGCGCTGTTCTTTTAAAACAACGGCTCTTGCAATGTGGTTGATCCCAAAATCACCGTGTGTAATGAGGTGATCAAATCGCACCTTCTGAAATAATGTCCGCCATTTATACTGTTCGGCGATTGATATTAATATCAATTCAACCAAACGAGTTTGAAACGTGCGATGAAATTTGAGCAGCGAAAGAACGGACAAAGATTGAAAAGCATGGCTAACGGTTTGCCACTTCCCCGGCAAGTAATAGGTGGCGTTTCCCAACCCCTCTAAATAGGCTTTTTGCTGCGGTTGAAGCCGCGAACGGGAAATAAAAACAACCTCGTCACGTTGAATCAAACGGTTATCAATCAAAAATTGCGGCCCTCGAATATCCTGAGCGATTCTTAATTGCCGCCGGGGACTAATGACATAGACACCGTATTTGAATGATCGAGCGGATGCCGGCTCATCCTTGGGGGGCATTAAACGCACCAACTGGTTGATCCCACATAAAGCCACTAGTTTTCCCGCAGTCGTGATACTTTTTACCAACTTAAAAATAAAATGCCATAGCCAGGCACTCATCGCAATCGAAAGACCTTTTAACTCGGCTGTTTTTTCATGCCCTTTCCGGATCAGGCGTCTCAAGAAAAGCCAATGCCACGGACTTGAGGCAGGATAAAAAATCACCCGCCGGTTGTGAAAATTACTTTGAATTCTTTCCATCACCATATCAATTGACAAGAAGTTCCCTAATTGTTCACAGAGGAATTTCCGGAAAATTTTCTCTCCTTCGCTAGAATTGAGTAACATTTGGGAAAGATGAGCGAGCGAACGGTTTTGTTCCGAGAAATAAGGGTAAATCTTCTCAACCAATCCAACGGCTCGATCGGCAGCGATGGCATAAATTTGCCGAGGGTCCAATTGCTTGGCTGTTAAAACTTGAATGTGACGATTATCGATCAAATCCCGAATAGCCGGTGAAATAGGTTGCGGATAAAACCGGATGCCGCTTGCATGATGGAAGGCATGAAAGGGTTCCACTATCCATACTTCTCGATTGAATCGCTTGTGCCAGCGAATTAAGCCTGCTTGCCAACGGGATGCAACGCTTTCAAAAATATAGACTTTTGAATCGGGTGTCATATGGGGTGGTGCGTTCAGTCAGTTTTATCTTGCTAGTTGGCGTACGTAATCTTTGCGCAAGAGTCCCAAGCGAAATACGTCTAAGAATTGGTTATCTAAATAGAAATGATGCTTCAGTCGCCCCTCCACTTTAAACCCCACTTTTTCAAAGGCACGCTTTGAAGCTTCATTTCCCTCTACAATACCCGCGCAAACTTTATTGAGATTAAGCCGCATGAACGCATGTTCCGCGACCAATCGAATCGCTTCTTGCGCATAACCTTTTCCTCTGGCAGTTTTTTGGCCGATGATGACGCCGATTTCGGCTAATTGATTGCGGTTGTCAATTTGATGTAGCGTGATGTTGCCAATATGTTTCCTGCCTTTTTTAGTCGCAATCCCAAGCAACATGCCATCCTTTACCTGTCTGTAATGACTGATGTACCGTTTCAAATCACTTAAGAAATTAGGAAACCGGCCGGAACCCATGAACCGCGTTGTTTCTTGATCGTTGATCCAAGAAAGATAATGACACAGATCGACTTCCGGTTTCAGCGCATGCAGGATTAATCTTTTGCTTTCTAAAAAAGGTGTTTTCATGGTTGATTTAGCTAAACCTCTCCCCATTGAAAAATATCATATTGATCACCAGCCTCAACTAATTTGAAACCAGCTTTCAAAAAACTTTTCGTTGAAACCGCATTGTCTTTTTTAATGCGCGCAATAATAGGTTGATGAGCGCGCTCCAACTGATATTTTTCAATCGCTTCATGAATAATGTGCGCGCTATATTTTTTGCCCCGCTCTTGGGGAGCTATATTCAAACTGACCGTGGTTTTTCCGTTCTCTTCCTTAAAATGAATAAAACCAATTTTTTTACCTTCTTTTGTCATTGCCATTAACAAGAAACGGGCAGGATCCTGAAGCGCCTTCTGAAGCCACTGATCATGCTCCTGAGGTGAGATTTCATGTGATGTTTCGGAATTCATGCGCGTCAAGGGGTCATTTCGCCAAGTCAAAATATCATTTGAGTCATCGGGTGTGACAAGTCTTAGGTGAATTGATAAAGTCTCTAAATCATTTCCCATGTCAAAATTTCATCCTCTTCAATATTGCGCTTGGCTTTCCGTCCTACCACCACATCCATAAGCTTGGTGGGAATGCCGTACCCAGGCCTTTTTACATCAATCATCTCTTTGGTTAATTTGGTTCCAGCTTCAATGTGCTTTGCCGCGACCAAACTTCTGCGAGCCAATTGATAAAGCTCTTGCTCAGCTTCCGTATGTCTTTTAATGGGAGAGCCTAGTGTTTTCTCTGCCGTTCGGATCGAGCTTACCATTTCTTTCAACTCATCAGGCTCTAAAGCAAACGGGTGATCAGGACCTTTTAACTGACGGCTTGTTGTAAAATGTTTTTCAATCACGCACGCGCCTCTGGCAACTGCCACCACATCCGCCACGTATCCCATCGTATGATCCGAGTAGCCTATCAAGGTTTGAAAAGCCTGCTGCAGCGTATCCATCGCTTTCAGGTGCACATCTTCGAATTTGGGCGGATAATTGATCGCACAGTGAAGCAAAATCACTTTTTGATTTCCTTTTTTATAAATGGTATCCAACGCCACTTCAATGTCATCCAAATTAGCCATGCCGGTCGAAAGGATAACGGGCTTCTTGGTCTCAGCGACCCGCGACAGGAGCGGTAGATGCGTAATCTCAAAGGAAGCAATTTTGTAAGCCGGCACGCCTACTTTTTCCAATTCATCCACTGCTTCCAAATCAAACGGCGTCGAGAGAAAAAGTATTTTTTTCGAACGGCAATAAGCCGCAAGGTCCCGGTGCCATTCGCGCGGTAATTCATTTTTCTTGATGACGTCCCAAATGGTTTCTCCTTTTTTCACCAGTTTGTTTTTCTTCAAATAAGTTGCCATGGGTGTCTTTCGGGAATAAATTTTATCTGCTTTGAAAGTTTGAAATTTAACGGAATCACAGCCGGCAGCAGCAGCCGCATCAATTAATCTAAAGGCTTGCTTCAATTGACGGTTGTGATTACTGCCCGCTTCGGCAATAATGAAACACGGTTGTCCGGTCCCGACCCAACGCTTCCCAATTTGAATGTGATTCATTTAACACCAACCAATTCTTCCAACTTCTCAATCACACGCCGGACCCCTCGGCCATCAACTCGAGATTGAGCGGTCTGTGAAAATTGCGATCTTAATTTTTGGTCATAAAACAATTTCAAAAATATCTCTTGAAACTGTTGATCGGTTAACTGATTTGCCCAACCGGCATTTATGGCCACCGCTTGCCGCCCCATTTCCTCCGCCACTTTTTCCTGGTTGTCTGCTAAAATCACAAGAAGCATCGGCGTTCCCAAACGACATAATTCCCAGCAAGTCGACCCTGCGGCACTAATCGCCAAATCTGCTTTTGCCATTAATTGCCGCATTTCCTGAGCGCCAGGACTGATACAAAGATTGATCCTTCGTCCCGAAGCACAATGCTCTTTGGCATAAGCCAGCAGAGGTTGATAACTGCCAGAACCAATCACCACATCCAGAGCAAAATCTTCTTTTAAGTCATCTAACAGACGGACAAACCGACTCAACAGTTCAAAAGGTTGCGTGCCCCCCAAGGTAAGTAGGACTTGTTGAACTTTGTTAAATTGTCTTTGGGGCACTTCCCCCATGAATTCCGGACGCAACAAAGCAAAAGCTGTACCGGTTAAAAGCGAAACGTTGTTTGACACTTTACCCTCGTACAAATAAGGCGTGGCATAAATATTTTGGTTCACAACCACATCGGCAGGGCTTTGAATGCAAGCCGGATCATCAATCCAAAGTAAGTGTACGTGGCATTTCTTTCGTAATTGCACCTGATAAGCTTCATCAAATTGATAGCCATCCAAGACCACCCAATCAATATTCATCTGTGCGGTGTAACGACTAATTGTATTAATTTCTTCCTCAATCGATGAAAAGTTCTGCTCCTCCAAAATGGGTACTTGTTGCTTTTGAATGGCTTGCACCATTTCCGGTTTAAATAGTTTACCTAACCATAAAATTTTGTGGCCAGCCGCTTTGAGTCCTTGCGCTAAAGCGAAGCAGCGCGTGACGTGTCCTATCCCCGTCCGTTCATTAGCATCAACACGAAATAAAATAACCATCATCCGTTCCTAACAAAAATAGGGCGAATCTTTTGTCCTTCAAGATGCTTTGCTGCATTGCCCTCCTGAATGGCTTTTTTAACCACTTGAAAGGCATGTTCGTAAGCTTGCAGAATTTGATCAATGTCTGCTTGCGTATGACCCAAACACAAATTGTGTAAGCCCAGGTAGATGACGCCCCTTTTTAATGCTTCTTGTTGAAACAAGGATTGCAGATCTATCGCGGGTAGCGTTTCCTGATTTGAGCGGAATAAAAGTGCCGTATGAGCCGGAAAACTTCTGGTGTAAGCAAACTCTTTTAAACCGTGTCGAATAATCAATTGGTCAATGCCTTTGATGAGCCGGTTCTCCAGTTGCCAAAGATATGGATAACTTTCCGGTTTTTCTAAAATCTCCAGTGTCTTAAAGGCAGAAACAATGGGAATCGCATTACCCGCAAAAGTCATAGACACAAATACACCTTCATCGATTAATTTCATCACATCACGCCGGCCTGCAACCACCGACAAATCTGCGCCGTTGGCAATGGCTTTTCCAAAACAAACTAAATCAGGCACAACCTTAAAATAACCGCCGGCGCCGCGCAAATCAAAACGGAAACCACTCAGCACTTCATCGAATATCAAAAGTGCGCCATGCTGCGCCGTGAGTGCCCTCAATTTTTGCAAATAATCATCTTGCGGTAATTCGAGTTCGATGGGTTCCAAAATCACGGCTGCTATCTGTTCCGGATGCGCTTTGAACAAAGCAGTGAGACCTTCAATGTCGTTGTATTTAAATGGTAATGTGAGTACTTTTGTGGCTTCCGGAACACCGCGGTCGTTCTCACTCAGCCCGATGGACCAATCATGCCAGCCATGATAACCACAACTTGCAATGAGCGTCCGACCGGTGTATGCCCTTGCCAATTTGACGGCTGCCGTTGTTGCATCGGACCCATTTTTCACAAAACGAACCATGTCAGCACCGGGAATTAACTCGACTATTTTCTCAGCCAGCTGGACTTCCCCAATGGTGGGTAAAGTAAAACTCAAACCCTTGCTAATTTGTTTTTGGATCGTTTCCGTTATCTCCGGATGATGATAACCAATGATAACAGCGCCAAGCGCCATCACCGTATCAATGTACTTATTGCCGTCAATATCCCACACGCATCCGCCTTCGCCTCGATCCAGAAAAGCGGGTGCCATGCCTTCGCAAAAATATTGATAGCCCTTGCTATAAGTTTGCGAGGCTGAGGGAATCACCTCTTTGGCGCGCCTGAGCCAACTCGTGCTTTTGTTAATATTAATAGATAGATTTTGCTGCTTTGTTTTCATCAATGACTCCCGCTAATACCAAACTCGGCCAATGCCCGAATCAATCCAATTGTTAATCTGATTGATCTGTGGGTTAGCCCGTAAATATTGAATGATGCGCTGCATTGAAACCGGCTGGTCCGCATTTAAATTAAGATCTTCGTAAATTTTCCGCAGGACTACCAAATCCTCAGGCCAATCAACGGTCAACCGTACATCATCTGCCTGCACCTCTAAGGGAACAGCATGCTGTTTGATGGTAAATTGGTCTTGATGATCAAATATAAAACGCGTACAAAGTTCATTGCGATAAGGCGCGCCCCCTTCATCCCAGCTGCGTTTCAATGCTTGATATCTGATGATCTCAAAGTAAGCACCATCGGGCAGTCCGGAGGTAGAGGAATAATCGATATTTTTTCGGCAATGTTCATCATAGATGACCTGCAAATTATCTAAGTAGCAATAAGGGCTCTCGGTCGTCACGCGAAATACTTGATCGGCCGCCACCAAATTGGCTCCTTTAATCAAGCGGCCTAGCACATCGTCATCATCACCTGACACAAACGGCACCTGATGTCGTTCGGCCACGCCCTTAAAAATAATGTTTTCGGGAGCTTCCGAAATGGCCAGCACAATGGCATTGATTTCTTTTTTTGTTTTCAATTGCCGGATCAAAAAATCCAGAATACTGATTCCTTGTTTCACATCCAAGTTTTGAAGAGGTTTGGCGTAAAGCCGTGACGATTGATTCCGGCACGCCAGAACAGCTGCTAACTTCATGACAAAATTTCCTTACTGATGGGCGTATTTTCTTTAATGTTTTCTTTTAATGTCTTACCAATTACTTCTCTCATATCATTGAATGCATCTTTGCTTGCGGAACGTTTTAAAATGAGATGTTCTGACTTGATCTTTTTTCCCTTTTGAAGATTGTCTGCTGCGCATACGGTTCGCTTCACTTTGTTCCGGTACATCTTCTCCTTCGCCGTGAGCTGCCAACGTGATTCGCCCAAAGCCGGCGCGCTGGCTTTCACCCGCATCGACCACTCCTTAAATTCATCCGCGTTCAGTGCTGAAATGTAATCTTCCATTTTTTGCGCCCGATTAAGCGTCATGTGTTTTTCAATCACGGTCGCACCGGCGCCGATGGCGATAAAAGGCAAATAATAAGCCAGGTCTGTCCCGCCTTCGGTGTGATCCATGAATCCGACTGGTAATTTAAATTCGTCCCGCAGAGTCGGAATACGGCGTAAATGATTATCAATAATCTCGGTCGGTTCCGCTTGAAATCCAAACATCAAGGTCACGGCACATTTTCTTAAAAAACCAAGGGCATGTTTAATTTCTTCTTTTTCACAACCGCCGGTCGCTAAAAAAATTGGTTTCCCCGTTTGCCCTACTGCTTTTAATAAAATTTCGTTATTGATGTCAGTGGCATGAATTTTAATGCCGTCAATGCCAATTTGGACAAGCTCGTTCAGTGAACGCAATCCAAACACATCGGAATAGAATTTTAAACCTGCTTCATGCGCCTTTGAAACCGTTTCTGCCCATATTTCAAATGGAATCTCTAGTTTCTTAAATAGACCATAATATTGGTAATCCGGCAAAGCCAACTCATCCGCATAAAAAATCTGAAATTTGATAGCGTCTGCTTTCGTCTGTTTGACGGTCTCAAGAAATTGATGCACATACTCAGGTTTACCCTCATACCCTTGCGCGATCTCTGCAATAATATGTATATCTTTTTTTTCTGCCATTACAACCTCAACGCGAGTGCCACTGGGACGGATCGATTAAACGAGCATAGCCGGGATCTGATTGCATCGTTTGGTAGAAAGCCTCCAATGGTTCCTGTGACACAGGTTTTTGAGTTAATTTGAACAACTGAATGTTATCCGCCAATTGTTTTTGAGTTTCCGCACCAACGACCATGAAACTATTTTTGCTTTGATTCAACGCAAAAGAGAACGCCAGCTCTTGCGGATTCATCTGTAATTCACGACAAAGGCGCACAACCGCTTTAAGAATAGGCTGGGCAAATAACATATACGTGGGCAGTTCTTCGGGCTGCATCAATAAAAAGCCCTGCAAATAAATGCTTCTGATAAAGATCTTTTTCCCGGCTGCCTCTGCCGCTTCAAACCACCCTTCCCGTGCCGCCCGTTGATCAATCAAATTAAACGGCAATTGAATGAGATCGATCTCTTTGATTTGGAGCGCTTTTTTAAATTCAGATTCCGAATAAATTGAAACGCCCGCATGTTGAATCATGCCGGCACGTTTAAGCTGCATAAAGATATCTTCGTATTTGCCGGACCAGGCATCGAGTTCTTTACCCCGATGCAACAGACATCCAAAAAGAGAAGAAATTTTTAATTGCCTAAGCGAAACATGGACAGTATCTAAAATGGTTTGTGCAGAGGAAGCTTCAGTGCTGGGATCAAGTTTTGTAATCACACGAACTTTATCTGCCGCGTGCAATGCCTCAAAACAGTTTCCCAGAATTTTCTCACTGTCACCGTAAGCCTGTGCGGTATCAAAAAAAATCACATCTTCCCGGATAGCGCATTGAATCATCTCAAACGCTTCGGCTTGGTCAGGCCTACCGCTTTTATTTTTGATACCATAAGGCATCCCCAATTGAGCGGTTCCGACCACAAATTGAGACAGATTGGTTTTAACGGTTGGCATTGATAAACGCCTTTAAACTTTGAATGACATGGGTTTGCTGCGCCTCCGTCAGACCCGGAAAAATGGGTAAGCTGAGGGCATTTTGATAATACGTTTCCGCATGAGGAAATTGACCTTTTTGATAACCAAATTGCTGTTGATAAAACGGGTGTAGATGCAAGGGCACATAATGTACTTGGACACGAATGCCTGCTTCAAAAAAATGCCGACAAATGCTGTCTCGATTGACTTTTGAGTTTTGAGATTTAATTTGAATGGGGTATAAGTGATAAGCGTGACGAGTGTCGGGTTCCGGTAAAGGCGCCGGAACCACTTCCGGGATTTCTTTCAATGCGTGATGGTAACGTTCGGCTAACTGGTTTCGTGCCGCAATAAACCGATCGAGTTTTTTTAACTGACTAAGACCTAAGGCGCATTGAAAATCGGTGATTCGATAATTATACCCCAAAGACTGAACTTCATAGTAAAACGCATTTTCAGCATCTTGTTTCGAGAGTAAATCCTCGTAATTTTTCACGATACCATGATGCCTTATTTGTTTTAATCGTTCATAATAAGCGGGGTCGCTCGTCGTGATTGCTCCGCCTTCACCAGTGGTAATAGATTTAACCGGGTGAAAGCTGAAAACAGTCATATCGGAAAAGCTGCCTATTTTCTGATGGCGATAAGTAGCGCCCAAAGCATGGCAAGCATCCTCGATGACCGCTAAGTGATGTGCTTTTGCAATCTTTCTAATTTCCTCCAATGGTGCCGCGCGCCCCGCAAAATCAACCGGGATAATTACTTTTGTTTTCTTTGTTATTTTCTTTTCAAGTTGTGATGGATCCAAACATAGGTGTGCTGGATCGATATCGCTCAGGATGGGGGTAGCGCCACTGTAAACAGCGCAATTGGCACTCGCCACAAAAGTTAAAGCGGAAGTAATAACTTCGTCCCCCGCTTGAACACCTGCCGCTAAGCAAGCGGCGTGAAGCGCTGCGGTTCCGCTTGAGAAAACCACTGCAAATGGTGTTTGGGTGTACTCAGCCAATGCTTCTTCAAACCGAGCAACGTATTCGCCTTGCGTAATGTAGGGAGAGCGCAGCACATCCGTAACAGCTCGGATATCTTCTTCATCAATTTCTTGTCGGCTATAGGGAATAAATGAAGAGCTCGAAGTGAGTTCGTTAGACGGTTTCGGTGACAATTGACTCTGATTTTTCATTAACAATAGCTCTTAACTCCTCGATTGTCATGCGATTGGCCGGATTGTCACTGCTATATCTAAATTGATCAGGTAGTCTTTTAAAATGTTTTGGAATAACATGCACTTGAAACTCAAAAGCGGGATAAATCACATAATGACTTCCTGCATCATAAGTCCGATGTCCTTCATCTTCGGTGATGAGAACCTCGTGCAATTTTTCACCAGGCCGAATTCCGATTATTTTCTGCTCACAGCCAGGTGCGATGGATTCCGCTAAGTCCATCAGCGTCATGGTCGGAACTTTTGGTACAAATATTTCACTCCCTTGTGTTTCATCAAGCGCTTTTAAAACCAACTCAATGGCTTGATCAAGCGTGAGCCAAAATCGGCTCATCTCCGGATGCGTAATGGTAATAGTACCGGTTTGTCTTTGTGCTTTAAAAAGAGGAATGACACTACCTCGACTACCGATTACATTACCGTAACGGACCGTGCAAAAACGCGTTCCTTCTAAACCGGAATAAGCACTGGCTGCCGAAAACAATTTTTCGGCACATAATTTAGTTGCACCGTACAAATTGACCGGATTAACAGCTTTGTCAGTACTGAGGGCTACGACTTTCTTGACACCTTGATCCAATGCAGCTGAGATGATATTTTCAGCCCCAATTACGTTGGTGAGAACGGCTTCGAAAGGATTATATTCAAGGGTGGGCACTTGCTTTAAAGCAGCGGCATGAACAACAACGTCAACACCTTTAAAAGCACGAAACAAACGGTCGCGATCTCTGACATCACCAATAAAATAGCGCAGCCCTTCATAGTGAAATTCTTTCGCCATCTCGCTCTGTTTGAGCTCGTCACGGCTAAAAATGATAATTTTTTTTGGCCTACATTTGTCGATCATCCAACGGGTAAAAGCCTTACCGAAAGAACCTGTGCCCCCGGTGACCAACACGGTTAAATTAGAAAAGTCCATTCCCTACCTCCAAATAAAATTAAAATTTTTGCCGATGAAAGGCTGCTTCGAGATGGTTCTTAGCTGAGTCATTAGAGCTAATATAAAGTGTATTTTAACACGGTCTACTAAACCCGATAAAGCCTTTTTTGGCATCTAAAACAATATATTAACACCTTATTTTACTGCCAAAAGGCTGCGAGCTCTCTGGTAAACCTCGAGTAATTGGAAATACACTACTTGGGGGGTGTGCTTTTCTTCGAAGGTTTGCTTGGCGCACTGTGACATTTGCAGGCATGTTTTGTCATCTTGAAAACTCGCTTGTTTCACAGCTGTCCGTAATGCGTTCACATCTCCGGGTGATATCAGCCAGCCATTTTTACCATCGCAAACCAACTCAGGCAAACTACCCAAATCAGTCGCAATCACCGGAACACCTAAACGAAAACCTTCTAATACTGAAAGCCCAAACGATTCTTCGCATTCCGATGGCGCCACCAGACAGGCAGCCGAGCCAATGAGACGCAGCTTTTCCTCACCCGTTACGTAACCCAAACGTGCGATGTGATTTAAACGCTTTTCCCGGATGTGTTGATCGATCAGAGAAGCCAATTCGCCTTCTCCAATCACCTTGAGTTCTATATCATTCATATCTTCAAATGCTTTTAATAATGTCAGGACACCCTTCTCTTTTGAAAGTCGTCCCAAATAAACAGCGTAGGGTTTCTGATTATCTTGCTTCACAGGCAGTATATCCGCCGGAGGTTCTAAAAAGTGAGGCAGACACGAAAGACGATTTTCTGCAACCCCCATTTCTTGCATTCTCTTTTTGATGTAATGACTGGGGCAAATAAAACAATTCACAAGCGGACTCCGTAGATCTTGCGTACGAAATTGGGATAGCTGAATAGCCATGTAGGCACTTTTTACCAAACTATTTTGGTAACATTTGCGAGATACGCCATGAAAAAAATTTCCGGCCTGGCAGCGACGACAATGCGTTCCATCATTTAACATAAAAAGACCGTTGAGACACATCAGACGATGATTGTGCACAGTTTGTACAACGGGAATTTGGAGTGCTCTTAAAACATGATACATTTGGTTGCCAATGAAAGGATAAAGATTGTGAACATGTGCAATCTCCGGACGAACTTCTCCAATCAAAACTTCCAAGGCATGTTTCAGATGAGCATAGGAGGTGCGGCTAAGCTTCGTCACTGGGGAAGCAGACGGATGATCTTGAGTGGCCGAGTAACGATAAAACTTAAAGATTTGATGACCTTGTTTGGTTAAAAGATCAGTCAATGAATCAACATAAAAGTCCTCACCGCCGCGTTGCCGATAATAATTGTGTATCATTAAAATGCGCATGGGAACGGTTACCTTTTCATCTCGGCGTTACGCTCGTAAATGACCCAGGGATTTTGACGGAAAATCTGCTGACGCGGCTCAAAATCTTTCGGCACCTCAGCACATTCTCCATTTAAAACCAATAATTGCCTCACCCCGCCTGATGGCAGTTGATGGAAAGGGTCATTGTCGTGCAAAAACTTAATCTTCTCTGGCTGACCAATGTAAGCACTCATCGCATCAGCTGCTTCAATGCAAGGCATGGGCATACGGATCATGAAATCAGATTTTGCATCATGCGACAATTCTGTTCTCAGAAATTCAACTGCTGCGCGCGTTGTGTGATGTTGTTGAGCAATCTGCCACACTTTTCGTGCACACGGAACGGAAACACCAAAAGCGGCAAGCGTAACAATCAGCACTACCGGTATGCGTGTTAATCTTTGGCATAATAAGGCAAGTAAAATGCATCCTATTATTTTACAACCAGCCCAGAAAAGACCCGTTGGTATAATCAAATAATAATTAATTAACGCCCGCCATGGCAGCATCACAATGAGAAAACACAAAACAAGGAAAGGCCACGACAGGAGCAGAAAAAAATCTGTTGGAGAACTTTTAAACCGGAAGAGTTTACGGCCGATTGCTAAGGCGATTATTGTGCCTGTCGCAAACCAAAAAGGTGTAAAAAAACGCTTTCCGCCATGCAAGAAATGATCAACGACTGATTGAAATTGATAACCGTCTGTATACCCTTGCCTGGCACTTAGAAAAATTTGGGAAAAACATAGCCCGGAAACGATAAGCCATAGAAGAATCCAGCCATATTGCTTCTCGCGTGTTTCACGCCATCGCAACAAAAACCCAATGAAAAAACAAGGGATAAATGCCACTGCAGTTGCTTTTGATAAAATTGCCAGATAAAGGCCTAAAAAGAAAAGACAGCTATTGATCAATCCCTTTTCTGAGCGGGTCATTAAATGAATAAAACTGCCATACGCCAAGAGACCAAACAACAAAATTAAGCGTTCCTGTAAAGAAGCAAAGAAAAACATGGGGTAATTTGAGGAAAATAAAAAACAAAAGACAACAAATAACCACCGATAAACTCTGGTCTGGTTCGTCCGGGCTTGGAGGCTTATTTGCACTGTCTGCTCAAAAAGACATCCCCATCCGTAAAAGATAGCCACATTCATCAGATAAATCACGAGATACGCCAGTGCGCTTGATTGCCAGAACGTGCCATAAAATAAATAAATGAAAGCAGCATAAAGCGGTCGAAACATGCCCCATCCTCTATCATCCTGCAAATAATGCAGGATGAATTGCCACAAATTAAGGCCGTCAAAGCCTCGGCTGGCACGCAACAAATGGCCATGATCATCCATAAGCGCCCAATAAGGCGGCATGATAATGAATAAAGTCAACATGCCGATCAACCACAGGCTCAAAAGGCTTCCCGCGAGCCGCTCCTCTGCTTCCCCAACTTCCGGTAATTGATATTTTTTTGTGTTATTCATGATTTTAATTTGAAGATAGTCAACTCAATGAGCTGAAAAAGAAAGGCAACGATCACACGCATGGATACTTTGCTCTCGCCTTGTCTTCGATTAATAAATTGGTAAGGTAATTCTTTTAACTGTTTTGATTTTGATTTCACAAGTAACTCTAACAAAATCTTATAACCTTTGGGACGCAATAAAGATCTCACATGAATAAAGGTGTCTTTTTTGATACAAAAAAAACCACTCATTGGATCCGCAATTTGAACGCCTGTGAGAAACCGGGCTAATTGGGTCGCGGCATAACTACCCGCCTGCCGATACCAACTCCAATCGGCTTCGCTGCCGCCGGTTACTCTGCGAGAACCAATTACAAAATCATAGGGTTCTTTTTGAATGACACAAATCATCTCGGGCAGTAAGCGTATGTCGTGAGACAAGTCAGCATCCATGACAGCCAAAATATCCCCATTGGCATGTTCAAAACCTGCTACCACTGCCGAGCTCAGACCTCTCTGATGCGTACGCCTGATGATTTGGATGGCGGCATCAGTCTTAGAAAAATCGCTGACAATACTCCAGGTTTGATCCGGCGAATCATCATCCACCACGATAATTTCATACGGACAATCAGCTAAAACTTTTTTGGCTTGCTCAATCACGTGACCAATGTTGGCAGCTTCATTGTAGGTTGGAATAATGAGTGAAACCATCATGGCATTAAAAAAATCTAGGGAAACATGTCATGTGCGAGTTTTCATCCACTCTCGAGCGGTATGAATCGTTACCAGCAAACAAGCAGCATTATAAACAAGCCAGAACGGCATCACCCAAACAAATTGCCGCTGTACAAAGTAATATCCCGAATAAACCGAGAACACATACATCATCAACGTTGGGATTACCACAAACACAATGGGAAATAAAAGTGCCGCCCACATCCGTTTTATCATGAAAATCAATGATCCAATCAGACAAGCCGCAACCAAAACAGGGCGAATCCATATCTTAAGAAATCCAGTCAAGCCATAATCAATCGCGATAACCTGGATAATGCCTTCCCAGCCTTTATGGATATACATGTATGGATCAATATAGTCAAAATGCTTTAGATCAAATCCTTCAAATACCGGTAAACGATAATAAAGCATCAACAAAGGAATGCACAATATGACTACTCCGGCCAAAGTTGCCAGAAACGAGCGATGCTCCTTCAAAACCTGAAAGCAGCTGGTGAAAGTCTTTTCCGGGCTATTAAAAAATTCTGAGGTTAAAAGAAAGAGTCCGGCCAATGCAATCATCAACAACCCATAATTATGAAAAAGCCCTATCACAATCAACACGGCAAACAGACCAATTCGAAAAGTTCGAGCCGCGTAACAGCGCCACACAGCCCACAACGCCAATAAGGCCAGCAAACTCAAAACAGCATACGGCCTGACTTCCAACGCATGAACGATTTGATGTATGTGATAAGCCATGAGCACACAAACCGCGAGATTGATCCAGTGGCTTTCCTTGACGCTGAGAAATTTAAGCTGAAGCAATTTGCGCCAATCAACCGTTGCAAGCATCCAATAAAAGATGCCGGTGATAACTAAATAAGGTAAGGAAAACAGGTAGCGATTATCGGTTGTGAGGAAATGTCCGATGGGATATAACAGCACAAAAGCACCGGGTAAATGGTATTCATTTTTAGGAATATACTGAGTCACGTATTCCCAAAACGGATACTGCATGCCGACGACGGTGACTCTTTCATCCACCCAATAATCAGTCGCCCGTTGAACCAATCTGAAATAAATGTAAAGACCAAAGTAAAGAACCAGGATAGCCAGCATGAGCGGGTGATAAGTTTTGAGAGAGATGAAAAAATCATCCTTGGTTTCCTGCTTCATGCAAACACTTTCCTCAAGAATTGGCTAACATTTTCGGCTGCTAACCGATTTCCCTTTTCAGACCAATGCTGATCCGGCTGGCCCCACAAAGTTTCATAATTTTTTAGCCCTTTCTGTAACTCAGCCTGAAAATAAGGCCGTAGATCAAAAAAGGCATATCCGCGCTGCTTCAGTTGATCGGTTAATAATTTTAAACGTCCCCTGAGAAAGGTATCATGATAAAAAAGTTTTCCCGGCGCAATCACAATCAGGAATGCGGCTTGCGATGACGCCGCTTCACGAGCTAATTGATCGATAAAGAACATGGTGTCGTCCACGACTTCCCTGTCATCTGACGGCATCCGCTCGGACAAAAATTGTTTTCGTTTGGCGTTAATGCGACGTCCTAAAATATCCCTAAAATAACTGACGGCATAGGAGTGCCTTACTACATTCAATGTAACCGGATTTGAGTACAACCAGTCTTGCACATAGTAAATGGGCCATTTTTTAGGGCTTTCATAAACCAACTGATTTCCCTTTCGCTTATAAGGTCCCAGGTAGATATCTTCAAAATCATTATTGGTACAAAAAGTAAGTATCACAACATCCGGTTGAAACGATTTCACATAATTCCGGTAAATCGCCAATTCATGTGATAAACCGATGTTCTCGACTCCCGCATTCAAGTAATCGATGCTCCCATCCGGTGCGACATTGTTTATTACCAGGGCAGGATATTCATCCCCATCGTTCACATTAAACCCAAAGGTGAAGGAGTCGCCCACAAAAGCAATGCGCGAAACCTCTTCTTTTTTCTTCATTTCGATGGGCGGGTTTCGAAACCCAAACTGATTGATTGTTTGATGGGTTTTGCGCCCTTGATATAAAAAAATGCTCTGAAAATTGGGGCGGTTAAAATATTCGCTTTTGGCATCAAAGTGAACAGAGGGTACATTAATCCATCCAATGTTCTGCCACCGTAAATATACTTCAAAAAGCAACAGACAGAATAGAACAGAAACAACAAGTAAAATAACGTTGATAAAGAAGTTTTTTATCATCAGACTTGATTATGAAATGATAGATTTAAGTGTTTTGACAATAAATTTTTGATCATTCAGTGTTAAATCGTTATACAGGGGCAGCCTTAAAATTCGTTCACTAACGTCTTCTGTGATTGGGAAATCTCCCGCTTGATACCCAAAGCGTTTACCCATCGGTGAAAGATGCAGCGGAATATAATGAAAAATGGCTAAAATTCCCTTTTTCTTCAGCGCTGCCATCACACGGTTGCGTTCTCGTTTATGAGAAAATAGCAAATAATACATATGGTAATTGGGATGACAATGCTTGGGGACAATTGGCAGCCTCACCTCCCCTCGTTGTGCTAAAGTGCTCAAAGATTCGGTATAGAAATTATAAATTTTTTTACGTTTTTCCTTAATTTTTCCCAAGTGAGTTAGTTGCGCATAAAGAAAAGCAGCTACCAGTTCGGATGGTAAAAAAGAAGAACCAACGTCCACCCACGTATACTTGTCCACTTCACCGCGAAAAAATTGACACCGATTTGTTCCTTTCTCCCAAATAATTTCAGCACGAGGTATCAAAGCCTTTCGATTAATCAGCAGTGCGCCTCCTTCGCCGCTCATGCAATTTTTAGTTTCATGAAAACTATAAGCACCCAAATCACCCAAGGTGCCTAAGAAACGACCCCGATAAGTCGCATCCACTGCTTGGGCAGCGTCTTCTACAATCGGGATATTTTTTTTTCGAGCAACTGCTTGAATGGCATCCATTTCGGCTGCCACACCGGCATAATGGACCGCAATGACGGCTTTGGTTCGTTTGGTGATGACCGAGGCAATTTTTGTTTCATCAATATTAAAAGTGTCAGGGCGAATATCGACAAACCGCGGTACAGCGCCGCGCAAAACAAATGCATTAGCGCTTGAGACGAATGTGTACGAAGGTAAAATCACTTCATCGCCAGGTTTTAAATTGACGAGCAATCCGGCCATTTCCAAGGCGGAAGTGCAGGAAGTGGTCAAGAGCACTTTGGGAATTCGGAAACGTTTCTCGAAGAACTGATGGCATTTTTTCGTAAAATAACCGTTACCGGATAAATGGCCGCGGGCTACCGCTTCTTTGATATAAGCCAATTCTTTACCGCTAAATCCTGGTTTATTAAACGGAATCTTCATCATAGCCACCAATGATAAAAAGGATGTTCGGAGACAATGCGAAATCCTTGCGCCCGATAAGCGCGCAAAGCTGTTTTATTCTTTTTTTGAGTCACAACCTTTAGCAATTTTATTTTTTTTGATTTTGCCCACACTTCAGCGGCTTGCAACAGCGCCCTGCCAATTCCCTTTCCCTGATAAGGCCGATCCACACCAAACAGGTCGATGTACATCCCCGCTTTTTTCTGGCGTAATGTCAGCAATCCAACTGCCCGCTTGCCTCGCTCACATATCAAAGCTTGCCGCGCATAGCTTTGCAAGACTGAGCGCTTTACCCATTCTTCGTATAATTTTTTTGCGGATTTTCTTCCAAACTTGGAATCTACCGAAAATCGGCTCTCGCGGCTAATCACGTTCCCAGAGATGCGGATCAAATCTCTTAAATATCTTTTCTGAAAGCAGACAATAGATCCGACTTCCGTTGACTGTTTTTTGGTTACTAAAAGACGTTTGGCAAGTGTGGTTTTACAATCAACCAAGATTAATCGGTTGCTTTGCAATAATGTTTGTATTTTCTTTGATTGTTTCTCCAATACAAGATAGAGACATTTGAATCGGTGCTGTTTTGCCTTTTGCCTAATTTGGCAAAGAGACAATCGGGTAAGTCTGCGAGCAGTTATCTGACCAATTTTGATACCAAAAAAACGAGAATCCCAAGGCAAATAACGAATCAGTGGCATTAATCTAGGGTTTGCCTAACCAAGTATTGTGGTTTTTTATTAATGTTTAAGTGTACCCTGCCAATATACTCACCGATCAAGCCAAGAGACAGCAGTTGCACACCGGAAAAGAATGTAATGATGACAACAGTAGCGGTAAAACCCATAATGGGGACACCAAAAAGAATCTTATTTAAAATAAAATAAATACCCAAAAGAAATCCAGCGATCGATAGAATCACTCCCAACAAAGAAGCTGTTTGCAGAGGGGCAATTGAGAAATTTGTCATCATATTAATACTCAACGTAATCAGTTTTTGCAAATGATAACCGGATTGTCCGTATTGACGTGCTTGATGCCTGACTTCAACGCTACCAATTCGATTCGTACACCAGGCCAAAAGACCGTCAATAAAAGTATAATTAAGGTCATACGCCAAAATAAGTTCAATCAATTGTCGGCGAACCATCCGAAAAGACGTCAGATTCTCTTTTAACCGAAATACCTTTTTATAAACCCATTGGACTAGACCTGAACCAAAATTACGAAAAAGGCTGTGTTTTTTCTTTTGATAGGCACCATAGACCACATCGTATCCCTCTGCCATCTTCTTTATTAGAAGCGGTATATCTTCCGGGAATACCTGCAAATCATCATCAAGCGTGATCAAAAATTCACCTGTAGCATAACGAAATGCACACATCAAGGCGTTGTGCTGCCCAAAGTTTCTCATCAATCGAATTGCTTTGACGTTCGAGTATCTTTTTTTAATCTTTTCGAGTGCCGCCCACGACTCATCGGTGCTGCCATCATCGACCAACACGATTTCATAACGATCGGTGATCGGCTGAAAAGTAGCCGCAATACGCTCATAAAGTGTTTCAAGCGTTTGATGACTGTTATAAACAGGGATACAAACGGAGTACTGAATTTTCATAAGAGTTTAAACTTAAAACAGTGTATAGATAAATGGTGCCACTGCCGAACTTTGCGTTGAGACAATTAAAGCCCCTAGCAAGACCAGCATCACAACGATTGGCAATAACCACCATTTTTTTCGAACTTTCAAAAATTCAAATAGTTCCTTGAGAACAGAGAGTTTTGACATTAGTAAAGCCTTTCATAACGTTCGGGCTTAAACTTATCTTCAGCCCTGGGTTGCCAATAACTCAAAGAATGACGTTCTAATTTCTGAGCCAACAAATCTTTCCGCATCACCCATATCATAAACCTTAGCGGTGTTAAAATGACATAAAATAATATACTTAGCAGCACCCTTGTATTAAACCAGCCAAGCATATGCGCCAATTTCATCCAGGCTGCTTCCACCGGTCTTAAAGCTTCCGGATAAATCAGCCCGCAACCTTCAAAGATCAGGACAAGCCCAAAAAAAATCTTGGCGATCTCGTGATGTTTCAGAAACAGCAAGAAACCGATCACAAAAAAAGCGATTGCCATCACGTGAGCAAATTTCTTTAAATCTTTAACTGATTTAGGCTGGCTGTTCATTTTATTTTACCGCACTAATCAAGTGCAAAACTTTTTACCTCATCATACCGCAATTTTGACTGGTCTTGCTCTTCCTTATTTAAGATGCAATTCCCGAGAATGAGGTAATCCATTTCGGTGCGCATGAAACAGCGATAAGCGTCTACCGGTGAACAAACAATGGGCTCCCCTCTCACATTAAATGAGGTATTCACCATAACCGGGCACCCTGTTTTTTCAAAAAACCGTTTTAGCAAAGCGTAGAACTTGGGGTTTCTGTCTTGGTCCACTGTTTCCACGCGGGCTGAGTAATCAACATGCGTCACGGCTGGAATGGTTGATCGGCAACTTTTCAACCGATCTAATCCTTTTAACTCTTGATCAACTTGCTTTCGGTGTTTCTCCAAAACAGGCGCGACTAGTAACATATAAGGGCTTTCGCTATTCATATCAAACCACTGATGCACCTCTTCTTTAAGAACCACCGGTGCAAATGGGCGAAATGATTCTCTAAATTTAATTTTTAAGTTCATGCGCGATTGCATTTCAAGCGAGCGCGCATCGCCTAAAATACTACGATTCCCTAGCGCCCGGGGACCAAACTCCATACGACCCTGAAACCATCCAATGACTTTGCCCTCTTCCATTAACTGACAGACGCGTTCTAAAAGCGTTTGATCATCTACCACGTCAAAAGCAGCTTTTTCTTCTGTTAAGTAATGCGTAATTTCTGCCTGCGAATAAGCCGGCCCTAACAAAGAACCGTATTGACTATCCCCCGTGCCACTGGGATGACGAGGCTGATCTAAATAATGATACCAAGCTACCAGCGCGGCACCCAGAGCGCTCCCGGCATCTCCTGCTGCCGGTTGAATCCAAATTTGCTTAAAGGGGCCTTCGCGTAAAATTCTCCCGTTTGCCACACAATTCAGCGCTACACCACCGCTTAAACATAAATTTTCTGCTCCGGTCACTTGGTGCACGTGCTTGACAATGCGCAGCATGACTTCTTCAGTCACCTGTTGAATTGATCGGGCCAAATCCATTTCTCTTTGTGTCAAAGGTGTTTCAGGCCGGCGCGGCGGAGCGCCAAATAACCGATGAAAACGTTCATTGGTCATCGTGAGCCCCGCACAATAATTGAAATAATGCATATTTAAACGAAACGAACCGTCTTCTTTGAGATCAATCAGTTCTTTGAATATTAAGTCTACGTATTTGGGCTCACCATACGGTGCCAAACCCATCACTTTATACTCTGCCGAATTAACCTTAAAACCCGTGTAATAAGTGAAAGCCGAATAAAGTAGACCGAGTGAATGCGGAAAATGGAGTTCATTCATCAAGCGAACCCGGTTATTTTCTCCGACGCCAAAACTGGTGGTCGTCCATTCCCCGACACCATCCACAGTCAAAATAGCGGCTTTTTGAAAAGGAGACGGGAAAAATGCTGCCGAAGCGTGCGATTCATGATGTTCGGGATATAGAATTTTCCCATGATATTTTAATTTCTTCTGGATTAATTCGGGAATCCATAATCGTTCCTTCAACCAGAGCGGAATGGCTTTCAAAAATGATCTAATGCCTCGAGGGGCATAACAAAGGTAGGTCTCCAGAATACGCTCAAACTTGATAAAGGGTTTCTCATAAAAAACGACTAATGCAATATCCTCAATCGAGATGCCTGCTTTCCGGAGACAAAAATCGACCGATTGCGTCGGAAATTCGGAATCATGCTTTTGACGTGTAAAACGCTCTTCTTGAGCAGCGGCTACAATTGATCCATCCCGCAGCAAAGCAGCAGCTGAATCATGATAAAAGCAAGAAATACCTAAGATGAACTTTGGTTTATCTGTCATTTGTAACCTAAGTATCTGTAAAAAAACGGTTTATGATACCAATTCGCTTCTGATTTGACAATAAAAGACCTTAAGGCGGGAAATGAGATTACCTTAACTTAACCAGGCGGCTTTTCAACAACATTTCGGCAATCTTAACATCTTCTTTCGTGTCAAGGTCATAACCTGACCAACGATGAATCGGGAATGCGCGGGATGGTTTAGCGAACAAATCCTTCTGTTTGAGCAGTGCTTTGGTTCGCGTCACCACCACATTTCCTAGGACAAAAAAAACAGGTTTTTTTTGTTTGTTAAAGTTTTTTTTTATGGCTTTTGGAAAAATAAAATCCAGATAGTTCTGACCCTGAGATAGTTTTCTCTGGTTATAAGCATGATATTGATGAGGTACTTCCACAACCGATTGCACACTGTTTGCCCGCGTATCTTTTTTCATCATTCTAACTGCCGTCCAAATGTGACCTGCCGTTAGAAAAAGTGAGGTAGGTTCAAGTAAAACAATCAATCCGGGCAAATGACCAACGCGCTCTCCGACCGACTGGACCGCTTCGATCACCACATCAACGGAAGCGACATGGTCGCCGCTGAGACGCTTGGGCCGTTGATGAATCAATGCCCCTAGACGCTTCGCAGTTCGAGCAATGCGGGGATGATCTGTTGAACAAATGATTTTATCTAAAATCTTTGATTGTTGGGCAGCCCGGAGGTTATAACCGATCAGGGGTTGCTTGCCAATTCGCACCAAATTCTTAAGCGGGATACTTTTAGATCCGCCTCTGGCAGTTTGGACAGCCCATATTTCTCGCGATATGATTTTCACGGGTTTGAAAAAGAATGAGGGTGATTTAAAGTGTTTAAATCATGATCAACCATCATTTGAACCAGCTGACGAAATGCGACCTTGGGTTTCCAACCCAATATTCTTTTAGCTTTTGACGCATTACCGCATAGGACTTCGACATCAACCGGTCGATAATAATGTGGATCAATCACCACATAATCTTTCCACTTCAATCCAACATATTTAAAAGCCTCTTCTAAGAACTCGCGTACCGAATGGGTTTCACCTGTCGCCACCACATAGTCATCCGCTTTTGCATGCTGGAGCATCCGCCACATGGCTTCAACATAATCACCTGCAAAGCCCCAATCACGCTTTGAATCTAAATTACCTAAATGCAATTTTTCCTGGCTGCCTAACTTAATGCGGGCAACCGCTCTTGTGATTTTGCGTGTCACAAAAGCTTCACCTCGGCGCGGGGATTCATGATTAAAAAGAATCCCATTACAGGCAAAAATTTTGTAACTCTCGCGGTAATTAACAGTTGCCCAATAAGCGAATAACTTAGAAATCGCATAGGGGCTGACAGGCCTGAACGGTGTTTTCTCACTTTGAACTTGATCGGTGGTATTGCCAAAAATTTCGCTGGAGGAGGCCTGGTAAAATTTGGTTGATAAACCGGCCTCTCGAATTGCCTCCAGCAATCGAAGCGCGCCGACAGCCGTCACTTCGGCTGTGTATTCCGGGATGTCAAAACTAGTTCTAACGTGTGATTGTGCCCCTAAATTATAAATCTCGTCCGGCCGAATGGTTCTAACTAATTTGTTTAAAGAACTCGCGTCATTTAAGTCGCCGTAGTGTAAAAAGAAATGCGTCTTCCCTTTTCTTTGTTTTTCTGATTGATAGATGGGTTCAATGCGGGAACGACTGTCAAATGTGCTGGAACGGCGGATAATCCCATGGACTTCGTATTTTTTGCCAAGTAACAACTCAGCCAGGTAGGAGCCGTCTTGACCTGTAATTCCTGTAATCAGCGCTTTTTTCATGAGTTTTAGGAACGACGGCGTTTAGAGGTGCCCGATTTGGATGGGTTCACTCTGAAATAGCTGATACCAAAAAGGATGACCAGCAGCAGCACCACTAATAAAATAATGGTGGTCCATTCAATCATGCTCGACGCAGCTTTTAAAACAAACCGCGAATGTTCCGGTTTGAAATCACTCATTGAAAACTTCCAAACCACCGTATTGCCAACGATACTATCACCATTGGTGGAAATAATTTTCCCGGGCAAAGTAACTTCCGAATAAAATCTGAATTTTGAAAGCACTTCACTTTCCATTCTTTCACGGGCAATGGATTCAACAGCGGATGATGACAGCAATTGGCCTTCTAGTGTGACGGGAGACTTTTGTGCCTCGACAGGCATGTCTCCGGTAGGCGCTTCTGCTACTTCCTCTTCAACTTTTTCGGTTTTGGTTTTCTCTGCCTCAGCCTTATCTTCATTTTTTTCTTTTCCTGACTCTTCTGCCGATTCTTTCGTTTCTTCATTTTTTTCCGCAAAGATTGTTATGTCATTCAATATCGACGGACGCACCGGCAGGGAAACAGATTGTTCCCGAATCACTTCCTTCTTAATGTCGTTCAAAAGAAGCTCAATGACATTTTTGTTCTGAAATACCTCTTGGTATTCATATTCTGAAGTAAATAATCCGCGATGTCTTACAACTTGAATAAAATTCTTGGAATAGATGTTTTGCTCGAATGGCTCGACAATACCAAGTTGGATGAAATTACGCCTTTCTTCATCGCTAATATCCTGGAATTGCTTCTCTGCGTCATATTGATAATCACTTCCAATTTGTTCGCCCTTATCAAACCGTCCAACCGCATACACATGGTAATAAGTGTCGGCTAAAATAGATTGACCGCCCTTCGTCACATTGGTTTTCACTTGCCAATGCCCGTCCTGTGGTGCCTTGAACAAATGAGCCCCGCGGCCGTCAATCCTGGTTTCGCGGACAACAGCACCGCTCGGTTTGACGACCGTTTTGAAATTAAAATCAGTTTCAAAACAGCCCGTCAGCAAAATAATGCCAATTAATAAGAGATAGATTTTTTTCATGATGATTCTTGAGGAAATATTATAACATTCTAAACGAGGAAAACAAAACAAATGTTTGCCCCATGACACCTTGACTTTAGAACCAACATAGATAGAATCAACGTATGTCACATTCTATTGAAATGCTCGCCAAACAAGTAGGTGGAAAAGTTATTGGGGATGGGTCTGCCCTTATTGAAGGTATTACCAATATTGAATCGCCGAAAGCAGGCAATATTACCTTCATTAGTCATAAGAAATCGTTAAAGGAACTGGAAGAAAGTCCGATTGCTTGCATCATTGTGCCGCCTGAAGTCACTCAATCCGCTAAACCGCTTATACAAGTAGCACAGCCAAAATTAGCATTTGCTATTTTGCTAAGTGTTTTTTATCCACCCAGGCAGCTTCATCATGGCATTTCTTCTCAAGCGCACATATCAAAATCAGCAAAAATTGGAAAGAATGTCACCATCGAACCGTTTGCCAGCATTGGTGATCGGGCTTCTATAGAGGATAATACCGTTATTCGAAATCACGTATTTATTGATGAGGATGTGGTCATTGGTTCGGATACGATTATTCACCCCAACGTAAGCATTTATGCCAAATGTCAAATTGGTAGTCACGTGATTATTCATTCAGGCGTCGTGATCGGTTCTGACGGTTTTGGATTTGTCTTTGACGGCAAAGCACAGCAAAAAGTTCCGCAAGTCGGGATTGTCGTCATTGAAGATTATGTTGAAATCGGTGCCTGTACAACCATTGACCGAGCCGCAATCGGTAAAACATCCGTCGGCACTGGAACCAAAATTGATAATTTGGTACAGATTGCACACAATGTACAAATAGGTGCGCATTGTGCCATCTCAGCCCAGTGTGGTATTTCAGGAAGTTCAAAAATCGGAAACTATTGCACGCTAGGCGGCAGTGTCGGGATCGCAGACCATGTTGAAATTGGTGACGGTGTCATGCTCGGTGCAAACGCAGGCGTTCCGCCCGGAAAAAAGATCCCATCAAAACAAATTTGGTTTGGCCAGCCGGCTCGTCCGTACGATGAAATGCGCAAACAATTCGGCGCTCAGCTCCGCGCTCATGAAAATCAAACAGAGTTACGTGCTTTAAAGAAAAAAGTTGAGGAATTAACGCGCGAACTCAGTGATTTAAAGTCTTCGATGAAATCTTGAGGCTGCGGCTAAACCTCTAGCTTTCAGTAGTTATGGATAAAACTCAAACCTTTGACTTACCGGATTGCCTCTGCTGTCACTCATCGCGTTATCAATTATTCACGCGTAAGAATAGTCACACACTTTTCCGCTGTGAAACGTGCGGTTTCATCCGAGTTCACCCCATTCCTAAAAATATTGACGCTCTCTACGAATCGGATTATTTCGCTGGAGCTTCTGCCGGACATGGTTACGTCAATTATCAACAAGATAAAGAACCAATGCGCGCAACTTACGTGACGTACCTTTCACACATTGAAGCGTTGAAACCGGGTAAAGGCAAATTGTTAGATGTTGGAGCAGCCAATGGTTTTTTTCTTACAATGGCGGAAGCGAATGGATGGCATGCTGAAGGGATTGAGATTTCAAAGTATGCAGCCCAGGAAGCTAAGAAGAATAACCTATCCGTCCACTTAGGAAAAATCCAAGATGTAACGCTGATGCCCGCTCAATTTGATGCGATAACACTCTGGGATTCATTGGAGCATTTGGTAGATCCTGAGGGAGATTTTAAGCAAATCACATCCTGGTTAAAACCGGGTGGTTTGATTGCGCTCACGACGCCCGATACTAAGAGTTGGGTAGCTCAGGTCATGCGGGGCCGGTGGCATCTCATTTTACCGCCGGAACATCTTCATTATTTTAATCCAGAAAATTTAGGCCGATTTCTCAAGCATTTTCAACTAAAAGTGGTAACGGCGAAAAAAATAGGAAAATCATACACGCTATCTTATATTTTTCGACTTATCGGTAATGCCTATCAAATGGCCGTTTCGCAGAAATGCAGTCTGTGGTTAAAAGATAAGAGGTTGGGTCAGCTTCGGATCCCACTTAACTTGCGTGACAATCTCTTCCTCATTGCCCAAAAAGTAAGCTAGATTACTTACGGCCGATTAAATTCAAGAATTCGGAACGGGATCGCTCATCGGAGCGAAATGAGCCTATCATCGAACTGGTCGTACAATAAGCGTCCTTTTTCTCTACCCCGCGCATAGCCATGCACAAATGATAAGCTTCAATGACGACGGCAACACCGCTGGGTTGAAGCGCCTGCATCAAACAATCGGCGATTTGCTGTGTGAGGCGTTCTTGAACCTGAAGCCGCCTGGCAAACACATCTACAATCCGCGGAATCTTGCTTAAGCCTACGATGCGGCCCTGCGGCAAATAGGCGACGTGTGCTTTGCCGTAGAAAGGCAATAAGTGATGCTCGCAAAGACTGAATAGGTCGATATCCTTTACCACAACCATTTCATCATAGTTTTCTTCAAAAATGGCATTATTGAGCACCTGTTGGATGTCTTGCTTATAGCCTCTGGTGAGAAACTTAAATGATGATTCAACGCGCTTCGGTGTATTCTGCAATCCTTCGCGCGAAGGATCTTCTCCTAGCTTGGCGATTAGATCGCGGATTAGCGATTCGATCTTTACCTCATTTATCACACTCATTTCATTTCCTCCTATGCCAATTGACGCAAATAATCGTAAGTATAAATACCGGTTTGATGGCCATCGCTCCAAACAACTCGAAGTCCATAACGACCGACTGTTTCAATGCTCACCGGCTTAACGTCTTGGGGCACTTCTTTTTCTTTCATTATCTTTTCACCGCTCCACTCATCTACGCAAACAGCGCAGCGGCATTTTAACCGAAGATCACGCACTTGAAATAGACTTAAATGGCCGTCTGACCACTGAATGCCAAGTTCTTGTTCGCCTAACTGTTTAATTTCTATCGGTTTAACAGCTACTTTGTTTTCCATGCCAATTTAAAATCACTTGGAAGCTCCGGACCTTTCATATTTTCGATGCTAAGCTCCTGTGCCACACGACCCGCGACTGACTTAAAAGCAACTCCGGCTGCTGAATCAGGTATTTTTATCACGATAGGCTCGCCCTGATCACCTGCCGCTGCCACTTGAGGCTCAATTGGAATCTCTCCCAAGAAAGGGACCTGTAATTCGCGGGCCGTACGTTCGCCGCCTCCCGCGCCAAAAATTGCAATTCGTTTACCATTTGAATCTAAATAATAACTCATGTTTTCCACGATACCAAGAATAGGAACATTTACCTTTTGAAACATTTTCAAACCTTTTCGCGCATCAATCAAACTAACTTCCTGCGGTGTCGTGACAATCACAGCCCCCGAAAGTGGCGCTAATTGTGTGAGGGTTAACTGCGCATCACCCGTTCCGGGCGGTAAGTCAATCACCAAGTAGTCTAATTCGCCCCAAGCAACTTTGGTTAAAAATTGTTGAATAATCCCATGAACCATCGGTCCGCGCCAAATCACGGGCGCATCATCTTTGGATAAAAACCCCATCGACATGATTTTTAGCCCGTGTTTTTCAATCGGTACAATCTGCTGCTCTTCATTCACATGCGGTGATGCCGTAATGCCAAACATCAAAGGCATGCTGGGACCATAAATGTCGGCATCCAATAAACCGACGCGCGCTCCTGAGCGCTGAAGCGCCAATGCCAAGTTAGCAGCAACGGTTGATTTACCAACGCCGCCTTTTCCGCTGGCAACAGCAATTACATTTTTAACTTGCGGTAAAACAGCTGCTTTTTTGTGCGCACTGGCTTTCACATCCGAAGTGAGATCGATCTTAATAACTCGGTTTCCCGCAATTAACTTGACCGCTTGCAGACTTTGTTCTTTTAATTGTTCTTTAACGGGACAAGCCGGTGTAGTCAGTTGGATACTAAATTTAACTTCGGCATCGGTCATGATGAGGTTTTTCACAAATCCCAAGCTGACGATGTCCTGCTTTAAATCAGGATCCTCTACTTGTTTGAGTGCCTGCAACACCTCTTGTTCAGTGAGCATGAACTTTACCCTCCGAATGGTGCTGACGAATTTGGCGGACAATAACTGGTAACGTTTCAATGACATATTCAACATCATCTGAGGTTGTGAGTAAACCCAAACTAAATCGAACCGACGAAAGCGCCTCCAAACGTGATCTTCCCATTGCTAAAAGCACATGAGATGGATCAATCCCGCCTGTTAAACAAGCCGAACCGCTTGAAGCACAAATTCCTCTTTCATCCAAAAGCGGCAGTAAAACCTCTGCTCTGGCATCCGGAATGGTGATGTTGGTGGTGTTAAAGACGCGCTCGGCATTTTTCCCGTTAATTCGGCTCCCTGAAATTACTTTTTCGATTTTACTTTCAAGCAGGTCCCTGAGTTCCGAAATGAATTTCTTTTTTCGCTTACTTTCGATTTGCACCCATGTGAATGCGTTTGCCAAACCCACGATGCCTGCGACGTTCTCGGTGCCGCCCCGACGGTTGTGCTCTTGATGTCCGCCGTACAAAAATGCGGGCACTTTTAAACCTTGCCTAACAAAAAGTACCCCTACCCCTTTTGGGCCGTAAAATTTGTGTGCGGCCATTGACAAAAAATCTATCGGGATTTCCGAAAGATCAATCTCTAATTTACCGATCACTTGAATAGCATCAACATGAAAAAGAATTTTTTTTGATTTAGCAATTTCGGCAATTTGCTTTATCGGAAAAATAACACCCGTTTCATTATTCGCCCACATGATAGACAAGAGCGCCACATCTTTGGTTAAATGAGTCTCGAGCTCTTTCAAATCCAAACGTCCTTCTTGATTCACGGGGATGTGTCGCACTTGGTAACCTTTTGCTGCATATTGTTTGGCAACATTTAAGACTGAGGAATGTTCAATGGCAGAAATCACAATGGTTTTTTGATGGGGCCGAAGTTCAAGCGCGCTTTTAAACGCAAAATTATTGCTTTCGGTACCCCCGCTTGTAAAAATAATTTCGCGGCTCTCCGCGCGCAAGCCCTCAGCCACTTGCTCTCTCGCCTGACGAATGGCTCGGCGCGCGTCTTTCCCTAGCGTGTAGAGCGAAGACGGATTGCCATAACTTGACCTGAGAAAAGGCAGCATCGCTTCTAACACCACATCCGGTATGGGTGTGGTGGCATTATAATCTAGATAACACACTTTATTTTTTTTGGTCTGAAGGATCATTTCTAACACCGGTAAAGATAATCTATCCGTAAGTTATTTATTCATATATACTTATAGACAAATTAATCACGCTCTTTATCAGTAAGCTTGTCATATTACTTCAGATTAGCGGGCGTGTCAAATCAAGCCGATTCAAGGCTGATAAGTTGAGGTTTGAGCAATTGCCGAAACTCTGGTGAAAGCCGAGTTTCTTTACGGGTTCTCAGAGCGGGTATCCCGACAGGATCAAGTTGAAGCGCTTGCTGATATAGGTCCAAACCTTGTTTAATCAGCTTATTTTTTAACGGGGCATGATCTTCAGCATCAGCCCAGCTAAAATAATAAAATGCAAAACTCGCCAAATATTCGGCATCATAAGGCACAGAGGTTATGAAAGACGAGAAAATAAATTCACCTTGACGATAAGATTTCAATTGAAGGGCTAGTTGACTGTATTGAATCCGATAAATCAATTGATAAGGATTAAGTGCAATGGCCTTTTGGTAATGGCTGAGAGCTTCGCGGCGAACTTGCTCTCGGCGTAAGGGATGCATCATAAATTCAGCCTGATTTTCTTTTAAAAGCGCCAGTGAGCCTTGGTAAGCGGCGTTTTCGCCGTCAATGCGGATCGCATGGCGATATGACATTTGCGTCGGTGTCTGACCGACAAAAGCATGCGCCAACATATCCCTCGCCAAAAAATAAAACCCAAGTCCCATGAAAAAACCCATGACAATCACAGCCATTAATCTTAATCCATTCAAAGACTTTTGATCAACGGCCGAAAGGCGCTCATCACCCCCGCCCTCCCTTGCCAACGCAAAAATCAATCCTAAAAATAAAAGAGCAAGGAATGCATTCGCAGGATCAAACAAATTAGACGTCATCAAACTATGGGTGAACAAACTGATCAAACCGCCCGTCAAACCGCCTCCCAAAAACCGCCTGAAATAACTTTCTTCTCTTCTTAACCATTTGGTGACGTGCCAAAAAAACAAACCAAATCCAACCACCCATAAGCACAAACCTGCCCAACCGCTTTCCAGCCATATTTCAAGATAGTCATTTAATAAATGGGGGCTGAAAAAATGCTTCTCAACCCGATGTAAACTCGACAGAGAAGATGCGAACGTTCCCAGTCCAGTTCCGCCCAGGCTGAACTGAGATAAGAGCGGTAAAACTCGCTCCCACAACAAAATGCGATATCCTAACGTCAGGAGGTACTGAGACTTAAGATCAACAAAACGCGCTTGAATTTGGTTACCCATCAACCAAAACGCGACCGCACCGCCTGCGACAATTAATACCGGTAACCCGGCAAATAAACGGTTGGACGCATATCGTTTGGACGTCAGTAAGTAAAAACTAATGATGCCGATTAAAACAGCTGCCAGAGCCACTTTGGAAAGTGTGGCCACAACACCCATCAAGAGAAAAAATAATAAAAATGCCGTGCTCACAAACCAGCCGTCGGATGTCAAATCTGTCCAGCGAATACCCCCTTCTCTACCCCATCCTTTTGTATGCGCTAACCGATAACAACAAACCCCCAAAGCCAGGGGAACCATCAGTTCCAGAAAAACAGCCACTTGATTGGGATGAGGCTGAATCGCGGGGAAAAAACGGAGCCAGGTCAAAGGCAGAAAAGCGGATTCATGAAGATCAAGTCCAAAAAAACGTCTCATGAGAATCAAAATGGACGCCAAGTATCCCGCTGAAAAAATAACGCCGACGAGCCATTTCATTCTCGTACGATTTGTTAAAACGTCCACTAAAAGATGAAGCAAAACCCACAATCCGATTAGCCTGGAAAATTGTTCACGTGTCGCATAGGCGTAAACTGAGCCTCTGATCCCTGCCGCCGTGATGTCCAAAATATTAATTAAATACTGGGCAAGCACCAAAATCGTAAATAACAGAAAATAAACCGATAAAATATTCCACCCAAAAAAGTACTCTTGCCTCCTGATTGATTGCATCAAGCGGACAAAACCTAAAGCGAAACCGATCAATAAAATAAATTTTTCTTGCTGATAAGCATCTAAAGCATAGCTAAGCGGTAAGTAGAATGCGGCAAGACAGAAGAAAAAAACAATCCATGCGGAAAACCTGCTTGAGCGTGTCATGTAAGCCGAAAAGCTTTAAGAGGCCTTTTTATGATGACGTCTTTCTTTTTTTTCTTTGCGTTTAATGGCTTTCTTCCCGTAGTAACGATTATAGGTATGATAATGGTAACGGTAATAACCATAGCGGTCTTTTTCCATGTCCAAGTGATTCAAAATAACACCCAACACTTTAATTTGGTGTTGCTGCAACCGTTCACGAATCTGACGAATCACCTTACGGCTGATTCTGTGACTACGGATAATTAAAATTAAATGACCGATTAATTTACCCAAAACCAGTCCGTCCCCTATTCCTACCAAAGGCGGCGCATCCACAATCACCCTGTCATACTGCGATTTGGCTTTCTGTATAAATTCCGCCATTTTCTCAGAACCTAACAGTTCTGACGGATTCGGACTTTCAGGACCGCTTGCAATAAAATCAAGTCCAGGCACATCCGTTTTTCGTGTAATTGATTCAAGCGTGACATCGGAAGTGAGATAGTTGATTAAACCATAATCATTATCCATGTTGAAAACCGTGTGCAAAACCGGCCGCCGGTTATCAGCATCTACCAAGAGCACCTTATTGCCATCCAACGCAAATGAAGAAGCAAGATTACAGGAGCAAAAACTTTTTCCTTCCTGTGGAATACTGCTTGTAATGGCAAATGCCCGCAGCATGTCGGGAGGTGCCGAAAAGTTAATACCCACTCGGATATAACGTAAAGACTCGGCCAGATCCGACTGCGGATTCGCGTAGACATAGAAATAACCTTTGCTTTTATTCTTCTCACCTTCTAAACGTAAAACCGGCGTATGACCCAAATAGGGGAGGCGAACAAAGCGTTCGATATCGTCTTGGTTTTTAACACGGTCATCGATGTAGTCTATTAAAATCACAAAACCAAAACTAAGCAGCAATTCTAAGATAATAAATAAAAGAATCAGCCGAAGACGTTTAGGGCCTTCGGGTAGTAAAGCCGGTTCGCCGGCCTGTACCACTCGGACATCACTTACTTGAAGGCGTTTTGACAATGCCGTTTTCAGCTCATGTACCACACGTTTAATTTGAACATCCACACTTTCTTTTAGAAATTTCAAATTCGCCTGCACCTTCATAACATCAGGATGTTGTTCGCGGTACTGACGTTTTAATTCAAACAGATCCGTTTCGGCTTTGGCGATTTGATTTTTCAGCTCCAAAATGGTGGGGTCTGAACGTACCGAAGGCAGTGTGGCAGCAAATTTGATGTCTTCCAATTTCTCAAGCTGACCTATGGGCGACAAATCTTCTATTGTTTTCTTACCGCCCCCCTCCGGTAATAGGTTTAAGATTTCTTTTGAGAAGAACAATCTGTTTTGAATGCTTTGCTTCACATAAGTTTCAGCGATTGAATTGACAATGGCGGCGGATTTTTCCGCACTGGGTGTGGCAATGCTGATATTGATTAATTGTGTGCCGCGTACCGCTCTCACGCGTAATTTCTTTTTCAATACAAAAACCGCTTCGCGAAGGTCTTCAACTTCAAAGAAATTAGCCAAATCCTCTTTTTCGGCTGCAACAGTTAAGATAGGAATACTGGCAATAATCTCGGCCTGTGTATCAACATAGGTATAACTTTGAAAGGTGGGCTCTAATTCTTCCGAAGCGCCTGCTGAAACCGGAGCTGACTCGATGAGAACCTGAGTGGTAGAACGATATTGGTCCGGCAATTTCATCAAGAAAATCCCGACCAAGGTGACCGAAATGAAAAAGAAAGTAAATAAAAATACCCGGTGGCGGTATAACAAACCTAGGTAATAGGAAAGATTAATCGACTCGGCTTCTTCCGGCGAATTAGGGTATCCAACGGCTGGCTGATCCATGCTCACCATGTTTTTAAAATAACGATTCCGGAACTGTGATTAAATCGCTTTCTTGCAATCCTAAGTCCGGCTCTTCTCCGCTGATGATTTTCCCGGCATCAACCCGAATGGTTACCTGACTGCCGTCCAGCATCGTTCTGACTACCTTGATTTTTGAAATATTGGCAATGTCGGTAAACCCCTCTGCTTTAGCGACCGCTTCTAAAAGAGACATTTTACCATTAGGCGGAAATTCATAAGTACCCGGTTTCTTAAGTTGCCCCAGCAATACCACAGCGCGCGTACTGGCTTCCTTTAAACGAACGGAAACGCTGGGGTCTACCAAAAAATCTTTATCGAGCGGTTTGCGAATCGCCTCAGCTGCCTCTTCCGGCGTTAAATCCTCGACATGCACCCAGCCAATTAACGGTACCAATACCTCGCCATCTAAATTCACCGTCAAATCGAGCTCATTTTCAAACTCAGCACCCGGCACTACTCTTAAAATTAAGACATCGCCCGTTTGAATCTTTCTTTTCTGCTTGGGTGTCAAAGTCATGCCTGGCTTGTGTTGCTGAACCGGCAGATCTTGCGGTGTCACGTAATGCTGCGTGTCATAGTCATGATAACTGCATGCGGTCATGCTAAAACCCATCAAACTGATCAGGCAAGTTAGTAAGAACAATTTCATCGTTTGTCCGTCATTCCCTTTGTTAATATTTCCCATTCAATGCCAAGGAGACAAGGTGCTTCCCGTATTCGCGGCGGCTATCTGATGCGTTCACACCCGTAAATAAATACTGCAATTCCAAACTAAGCCACTTACGGAAATCATAACGTAGTGTTGAACCTAGTTCAAGAGTCAAATCCCTCTGATTAGTATCGGAAATACTGTTATTTTGCTCAAATAAATTCCTTCTGAGCCCAATCAACACCTCGCCGGCGATATGACGGCGAAATTGTGTTGTGCCCGTCAATCGATAATTTTCTGTAACAAAAAAATTGCTGCCGGTGGTTTCGTTGGTTTTAGAAAAACTACGGTTAATGAGCAGTTCAAGCCTGCTTTTTCGTGTAATATTTGTAATCACAACCACCTCTGCCACAAAACCATTGACATGACCGCCTAAGGTATCCAAATTCTGACGTGAGACGCCAAAATCAAGCAACGCCGTTGTTTTGGGTGCAATTTTGCCTCGAATTCCCCCTCTCAATTCATGGGCGGTGGCATCATTGCTGTCATTTAATCCACCCTTTGAAATGCCAAATGCGTAACGCGCAAAGATCGATGTTTTATGTGAAATCAGATAATTAAATTCAGGGCTCAGGGTATATTGACTGCTGTCATTCCCCTGATCTTTTTTGCTTAAAAAGAACACATCGCTGAAAGTTTGACCGATTCGAATGGCGGTTTTTCGGGATAAGCGCTGATTAAAAGTCAGCGCGGCATCTTGACGCAACCTTTCCAAGACACTTCTAATTTCGCTATTTTGATCACCGGTAGTCGAAAGCCGGTATGAAGCAGTCGCGTTGGTTTTAGAACTGAACGGGTAACGGCCGTTCACTGCCAATTGGTTTTCAAAACGATTAAGTTCCGGTTTTTTGATGTAAGCGGCATACGAACCCAAGTAATCAATATCAATATCCGTCCTCTGTGTTCCCAAATCAATTTGCATGCCGAGGCCCGAGTTAAAAATAACGTCCGATTTTGCCTGCTTTTGATTCTGGATATTAGAATCAAAACTTATTTTTTCAAATGGTGAGAAACGAATTCTGTCGCGCCACTTTTTGGTGCGGATCAGACTTTCGGATTTCAGGCGGATCAGTTCCTGGCTTAATGTTTTCTCTTCCTCTGAACCTTCGGCTGCTTTTTTTCGTTTCTCTTCCACCAAACGAATTAAATAGGCGCGCTGTTCTTCGTCGCTCCCTTCAAACTCTTCTGTCATTAATTCTTCATGGTCCCGCCGCATGTCAGTAATGGTTGCGTAATTAATTTCTTCATCTCCCACCACAGCCCAAGCGGGTATTGGCAGGCACCAGCCAAAAACATAAACGATTAATAAGAGCTGGATCAGTTTAATGATTTTTCGAATCATGATATCTATAGTGTAATCCGATCAATGCTATTTTTTGTCATGGTCATATCCTCTTCGCTGACACGGTCCAAATGAGGTTTGATTAATTCCGTCTTGCCAATTCGCTCGTATAACTGGGCCAAATTAAAGTGCGCATCCGCGAAATGAGAATCAAAATCCAAGGCATTCAAAAATTCAAGTTCAGCATGAAGCAAATCACCCCGCCGCCAATAAACAATGCCCAGATTGTTGGAAATCAAAGGGGCATAATAACTATCGTTTCCCGCATTTTTCTTGGCATCCTTCAAGTGCATGAGTGATTTCTCAAGATCTGATTTTTGAAGTTCAATACGCCCGAGGTTATACAAAGCCACTACATAATCGGGTTTTTCGCCCAATGCTTCTTGATAAAGTACCGAGGCTTCATCCCATCGTTCTTCTTTTTCTAATAAAAAGGCATACGCCGAATTTGTATATTCATCCTTTTTCATCGAACGGCATTGTTTGACCTCATCTAACCCTTGTTCAACATTCCCATTCATGTATAAAGCAAGACCATATCCGCAATGAGCCCAAGCGTCGTTGTCATCCAAACGGAGCACATCTTCAAAAAACTTTTGTGCCGTCGGCAAATCACCTTGGAAAAATCGTTGAAAAGCCGTCTGGCGCATATCGCTGATTAAGGAAGGTAAAACATTTTGATCAAAAGATTTTGAAAGAAACGATGATGCCAGAAACCGCTTGGCATCCAAAAAGGTCGCTTGTGCTTTTGTGACATCTTTGAGGCCATATAAGTAAACATTGCCGGTTCGGTAGGTCAGCAAGAACGAAACATCCTGGGAGGCTGTCTTCTTAACCAACGCTTGGTAATCCTTGATAGCCGTCTCATATTGCTTGGTTTGTTCGGCAATGCTTGCCAATACAAACATACTCAATTCACCAAATTTGTCCTGTGGATACCGTTCCAGAAGTTCGCGCATCAACCGCCTGCTTTCCACGTAGTTATTTTGTAAAAGAGCCACCCATCCTTGCAACCATTTTACATGTTTTTCAACGTCAGGTGGCGGGTTTAATTCGATTAATTCTTGAAAAGTATTTTGGGCATCCTGTAAATCAAAAAGATAAAGACTTAAAAGTCCATAATTAAATAATTTGGACACCAAATCAGCCCCGCCGCCGCTTGATTGACGTTCTTGCAGACGGCCCAAAATGCCGCCAGCATCTCTTTGCGGCAAAGATGCCGCCTCTAGACCCTCCTGTGCAGGCATTTTCTTTAAGTATTCAATTTCTTGTGCAAGCTGCGTCTTTTCACGGGCCATTTTTTTCATTTCTGAGAGTTTTTGATGTAACGCTTTTGCAAGCGTTGTCACATGAGACGAACTTTTTGATAAATCGATTTCAGAAAGTATCTCTTGTGCCAGACCGTATTCATGCGAGCGCAGGTACACAGACGCCAAATAAAGTTGAATTAAATCCCGTTTGGGATAATTGGGAAAACGGTTGAGAAAAAGCTGGTAAGCTTGCGCGGCTTTGTCAAATTCCCAATTTAATTCAAACTCACGTGCCCGCTTCAGGATTTTGAGCTGCCCCTCCTCTCCTGAACGTATGATTTGTTTTCGGATGGACGAAGCAGAAAACAAGTACCCCCAGAATTGCTCAATGTGATACAGCTGTTCTTTCAGCCATAAATTGCATTGATCAACAAATCGAAGAACGGGCGACCTTTCTTTTTCATATGAGGATAGCAAATTCTGTAACAAGAACTCCGTATCCGGTTTCTGACTGTCCAAACGTTCTGACATCATTACTTTTGAGAAAGCATCAGAGACAATGACGCGCTCAAGGTTTACATCACTTCGACCGATTTCACTAACGAGCAAATCTTGAAGCAAGAAAGAGGCGTTTTCGGAGGCAAACCAGGTATCTTCTTGCGACACATCAGCGAGTGCGGTGCGAATACGTTCGATTGAATTATCAAGCAAGAAGTGGTTGTATATCACAAAGAAGACAACCAAAATGAGGATGGGGACCACGCTTCTTGAAATGAAATGGACTTCTCTTCTCATACATATTTAAACTGTAGGTTATCAGCCCCGATCGGTTGTTCCGTTGACAATAGTATAACCAGTCAAGTACACTTAAGCAGTGCCCAGAGGGCCTCATTTTAAGATGAAAAACTCACTTTCGCTTAAGCAATCGTTCTTCGTCACAATCGTTATAGCATCGGCATTTCTGATAATCGCCTTTACCCACCTGCAGGTTACGCGGGAAGCGCAACGGACTGCACAGCACCAGATCAGAGAAACCCATTTAAGCCTCTTATTGATGAAAGAAGTGTTGGAATCTAAGCTAGAAACCCCGAACACGCAACTACCGGGTGATCTCATTCAAACCGTCATTGAGCTGACCAAACAAATTAACACTTTCCAGCAAGTCGCTTTATTAGATAAAAACGGGCACGTACTTTACTCAGAAAATGAGACAAAATCGAATGAAGCCACCGATCAAAGCCGCATTCAAGAAGTATTGCTCACTTACGAATTAACCGGTCAATGGTTTAAGCCGCTTCCCACACCCGGTCAAGCGGATGCGCTTGATATTTTGACCCCTATTTTTTCGCATCAGGAAACTGCTTATGTTTTAAAGACAACCATCACACTTGATAATCTCAAAAATGCTTTTGTCCGAACTTATCGCTTTGTTTTTTTGATTTTCCTCATGGTAGTGGTCTTTGCTTTTTTCCTTGTTGTGCGCGTTAAAAGAAAAATCCTCGATCCGATCCGCGAGTTAGCTATACACACGGGCGAAATTGCGCAGGGTCATTTAGATCATCACGTCGACATTCATACGGGTGACGAGATTGAAAACCTGGCTAATTCTTTTAATGATATGGCGGAGCAACTCTCACTCATGAAGAACAAGGCGGAAGATTCAAACCCGCTCACTCACTTGCCGGGCAATCACGTTATCGAGGCTGAAATTGAACGCAGGCTGAAAACAGGCGGAAAAGTTGCCGCCCTTTATTGTGATTTGGACCGTTTTAAGATTTATAATGATCTCTATGGTATTCAGCGCGGCGATGAAGTCATCCAGATGACGGCTGATGTTTTGCAAGAAGCCGTGAAGGCTCAAGGCGGTCCGGGAGACGTGGTGGCACACGAAGGTGGAGACGATTTTGTTGTCGTAACGATCCCCAGCCGCATGCGCCAAATTGCAGATGAAATTATTAACCGCTTTGATGAAAAGAAAAAAAATCACTACCGAAAGGTCGATAGTGACCGCGGTCATATTTTTATTAAAGATAGACGCGCAAAAGATCCCGAAAATGCCCCTCTCGTTCCCATCCCTCTCATGAGTATTTCGATCGCAGCCGTGACGAATGAAAAAAAATCTTACGGTTCCTACAAAGAGATCGCAAATGAAATGGCACTTCTGAAGAAAAAAGCGAAGTTAATCAAAGGAAGTGCTTTTGTAAATGCAGACGACTTTTAACTGGGACCATTACCTGCTTAGCACCGTTAGACAATTGATATTAGTGGTTATGAAAATGTCCCGCCGGACCAGCCCTGACAAGGTGAACGGAACTGCTAATTTTAATTAGCTAACGGTACT
>PCVY01000018.1:1828-12676 GCA_002787155.1 Candidatus Abzuiibacterium crystallinum | reverse complement strand
GTTGACAAATGAATACGGGTGCGGATGCCGTGGCGATTAGTTCCAAAACCCTGATCTGTTCAAAACTAAAGAAGGAGTGACAAGAAGATGAAACGGTTTTTGATCGCAAGTTTATTGGTACTAATGGGGTTTGCGGGGCAGGTGCAAGCAAATGACCCGGTTAAGATAAAGATTCAGGGTTCAACCACGGTTAATCCGGTGGTGACTGAGGCCGCCGAAATCATGGCAAAAGAAAAAGGGTGGAAGATTTTAGTCGATACTCAAGGCGGCTCTTCAGGAGGAATTTCGGCGTTGGGCGATGGGCTTGTAAATATCGGAATGATTTCAAGACCTGTTAGTGACGAGGACCGGGAAAAGTATCCTGAAGTTGATTTCACGCCGCACAGAATCGGTCTTGATGGCGTAGCTCTGATTGTTTCAAAGCTCATATGGGAAAGCGGAGTTCATGCGGTGACGCGTGAGCAAGTGCAGGATTTGTATGAAGGCCGAATCAAAAATTGGAAGGAACTCGGCGGTTCGGATGCGCCTGTTGTTTTTTATAACAAGGAGCCCGGGCGGGGAACCTGGGAGGTTTTTGCCGACTGGGCCTATGGATCACATAAAAAAGCACCCTTTGTGAGTCTGCCGGAGGTTGGAGCTAATGAAGAAGCCCGTAGCAAAGTCGCAGGCCATCCCAGTGCAATATCCCAGCTGTCGTTTGCCTGGGCTGAAAAGGCAGACCGAATCAAGGCCTTGTCAATCCGGCTGTCTGACGGTGAAACGGTCGAGGCTAATAGGCAGAATATCCAATCGGGTAAATATCCTCTAACACGGCCCCTTTTTGTGGTGACCGATGGAGAGCCCGAAGGTGAAATCAAGGACTTTATCAACTTTCTCAAATCAGACCTAGGACAGAGGCTTGTAAAAAAGCATGGCTATCTCTCAATATCCGAATAGGACACATACCGCCAGGGGGAGAACCGCTTCTTTAAGCTGGACGGCTATTTTATCCTTTGCATTTGCCTTTCTCGGCTGGGCATTTTTGTTCGGGATGGTTGTTTATTTTCTCGTTCAAGGGTTACGCGTGTTCCAGTTTGAGGGGCTGGGATTTTTAATGAACGCTGATTGGCAGTACAGACGTCCAAGCTTCGGAGCCGCGTCGATGATTTATGGATCGATTGTCGTCTGTGCCGTGGCTGTGAGTACGGCGGGTCCATTGGCTTTGGGGGCGGCGGTTTTTACATCTGAGTTTTTGACAGGCAAAACAAGAATTTTGATCAAGGCCCTCATGGAAATGCTGGCAACAGTTCCTTCCGTGATCTACGGGCTGCTGGGGGTTTTACTGCTTCGGCCGTTTGTGTTTGATAAGTTTAGCGTCTTTTCTCCTGAAACCGGGGACAACCTGCTCACGGCAGGCCTTCTTCTTGGGGTTATGATTTTGCCGACCATTTTGAGCCTGTCGGACGATGCTTTTAGAAGCGTATCCCGCGAAGAACGCGATGCGGCGCTTTCTCTTGGTCTGACAGAAGCAGAGGTCTTCATGAATGCAGTATTTCCAAAAGTAATACCGGGAATTATCTCGGCTTTTCTCCTCGGGATAGGCCGGGCTTTCGGCGAAACCATCGCGGTGTTTCTGGTTGTGGGCAGGGCGGATAACCGGCTGCCCAATCTTGCCGGAGTACCGCATTCTTTGCTTGAGGCAGGCCAGACATTGACAAGTAAACTTGGCGGTTCTGAAGTTAATCTTGCTTACGGTTCACCTCTGCACTGGTCGGCTATGATGGGGCTTGCTTTTTTGCTGATGCTTATCGTCGTGGTCATTGTCGCCATTGGAACTACCGTCACCTCCTTTTATAAAAGAGGGCTGGCATGATATCACGCACCTTAAAAAATCAATTGTTTATTACATTTTCAAGATTGTCAGGATTTTTTGTGCTGGCTCTTTTAGCCGGAGTGATTGGAGTCATTGCGGTTAAAGGGATGGGAGCCATTTCCTTTAACTTTATTTTTTCTCCCATGCAGGAAGGCGGACTTTCGGGCGGTATAATTTTTCAAATAGCCGGCACGATTATTTTGATCACAACCGCGCTTGTTATCAGCCTGCCGCTTGCGACCGGGGCAGCCATTGTAAAGAGCATTTATTGGAAAGACACCCGGCAGGCCGGGGCTTATCAATTTTTCCTGTATGTATTAAACGGGATGCCTTCCATTCTTCTTGGCGTATTCGGTTTTTTCTTTTTTGTAAAATTCCTTGGGTGGGGAAAATCATGGCTTACAGGCGGAATCTTGCTGGCAATAATGATTCTCCCGGTGGCAGCGATCAGCATTGCAGGCGGGATGGAACGCATTCCGCGAGAATATATTGATAATGCAAGGGCTTTGGGTCTATCGACACCGCAAATCATTCGTTCGGTTTATCTGCCGCAAAGTTTTTCGAGCATGTTGTCCGGGCTCTTTCTCGGTTTGGCACGAGCCGTGGGGGAAACCGCGCCAATCATGTTTACGGCAACGGTATTCGCGGGTGCGGTCTGGCCCGATGGCATTATCGAAAATCCAGTACTTTCTCTGCCCTATCACATTTTTAATCTGGTGCAGGAGTCTTATGATCCCAGGGCCGCTTCCAATGCCTGGGGTTCAGCACTCGTATTGATGGTTTTTGCATCAGTGTTCAGTATGCTTACAATTATTTTTAGATTATCGGCACATGAAGAAGCGAGGGGCTCATGACAAATAAGCAGACATTAGTTGAATTAAACCATATCAGCGTGACGGCAGGCAGTCACCTGATTGTTGATAATGTTTCGTTGAAGATAAAAGAAAAGAGCGTTACCTCACTGGTGGGGCCGTCAGGCGCAGGCAAGTCAACGTTATTGCGGGTGATCAACCGCCTTACGGACCGTGAAGACGGGCTGCGGGTCGAAGGGCAGGCCTGTTATCGTGAGAAATGTATTTATACATGCTGTCAGGTTGAGGATCTCCGGCAGTATGTGGGAATGGTGTTTCAAAAGCCTTGTGTTTTTCCCGGTTCCATTGAAAGAAACCTTCTGTTTGGCGTCCGGCATCACAAGAAAATGAACGCCTCTGAAATTCCCTTTTTTCTCGAGAAAATCCTGAAGCAGGTTCATCTCTGGACTGAGGTGAAAGACAGATTAAAGAAATCCGCATCTATTTTGTCGATGGGACAAAAACAACGTCTTTGCTTTGCCCGCGTCCTGGCAGTTAATCCGGAAGTTATGCTTCTTGATGAACCGACGGCAAGCCTGGACCCTCATTCCACTCATGAGATTGAGTCTCTGATTCATGAGCTGAAACAGGAGAAAGCTATTGTGCTTGTCACACATGATCTGGTACAGGTCCGGCGGGTGAGTGATGAATTAATATTCCTTTCGGCGGTCAACGGAACGGGACGTGTCGTGGAATCAGGGACTCCCGAAAGAATATTCAACCGGCCGGAACAGGAAGAAACACGACACTATCTTTCCCGGCATCGTATCGAAGAGGTCAAATTGTGAATCGTTTTCAAGGAAAACTTGAATCGGCTGATTTTCGGTTGACCAAAGGAGCTATCGAAATCCTTCAGGTAAATCTCGGGAAGCTCTGCAACATGACCTGCGTGCATTGTCATGTGGAGGCAGGTCCGACGAAAACTAGGGAAAATATGAACCGGAGAACCGCCGAAGCGGTTGCGGCTTATATGAAAAACTCAGGAATTAAAACGCTTGATCTTACGGGCGGTGCTCCCGAGATGAATCCTAATTTCCGCTATCTGGTCACCGAAGCCAGGCAGCTCGGGATCCACGTCATAGACCGTTGTAATCTGACCGTACTTTTCCTTCCGGGTCAGGAAGATTTGGGACAGTTTTTGGCGGATAACGATGTTGAAATCATCGCCTCGCTTCCATGCTATTTACAGGAAAACGTAGACAAACAGCGTGGCAAGGGAGCTTTTGATGAATCCATCGAAGCCCTTCAAATTCTAAACAATCTGGGCTATGGCAAAGAGGATTCTAATCTTACTCTCAACCTTGTTTATAATCCGATCGGTCCTCATCTGCCGCCTGACCAGCATGGGCTTGAAAAGGATTATAAGGATCAGCTCAAAAAAGATTGGGGGGTCGCGTTTAATCGTCTCTACACCATTACTAACATGCCCATCACGCGCTATGCGAAATATCTCAAAGCGGTGAATCAATACGAGGCGTATGTAGAACTTTTGATCAACAGTTTCAATCCGGCAACTCTTGAGGGCCTCATGTGCCGCGATACGATAAGCGTTGGCTGGGACGGCAGGCTTTATGACTGTGATTTCAATCAAATGCTGGATATGCCCCTCCGGAACGGGAAGCCAATAACGATTCATGATGTCTATATTTGGAATCTCGAGGGAAGGCGCATCGATACGGGAAATCACTGCTTTGGCTGCACCGCCGGCAGCGGTTCAAGCTGTCAGGGGGCATTAAAAGAATCTCAAAACGACGGATTGCTTGGAGGACTTTGAGGAGTGCACCGGGAACACCTTAAATAACCGCCCGATGCCTCATGTAACTATATTGCAAAAGCATAAACAAAGGCAGGTTGTAAAGATATCCCATGATTTTTAAATACATCGTTTCAAGCTTTCTTCGTCTCTTGGGAATTGGCGTGTTTTGCGTTTCGATGCTGTTTGCACCAGCCGCCATCATTTCAGCGGAGGTTGATTCTCCCAAGGCGGTGGTTGAAACATTTTTAGAAACGCTTCGTGCCATGGAATTCCCGGTGTCAAACTCCGCCCGTCACGCGCAGCTTGTGAAGAAAGCCAATGCCTTTCTTGATCTTGATGCGATGGGGCAAAAGGCCCTCAGGGACCACTGGGAACAAGCCTCGGTTGAAGATCGCCGGGATTTTTTAGCACTTTTATGGCAGCAGATTGAAAATAGGGCGTACCGCAAAAGCCATGATTTCCTTGGAAATCTTAAGGTGACTTATCCGGAAAGCCATGAGGACTCAACGGGCTTTGTGATTAAAACCGTTGTGCGCCAGGAAGAAAAGGTGCTGGATGCCGAAGTGATTTATCATTTGCGCCAAAAGGAAGAGGGGTGGAAGATCGATGACGTGATCCTCGACGACGTAAGCCTCATCGAGGATTTGAAGTATCAGTTTGATAAAATTATCCGCGATTCTTCTTTCTCGGGTTTACTTAAGCGCATGCAGGAGCGCCTGGACACGGCTGAAAAGGAAAATCAAGGCGGCGACTTATGAAGCGTCGTCATCCCATAGCGCGTGCCAGTGCGCTTTTTGTCATGCGGTATGCCGGCTGGATTCTCGCCGGGATGGCTTTCGCGACAGTTTTGGCCTTTCCATTTGCGGCGCGGCTCAAATTAAAGGCAAGTTTTCTTGATCTGCTCCCTCCGGATGCCCCGAGCATTACCCATCTTAAACAGCTAACCGACGAGGTCGGAGGCACAAGCTTTTTGATCGTTGCCATTGAATCCTCCGATGAGGAGGCGGTACAAAAAGCGGCCGATCTTTTATCAAATCAGGCCCGGGCTTTTGAAGATGTGGAGTCTGTCGACAATCGAACCGGTTCGGATGCGTTTAAAAGCAGTAAGCTGCTTTTCCTTGCCGTCGATAGTCTTCACGAGCTTGACGGCAAAATTCATGACCTCATCGGTTTTTACAGGAGGGAAAACAATCCTTTTTTTGTAGATCTGTTGGACGAAGCCAAGCCCGAACTTGGAATTAAAAATCTCCGGCTGGAAGAAAAAGTATCTCGTATCGGGGGTTTTTCCGCAAAGGAAAAGCATGCCTTTATGCGCGTGGTGCTTCTAAAGCCGCGCCATCCGCTCAGTGACTTCAAACATTCTGAGCGTCTTTTTAGACATGTTCAGGAAGCCGCAGCCGGAATTCAGGAATCATTGGACTCTCCGGTCACGTTTGGCTTAACCGGTCCGTATAAGACACGTTATGACGAATATCATGTCATCCAGGAAGACTTAAAACGCACCGGTTTTCTCAGCGTGATACTTGTGACAATTTTAATGTTTTTATTTTTTAAGAAAATCAGGATTGTGTTGTCATCCTTCCTGAGCTTGGGTATCGGAATCGTCTGGGCTTGCGCTTTTGCGGCCCTGTCGGTGGGTTATTTAAACGTGATCTCCGCTTTTCTTCTTGCCATTCTATTTGGGTTAGGAATTGATTTTGCGATTCATTTTCTGGTCACCTTTGAATCAGAACGAAAAACCGCCCCTAATACTTTTCGAGCCGTACAAAAGACTTATGCGGCGATCGGGAAGCCGTCTCTAAGCAGCGCCTTGACGACGAGTATCGCTTTTTTTTCTCTTACGATCAGCCAGTTCCAGGGATTTCGTCATTTTGGCCTTATTGCGGGAGTGGGAATTTTGTTATGTTTTTTGTCAATCCTTTATGGGCTTCCCAGCTTACTTCTTATAACCGAGAAGATTTTTAACATCAGGTGGGATGAGAAGCCTGTTCGGGAAGTTGTTCCGCTGCGTCGGGTTGGGTTTATTTGCGCTGTCCTTTTGGCGGGGCTTGTCTTTTCAGCTTTTTCACTGACCCAGATTCCAAAACTTCACTTCGAGTATAATTTTAAAGCGCTTCAAGAAAGAGAGGCGCAAGCCATTGTACTTGCCGAAAGGATCGGGGATCATTTTGGTGTGGTGCTGAATCCCGTAGCTTTGATCACGCCCGGCCGCCAGAGTGCTCTGGAGTTAGCGAACAGGATCAACCATTACATTGAAAATCATCCGAAGACCCTGTTTGATTTTGCGGCATCGATTGATTCACATATCCCCAAACATCAGGAAGAGAAAATCAGCCTGCTTCAGGAAATGGCAGATAGACTCGAAAGGCAAGATCGTGTCATCCAGGGGCTTGATGAGGAAACGAAAGAAAAGATTCAGGAACTTCGAAACGAGCTCAAAGCAGGGCCGTTTACGTATCAAGATATTCCTGAAGGTCTGCGGGATCAGTATGAAGGCAAACGCCGAAAGGTCTCCATTGTCTATGTTTATCCCAATGCCAGTATCATGGACGGTCAAGTGGCCAAGCGCTTCATTAAAGAATTAAGGGATCTTCATTTGCCGAAGGATATCGTGATGGCGGGTGAACCCGTCGTCTATGTGGATATCCTGAATCTTCTTGAGAGGGATACACCCCGGGCCATGATGATCAGCTTCGGCGTGGTGATCCTCGTGCTGCTCATTCACTTCCGGTGTTTTTCCTGTGTTGTATTAGTTCTTTCACCGGTGCTGTTTGGTTTTCTCTGGTTGTGTGGTTTTGCGGGAATGACTCACTTCAGTTTCAATTATGTGAATATGGTCATCCTTCCGTGTATTCTGGGTGTCGGGATTGATAATGGAATTTATATTTTTCATCGTTACCGGACGGAAAAAAAGACAACGCTTGAAGAGATATTGAGCACAACGGGAAAGGCCGTGATTTTAGCATCGCTTACGACGATTGCGGCCTTCAGCGCTCTGTTGCTGGCCCGCCACCAGGGAATGGCATCGCTTGGAAAACTCGGATTTTGGGGGTTTGCAAGCGGCCTTCTAACCTCCGTGATTTTTATTCCGTCGATGATTGAGTTTTTCGAGATGAAATACTGGAAGATGATAAAGTCCTTGAAACATCAGGGAAGCTTTTAATTTTTATTAATTTCGTGTTGAAGAGCGGCTTCGAGGAGATCAAGTTCATTCAGGAGGAGAAAATAACCAATTTGAATCGATCCGTCCGGGAAACGAACCAAATGAAGTTTGCCCGTTGTCTCGGAGTGCCAGACATGTTTGCGAAGAAAATCACGGGTATCCTGATCTTTTTTGTAGCGGTTTCTGATAAGCCAGGTGCCGCCGCGATAAGTTTCAAGCCAGCTATACCAGCTGCCATCATGGTAATATTCAAGGTCCATGGCCGCTTTGAGACGCTGGAAAAGATAGAGTTGTTTATCGACTTCAGTTTTAGAGCTGTGAAGAAATGTTTGGAATGCTTCCGTATTTTCAATAGGGAGGGGACCAACATAAACTTTTTCTCCCGCGGGGGTGACCCCTTTTAAATAAGGAGTTGCGCAGCCTGCACTAAATAGCAGCATCCCTGCGAGCAGGAAATAAAAAAAGGAGGCTCTTGTCCGCGGTTTCGTCAGTTTCGTGCGGGTCAGATTTTTCATAAAGTTGTTTCTCGTGCGTAAGTGATTTGGAAAATCCAGGGCTTGATTATATCGTGGTCAATCCACACGAGCCAGAGGTTTCCAAGGTGGATTACTGGAGAAATTCGGATCAGAAACAGCGGTGCGCGTGGCGGCAGCTCTTTCAGGCTTACGGCAACCGTCTTCGTCACAGTTTATGTGGCAAAAATTGCGCGTAAGGCGCTCAAATAAGAAACGAATATCAACGGATAAGAGGAAATCAAGCATGGCTGCCGTAATGTCCAAACATTCTTTTTTGTATGAATTAAACGCTTATGCGTTCGTGAAAAGACTGTCAAAGCAATATCAAAAACGGCTCTCATTAATGACAATTCCTCCAAAAGAGTGGAAATCCATTACCAGCAGCGGTTTTGATTATTTGTGGCTTATGGGTGTGTGGAAACGCAGCCCCGAGGCGCATCGGTGTGCTTTGGAGGTACCCGAGTGGCGCCGCGGATATAACGAGGCCTTGCCGGATTGGAATGAAGGTGATATTGCCGGTTCGCCCTATGCCGTTTATGAATATACGATAGACTCTTTTCTTGGTGAAGACGGTAACCTCTTGGAATTTAAGGCATTCCTCAACAAACTCGGCGTGAAATTGATTCTTGATTTTGTGCCGAATCACTTTGCCTTGGATCATCCAGGGTCACGAACCAACCCCGAAGCCTTTGTCCAGGGCACAGCTGAAGACTTTAAAAAATACCCGGATCTTTTTTTCGAAACACATAAGAGCCGGTTTTTTGCGCACGGCAGGGACCCTTATTTTCCGGCCTGGCCGGATACTGTCCAGGTTAATTATTTTTCAGACAGTTTCAGAGACAGAACAATGCGTTTGCTCTGTCAGCTAAGTCAAATTGCGGACGGGATCCGCTGCGATATGGCGATGTTAGGCCTTTCGCGTGTCTTTCAGAATACGTGGGGTTCCTTCTTAAAGGAAAAGATGCCGGAAAAAGAGTATTGGCTGGAAGTGATTACAGCCGTCAAAAAAAAGAATCCGGAATTTATATTTATTGCGGAGGCCTATTGGGATCTTGAGTGGGAACTCCAGCAGCTAGGATTTGATTATACCTACGACAAGAGGCTTTATGATCGCCTTCTTCATGCTTCCCCTCAAGATGTGGCGACCCATCTGAGGGCTGACATTTCATACCAAAGGAAATCCGTAAGGTTTATCGAAAACCACGATGAAACCCGTGCGGTGACTGCGTTCGGAAAAGAAAGATCTTATGCGGCTGCCGTTGTGGTGAACACCGTTCCCGGGCTCAGTATGTGCCATGACGGTCAACAAGAGGGGCGGAGAATAAAATTACCGGTTCAGATGGCTACCGAACCCGGTGAGGAAAGCGATAGAGAAACGCAAGAATTTTATGAAATCCTCTTAAAGTATGCGACGGCAGAGCCCATCAAGAATAGCGTATGGAACCTTCATGAAGTCACATCGGCGTGGGAACACAATGAAAGTTTCAGAAACATACTCGCCTGGTCCTGGACTCATAAAACAAAAGCAAAATTAATCGTTATCAATTACTCATCGGCGAATTCGCAGGGAAAAATCTGTTTGCCGGATAATTGGCTTGCAAACAGCCCTGTGAATTTTGAAGATAAATTAAATGGTGAGGTTTACACATGGGACCCGCTGGAATTGAAAGCCCAGGGACTGTATGTCAAGCTTGCTCCGTGGAAATCGCATTTTTTTGAATTGAGAATTCCTGAAAACAAGACAATTAAAAAGAAAGATTAATGCAGACACTGCCTATTCATCGCGTGGTTAAAAGCAGTTATGTTGAAAAAAGTGGGACCTTACGATTCCATAGAGCGTTATACATCGCTTGGAGTGGAGTGTCTTCAAGGCGAGGCGAGAGTTTTGTCACCTCACGAAGTAAAATCGAAGGGCGTATTCTGACGACTCAGAGCATCATTATTGCATCAGGAGGTTCTTCAGCAGTGCCGGCCTTCCTCAGCCTCAATACCAGAGGCTACAATTTAGGGGGGTTGCTGGATAAGCTCTATCAGTGCATGCAGGATAACGCCCTATAGCTTTTACTGACTCACGGGTTATCATAGAACTGTTTACTAACGAGGGGGGGCGGCACATGAATACGAATGAACCAAAGCATTTACCTTTGGCGTTATTTCTATTACGAGTCAGTGTGTTTGTAGTTTTCTTGATCTGGACGCTTGATAAATTTCTTCGGCCGGAGCATGCTGCGGGTGTTTATCAAAATTTCTATTTTTCACCTGCTTTGTCTGCGGCTGTATTTTATGCTTTGGGTGCCATTGAAATGATGATTATTGCTGCATTTCTGCTGGGAATAAAAAAGAAGCTGAGTTATGGGGCCGTTTTTCTATTTCACCTGATTTCGACAGTTTCTACTTACAAACAATTCTTTGCCCCTTTCGAAAATATGAACATTCTTTTTTATGCTGCTTTACCCATGCTGGCGGCCTGCTTTGCGCTTTATGTGCTTCGCGATCATGACACCATGCTTGTATGGCCCGCCAAACCGAAGGCGGGTCCGTCCTTTGGCGGAAAACAGAAATCGGGAGGAGTGTAGGGGAGTTATGAAAATATCGGTCATCATTCCAGCTTACAACGAAGAATCCACTATCCATAAAACGCTTGAAGATCTTATGGTCAGGCATCAGGCTGAGGAGGTCATCGTGGTGGATGGCGGATCAACGGATAACAC
>PCVY01000018.1:998-1804 GCA_002787155.1 Candidatus Abzuiibacterium crystallinum | reverse complement strand
CGTGGAGCGGAAGAAGCGACAGGAGATATTTTTCTTTTTTTGCATGCAGATACCAAACTCCCAGAGCAGGGACTCGTCCGGATTCGCCGGGCGATTGAAGGTGGAGCAAAAGGTGGAAGATTTAGGATGCGCTTTGATCACCGTGATTGGCTTCTTCGGTTTTATGAGAGTTATACCCGGTTTCATGTTTTCTCCTACGGTGATCAGGGTTTCTTTGTTACAAGGGAACTGTTTCAAAAACTGGGCGGATTTAATGAAAGCGTTCCCTTCGAGGACATTGATTTTTATAAACGCCTCCGCCGGTTAACGCAGCCGGTGATTATCAAAGAGCCAGTGGTCACTTCAGCAAGGCGGTTTTGCGGCGTGGGATGCCTCAGGCAGAGATTCATCAATCTGTTTCTCGTCGGGCTTTACTATGCGGGATTTAATGTCTTGAGAATGAAAGAGAAACTTTATCCGGAGATTCGGTGATGATTAACTCTTTCGATGGCAAACAACCTCGGAATCATAAAGGAAGGAAATCTTATGAAAAATAAATCAATCGGTTCAAAAGTTTGGGCGATCGCGGAAGGGTACATCCCGGCAACCAGTCATGGCCCCGAGCCCCAAATGACAAGTCACGAGACGGCCTGTATTTTGAATGCAGGTGAGTCGGAAGCGCACATCAAGATTACTGTTTTTTATGAAGACAGGGAACCCATTGGCCCGTATCAGTTAACCGTACCGGGCAAACGAACAAACCATGTTCGCTTTAACGATCTCAAGGATCCGGAACCGGTGCCTCGAGATACGCCTTTTGCAAGTTT
>PCVY01000018.1:0-977 GCA_002787155.1 Candidatus Abzuiibacterium crystallinum | reverse complement strand
TGCCTTGTTGTCAACCATTGCATTTCCGATTGCCGGTGCATGAAGCAGGATAATGAAACAAATTATTTTAACGGAGGTGATTTATGACAAAGCAAATAGAATTTGGTGTTGTGGGACTCGGTCGAATGGGAGGAGGACTTGCCCTCCAAGCTTTAGAAAAAAAGATGAAGGTGGTCGGGTTCAACAAAGGGCCCATAAACGATGAGCTCAAAAAGGCGGGTTTGGCACCCGTTGAGAGTTTGACGGGCTTTAAAGATAAATTGCGGAACCCCCGAATTATTTTTCTTTATATCCCGGCAGGACCTCCCGTTGATGATGTCCTGGATCAGCTGGCGAATGTATTAGAGAACGGCGACATTCTCGTCGACGGAGGAAATTCATACTGGGGAGATTCACTGAGGCGGCATGAGAAGTTGAAGGAAAAAGGTTTGGAATTTATTGATTTGGGGACAAGCGGCGGCGTCGACGGTGCCAGAAACGGCGCCTGTTTTATGGCAGGCGGCGAGGATGCGGTGATTGCTAAGGTGGAACCTATATTAAAAGCGCTTGCAGTCAAGAATGGTTATGTGCATGCGGGGCCTCCGTCTTCGGGACATTTCACGAAGTTGGTCCATAACGGAATTGAATTCGGCATGCTGCAAGCCATCGGTGAAGGCATGAACTTACTTGAAGAGTTCCGGTTCCCGGTAGACATCAAGGAGGTTTTAAAATGCTGGGGGCATGGTTCGGTGATCCGGTCCTGGCTGATCGATTTGATGGAAAAGAGTTATCGCGAGGAAGGCGGGATGCAAAGCATCCCTGCATACGTAGAAGATACAGGCGAAGTTAATTGGCTTGTCAATGATGCTCTTCATATGGAAGTTCCTGTTCCGGTGATCGCGCAGTCGGTCATGCAGCTTTTTCTATCGCGGGATGACAAAAAGCACTGGTCAAGGGCCATTGCCATGATGAGACATGGTTTTGGAGGTCATCCTTAC
>PCVY01000060.1:1354-44362 GCA_002787155.1 Candidatus Abzuiibacterium crystallinum | reverse complement strand
TTTAGAGCCGGCTGTTATCCGCGGGGTTGAGTCAAAAGGTATGTTGCTTGCAGCAGACGGCGGGGACTGCGTGGTGATCTTAACGCCCGAGAAAGACGTGCCCTCAGGGGCCGGTATTCGTTAACTCTCCGATGGCAGTTGATTGCAGCATGAGGGATTCAAGGTAATCAAAAGCCTGCCAGTGGATGACAATCAAAAACCCAATGAAAGCAAATAAAATCACGTATTTCAAGAAACCTTCTTCACGGCCGATTTGACATAACCAATAACCGGTAAAACCAAAATAGATTAAAATAAGAGGCAGCGTGACCGCTAGTTCGTGCTGGAGAGGGGAGAGAGACGTGAGGGCAGGTATGAGTGTTTCTAAGAAATGAACAACCGAAAGCACAGGCGCTAAAATGACGATGGCCGTAAGCCCATCCCGAACTTGCCAAAGCATATATTCGGAAGCAAGCCCCAAAACGATAAAAAAAGAAATCACAAACGGTTTTCGAAAGAGAAACATAAGATTGAGATTAGCAACACGAAGTGTAGCTGATAACTTTAAATGAGTCAAACGAACTTTAGCATTTGCCTATTTTAGCGCGAAGGCATCGGCAAAGACGCGTCTGTACTAACCTTCCGACAGATAATTCATCGGTAGGTTAGTACTGTCCCGGAGTTCTTCATTAGAATTGATAAGTTGCATTAATGAAGCTCTGGGGCTGCACTAACCTTCCGACAGATAATTCATCGGTAGGTTAGTACTGTCCCGGAGCTCTTCATTAGAATTGATAAGTTGCATTAATGAAGCTCTGGGGCTGCACTAGGCTTCCGATCATATTTAAAGCGAAGAACTTCGCTGGGAAGTTCTGAGCGTCGACGGAGTCAAGGGGCTGAGCAGTTAAAATTGGTAGATGATAACTTAAAATCAGGTAGGCAACAATGGCAGAAGTCATTCCTTTTAAAGCATGGCGGTATAATACCAAACAAGTCGAGATTGAAAAAGTCGTGGCGCCTCCTTACGATGTGATTTCTGTCGAAGAGCAGGAAGCGCTTTACCAGCGGCATGACTGCAATATTATCCGTGTCGAACTGAGCAAAGAAAACGGCACCGTTAATAAATATGAAGCGGCAGCTCATCAATGGTCCCGTTGGATTCAAGAGCGCATGATCCAGCAGGATCAAACGGCCGGCTATTATCTGTATGAAACTGTTTTTCGGGATTTAGATGGTGAAAAGGAACACCGCCGTTTGGTTTTGTTCGGACTCATTAAATTGGAGCCGTTTGAAACAAAAGTCGTTTTGCCGCACGAAAAAACGCATGCCGGCCCCAAGGCAGATCGTTTGGAACTTTTGCGGGCAACCCACACCAACTTTTCCCCCATTTTTGGTTTGTATGATGATGAGACGCAAACCGTGCAAAAAATTTATCAAACGCTTCAGTCAAAAACACCGCTTTACCGCATGGCATTGCCGGATGGTGAAATCCATCAGATATGGCATGTGACTAACGAGGCAGATTTGCAATCCGTTGCGGACATGTTTGATTCCAAAACAATTTTAATTGCCGACGGGCATCACCGCTATGAAACGGCGCTTTACTACAGCCGGCATGAAGGCAAAACCGGTTCTACCGCTGCTTATGCCCTGGTTGGTTTTGCCGAGTATCATGACCCGGGATTGTTGATTTATCCCATTCACCGTTTGATCAAGCATTTAAGTCATTATGATCATGCGTCGCTTCAAAAATACATTGAAACCTTTTTTACCGTTGAAAAAGCAGATGAAAAAACTTTACAGAATATTTCAAAAGGCTGTTTGCAGGGAAGTTTTGGGTGGTTTGACAAAACAGGTGCCTACTTATTGAAAATGAAAAACCTCGCAGCTGCCAAGGCGCACATGCCCGCCGGTAAGCCCGCTGTTTGGTATGACCTGAGCGTTTCGCAGCTTTCTTTTCTCATTTGGCCGCATGCGGGTATTCATGAAAAGAACATAGAAAAACACGTTGAATATAAACGCTCACTTCAGGATACGTTAGCGGCGGTCAAAGAAGGCGCTGTCAACGCGTCCTTTGTGATGCCGCCCATTTCCATCACGGACATGAAAGCTATTTGCATGGCCGGGGAACTCATGCCGCAGAAATCCACCTATTTCTATCCTAAATTGGGCAGCGGGTTTTTAATGCATCAGCATGAATAAAAAAAGCAGTCTATTCGTTTTACCGGTCGCCGTTATGAAACGGCGGTATGAACAAGGTTACACGGTCCCGCTTGCCAAAAGAGTTCCCTTTGCCAACGACCCCTGGCAAATTTTTTACTGCCTTCCAAAGAACGATTATGCTTTCTTTCTGGACAGTGTGAAAGCCAAAGGCCGGCAGCCCACTTTTTCTTTTTTTGGAACAGATCCATTTCTGGTTTTAAGAAAGAATAAAAACAAAGTTATTTTGGAAACAAACAAAAAAGAGCGCATTTTAAAAACCAGTTTTATTTCAACAGCGCGCCTCCTTTTTGGCCGATACCGCGGCCGCATGTGGCCGGAGATGCCGTTTTTTACGGGAGGCGCTTTGGGGTGTTTTGGTTACGGATTGGCATGGGATTTTGAGCGCTTGCCGCGCGAGGTCCCCAAAGATACCGACAGTGATGATGCGCTGCTGCTTTTCGTGAAAAATGTTTTTGTTTTTGATCATCATGCAGAAGTTCTTTACTTGATTTCAAATTTAATTCCTTCCAAGCGCTTAACATTTGAAGATGCTTTCCGCGAAGCAGCGTGTGATCTCATGAAATTGGAAACGCATTTATTTACAACCAAGACGGCAAGCGCACCCTTATCCGGTTTGACGCATTTTCAAGCCGATATTGAGAAACACGTATTTAAAAATATGGTACGCCGCGCGCAGCGTTACATTCAAGCGGGCGATATTTATCAAGCAAATTTATCTCAGCGTTTTTCATTTAAGTTCAGCGGTCAAAGCGAAATGTTGTACCAATTGCTCCGGACGATTAACCCGTCGCCTTTTGCCAGTTTCCTCAAGTTAAAAGAGACTGACGTGATCAGCGCTTCTCCCGAGCGGTTAATCAAAAAAACGGGGAATCATTGTGAAACCCGCCCCATTGCCGGTACCCGCCCGCGGGGAGAAGGCATGAGGGAGCATGAGCGGATGCGGCGTGAATTGCAGTCCAATCACAAAGAACGTGCCGAGCACATCATGCTGGTTGATTTGGCCCGCAATGACTTGGGCCGCGTATGCCTGCCTCACTCCGTGCGTGTCAATGAAATGATGGTTTTAGAAGAGTATTCGCATGTCATTCATTTGGTTTCCAATGTGACAGGGGAACTGGCGCCGGGATGGGATCAGTTTGATTTGTTAAAGGCGATGTTTCCCGGCGGCACGATCACGGGTTGTCCTAAGATTAGGTGCATGGAAGTCATTAACGAATTGGAGCCTTTTGCGAGAAACTTTTACACGGGTTCCATCGGTTATCTCGATTTTAACGGCAACATGGATCTTAATATTGTCATTCGAACCATCGTGCTGGAAGGCGAAAGAGGTTATTTTCAAGTGGGAGCCGGCATTGTGTACGATTCGGATCCTGAATCGGAATTTCAAGAAACCATGCACAAAGGCCAAGCATTGGTTGAAGCTTTGAGGCAAATGGCTCATGCAGAAGACCCTGTCCTCCGATATTGATCTTTTTATCAACGGCAAGCGTTCATCCGCCTATCTGCCGCTTGAAGCGCTTGCGGACATGCAGCCGCATGCATTTGAAAGTATGGCAGGATTTGAAGCAGGCATTTTTCGCTTCTCCGAACACCTGAGACGTTTGTTTGCTTCCGCGCGCACGGCGGGTATTTCACTGGCCGGGCGCGAAGAAAAAATCAGGCAGGATGTTTTAAAGGCATTTTGCGGTACCCGTCACGCAAAACCGGTTTTCTTGCGATTGATGGTTGAGCGTAACCGCTCGGTTGTCTGGGTCGCCCGGCGCACCTATCCGCGTGAAGTCTATACGAAAGGTGTTGATATCGTCACTTCGCCCGTACCGCGCAATCTTTCACAAGCGATTCCGCCCGAAGCTAAAACGAACCAATTTTTAAACGGTATTTTAGCCTTATTAGATCCTGCTGCCGAACGGGCTTTTGAAACGATTCATTTGGGATCCGCAGGCAGCATCCGCGAAGCACGTGTTTGGAATGTGTTTATGATTAAAAAACATGTTTTAATGACGCCGGAAACCGCCGGAATCTTGGATGGAGTGACGCGCCGTTTTGTGGTAGAATGCGCCCTCAAAGAGAAAATCAGGGTTCTGGAGACCGCCTTCACACGCCATGATATCTGGAATGCAGACGAGGCGTTTCTAACCAACACATCCGGCGGCATCGTGCCGATTCGTTCCGTTGACGGACGCCGTATCGGAGAAAAAGTTCCGGGCATTTTGACACAAAAATTAACCAAACGTTTCAAAAAGGAACTCGATTTGGAATTGAGTCACATCCATCATGTTAAAAGTTAAACGGGCGCTCATCAGCGTTTCAGATAAAACCGGCCTGCTGAAACTAGCCAAGGTATTAAAATCACTCAAAGTTGAAATTATTTCAACCGGCGGTACGCTGAAACTTCTCAAACAAAACGGAATCGAGGCTGTTTCGGTATCGGAAATGACCGGTTTTCCTGAAATGATGGACGGCCGTGTCAAAACCTTGCACCCTAAGATCCATGGCGGTTTGCTTTATCTTCGTTCGAAAAAAAGCCACCGAGATGCTGCCAAGAAACACCGCATCAAACCAATCGATCTCGTGGTAGCCAATCTTTATCCTTTTCAAGCAGCCGCGCGCAATGCCAAAACCACTTTAGCCGCCGCGATCGAGCATATCGATATCGGAGGCCCGGGCATGATTCGGGCAGGTGCTAAAAATTATCAATCGGTCGGTGTGGTGACGGATCCGGCTGATTACGATATGGTTATTCAGGAATTGAAAAGTAAAAAAGGCAAATTGAACGAAACAACTCTTGAAGCATTGGCCATGAAGGCATTTCAGACAACCGCCGCTTACGATCAAGCCATTGCCCGATACCTTCGAAAAAAACTCTTAAAATCAAAAGATACTTTGCCGCCGATTTTAGACGTTACGTATGTCCGTCATCGCGAATTGCGCTACGGCGAAAACCCGCATCAACGGGCGGCTCTTTACCAAAGGCAAGATGATGAACCTCGGTTTTTGTTTCAGCAGCTCCACGGCAAAGAGCTTTCCTATAATAATATTCTCGATTTGGAAGCAGCCGTTGATATTATTCGGGAGTTCAAAGAAACGGCCGTTTGTGTGGTGAAACACAACAACCCTTGCGGGATTGCGGCCAATCCAAATTTGAAAGCAGCAGCTCGCGAAGCCATCGAATGCGATACGCAATCGGCTTTTGGAGGCATCGTAGGCATTAATCGCAAGCTGACTTCAGACGCAGCTGCCATGGTGCTTCAAATGCTGCCTTTTTTTGAGATGATTGCGGCGCCTGCTTATACCCTGGATGCCCTGAGGCTGCTTAAAGGCAGAAAAAATTTAAGAATCATCCAAGTGCCGCACTTAGATCACATTGGCCCCTATGACCTCCGGTTTTCAAAAAGCGGTATTCTTCTGCAGGATCGCGATGAACCCATTTATCGGCACGAGAAAGAACTAGTGGCAAGACTACGGTTTGTGACCAAGCTCAAGCCGACGCCTCAAGAATTAAAGTCACTTTTGTTTGCGTGGTCATGTGTGAAGGTTGTTTCTTCCAATGCGATTGTATTGGTTCAGGGTAAGCGAACCATTGGGTTTGGCTGCGGCCAAATGTCGCGGGTAGACTCTGTTCGAATTGCTTGCGAAAAAGCGGGTACTCTCACACGCGGCAGCGCCCTGGCAAGCGACGGATTTTTCCCCATGGCCGATAATATTACGCTCGCCCATTTACACGGAATCAAATCCATTATCCAACCCGGCGGATCCATTCGTGACCAGGAAGTGATTGATGCTTGTAACCGATATAATATTTCAATGGTTATGACTGGCGAACGTCATTTTCGCCATTAAAACCCGGACCTCATTCCGCGATGCAGTACCGCGACGCTTTGCTTTATCTTGACTCTCTTTCCAATTTCGAACACATTCCTCATTTTTCATATCGAAAAGAATTAAACATTCAGCGCATGAAACGTCTCTTGAGCTGTTTTGACCACCCGGAGCGTTCATTTCGGCCTGTTCTCATTGCGGGCACCAAAGGCAAAGGATCAACCGCTCAATTTTTAGCCTCTATTCTTTCGGCAAGCGGTCTTTCAGCGGGTCTCTATACATCACCTCATTTGACGGATGTTCGGGAAAGATTCCAAGTGAACGGACGCATGATTTCGCGAACCGAGTTTGCAAAACAGGTGAGTCACATCCGAAAAGTTTTACGGCACAAAACGAAGGCTCAATCACGCGGACCGTACACCTACTTTGAAATTACCACACTGCTGGCCTTTCTGTTTTTCAAAGCGAAGGGTGCTCGGTGGGCGGTTTTAGAAGCGGGAATGGGCGGACGCTTGGATGCGACCAATGCAGTCCAACAAGTCTTATCGATTATCACGCCGATCGGATTGGATCATACGGACCAATTGGGTGATACCATCCGGAAGATTGCCGGAGAAAAAGCAGGCATTATCAAGTCAAACATACCCGTTTTGCTGGCTCGCCAAGCAAGCGCTGCTGAACGCGTGATCCGTGCTCGAGCAAAACAATTTGAAGCACCGATACAAATGATCCGTCATGATTTTCACTATCGCACAAAGCGGTTTGGATCCTGGGGAACTATTTTTGGCTTTTGGATGAGGGATGAGCGTTTAACCGATTGCCGTATTCATTTAGCGGGCGAGTATCAAGTAGAAAATGCTGCCGTGGCCGCCAAAGCTGCCATGTTATTAAAAGATCGATTTGGATTGCCCATCCATTCCGCAACCGTCCGCAGAGGTCTTTTGCAGGCTAAATGGCCCGGGCGTTTTGAAAAGATTTGCCGGGGCCAAAAAACTTTCATACTCGATATTGCCCATAATTTGTTGTCCATGACCGAACTGGTTCGAACTATTAGGAAACTCTATGGGAGTCAATATTTACAGATAATCATGGGCATTTCTCGTGATAAATCCGGAGGTGCTTTATTTCGGGAAATATCCCGCGTGTCAAATCACCTTATTTTAACCAGATCCCGCCATCCCCGGGCAGCTCACGTGAGGGAATTACTCAATTTGGCAAGCCCGTTTTTTTCTGTCATAATACCCACTGACAATACCCGTCAAGCCCTCGAAACGGCCTATCATTTGCATAATCGGCAGAGTATGATTTTAGTCACAGGCTCCGTTTTTGTTGTCGGTGAAGTGCGGAAGATTTTGTTAGGAACTCCATGAAACCAGAAAATGAAGAAACCATTGTAGCGGTGGCCACGCCAGTTGGCGAAGGCGGCATCGGTATTGTGCGCTTGAGCGGCGAGAAAGCCATTGCCATTGCTGATCAACTATTCCGTGCAAAAAAGAAAAATTTTCAACTAAAGAATGCCGAGAGCCACCGTTTTTATTTCGGAACCGTTATTGACTGCCGTCAGGACGCGATTGATGAAGTGCTCGCGGTTGTCTTTGCTTCACCGCATTCTTACACGAAAGAAGACGTGGTGGAATTACACGCGCACGGCGGTTTGGTAGCCGTTCGTCAAGTGATGGATCATGCGCTGCATTTGGGCGCGCGCATGGCAGAACCCGGCGAGTTTACAAAACGTGCTTTCTTAAATGGGCGTATTGATTTGGTTCAGGCCGAAGCAGTTCTCGATACCATCCGCGCTAAATCGGACTTAGCATTAAAAGCAGCTGTTAGTCAATTGCACGGCTCGGTTTCCAAAGAAGTTCACCAAATTAAAGATGAACTCATGAAAATTTATGCGCACATGGAAGCTTATCTGGATTTTCCTGATGAACATTTAGAGATTTATTCAAACGGAGAATTTCATAATCGATTTGACAGCGCCTGTCAGCACGTCAAGAAATTATTGGACAGCTTTTCAAAAGGCGGGGCTTTGCGGGAAGGTATTTTAACCGTCATCATCGGATGTCCGAATGTGGGAAAATCTTCTCTTCTGAATGCTTTCTTAGAAAGAGAGCGTGCCTTGGTTTCTGACATTCCCGGGACAACTCGGGATACCTTGGAAGAAATGATCACTTTAGAAGGGATTGCCTTCAGGTTGGTGGATACGGCCGGTCTTTATCGTAGTCACGACCCCTTGGCCAAGGCCAGCATGGCCCGCACCCGGCAATATTTAGAAGAGGGTGACCTATTTATATATATGGTAGATGGTCAAAAAGGCATTCAAGCGGATGACCTCGCGATTTTAAATGACCTCAAGGGGAAGCCATTTGTGATTTTGGTGAACAAAATTGATCAAATAGAGCCTTTGGCAGCAGAAGTCAAAGCAGGGAAGTTTTCAGAGGCCCGGTCAGTTTGTTCCCGGCTGGTTTCCGGGTTCGATCAAATAAATCAGCCCGGGCCTTGCTGTTTTGTTTCGGCAAAATCGAGGTTAGGTATTGAAGAGTTAGAAAAAGTTCTAATAAAGTCCGTCTGGCAAGGGAAAATGGAGAGAGAAAGCACTTTGGTGACACGGTTACGCCACAAGCGCGCTTTAGAGCAGGCGCTTGATTCTCTCGTGAAGAGCCGTGCGGCATTTCAAAATCAAGCATCTCTCGAGCTGGTGACGTTTGATCTCAAATGCGCACTTGATGCGCTGAAAGAGATTGTGGGTGAAATCTATAGTGAAGATCTGCTGGATGTGATTTTTAGCGAGTTTTGTATCGGGAAGTGAGCCATGGGCCCTATGCGAGCGCCGGAGAAGGACCTTTGGGCTCTCGGAAAGCATTTTTAGGACGAAACATTACCATTTTTTCAAATTTGAGTTCATGCGGGAAAAGATTTTTTATTTTTTGTTTGACACAAAAATTTTTCTCACATAAAATTTGGTCGTTGTGAAAAGTTGTTCTTTGACGAACCGTGAAAAGAAGATCAAAAGCAAAAAAGTTTTTGAATTCAGCGGTTGAGATAAATCAAGCGGGAAAAAAAGTTTTCATTTTCAATGTTGTCAGATTGCACAGAGACGAAATGACCAGGGCAGGATTGGTTCCTTGAAAAAAGGAACCGGTCCCGTCCTTTTTTGTCTCTATTTTTTTTTCCGGATTAGATGACCGCCGATCAACACACATTTAGCACGGAGTCAATTCCAAGGGACAAGTCAGGTATTTCACCACAAATTAAGTTTAAGTTAAAGTTCATCCTTAAAGTGCCGATTCTGACTAATAGCACTAGATGTTGGGTAGCATGGAATCATCAGGTACTATATGTGCTATATAGCAACTAAAGAGAAGATCGGCAGCTTTTTGAAATAAATGTGTTAGTACCGTTAGACAAATGATATTAGCGGCTGTGAAAGTGCCGCTGGAGCGGTCTTGGGACAGCCCTAATGAGCCTGCCGAACGGCTAATTTCAATTGTCTGACGGCATTAATAACCATATTCAAAGATACAAGATAGCAATATCAACGATATGCCAAAAGAGGGGGCACACCACATGAATACAAAGCTGCACAAACCAAAGCAAGCGATCAAGAAAAGAAGTTTATCAGGCAATGAAGCAGCCGGCCCTGTTCATGATCGTTTAAGCGCTCGTCATTCCCACCCCTCGGGAACAGACAAGGGCATTCGTCTCCCACGTTTTCATACACAACCCGGCGCCCATCCTTTTGATCAAATCGAATGGACCCGCCGTTCTACCGCCATTACCAATCCGGATGGTTCCGTTGTTTTCAAAATGGACGATGTAGAAGTGCCTAAATCGTGGTCACAACTTGCCACAGACATTGTCGTCTCAAAATATTTTCGTAAAGCCGGTGTGCCAGGCGCAGGCAATGAAACAAGCGTCAAACAAGTCGTTACCCGAATTGCGCGCAGCATTAGACGTGCCGGTGAAGCATTGGGCGGTTATTTTGCAAGCGCAGAAGATGCCGAAGCTTTTGAAATGGAACTCACTTATTTATTAGTGACACAACGCGTTGCTTTCAATTCCCCCGTTTGGTTCAATTGCGGTCTCTTTCACGAATATGGTATTGAAGGCAGCGGCGGCAATTGGTATTGGAATCCCGAAACAGATCAAATTGAACTAAAAGAAAATGCTTATTCGCATCCGCAATGTTCCGCTTGTTTTATTCAAGCCGTCAATGACGACCTTATGTCTATTTTTGATTTAGTTAAATCCGAAGCGCGTCTTTTTAAATATGGTTCGGGAACCGGAACTAATTTCTCACGTTTGCGCGGACGCCAAGAAAAACTTTCCGGAGGCGGCACCTCTTCGGGGTTGATGTCTTTTCTGGAAGTCTTAGATCGCGGCGCTGGCGCTACCAAATCCGGCGGAACCACGCGGCGCGCTGCCAAAATGGTTTGTTTGGATATGGATCATCCTGAAATCGTTGATTTCATTAACTGGAAAGTCAAAGAAGAGCGCAAAGTACGCGCTTTAATTGCAGCCGGTTACCCGTCTGATTTTAACGGAGAAGCTTACCGGACGGTTTCAGGTCAGAATTCCAATAATTCCATACGCGTGAGTGATCAGTTTATGGAGGCCGCTTTAAGCGGCAGTCAATGGCAGACTCGTATGCGCACAACCGGTGAGGTGTGTGATACTTACGATGCGAACACTCTTTTTGATCAAATTAGCCAAGCGGCTTGGGAATGCGCTGATCCCGGTATTCAGTTTGATACGACGATTAATCGTTGGCATACCTGTAAAGGGACGGATAAGATTTATGCTTCCAATCCGTGTTCTGAATATATGTTTTTAGATAACAGCGCCTGCAATCTGGCTTCCATTAATTTAATGAAACTGTTGGGACCGGACGGCAGTTTTGATATTGAGGCTTACCGGCATGCGATTCGTGTTTTTATTGTTGCGCAAGAAATATTGGTGGACTTTGCATCTTATCCCACCCAAGAAATCGCTTTGAATAGTCATGATTACAGACCGCTGGGTTTGGGTTATGCGAATTTGGGCACGCTGCTCATGGTGCAAGGCATTCCGTATGACAGTGCAGCCGGGTTTGCGATTTGCGGAGCTCTCACAGCTATTCTCACAGGCCATGCCTATCGCGTTTCAGCGGAGATTGCGCAATCAAAAGGCGCTTTTCCGGGTTATCCGAAGAATCGTGAGCCCATGATCCAAGTGATGGAAATGCATCGCGACGCTTCTTATCAAATTAATAAAGAAGCCTGCCCAAGCGATCTTTTAAACGCCGCACAGGAAGATTGGAACGAGGCAGTCGCTTTCGGAAAAAGTTACGGGTATCGTAACGCACAAAGCACCGTGATTGCGCCCACCGGCACAATCGGTCTTTTAATGGATTGCGACACGACAGGGATTGAGCCTGATTTTGCTTTGATTAAATTCAAGAAGTTAGCCGGCGGCGGTTATTTTAAAATTGTCAATCAATCGGTTCCGCGTGCGCTCAAAAATCTTGGCTACTCCGACGGTGAGATTCAAGAGATCATCGAATTTGTCGCCGGGACCAATTCATTTAAAGGGGCCCCCTGGATCAATGAGAATTCACTCCATGAAAAAGGTTTTACGAGCGATGACTTGCTTAAAATCGAAGGGGCTTTACCGAGCGCATTTGAACTAGAACAAGCTTTTGGCAGCTGGATCCTAGGCGAAGAAGCCTTGAAACGCCTCGGCTTCAAAGAAGAACAATACAAAGCACCCGGATTTAACGTATTGAAAGAACTGGGTTTCTCAAAAGCTGAAATTGAAGAAGCCAGTACTCTTATTTGCGGTTCTATGACGGTGGAAGGCGCGCCGCATTTAAAACCGGAACATCTGCCGGTATTTGACTGCGCCAACAAGTGCGGTAAAACCGGAAAACGTTTTATTCTACCCATGGCGCACATTCATATGATGGCGGCAGCCCAGCCTTTTATTTCGGGCGCTATTTCCAAAACAGTCAATATTCCCAACGAATCAACGGTTGAAGACGTTAAGAATTTATATGTTGAGGGATGGAAGCTGGGGTTAAAAGCAGTCGCTCTTTATCGGGATGGCTGCAAGGCGTCTCAGCCGCTTAATACCAGTTCGAAAGATTCCAGCAGTACGGGTGAGGAAAAAGCAGCCAAAGAAGAAACCGCTTCTGTCCAACAGCCGCTGAGAAGGCGTCTCCCGCGTAAACGTTCCGGTTTCACGCAAGAAGCCCGTGTTTCGGGCCATAAAATTTATTTGAGAACCGGTGAATATGAAGATAACTCATTGGGCGAGATTTTCATTGATATGCACAAAGAAGGCGCTGCTTTCCGCAGTTTGATGAATTGCTTTGCCATCGCGGTATCACTAGGACTGCAACACGGGGTGCCTTTAAAAGAATTTGTGGATGTGTTTACTTTTACCCGCTTTGAGCCCCAAGGACCGGTTGACCATCCTAATATTAAATATGCCACCTCTGTCATTGATTATGTTTTTCGTGTTTTGGGAATGGAATACCTGGGCAGAACAGATTTTATTCACAAGCCGATTGATGATGACATGAAACCTGCGAAGCCAAAATCAGCTGCTACAGCGGCCGCCAAGCCTGCGGCAGTCACAGCAAAGGCAATCTCTGAAGCGCCGGTGGCGGCAACGGCTGCGAAAGCCGAAACCAAGACAAGCGCCGCGTTAAGCGATCACTTGGCTTCCCTGATGGGTGATGCGCCTATTTGTAATTCATGCGGTCATGTGACGGTTCGTAACGGGGCTTGCTATAAGTGCTTGAATTGCGGTAACAGCATCGGTTGTTCCTAATCGGTTTAGTTGAAAACCAAGTTGGCAGCCTTACAATTCCTGAGGCATTTTGCCTCGGGAATTTTTTTCCTGCCTTAGCACTCGCCCGGTCGGCAAATCGCGATAGGTGTTTTGGCGCCAGCGCTTGTACTAATGAGCAGGGGGCGCTTCTGAGGGTATAAACCAGTGTGGCGGTTATCTCTGTGGAATTGAAGCCAATCTTTTGAGGCTTTGATGTTGCCATCAGTGCCTTCGAAAAAATCAAACACGTTGATTTGTGCATGTTTGTTGTTGGGGTCACTTCTGTAAAAAGAGGTAACGATCAAATTGACATCGCCATCCTTCCCAACGTCGCTGATCACAGGCGTTGCGATCGTATAATCTCTGCTGATTTCCGGATCCACAAATCCAAAATCATACGGCATACCAGGTAATGGATTGCCAAAACGATCCACAGCTGTCAGAAGACCTAAGTTACTTAAATAAACGATATCGGGATATCCGTCATTGTCGATATCACTAACCGTGACATTACGATCTTGATTGTTAACTTCACCATTTCGATCGTCAAAAACGCGCGGCCAGCCGGGAAAATCGCTGCCGTCAAATTGATTGACATAGACAACCTCTCTAAAGATGCTGATGACTTCAAGCTTACGGTCAAGATCTAAGTCCGCCAGAGCAATTCCCGAAAAATAATAGCTATCATTGTTATTTTGTCTGACGAGAGGCCATCCCGCCAGAGGCGATCCATCGGCAGCGTAGACAGCCAATGTTTCATAATTAGGGGGCGTGGAAGGGTAAACTGTTCCGACTGCTGCCACCACGTCTAATGAACCATCCCCATTGACATCGCCGACGGAAACCGTTGGCGCTAAGAAATTAGAAGTTGGAATCGCAACAGGCCAGCCCGGCACTTCAGTTCCGTCCTCGGGGTTAATGACATGTACTTCGGCCTCTTCTTGAAATCCGATAAAACCATCCGCAATGTCACCGGCTACAATTTCTAACTTGCCGTCCTGATCAATATCACCAACCGCGGCGGGAGAGCCTCCAGCAATATTCGGCATCGGAAAAAATTGATTGAATGCGGTGCCATCGCCTTTTAAAACTTGTAAACCCGTTGAGCTGCCGCCCGTCACCATCACTTCATCTTGTCCGTCTTGGTCTAAATCGGCAGCCGTGATTTGATTGTAAGAACTGGGAAAAACACCGCCGCCGATAATATGATGAAGTTCCACACCGTCAATCGGCCAAGCGTCATGCACCGCACCGTTTGCTTGAATGGCGAATAAGCGCACTTTATAATTACGAAATTGGTTGTCATAATCGTAGCGAATGGTTGCCAAGATTTCTTGGATGCCGTCGCCGTTTAAATCGGCCAAAGCCGGTATGTTGGCATGTTTGTCGTAAATATCGCCGCCCACCGCATGAACCAGTGCGGTCAAATCGACGGGAAAGCCGGGAAGCGGATTGCCCATGGTGTCAATGCCATAAAGTTTACCGTCATGTGAATTAGCAAAGATTTCTTTTATGCCATCGTGATTCACATCACCAATGACAGCCGATGAAATTGGTGTTCGGTAAGTTTCGGTTTCGGGAATAACGAATTGCATTGATTCATTTTGAGCATAAAGAGAAGGTTGCCAAGCCAGTAGAATAGTTAAACAAGCGGTGAAGAAGCTTGTAAAACCGTTCCTCAATTGGAATTTTGGTCCGTATATTTTCTTAACCATATTCATTGTATACCGCCATTTTAATTATAAAACAACTTGGCACAAATGGTGTGAGCGAACCATCGAGCAGTTCATCCCGGGGAAGATTATCTGCTTATCAATCCTTCGGTTCGCTCCCAACCTAATTTAATCATATATTAGGTAATATTGTTATTATAACCGGTGAAACATAACTTGTCAAATACATTTATAAACATTTTAATTAAAGTGCTTAATTTACATAAGTCATTGAAAATAATACATATAAGTTAAACTAAAAGAGATTAAGCTATTTCTTCTCATAATCAAGACTCTGAAATTTTGGTTGTATACACCTCAACGCATTTTAGCTGTCTGGCAGCCTCTTTTTTTTCAGAAATTGGGCAGGGAAGGAACCAAATGATATAATAACCACTTCTATGCCTACAGCAAAATCGAATCAATGGGCACTTGTGACAGGTGCCTCTTCTGGAATCGGAGAAGCGTTTGCTTATCGTTTTGCACGGGAAGGGCGGTCTGTGATTCTCGTTGCCAGAAGCAAAGAAAAATTGCACACGCTTGCTAAGGTGATCCAAGAACGTTATCACGTTCAGACGTTGGTGATCGCAAGCGACTTAAGTCAAACGGGCGCACCGCAAGACGTCTATGATTTTGTTAAATCGAATGCCATTGAGGTTGACTGCCTGATTAATAATGCCGGTTTTGGTGCTGTTACGGAAGTCATGGAAATAGATTTGAAAAGACAATTGGAGATGATCGATCTCAATGTTAAATCATTGGTAGCATTAAGCTATCTCTTCTTAAAAGAAATGAAGAAAAACCAGCGTGGTTGTATCATGAATGTGTCGTCTACGGCCAGTTTTCAGTCCATGCCTTATTTCACAACATATGCCGCCACCAAAGCATTTGTCACTTCGTTCACAGAAGGGCTTTGGTATGAATGCCGGGGAACAGGAGTGCGCATTGTTAATTTATGCCCGGGTAGAACGAAAACCAATTTTGGGGCGGCGGCAGGACAGCCAAAAAATATCAAAGATTCGCGTCCAACCCAAACAGCCGAGGAAGTGGCTGAATACGGATGGCGCGCTTTCATGTCAGCTGACTGGGCGACTGTTATCACTAATCCGGTGGATGGTTTTATGTGCTGGTTTGCGCGCTTCCTTCCGCGAAAAATATCAGTGGTTCTCATCGGTGGGATGGCACAAAGAATGGGATATCGTCAATGAGCCGAATTTTGTACTTGGGAGACGGTCCTTTAAATGGAGCAGCCTGTTATCTGTATGGTGTACTGAAGCATGCCGGGCACAAAATGACGCATGTGCCCCCCGATCGGCGGCTTTCAAGAAAAATGGCGGAGAAACCTTTTGATTTAATTATCTTAAGCGATTATGCCCATGCAAACTTGAGCCGTGCGGTTGAAAGTGCGATTGAAGCGCAAGTGACTTCCGGGACAGCCCTTTGGATGATAGGGGGATGGGCAAGTTTTACGGGTTTGTGGGGAAAGTATCATGGGACAATGATTGAAAAAATGCTGCCGGTCCGCTGCTTGACGCATGATGACCGTATGAATCTAGGAAGCGGTGCCCGATTGCTCCAGGCCAAACGGCATCCGCTTTTGAAAGGTCTTGCGCTTTCACCGGCTCCCTTTGTGGCCGGTTATAACCGAGTCATCCCCAAACCAAAAAGCCAGGTGATCCTAAAATTAAGGGAAAATGCATCCGGGAAGCGAAACCCGCTTTTAGTTTTGGGGCATTTTGGAAAAGGTAAAACAGCCGCCTGGACATCGGATGTGGCGCCGCATTGGTGCGGCGGTTTGGTTGACTGGGGCTGCCGGCGAGTCAAAATTAAAATAGGGCCGGGAATCAAAATTGAAGTTGGCAATGATTACGTTAAATTCATATCGCAGCTGACACGATGGCTGGTAAACTGCTGAATTCGGAAAAACAGTAACAGGAGATTTGTCATGGCAAAAATCGGCGTTGTTTTAAGCGGATGCGGTTTTTTAGACGGATCTGAAATTCACGAATCTGTCTTTACCTTACTTCATATTGCCGAGTTAGGCCATGAAGCCGTTTGCATGGCGCCCAACATTGATCAGACGCAAGTGATTAATTATCTTACCAAAGAGGAAATGAAAGAAAAGCGGAATGTCTTAACAGAAGCAGCCAGGATTACGCGCGGCAAGATCAAGGATATCAAAACTGTCCGGGCGGATGATCTTGACGCTTTAATTTTCCCGGGTGGTTTTGGTGCCGCTAAAAATTTATCCACTTTTGCGGCAAAAGGAGCAGGGTGTGAAGTGAATCCCGATGTCAGTGCTTTAGCAAAAGCAATTCATGCTCAAGGAAAGCCGATCGGCGTTATTTGTATTTCTCCGGCGGTTCTGGCTAAAATTTTTGAAGGCAGCCATCTTCAACTTACCATTGGCAATGAAGCCAGCGTCGCTAAACAAATTGAACTTTTGGGTCAGCAGCATGTGGTTTGCGATGTGACGGACGTTTGCCTTGATTCAAAACATAAGATTGTTTCGACTCCAGCTTACATGTATGACAAACCCATCCATCAAGTGGCTGCCGGTGTTGCCAAACTTGTTAAATCGGTTGCGGAGTTCATTGAAAAATCTAAGCAAACCATGCCGGTTAAACCATGAACACTGAGCTCCGCCGTTCACACCGCGTTGTTATTATTTTTGCTATTTGCCTGGCCATTCTGATTATTTTAACGATGGCGGCTTCTAGAATTGTTTTGCCGAAGGCGCTTTCGAATCAGCTGAGCCAAATGCTGGAAGTGCCTGTCCGCATTGATCAAGCGGGTATTAATCCGCTGAAAGCCTCGTTTTGGATGAGAGGACTTGAAGTCGAAAACTTACCGGGCGCCGGCGAACGTCTCTTCCTTTCTTTGGAAAAGATAGATGTTAATCTGAGTTTTACCAGCCTGCTTGCGAGGCAGTTAATTTTCCAAAATATTACTTTTGAGAAACCCGTTCTTTATTTGGAATACGGGCAAGACGATACATTCAATACAACTTATCTAAGAAAAAATATTCAAAAACATTTTCGTCCGAAAATCAGGTTAGGTGCCCAGTATTTCTTTACGGGATATGAAATCCACAAATTTCAAATTAAGCACGGTGTTCTCCGCTTTGTGCGATGGACACCGCTCAAGACAAGACGCAAATTTACGCTTCATAAACTCGATTTTTCATTTTCTAATTTTGCATATCCGCCTCACCGTGTTGATCCGGTTCCCACCTCTTTTTACTTTGGCGCCAAAATCGAAGGTATTCAGGAAAGCAATGTCCGTGTTCTGGGGCGGGGGAATTTCTTGAGTGAGGTGCCTGATTTTAACATTCGAAGTGATTTTAAAAACATTATGCTGAGAGAGCTGAATTCCTTCACATCCCATTTTCCTTTTCTGGCAACGGATGGGTTTGCCGATATTACATCGGTGATGACGCCGAATCCTGAAGACCCCGGTCAATTTGTGTTAGAGAATGACGTGACTTTACGCAACGTGGTTCTCATCGAAAAACCGAGTCAATCCAAAATCAAGACGTTTGCTAACATGCCTAAACAAGATGTGATTAAACTTTTTGAGCGATTAGACGGAAGACCTTTTCGGTTTCGTTTTAGCATGAAGGATAGTTTTGACAATCCTAACTTTACTTTCATGCCGACTTTCCGCAGCGATCTTTCCCATGCGATGGAAAATGAATTGCAAGCGACATTTGAAAGACTCAAACAAAAATCAAATCCAACCGGGCCTTTATCCCTCAAAGAGACCATCCAGCGTCTCACCGGCTTTCAATTCAACGAGCAATAAAATGACGACCTCAGGCAAAGCAGGCTTTGTGGCAATTGTTGGTGTCCCTAATGTCGGTAAATCTACTTGGCTCAATGCGGCGGTCGGCCAAAAAATAGCCGGGGTCTCGCCCAAGCCGCAAACCACCCGTCAGGTCATACGGGGCATTTTGACGGACGAACGCGGGCAAATTGTCTTTTTAGATACACCGGGCATTCATCAGCCTAAGGATAAATTGAGCCACCGCATGGCGCTCCATGCACAAAGTTCACTAGAAGATGCGGATGTGGTTTTGTGGCTGGTTGAACCTGCTTTGCCGAACCAAAAAAACAAACAAGCTCTGGAACAAATCAAGAATGCAAATAAACCTACGATTTTGCTGGTGAATAAAGTGGATCTCATTAACAAAGTCGAGCTGCTTCCCATCTTGGAAACATATCAATCTCTCTTTCAATTTCGCGACATCTTTCCGGTCTCGGCTTTGCAGGGGATCAATCAAAAGGAAGTCATTGAATTGCTGTTTGAATTACTGCCGCAAAGCCCGCCTTATTTTCCGGAAGAGCAAATTTCGGATCAAACCGAGCGCTTCGTGATCGCCGAAATGATCCGCGAGAAAGTGTTCCGATCCACCAAGCAAGAAATACCTTACGCTTCTGCCGTTACCATCGATGAATTCAAAGATCGGTCGGATCAGCTGGTTTACATTCACGCAACGGTCATTGTCGAAAAAGACTCCCAAAAGAAAATTATTATCGGAGCCGGGGGTGAGATGATCAAGCGCATCGGGTCGGAAGCGAGGAAAGAAATTGAGCCTTTTCTAGACCGGCGGGTTTTCTTAGAGTTGAAGGTCAAAGTGTATGAAAAATGGAAAGACGATGAAAAATTCCTGGATCAGCTTGAACATGAGGGCGGCATTGAATGAGAGCCCCGACTGACATTAAAGCCATTTTTTTTGACCTCGGAGAAGTGTTGATCAAATTTGATGCACACCGAGCCTGCCGCAGATTAGCCGAGCGGCTGAATTGCAATGAAAACCTTATCTGGCAGGAAGCCTTTGTCTCAGGATTGGAACGCCATTACACAACCGGGCGCATCAGTTCGGAGGATTTCTTTCATCAAATGCAGCAGCGTTTGAAGGGACAAATTTCGTTCCATGAATTCGCGGATATTTGGAATGATATTTTCTGGGAAAATGAGGGCATGAAAGAACTCGTTGAGTCTCTTAAAAAAGAATACTCGCTTTTCTTAATTTCCAATACCAATGCACTTCATTTTGATTACTTAAAGTCAGGGTATCCGGTTCTCAAACACTTTCAGCGTTGTTTTCCTTCTCATGAAGTCGGACACCGCAAACCAGAGCCGGAAATCTACCGAATCGCCTTACGAGAAACTAAAGCTATTCCGGCACAGTCCGTTTTTATAGATGACATCCCTGATTTTGTAGAAGGCGCCAGACGGGAAGGGATGCATGGGATCCGGTATGTGAGTCGCGATCAGCTTGTCTCGGACCTTCAAGCGCTCGGCTGCCGCTGGTAACGGGCAAGCTGCCGCTATGAAATTTGGCCCCGAAAACATTGGTATTCAGTTCTCACTTACATTAGAATATTGCATACTGAAAGACTGGCCGCATGATAAAAAATAAAAACATCAGTCTGCTGCTTCTTCTATTTTTTATTTTATCATTTCTTACGTTCCCACCTCACGCCATGGCTGATGATGCACGGTTAGTTAACGGCCTGCTGAAAGTGCTAACAGCCCCTTTTTACATCCCGATTGATATTGGCAAAGGGCTTTTTCAGTTACCATTCGGGCCGATCGGCGGCGCTTTGACGGGTGTTTATAAAACAACGGCGAGTTTGATCGGCGGCGTGGTGGATATGGCGGTCGGTGGAGCACCTTACGCGAAATACGGCCTCTTTTTTATCTAATGGTTAAAACGGCTATGCAAAACAACCCGAGAGAAAAAGGACATGCCGTAAGATGTCTGTTGACAGTTGCAATGTGTCTTGTGTTATGCTATCTCTTAACAGGATGTATTCGCTTATGGGGCGGCGCGGCTTATGTTAGCCGGAAACCGGGTGAATACGCCGAACGAACTTACGGGTTTGACACGCAAGCGTTAATGCAAAAGGATCAAACCCCTAGCGTGACAAACGCATCGTCATGACTCAGCCAAACACAAAAGAACTTACCCAGAAAAAATGCTTGCCTTGCGAAGGCGGTGTTCCTAAACTAACCAAAGCACAAGCCGAACAATACTTATCAAGCGTTCCCGGTTGGCAGCTGAATCGGGACGGGACCAGCATGAATGCTCAATATGTCATGAAAGATTTTCAAGCGGCACTCAATTTTATTAATGCCATTGGAAAGATAGCCGAAGACGAAGGTCATCACCCCGATCTCCACTTAACGGGATACCGAAGATTATCCATCGATCTTAACACCCACGCCATCGGCGGATTGTCGGAAAATGATTTTATCTTAGCGGCAAAAATTAATCAGCTTCCAAGAGAGCTAAAAAAGTGAGCATAGGATACAAAAACACAAAGATACAAAGTCACAACGAAACCCATCATCTTGTGACCTTGTGTCGTTGTGTCTTTGTGACCTGACCGCTATGGGACGACGAAATAAATTTAAAATTCTGGATGCCACCGTCAAACTCATGGGCGAGCAAGGTTTTAGCCGTGTGAGTGTGGATGATATTCTCAAAGAAAGCCAAGTTCAAAAGAGCAATTTCTATTACCATTTTAAGAGCAAAGAAGACATTGCCATTGCTGCTTTGAGCGAAATGTTGGCCAAGGTTGACGATGAAATTTGGCAGGGCATTTTACAAGACAAGGCGCTTTCGCCCAAGGATCGGTTAGAAAAACTGGTGGCGCATTTAATCGAAACCTTCGAAAGAAATCAGGGTAAAATGGGCGATCCGTTTGGCAATTTGGTTGCCGAGATGGGTGACCATAACCAACGGTTTCAAGAGAAGCTCAATGATTATTTTATTCGGTACTCTTCTTATTTGGAAAGCGTGATTGAAGAGGGAATCGAAGAAGATGAATTCCGCCGTTCGTTGATCCCGCGCGAAGCGGCAGAAGCCATTTTGTGTCAAATCCAAGGTGCCTACCTTTTAGCCCGCGCTTACCAAGACCCCGGCACCCTTCGCCGCAACATTGAATTCCTCATCAATATTATCTGCGCTGACTAATCCATGGCCGGTTCAGGACGGCGCTGGGTGGTGTAAATGAACGTTCCGCTGACAACAATCAACAAAACGCCGAATAACATACGCCCCGTGATGGGATCGCCCCAAATCAAATACCCGTAAGCAAAGGAGAGAACCGGCGTGAGGTAGGAGAAAGGGCTCACGACAGAAGCCGGCGCTTCACGGACAGCTTGCGTCACAAACAACTGACCAAAAAAAGAGCAAACAACAACACCGGCCACGGGTACCCATTCAGCGCCGATCGGCATATGAAATCCTAACCGCAAAAACGGCAGTGAGCCAACAGAAGCAATGACGGTAAAATAAAAAATGATGGTGAGTGAGGATTCCTGAGGGTGCGACAAACGAATGGTCGAATAAGCCACCGCGGCCCAGAATCCGGAAAACAAACCAATTAAGATGGGAAATGGTTTGATCGCAAATTGAGTTCCGACCAAGAAATAAAGACCCGCAAAACAGATCACGGTTAGAAGCCATAAGATACGGGAAATATTTTCTTTCAAATATATATATGCAATCATGGCGACGAAAATGGGCGAAGTGAAATTTAAAATCACGGCCGAACCCAAATTAATTTGTGAGATGGCGTAAAAATGCATGGACAAAGCCAGAAAGCCGCACAAACCCCTGAAAGCCAAAAGCCGGGGGTGTTTTCCGATGAAAGAAACGCGGCGTTTCCACATAAGCGCTGCGATTAAAAGACCGCCCAAGAAACTGCGAAAGAAAACGATTTCAAAAGGCGGCATGGTTTGCGTCGCCATTTTGACAAAAGCGGTCATCGTGCCAAAGCAAAAAGCAGCCGCAATCATGAAAAGAATACCGCGTTTAATGGAATGATATTTAGTCATTTTGATTTCCAATCAGTTGCATGCAACCCATGCGTCATATAGAATAAACACATAAACTTTTATTATATCCTAAACCGGCCTCAAGCGGCATGATTACTAAAACCGAACCCAAAATCATCGAAAATTACCTGCAGGATGCTTCGTTACTGAAAGGCAAGGCCAGCGGTTTGATTTTACCTGAAAGCACACGGGACATCAGCGGGATTTTAGAACAAGCAAGTCGAAAACGAGAGCCTATGACGGTTTCCGGAAACCGGACAGGTTTAACGGGTGCGGCGGTTCCTGAGGGCGGTCAGATACTCGCGACGGATCAATTAAATCGGATTCAAACCATTGAAGCCGGTTTTGCGGTCATCGAGCCGGGGGTTACCTTGGAAGAGCTTCAACGCGAAACGGCGAAGCGGCACTTGATGTATCCGCCTGATCCGGGTGAGCGGAAGGCATTCTTAGGCGGCAACGCGGCTACCAATGCTTCAGGGCCGCGCGCTTTTAAATATGGCGCCACGCGCCAATGGATTAGAAGGCTGGAAGTCGTTTTGCCGACAGGGGAAGCAATTTCCGTCCGGCGCGGCCAATGGAAAGCTGATCGACTCGGTCAAATTCAATTTCTGACAAAATCCGGAAAAGAAAAAAAGATATCACTGCCTCGAAAATACACTCTCAATCAAAAACTGACTAAAAATTCAGCGGGTTATTTTATTTACCCCGAAATGGATTTGATCGATTTGTTTATCGGAGCCGAAGGCACCTTAGGGGTGGTAACCGAAATTGAAGTTGGCTTAATTCCAGCCCCACCGCATGTGCTGGCGTTGGTGATATTTTTTAGGGATGAAAAAGACGCCTGGATGTTTGTTCGGGAAATCAAAACCATTTCGTTGGCGAACCGTTTTGCAAAACAGGCCGGTCAATTGGAAGCGCGCGCCATTGAATATTTTGATTGCAGATCTCTCCAGCTCATCCGGCCCGATTACCCGCATATTCCCAAGCATGCACAAGCTGCCATCCTGATCGAACAAGAATATATGGATGAATCCGATGAAAGAACGCTGATGAATCTTTGGTACGAGATAGGCCGCCGTTTTAATTCGCTCGCTTCGGAAACCTGGGTAGCAAATTCCGAAGAACTAAGAGAAGAGTTTCGTGAATTCCGCCATGCGCTTCCCGCTAAAGTGAATGCCTGGCTCCGCACCCATAACCAAATCAAAATTAGCACCGATATGGCAGTGCCATCGCATACCTTGTTTACGCTGCTTGATTTTCAGCAGCATGCGCTGGCAAAAGAAGGATTGTCTTATGTGACATTCGGCCATATCGGCGACAGCCATCTTCATCTCAATATCATGCCCAAAAACGATGAGGAACGTAAACGCGCCAAAGCGCTTTATTGGGATTTAATGCGCTTGGTGAACCGGCTGGGCGGTACCATTTCAGCTGAACACGGCATCGGCAAGTTGAAACGGGAATATTTTGCCGAAATGGTAGGCCGTGAGGCGCTTCAGGAGATGGCTGCTTTAAAGAAAGCGCTTGATCCCTCATGTATTTTAAACCGAGGGAACATCGTTGCCGAAGATTTTTTGGTCTGATAGAATAGGTCATTATGCTCATCGGACTGACGGGTAAAAACGGATCGGGGAAGGGAGAAGTGGCTAAATTTCTCTCGGCCAGAGGTTTTGAATACAAATCTCTCTCCGATGTGGTGCGCCAAGAACTTAAACGCCGAAAAAAACCGATTACCCGCAAAAACCTGATTCAGGCCGGCAACCAATTGCGCCAGAACCATGGCGCCGGTGTTTTAGCAAGCCGCCTATTGGACGATCTCGATATCGACCGTCATTATGTCATTGATTCCATCCGTCATCCTGAAGAGGTGAGAGCATTAAAATCGCGCAAAGGGTTTGTGCTTTTTGAAGTCACGGCGCCGGCTAAAATTCGTTTCGAACGGATTAAGTCGCGTGCGCGCGAAAATGACCCCAAAACTTTACAAGCGTTTCAGCAGTTGGAACGGGTAGAAGGTAAAAGCAAAATTGGCAGTGATCAGCAGCTCAATCAAACGCTTCACATGGCAGATTTTACGGTTTCGAATGCCGGGACGCTGGATGAGCTTCACGATGCGATTGCAAAACTGGTCATGAAAGCCGCAAAAAAAAAAGAGAGGCCCGGCTGGGACGATTATTTTATGGGTATTGCCCGGGTCGTCGCGCTTCGGTCAAACTGCGTTAAAAGAAAAGTAGCGGCTGTCATTGTGAAAGACAGGCGCATTATTTCAACAGGCTATAATGGCACGCCCCGCGGCGTTAAAAATTGCAATGAAGGCGGATGTCCCCGCTGTAATTCTTTTTCAACCTCAGGTACTAAGTTAGAAGAGTGTCTCTGCTCGCACGGAGAAGAGAACGCGATTGTGCAGGCCGCCTATCATGGCGTCAATATCAGCGGCTCGACCCTCTACACCACTTTTTCGCCGTGCCTGATGTGTACCAAAATGATCATCAACAGCGGTATCGGCGAAGTCGTTTATAATGTGCAATATCCGCTGGGCGGTACGGCCCTCCATTTGTTAAAAGAGGCCGGTATTAAAATTCGAAAATTAAAAGTTTAGCGTTTAGCGTACAGGGTTTAGCGGATAGATGGCTCGGGTCTCGAAGCGAGAGCATTCTGTTGTTGTCATTGATCATTATTCCGGTTCGCATTATTACTTTTCCGCTATGCGCTAAACGCTATTGATCATGCGTAAACTGACTCACCCGGAAATCCTGACTTTAAGATCACAAAACGCGTTTTTACCGCGCACACCGGTTTCCATTTGTCTCAACGATGTCCGCAGTCTTTACAATGTTGGGTCTGTTTTTCGCACAGCAGACGGCATGCGTGCCGAGAAGCTTTATCTTTGCGGTATTTCAGGGAAGCCGCCCGAGCGCGCCATTACCAAAACAGCTTTAGGAGCCGAGACGTCCGTCCCATGGGAATATCGTCGGCAAGCAGTGCCCTTATTAAAAGAGCTGAAGGCCAAGGGATATCAAATTGTGGTGATGGAGCATACGACTCAAAGTGTGTCTTATGCTGATTTTAAACCTATTTTTCCTGTTTGCTTGGTCGCAGGCAATGAAGTCTCCGGTGTGGATACCGCCATCATTGATTTAGCAGACGTTCTGATTGATATTCCCATGCTGGGTGAGAAGAACTCACTGAATGTCGGTGTGGCAATGGGGATTGCGGCGTACCATTTTTTGCATCATTCTAAGTGTGGTGTCAAAACCAGGGGGGTCTGACCCCGGGGCGATTTGTTATAACTTGAGCATCCGCTCAACTTCTGCCTGAAGCGTTTCAAACTTGACCGGTTTTGAAATGATGGTGTAATCTTCACGGTCAATTCCCTTAAATTGATCCGGTGCGCCGGCCGCAAGCGCAGTTAAAAAGAGGATGCGCGTTTGCGCAATGGCGGGGTCCTTGCGTAGGTTTTCGTATAAAACGGTACCGTCTAAATCCGGAAGCGCAATGTCTAAGATGACGAGATCAGGCCGTTCTTTCAGAATTAAATCATACCCTTCCTGTCCGCGGGTGGCAGTCATGGTTTGATAGCCTACTTCCGCAAGATAGGAAGCAATGCCTTCACAAATATCCGGCTCATCATCAACGATTAAAATCTTCTTCATAGATTCCTGGCTAATCAAATAATCGGCTTTTCATAGATAAAAGTAAAGCATAAATCAGTTGAAGCGTCATAAGCTCCGTGTCATAATAAACACGTTAATTTTACACTTATCTTTATGGAAACAAAACTGCTTTTATCTGATATTTATTCGCCCGTTGAGAAGCATTTTCCCCTGGTTGAGAACAAAATCAGAGAGATTCTTGATAATGCCAACGAGCTTTCGAGCGAAGTCATCCGCTATTTTTTCCAAGCGAAAGGGAAGTTCTTAAGGCCCGCCCTTTGCCTTTTCGGTGCTGGTTTTTCTAATCATCTTCCGCCGTCCGTCATCACCAATGCCGCTGCGCTTGAAATTTTTCACTCAGCCACTTTGATTCATGACGACATCATTGATTCGGCCTACTTACGGCGAAATATTCCCACCATTCATTCGGTTTGGGGACCGCAAGTGGCTGTCCTCGTAGGCGATTTTCTCCACGACAAAGCCATTGAAGCTATTTTTAAACTCAAAAATGATCGTGCCATCGCTTCATTTTTAAAAACAGCGGGCGTTGTTTGTGACGGGGAAATACTGGAATTAAGCCAAAAGAGTAATTTTGCATTACGGGAAGATGAATACATTACCATTATCGAACGCAAAACAGCGGTGCTTTTGGGGTGCTGTTTGGAAACGAGCGCGATCCTGGCGGGTTTGGCGGATGCCGAAGTGGCAGCTCTTAAAAATTACGGTATTTATTTTGGCATTGCATTTCAAATGATTGATGACTGTTTGGATTATGCCGGCCTTCAAAATGAATTTGGAAAGACGCTCGGATCCGACCTGGCGGAAGGTGTTTTGACGCTGCCGCTGATTCATCTCTTGGCGCATGCGGATGAAACGACTCAAAACGAAGTCAAACAAATTGTTCAATCGGGCGTCCGGGGCGGTGAGAATTTAGCCAAGTTGGTTGAATATCTGAAAGAATTTGGTTCATTGGAAGCGGCCATGCGAAAGGCGAGAGAGTATACGGATCGCGCTCGTTTAGAACTTTCTGTTTTAAAAGATCATCCCGCAAAAAAGAGCTTGAACCTGCTCTTAAATTATATTCTAGAACGTAATCGATAAAATGGCGCTTGTCTAACGGTACTAGCCATGCAACAACAAAACCGAAAACAATTTCTGATTCAGGTTTCCTTCATTGAAGCAGCTTTGGCCGGCATCTTGGCTGCTTTCAGAAAATTTGATCTTATTTTAGGCGCTTCTTTGGGTCTCGTCATGGCTGCTTACAATTTTTATTCGCTGCTTTCTCATCTCAATCGTGAAGACAAAACCTCATCAACGCCTCAAAAAGATTCCATGCGTAAGATGACGGCGCGCTTTATCTTGCGCTACGTCATTTTAGCCATTGTTTTTGTGGGCTTAATCCAATTGGGTACCTGGCATTTATTTGGTTTCATGATTGGTTTTGGCACGGTTTACGGTGTTCTTTTTTTAGATTACCTGAGGCGCGTTAAAAAAGCCCGCCAGGCGCTTAAAATATCATGATGACTGCCCAAACAGGCACTTTGTTCATTGTGGCCACACCCATTGGCAACTTGAAAGATATGACCGATCGGGCGCAGGACATTCTGAAAGGTGCCGATTTAATCGCGTGCGAGGATTCCCGTCATACCGGCATGCTTTTGAAGCACTTTGATATCCGTACCAAAATGATCAGTTTTCATGATCATAGCCATGCCGGCAAAACAGACCGTATTTTAAGCGAATTATTGGCGGGCAAGCACGTGGCTTTGGTCAGCGATGCCGGAACACCGCTCATTTCAGACCCGGGTTTTCCGTTGGTGCGTGATGCCATTCAACGGGGGATACGCGTTGAGGGTATCCCGGGGCCCTGTGCGGCCATTAATGCCTTGGTGCTTAGCGGATTTGCTTGCGAACCGTTTTCTTTTTTTGGTTTTTTACCGCCGAAAGATAAAAAACGCCGTGATTGGTTGAATGAATTGGTTGATGAGAAAAGGACGCTTGTTTTTTATGAGTCACCTTACCGATTGCTAAAAACGCTTCAGGATATCGCAGATATCTTTGGCGATAGGCGCATGATTGTGGCGCGCGAAATGACAAAAAAATTTGAGGAAGTTATCAGGGGAAGTGCCAAATCAGCCCTGAACCATTTTGAAGGAAAAAAAATCTTGGGAGAAATTGTGATTGTGATCGAGGGTGTTTTAAGAAAGGTGCGGCATGAGTGATGCCCGATTGGCGGTTTTTGTTTCCGGCTCCGGTACTAACATGGAGAACATTGCGCGTGTCATTGAATCGGGTAAATTGAAAGGCTGCCGTATCCAGCTGGTCTTATCGGATCAGCGTGATGCTTATGCCCTGAAGCGGGCAGAGCAGCTCAAGTTAAAAACCATGGTGATTGAACGCGGTGAATTTCAAAACAAACTTGAATTTGAAGCTGCTATCACACAAGTGCTGCAGAGAGAAAAAATTCACTTTATCGTCCTCGCCGGTTTTATGCGCGTTTTAAGCCCCGAGTTTGTCAAAACTTTCCGGGGCCGGATTTTGAACATCCATCCGTCGTTGTTGCCGCGTTTTAAAGGAGCCAAGGCCATTCAAGATGCTTACGAATCCCGTGAAAGCAAAACCGGTGTGACGGTTCATTTTGTGGACGAAGGGGTTGATACAGGGCCCATTATTTTACAAAGAGAAGTCAATATCTTGCCGGATGAAACGCTGAGTTCATTGGAAGCGCGCATTCATGCCGTTGAATATGAACTTTATCCCGAAGCCATTCAATGTTTGGTGGACGGCAGGCTTGAACTCAAAGGCAAACGTGTCCGAATCCGTTCATTAGATTGACAAAGAGGGTAATATAGTTGAGCGAGCGAAGCGAGTCGAAGGATTACCTTAAGAAACCCTTCGACGCGCTCACTTCGTTCGCTTGCTCAGGGTGAGAGGCCGGGGAAACTCCCCGACCTCTCATATAGTTGGGGTCTGAGTCCAGGCGTAAAGGCGTCATTCATTTTGAGCAGAAAGGGAAGAAGCAATGAGCACAAAAATTAAAAAATTACATGCAAGAGAAATTCTAGATTCCAGGGGTAATCCAACGATCGAAGTTGATTGTCTTTTAGAAGACGGCACTTTAGGCCGCGCGGCAGTACCAAGCGGCGCTTCAACCGGCGAGCATGAAGCTGTAGAACTCCGAGACGGCGATAAAAAGCGTTATGCGGGCAAGGGCGTTTTAAAGGCAGTCCAGCATGTGAATGAAACCATTCAAGATGCTCTTTTAGATAAAGATGCCGGTCAACAGCGTGCGATTGACGAATCGCTCATTCAATTGGATGGGACACCCAACAAAGCCCATTTAGGCGCTAATGCTACTTTAGGTGTTTCGCTTGCATGTGCCCGCGCCACGGCGAATGCCAAGAAGCTTTCGCTTTTTCGTTATTTAGGCGGCGACGAAGCCAAATTATTGCCGGTACCCATGATGAACATCATCAATGGCGGCAAACATGCAGATAACACCGTTGATTTGCAAGAGTTTATGATCATGCCTTTTGGCGCCCGCACATTTGCAGATGCGCTCCGAATGGGAGCAGAGGTATTTCACCAGCTGAAAAAGATTTTGCACGGCCGGAAACTCTCGACATCAGTCGGCGATGAAGGCGGTTTTGCGCCGAATTTGAAGTCAAACGAAGAAGCCATTCAGGTGATTATGGAAGCCATTGCTTCTGCCGGTTTTAAAGCGGGCAGCGACATTAAAATAGCTCTTGATCCGGCTTCCAGTGAGTTTTTCAAAAATGGCAAATACCATCTACTGGCCGAAGCAAAACCCGAGAAATCAGCCGGTGACATGGTTGATTTTTATGAAGATTGGACAAATCGTTACCCCATTTTTTCCATTGAGGACGGCCTTTCGGAAAATGATTGGGACGGTTGGAAACAACTCACAGACCGGTTGGGAAGCCGTATCCAGCTGGTAGGGGATGATTTGTTTGTGACCAACGTTAAAAGGCTTCAAACGGGCATTGACAAAAAAATCGCCAATTCGATTTTGATTAAAGTTAATCAGATCGGCACACTCACCGAAACGATCGACGCTGTCCGTTTGGCCCAAAAAAACGGCTACACGGCTGTCATCAGCCATCGTTCGGGAGAAACCGAAGACACCACCATTGCCGATTTGGCTGTGGCGCTTGGCACGGGGCAAATTAAAACCGGTTCTACTTCCCGAACCGATCGTTTAGCCAAGTATAACCAGTTGCTCAGAATCGAAGAAGAGCTTGGTAAAAAAGCTGTTTATGCGGGCACGTTGGACATCCGTCCTAAAGTAGCGGTCGCTAAGTAAGTAATAGGAAGCAGGAATCAGGGAACAGGGGTTAGGGTTGGAAAGATTTTAAGCCTGATTCCTGACCCTTGGTCCCTGAGAACTGATCTCATGCGTATCTCAAAACCTGTCTGGGTTCTACTCGTTGTTTTAGCGCTCCTCTTCCTTTATCTGCCTAGTCTTTCGCATTATTTTAAACTGCGCCATCAGGAAGAAAAACTAAACCGTGAAATTAAAGAAATGACCGAACGCATCACATCTCTTAAAGAAGAAGAGCACTTGATTCGTCATGATTTGGCTCACTTAGAAAAAGTGGTGCGTCAAGAGCTGGGGCTGGTTCAGCCTGGGGAAGTGGTCTATAAATTAGTTCCCGAAGATCAATTGACTGCTCCGGCACCTGGGAATCAAACTGAATCGATTCAGAATCAGGCTGACCAAGAAGCGGCCAAAGTAATTCAATTAAAAAAGTGAGAGGTTCGCCGGAAAAGAAACGGCCGCTCGATATTTTCGAGCGGCCGTTCTTATTTTAAGACTTTTCACTCATTAACCAATGGCCTTGTGACCGCGTTCGCCTGTTCGAATGCGGATACATTGAGCAAGGTCCGTCACAAAGATCTTTCCGTCACCAATCTTACCCGATTTAGCCGACTCGATGATGGCTTCCAATGCTTTATCAACATAATTATCGTTGACAGCAATGTCGAGCCGAACTTTCTTGAGCAGGTTAATGCGATGTTTCACACCACGGTACGTTTCAAGATAACCTTGCTGCTGCCCGCACCCCAGCGCGTTGGTCACGCTCATCTTGGTCACATCAGCCGCCTGCAAGGCATCCTTGACGGCCGTTAACTTGTGCGGTTGTATAAATGCTGTTATTAATTTCATTGCCATAACTCCTTTCAGAATTTAGTCTGTGACAAAGATTTCAAAGCCGGCATAAGCTTCCATGCCATGTTCGCCGATGTCCAAACCTTTGATTTGTTCTTCATCATCTGCGCGAAGGCCTGTCAACATTTTAGCAGCGCCAAAGACGACAGCAGAACCTGCCACTGTCCACGCAAATACAGCGATCACACCAATTAATTCAACCATCAAGAGGTGAAGACCGCCTCCGAAAAATAACCCGTTTCCATGCGAAAGACCGGAAGCGGTTCCATAGACTTCTTGAGCAAATAAACCAACCGCTAAAGTTCCCCAGGCACCACAAACGGCGTGAACCGAAATGGCACCGACGGGATCATCAATCTTTAAAGTATGTTCAAAGAAATTGACGCTCATGACAACGATTACACCCGCAATAGCACCGATCAAAACAGCGCTCAAGGGAGAAACGGAAGCGCAAGGAGCCGTAATCGCTACCAAACCGGCAAGCGCACCGTTTAAAGTCATACTGGTATCTGGTTTGCCAAACATCATCCACACGGTCAACATGGCTGTGATGGCACCGGCTGCCGCAGCTAAATTGGTTGTGACCGCAATGGTGGCAATGCTGAGGTTAGTTCCTGCCGTTGTGCTGCCGGGGTTGAATCCAAACCAACCGAACCAAAGGATAAAAACACCCAATGCTGCCAAAGGCAGATTGTGTCCGGGAATTGAATTAGAACTGCCGTCCGGATTGTACTTACCGATACGAGGTCCGACCATGATCGCACCGACCATGGCAGCCCAGCCGCCTACGGAATGCACTACCGTTGAACCGGCAAAATCCACCATGCCCATCTTAGACAGCCAGCCGCCGCCCCAAATCCAGTGACCTACAATGGGATAAATGATCAAACTGATGAAGAAAGTGTAGAAAAGATAAGCGCTGAACTTTGTTCTTTCCGCCATCGCGCCTGATACAATGGTTGCTGCTGTTGCCGCAAAGACAACTTGAAACATCCAATAAGCAAACTGCCACAAACCGTCACCCGTGGTCGGGTCAGCTGCAGACAGGAAAAAACCATTGGTACCAAAAAGCCCCATGGCATCGGCGCCAAACATAATACCAAAACCGACTGCCCAGTAGGCGATGGAACCGACACAAAAATCCATTAAATTTTTCATCAAAATATTACAGGAATTTTTAGCCCGCGTCAGACCAGTTTCTACCATTGCAAAACCGGCTTGCATAAAAAATACTAAGAATGCCGCTACCAGTGTCCAGACAGTGTTAATTGCCGTGGCGTTGCTTTCGGCGGTGGCATCATCTGCATACGCTAGGATAGGCAATAATAATAACGGCATCGCCCACAATAAGGGTTTTGCCGCTTTTTTTAATTGATTCCACATGAGACGCATTTTAACCCTCCGTTATTAATTGAGATTGAACGTTATAAAAATCGTCGTTCATAATGGTGTGCTTTTGCATTATCCATGCCAAAGGCATATTTTTGGCGTGGAAAAGGTTTGGATAAGGTAAAGGAGAGGTCAAGAAATAATTTGCGTTGGCACGGACAGTACAAATTCCTACAAAATTGTATGCTTTACTTCCTTTTAAACAAACGAATTTGTCATGCATCGGATAAAAGGAAGCCCTTGCTAAGTCCAAGCAGAATGTTATAATGCCTGATCTTTATCGCGGGGTGGAGCAGCCCGGTAGCTCGTCAGGCTCATAACCTGAAGGTCGCAGGTTCAAATCCTGTCCCCGCTACCAACTTAAGCACCAAACAAAAAAAGCCTCTCATTATTTTGAGAGGCTTTTTTTGTTATTCATTAAGAGCGAAGTTGGCCCCACAAGCTTATTTTTCAAGCGACGTAGGGCTACCTAAAATGTTAAATCATCACCTTATGTTTCGAACCATCCGGTAAAGTAAATACAAAATTTTGAAGATCCAGCCTTTTAACCATCGTAAAGTTTTTTGTTTCGGTTACCAGTGTTTTAAAAGCTTCTACCAAGTCGGGTTTTAACCGATTATTCTGATCTACCAAAGCGTTACGCTGATACTTCAGGGCTTGTTTTTTTTCAATATACCAAGGCGCCCATGTAATAGCATCAAACCCCGCACTGTATGCAACCATTTGAGCGGCCCGGATCATATAGACTTGTGCTTCTTCGGAATAGGGATGAAAAGGACCGCCAAATTCAAGTGCCATAAGCCCTTTTCCTTGGATGCCGTTTACTTGCCAAAGGTGACGGATAAAATTCGCCACAAAACGCGGATCTTCCGCAAAATCAGACCGGAGATGCGTATCTAAAAAATCATAGTAGGGCGCACCGTCTATCACGACTGTTTCAAAAAGTCCGATTTCTGATTCGGATTCTCGAGGTTTTCGCTTGGCGTAAAGCTTCTTAGCGTCTGCCTGTGTTAATTGCTGATAGCCTTTTGTATCGTTTCCTACATAAATCCAACCACGTTCATTAAAACCTTCTTTTAAAGCCAGCGTGTGCCCGCCTGTGGTAGCGGGTGAGATCACGATCATGCGGGGATTAACGGCTTTGATCGTTTCGTAAGTTGCTTTCATCATGGTTAAGAGATCTTTTTTTCTTTCGGGAAGTATCTTATTTTTTTCAAATTGAGGCAGTTCATTTAAAACGGCAACGGCAATCAAACCTTCGTCTGAATAACGCTGGACAATTTGTTTCACATACGATGTCCATTCGTTGAGATCATGCGGCAGAGAATCGGGTGTTTGATATGTTTTCTCGGCAGCTGACGGATCAAAGGTTGTACTGGATTTTTGGGGATGGTTTGCACGTAACGACAAAATCACCTTCATCCCATAACGGTTTGCTTCGTCAAAATAGTGATCCAGCCAATCGGTGTTGAGTACACCGTCTTTGTAGGCTTGGTACCATTGAATGATGAGACGATGATAAGAAGTGCCTGTTGGGGCAGTGCGGGCAAAGTCTTTTCCGGCCGCATGCAAGCCTGAAGAAGGAAGGCGGCTATCACGTTCTCTCTTGCAATTGGAAAGATCGCCCGCATTGACGAGAGTGGGGCATGTATCGGCTAAAGCAAAAGGAACTATCCAAAGCAGCGAAGTGATGATGGCAATCCAATGACGCAGCTTTTGTCTGCTATTTGATCTGCATAAGTTCACATGAATCATAAGTGTATAGTAAATCCCGCGTATGAAAAAATCAAACTGAGAAAACATATGCGACGGGCAACTTGACCTTTGCGGTAGGGCAGTTTAAAATATTAACATTAGTCGGAAGGAGTAATGTAATGGCAAAAAGAATACATATGGTTGTTTTATTGGCTTGTTTAACCACGCTTGCTTGGCCGGGCGGATTCAGTTTCGCAAACGAAGTAAACACAACGGGAATAGTGGATGTCGGCAATCGTTATTGCCCCGTGAGCGGCGATAAAGTTTCGGGCAAACATTTTGTCGAATATCAGGGCAAACGTTACGGTCTTTGCTGCTCAATGTGCCGCAATAAATTTGAAGCAAATCCGGAGAAATATATTTCGCAGTTAGAAACCGGTGAAATAAACGAGCCAGATACGGACATGGCCATGGCGCACGATGAATCTGGCGAGCATCATCTTGACCATGGCGAAATGTAAGATTGCGGGAAGGAAAACAGCTTTTCAGCAACTATTTTCCACCTTATATTTAATTTAATGGTTGTTATTAAGCAGACTTTCTCGTATAGTTTGTCTGCATTATTCATGATGTGCGAGAGATTAATCGAACCGCAAGGGCGAGAATATCCGCCATGCGGTTTTTTTAGTTTTTGGCACTGAATAAAAGTTTATGAAGAAAGGAGCACCAGATTATGGCAAAAGGAACTGTTAAATGGTTTGATAACTCAAAAGGTTACGGTTTTATCGCGTCTGAAACAGGTTCAGACGTTTTTGTGCATCACACAGCAATTCAAGGCACTGGATATAAGTCTTTAGACGAAGGCCAGCAGGTTGAATTTGATATCACCAAAGGCCCCAAAGGCGAACAAGCCACCAACGTTGTCAAGTTATAAGTTTTAACTTGAAACACCAATAAACCCCGGTTTTTAAGCCGGGGTTTATTTTTTTCTCCTTCTTCACAAGTCTTTCGCTTCAATCTATTCCTGGCTATGATAACAACTCATAAGGGGTAGAAACATGGCTTACCGAAAAGTACACATTATTTCCACTGTTTATAAAATTGTTAATGATGTCAACAAGGTCTTTTCAGTAGCCGTTAAAGTAACAATAGGGTATACTTTATTATGAGGTGATTGCTGTGCCACATGTTATACCGCCTGTCAAAAAAGTCCGTTGGGTTAATGCTGTTTTCTTTGTCGTCACGACATTGATTGGTGTGTTAGGCACGCCTTTTTATATTGCCCGCTTCGGTCTTTCGACGGCTGAAATTCTTATCTTTATTTTCTTTATGTTGGCAACCGGTCTCAGCATTACGATGGGCTATCACCGCCTGTATGCCCATGCAAGTTACCGTGCCAATCCAATCATTCAGTTTCTCTATCTCTTTTTCGGTGCTGCTGCTTTTGAGCAATCGGCACTGAAATGGGCTGCTCAACACCGGATACACCACCAATATGTGGATACCGACGAAGATCCCTACAGCATTAAAAAAGGGTTTTGGTATGCGCACATCGGCTGGCTTATTTTTTGGAAGCACCACGTGGACTATTCAATCGTCAAAGATCTTCAAGCCAGTCGAATGGCGAGTCATCAACACAAGCATTACGGGCTTTGGTCTGTGACAGCCGGTATCGGTTTGCCGGTACTTTTAGGCGCTCTCACGGGACATGCGTTGGGCGCTTTTATAATTTGTGTTTGTTTACGCATTACGCTTGTTTATCATACTACTTTCTTTATTAACTCTGTTTGTCATATGTTTGGAAAAGCTACCTATGACATTTATGCCAGCGCGCGGGACCATTGGTTTGTGGCGTTCTTGACTTACGGTGAAGGTTATCATAATTTTCACCACCGTTTTCCGAGCGATTATCGAAACGGTGTCAGGTGGTATCAATGGGATCCTAGTAAGTGGTTCATTGCTCTCTTGTCGCATTTGGGATTAGTACGAGATTTGAAGCGAGTCTCACAATTTCAAGTTTTACATGCCCGCGTGGCGGCAGAAAATAAAAGAATCAGCGACCGGTTAACCAGACAATTAGCTAACCAATTGCGGTGTCAAAAAACTCTCGAAGCTTTCCATTTACAATATGAGCAACTGCGCAAGAGTTTAGTCGGGTGGGAGTTGGCCGTGAAGGAATATAGCCAATTGCTTCAAGATCGGGTGGCTCGGCAATCCCAAGAAGTAAGAGCGGCTGCTTATGCCAGGAAGGAACAAGCCAGACTGCATTTTAAGGAAATTCACAGCCGCTGGACAAGCTTGATCAAACTTTCCCCCTTAGCGCTCGAACAGCTTTTTGCCTACTAATCTTCTCAATGAGACGATTTAAATAAATCAATTCCGTTTACCTCTCGGTTTCTGCCTTGAATCGGTTTCATGCCGACAACGCTAAAGAAGAGTTCCGCGCTTGAGACTTGACGCGTTGTGCCCCGGACTTCTTTGAATTGTTCTGACAAAAGGAAGTGCGATAAATAACGCAAAATGCCGGAAAAGAGAAATAGCAGAAATAAACGAGAACCCATCACGCGCGGAAGGTGTTCAGCCAAATAGCCGCCCACCAAAGCTCCGGCAAAAACACCGATCCCGTTGATTAAATTGAAATATCCCAAACAACGCACTCGTTTTTCGGGGGCAACGGCATCAAAAATGAAATTCACGGAACAAAGATTAAACCCACTCCAAACAAACCCCGCAAAAAGTTCCACAACAATTAACCACCAAAAGTTTGCGGAGAAGAGCCACAAAAACGGTATCAAGGGAATTAGGAAACTGCTCATTTTTAAAACACGAGCGTTACCCACTTGGTCGGCATGATGTCCCCAAATGGTAAAACCGAAGAGTCCGGCCAGCACTGCAGATAAATGGATCGTCATATAACCGATATATGTCATTTTGAGATCGCGGAGCATATACACACTGAAATAAGGAGCAGCCAGGTGTGCGGCAAAGGTGACAGAGGTAACGTAAAGCACAAATTTAACGAAATTACTCTCTTTGAAACGTGATAGAAATTTGACAAACGTAAAATCGGAATCTTTATGATGCGTGAGAGGAATGTCCTCCATTTGATTCATGAGAGCCGCAGAAATAAATCGCGCAAGGGAAGCAAGTAAAAACAGGCAAAGAAAACCCAATTGAGGTAAGAATATTTTTGAGAAAAAAAGGACAAGTCCGCCGACTAACATACCGCCCACTCCTGCTAAACCCGTTATTTGGGAACGCCACCCAAAATAAGCACCTCGTTCATTCGCAGGTAAATAATCACTCGCCAAACTTCCCCAAACGGTACCGATTAAACCGCCCAAGATCCGGAAAATGGCGGTGCACGCAATTAAAATTTCAATTTGAAATATACATGGCCAAAAAGAAAGTGCGGCCATTGGTATCAAAAGGCAAGCTTGCAAGGCGCACGCACGCGGAAGAAATCGTTGCCGACTTCCTAGTAATTTAACAATTTTAACAGCCGTTAATTGGGAAACGGATCCTAAGAGCTGAGGGATTGCTACCAAAAGTCCAATTTCTAATGCAGAACCACCCAAAAACAATCCGAAAGGAATTAAATAAAAATCTGTCACGGCAATCATAAAAGCAGCGGCAATGCCTTCTTTCCATGACACAGAAAGGCTCTTGGCATATTGCTTGGCGGATGAAGATGAAAGCGGAGGTATGGTCACCACAGAATTAACTGAACAAATGCGCTGCTTTTAATCCATTGATGATAAATTGCACCGAAATAGCGGTCAGCAGCAAACCCATTAATCGCATTAAGACTCTAAGTGCAATGACGCTTAACCACGCGGATTTCACAGCAGCGAATCGTAAAATTAAGAAAGAAATAAAACAAACCGCTAAAATGTTCCCGTAGAGAATGAACTGATGCTGGATGGTGACAGCCTTGCTGCCCAATAAGATGACCGTTGTAATGGCACCCGGTCCGGCCAGCATCGGAATCGCGAGCGGCGTGATCGCAATATCATGTTTATGAACACCTTCACTTTGCTCTTCAGCCGTTTCTTTTACGGCTGTTCTTCTTGCTTGCAGCATGTCTAAAGAAACCAAGAGAAGGACAAGGCCGCCTGCAATTTCAAAAGCAGGAAGGGTAATGCCAAAAATACCAAATATTTTTTCACCGCCCAAAGCACAAAGTACTAGCACAATCAAAGTAATCAAGCAAGCCAGTCCCGCCATGCGAATGCGGTCTTTCACTTTGTCCCGAGCGGTCATGACCAAAAAGGCAGGCGTCAACCCCACGGGGTCGACAATCACGAAGATAGAAGCAAACGTCAAAATACCAAAATCAACCAAGGGATTCATTTTTCCTCCCTTCATCATTGTAGCACAAGAAAACAGATAATAATCCAGGATAAATGAAGCACTCTAAGCAATTTTTCCTTTACAGTATTCCAAAACTTGCTACATTACTTATAAGAAAGGGGCTGCATCGCGCATGTCATTGATCTATTTCCACATCTTTCTTATGTCTGTCGCCGTTGTGTTTGCAGGCGGTTTTGGTCTGTGGGAAGCCCAACTTTTTCAACGTTCTCACCAAACGCTCGATTTGGTTACCGCTGTTTCATCCGTCATTTTAGGCATTGGCATACTGATTTATCTAATCTGGTTTATTCGTAAGAAAAAACCAGCCATGCATTAAAACCTGTAGGAGTCTGTTATGCTGCGAGATACACATATCCGCGAGATCATGAACAAAAAAGTCATTACCCTTCACATTGACGAAGCTTTCAGTCATGTGGAAGAGAAAATGCGTCAGAACTGCATTCGGCATTTACCGGTTGTGGATGATGAAAATAAATTACTCGGGATTATCACGATTTGGGATTTTTACCGGGCTTACACACCCCACAAAACAGAAACAGGGGACTACTATGATCAAGAAGCCATGGACCGCATTATTCTAAAACATCACATGACGCCAGACCCGCATACCTTGAGGCCGGATGACAAGGTGGCAGAAGCGGTCCAAATTATGGCCGAAGACAAATATAGCTGCATTCCTATTGTGGACAGCGAGAACAAATTAGTGGGCATTGTGACCCAAATTGACATCTTGCGTTTTGTTTCCTCAAAATTGCTTTAACACCGTTCTATCCCTCAACGATACCAGTCATTATTTTCCGTTAGCAGTCTCCTTATTTTTTACATAGATATTACTTCTCCTTGCAGCAAAACAAACACCTCTCGTCGATACTGCATTGGTACAAATTATATTTATAGGGAGGAGGTGTCTAATGGCAGAGCAAGAAGTGTTGATTGCAGGTATTCGAAATCAGCGTGAAATCCTTGATAATCTGATTACCCGGTTAGAAGAAAAGCGTTTGCTGGATAGTTACGATTATCAATTGGGAGAAGAAACCATGAAACAGGTGAAGCGTAATCTCGGACGGCTCCGAAAATTTGCCATGGAAGCGTGGGTAAAAGATCAACTCGCCAACCAGGTAAAGTCGGCATCCGATTATTTCTTTGGTAACTAACTGCCGAAGATTTTCCCTGTTTCCAGATGAGTGTACCGGCTAAATCCAACTTGTGCCGTTAGACAATGAATAGCCAGTTTAACGACATTAGGTGAAATGCCGGTGGGTTACCCGAGAGAAGTTGCCAGTCTCATACCAATAATAATTGTCTAACGGTACTAGCGCTCATCCTGCCCCTAATAGTATAATCACCATTGCTCGTTATCATTTTCTCATCAGGCAGCATTCATATGGCTAAAGAAAAAGTACTGATTGTTGAAGACGAAAAAAATATTGTTGAATTGGTTAAATTCAACCTTGAAGAGGCCGGATTCACACCTCTCGTAGCAACGAAAGGTGATGAAGGGCTTGAGATGGCCCGTCAGAAGAAAATCGATATGATTTTATTGGATTTAATGCTTCCCGGCATCGGAGGACTTGAAATCTGCAAAATCTTAAGAAGTGACCCAAAAACGCGTCATATTCCTATTATTATGCTGACAGCCCGCGGGGCTGAGTCCGATCGCGTGATTGGACTTGAGCTAGGCGCTGATGATTACATTGCCAAACCGTTTAGCCCGCGCGAATTAATTGCCCGTATGAAGGCAGTTTTGCGAAGAATTCATCAAAAAGATGAAGGTGAGACCATTAAAATAGGCGTCTTAAGGATGGACATGGCCAAACATGTGGTCACGCTAAAAGATAAACCCGTCGAGCTTTCTTCAAAAGAATATGACTTGCTCAAAATTTTATTGGAAGTCAAAGGACGTGTTTTGTCCCGGGATGTGCTGCTTGACCGTGTGTGGGGATATGATCAATCTCTCAATATTGAGACCAGAACAGTAGACATGCACATCGGTCAGCTCAGAAAGAAACTTAAAACGGAAGCTTTTCGGATTGTGACAGTTAAAAATGTCGGATATCGTTTTGATTTTGATGGTTAAAGTTTTTCACTATTCCGGGGTGTCGCCATGAAATTCTTAAGGCAGCGATTTGGCGCACAAATTACTTTTCTTTACCTCACACTTTTTTTCTCTACTTTTCTCTTGGTGGAGCTCTATCTTTCTCACACCGTCAAACAGCAAACACTCGAACATTTAGAAACATCACTCAAGACACAGGCGCATTTGGTTGATGATCTTGTTTTGCCCGCCGTCAAAGCTCATACTCAGAAGAGTGAAATCCATACACTTCTCAAAAACCTGTCTGCAGGTATTGATCCGCGAATTACCGTCATCAATGCCGATGGCGAAGTGTTGGGAGATTCGCAGCGAACGGCAGAAGAGTTTATTGCGATGGATAATCATCGGAGCCGCGAAGAGGTAAAGGGTGCTTTAAAGGGCAATTTTACAACGAGCATGCGTTTTAGCCATACGCTGAAGCAGGAAATGCTTTACGCAGCTCAACCGCTTCGAAATGAAAAGGGTGATGTGTTAGGCGTGGTGAGATTCGCTTTGCCTTTAACGCAGGTAAATGAAGTGGTGGCAGCGATTCGCCGCCCTATTTTAGCCGGTTTTATTGCCGGAGCGATTGTGGTATTGGTGCTGGGTTTTCTCTTTAACCGGTCGATCACGAATCAAATTAGCAGCATGACAAAGATAGCCATGCGTTTTTCCAAGGGTGATTTTTCGCAAAAGATTTATATGGGCCGAGGCGATGAATTGCAGATTTTAGCGGATGTGATGAATCAGATGGCGAAAACACTTAAAAAACGAATTGAAGAGACCGAAGCTGAAAAAATTAAATTACTGACCGTATTGGAAAATATGGCAGAAGGTGTTTTGGCTGTCGATCAAGCAGGCCGTATTCTGATGGTCAATTCGCGTACGGAAAATATTTTTGGTATTAAAAAGTCAGAAGCATTGGGCCGTGCTTTGTTGGAAATTGTGAAGCACGAGAAAATAGATCAATTAGCCCGCCAAGCCATGTCGGCACAAACGACAATCAATGAGGAAATTACCCTTATTCATGGAGATCGTAAGAAAATTCTCCGGATTAATGCGGTGGGTATGGGAAAATCAGAAAGTAACGTTGCCGGTATTTTAGTATTCCGTGACGTGACTCAACTCAGAGAGTTGGAGAATATGCGCCGTGAATTTGTCGCCAATGTTTCGCATGAGTTAAAAACACCCATGACTTCCATTAAGGGTTTCGTTGAAACATTGTTAGATGGTGCAGCCAAAGACCCGGCACAAACGGAAAAGTTTCTTAAGATGATCGAAGAGGACACAAACCGGCTTTCACGGTTAATCAATGATATTCTAGCACTTTCAAAAATTGAGTCCAAAAGCGAACAAATCGCATTTGAATGCATTGATTTAAACTCAGAAATCGAACGAAGTCTCACGCTTTTCGCTAATCAGATCAATGAAAAGAAACTTCAAGTACAAAATCATTTAGAGTCCAAAGCGCTTCCGCCGGTGAAAGCCAATCGTGACCAGTTAAGGCAAGTCATTATTAATTTAATAGAAAATGCCATTAAATTTAACCAGTTAAACGGTATGCTTGAATTGGATGCGGTCGTCTTGGGAGAAGAAATGAGGGTTTCAATCAAGGACACCGGTATCGGTATTCCGGCCAATTCTGTTCAGCGTGTTTTTGAACGTTTTTACCGGGTAGATCCAGCCCGTTCGCGTGAATTAGGAGGTACCGGTCTTGGTTTATCCATTGTGAAGCATATCATAGAAGAACACGGCGGCCGCGTGGTGTGCGAGAGCGCGTTAAGCCGCGGCACCACTTTTTACTTTACCCTCCCTCTCTGGCGAACCTAATCTAATCCAGTTTTCACCCGTTAATCAGTTTTTTACTTTCGTTTATCCCGCGCCATTATTTTGCAATAGTCATCTTGAGGAAAACTCTTCAGAAAAACTTTTCATCCGCTATCTCTACCTTCAAAAAAGGGGCTTCTCGCGGTGAAAGGTTTACACAGACTTTACACCGCCATGATGAGTTCTTGACAGGTGTTTTCTATCATTGAGGCATGAAACAAACAGAAAAAAATATCACTTCATTCATACACCCTCAGGGAGGAATGTCACAAATGAGATTTCAAAAATTTATTTCCTTGCTTTGTGCCTTGACTCTCGTGTTAGGCGGTTATGCCTATGCTGATGAAAGCGGCGTGGCACAGCTCAATAGCACGATAGATAACTTGCAAAAACAAATTGGTCAGATGCGCA
>PCVY01000060.1:0-1340 GCA_002787155.1 Candidatus Abzuiibacterium crystallinum | reverse complement strand
CAGATTCGCGATATTGAAAAACGCGAACCGCAGGTCATTGTGTCCAAAAGCGGCGCCGCGGTTCAACCCATGACTCAGAAAGATTTTGATAAGCAGCTTGAAGCATCTATCGGACCGGCATCCCAGTGGCTCAAAGACTTAAAGTTCGGCGGAGACATGCGTTTGCGTTATGAAGGCTCACATTTTAATAGTGGTAATCCATCTGAAACCGATGATTACAACCGGTTTCGTATTCGATTGCGTTATGGATTTGAGAAAACATTTAATCCTGACATGAAAGTTGGTTTTTACATGGCTTCAGGTGGTACAACAGATCCAACCTCGACCAACACATCCTTTGATGGTAACTTTGTGAATAAATCACTTCAGTGGGATCGTGCTTATGCGACCTACACGCCGTCATGGGCTAAGGAGATAGGACCTATTAAGAAATTAGAGATCACAGGCGGTAAATTCAAAAATCCTTTTGAAAAAGGATCTTCCAAGATCATTTGGGATACCGATGTCAGACCAGAAGGTGTGTATGAAAAGGTTGACCTTGATCTTATTAAAACTGATGGTCTTGAAGTAGGTGGTTATTTAACCTATGGTCAGTTTGTATTAGATGAAGCTTCTGGTTCGTCAAAACAAGATGCCGAATTGTTTGCCTTGCAGTTTGGATTAAATCCAAAGTTCGACATCGGGTTAGAACGTCCAGTTGAATGGTTGTCTGCTTTTTCTTGGTATAACTTCAATGGTTATGCAGACAATAGCGACTTTGGCTCATTTGCGCGCGGTAACTTCAATAGAGATGGCGACTCAACGACACTTGATGCGGGTGATTTCAATATTATTGAAATCTATAATGAGTTGCTCATTAATCCTTACGCGCCTCGTTTAATGCCCAATCTTCCCGTTAAGGTTTACTACGATGTCGCAACCAACACAGCTACCGACCTTTATGATCTTGCATGGGCGCTTGGTATGAAACTGGGCAGTGCAAAGAAAAAAGGTCAATGGCAATTGGGTTATGAATATCGTTATATCGAACCTAATGCTGTTGTCGGTGCTTTCGCAGATAGTGATTTTGGATTGACCGGTCATACCGATGCGCGTGGAAGCGTGATTTCAGGAGCTTATAAACTGACGGACGATCTTTCGTTAGAGTCAACGCTCTTCCTAACAGGACACCTTTCTTCCGATGCGATCACAAGAGACGAAGAAAAGAGAATGCTGCAAGTGGACATGGTTTGGAAATTCTAACAGGAAGATTGTCATGATGATGCCAGCTCGCAACCCAGTTACAAACACCTTTAAGAGATTTGCCCTCCCTTGGCTCCTAAAGGTTTCCCGCGGGTTCG
>PCVY01000016.1:30765-147707 GCA_002787155.1 Candidatus Abzuiibacterium crystallinum | reverse complement strand
ATTTTAGAAATTCTCTATCACCAAATGTTTTGCTTGATTTGCCAAAACAGCTAAAAATCAATGCCTAAAAAGTGCCAAACTCGAGTTAAATTAATGACCAGCTTTCAACTGCGCACGATAGCAGAATTATTCCTGCTGACGGCGGTAATCGCTTATGTGTTTTCAAGCGCTTTATTACTCGTTGGTGTTTATGCTGTGATTGTTTGTGTTTTGCTTGCCCGGGCGCAGGAAGGCAAACCAATCATTCCTGAGACACCGCTGAATATTCCCTTGATGCTGATCATTGGTTCTCTTTTGATTTCTATTGCAGCGAACGGAAATTGGCACGAAGGCGTCAAAGGTCTTCATAAATGGCTGCGGGCGATACTTTTCTTTTGGGCGTCTTACGATTTACTTCAAACCAGTCATATGCAGCGAAAGGTGGGCACCGCGCTTACGATAGGATTTTTTATAGCCACCGCTGATGGTTTATTGCAATATTTCATCGGCAAAGATATCATTCGCGGTTATGAGATTGGTTATGTTAATTCATTAATTCGGGTTACTTCCTCATTCGGATATTTCGGATTATTCGCTATTTTTCTGCTTGTTTCAATGCCGCTTGTGATGAACCGAGTCGCGCAAATTCAGCAACCAATGGTCCAAAGAATCCTAACCGGTTTGGCGATGGTTTTAGGGCTTGTTTGTTTATACTTAACCCGCACAAGAGGCGCTTGGCTTGCTGCGGTTGGTATGCTGATTATTTATTTTCTACTTCAGCGTAAACGATGGATGATGATTTTGCTAGTACTTGGTTTGATAACGGCACCGTTTGTACTGCCCGCCGATTTAGTTTTTCATTCAAAGAAATCGACTGGCATTGATAAAACCATCGGACATCGTCTGGTTCTATGGCGCCAAGCGATTAATGTAATCAAAGCAAAGCCCATCGCAGGTTGCGGATTGAATACCTACGTCCAAAATATCGAGAAATATAATCCATCACAAGACAGCTATGAAGTAAAAAACTATTATGCGCATAATGGTTACTTGCAGCATACTGCAGAAACGGGTTTGGTTGGGATTTTGGCTTTCCTCTTTCTTATTTTTAGGTTTTATGCTCGAGTGATTCCGGAATTGATTCGGCGAAAACCAGACTTTCACGACACTAACTTGATGGTGTTTTTGAGTATAACCGGATATCTTTTTTATATGTTTTTTGATACAATTTTTCATAATTTAGCGCCATTTGTCATCCTATGGCTCTTATTGAGTTGGGGGCTCTTAACAGTGCCTGCCAAAATCAGGTCATCATGAAAACGATTCGATATAGAAAAAAAAGGCGGGGCGATTTTGTATCAGCTCTGATCTTTACCTTAAGTGATGCCAGCGCCATTATCACGGCGTTTTTATTGGCTTATTGCACCAGATTTTTCTGGCTGCCCCAACCTTATTTACCGGAACCGCCGGATCTCTTTTATTATTTTTGCGCCCTGCCTATCGTGGTGCTTATTTTTCTGCTCACTTTCCATTCGCATGGGATTTATATTTTTGACAATTTAAGACGCCGGCTTCAGGAAATCTTTATTGTTATTAAAGCCACTTTAATCAGCTCCGTTTTAATTATGGCGCTTACTTTTATCTATCGTGACTTTTCTTATTCACGATTGGTTTTTATCCTCCACTGCATTTTCCTCATTTTATTGGTTTGTTTATTCCGGCACTTTGCATATGCATTTGACGGCTGGGTAAGGCGATTAATGGGAACCAGAATAAAAGTATTAATTATGGGAGCCAATCGCAGCGCCAAACACGTGATTCAGCGCATTAATCGACATTACCGGAATCGTTATGAGGTCATTGGTGTGTTAACGGGCGGCCGGTCGAGTGCGGATAAGAAATTTGAGGGAGTCCAAATCGTCGGTATTTTGGATGATATCTTTGCTAAAATACCGGCGATGTCGCCGGATGAAATCATTTTAACCGTTTCTGATTTTCCAGACGAAAAATTAACTGAATTATTTTTGAAGTGCGAAAACGAATTAATCACATTTCTTAAAATTCCGGATTTGTTCGGCATTTTTACAAGCGGTGTAGAAGTGCAATACATTGATGATGTCCCTTTGATCGGCATCAAGAAGTCGCCTTTGGATAAAACCAGTTCGCGCTTTCTAAAAAGAATATTTGATATGGCACTTTCATTACTGGGACTGATTTTGCTTAGCCCGCTCTTTCTGATGTTGGCCTTGCTCGTTAAATTAACGGATCCCTCAGGTCCCATTTTCTATAAACAGCGGCGAACAGGCATGGACGGGAGAAGTTTTTGGATTTATAAATTTAGGACCATGAAAAAAGATGCGGAAGCCCAAAGCGGGCCTGTGTGGGCAATCAAAAATGATCAACGAACCACAGTGATTGGTAAGTACTTACGACAGATGAACTTAGACGAAATTCCACAACTTTGGAATACCTTGAAAGGTGAGATGAGTTTGGTTGGGCCGCGTCCGGAACGACCGCATTTTGTCGGGAAGTTCAGGAAAGACATACCTCGATACATGGTGAGGCACAAAATCAAGTCTGGCATCACCGGCTGGGCTCAAGTGAATGGCTTGCGGGGCAACACTTCCATCGAAGAGCGAACAAAGCTTGATCTTTATTATTATGAGAATTGGTCACTGCTGCTTGATTTTAAAATTATTTTTATGACTTTATTTTCATTTAAGAATGCTTACTAAACGATGACAACTAAAACGCCTATTACCATCGCCGTCATGGCAAAAAACGAAGCGCATCGGCTGGGCGCTTGTTTGGAAACGGTGCGATGGGCGGATGAAGTGGTTGTTTTGGATGATATGAGCACAGACCAAACGGTCGAGATCGCCAAATCTTATGGCGCGAAGTGTTTAAAGCGCCAAATGGATGTTGAGGGCCGTCATCGGAATTTTCTTTACGCGCAGGCAAAACATGAATGGGTTTTAAGCCTGGATGCGGACGAACATGTTACCCCTGCATTAGCCGATGAGATTTCCGCAGTCGTGAAAAAGAATGATCCGAACTTCGCGGGATATTCCGTTCCGATGAAAATTTATATCGGGGAGCGCTGGATTCGAGGCGCTGGTTACTATCCTTCGGCTCGCTTAAAATTATTTCGGCGTGATAAATTTAAATACGAAGAAGCCCGTGTGCATCCGCGCGTTTTCTTGGATGGAAAGTGCGGGCATCTCAAAGGTGAGCTGATGCATTATTCATTCCGCGATTTGAATCATTTCATCACTAAATTTAACCGCGAGACAGATTTAGAAGCGGATAAGTGGGTAAAAGACGGCCGCCGCATGTCATTGGGACTAGCACTTTTTAAAGCAACAGATCGTTTCTTTAGAGCTTATTTCACAAAAAAAGGCTATCGAGATGGCTACTTGGGGTTTCTTTTGTCATGTTTTTCGTCGTGGTATCAATTGGTGACCTATGCAAAATATTCGGAGTTTAAGCAATCACATACTGATGCAAGAAAAAAAGAATGAAGATCTTAATTCTTCACGCAACAGCAGGTGAGGGCCATAAAAAAATTGCGGAAGCAATCGCGCAAGAATTATCATCACGTCCCCAAGTCAGTGAAGTGAAAGTTGTTGATGCGCTTGATCTGGCAAGCCCACATCTTAAACACAGTTATCCCGCCATTTATTTTTATGCCGTTAAATTGATTCCGCATTTGTGGGGATTTTTTTATTACCTTCTTGATGTGCCGTTGGTTTACTTTTTTGTTAAACCGTTCCGCAAACTTTTCAACCGCTTTCAGTCCGTAAAATTACGTGCTTTTATTAAAAGTGAAAATCCCGATGTCATTGCCGCCACTCATTTTTATGCCGCTGAGGTGGTTGCCGAATTAAGGAAAAGAGGAGAATTTAGCGGCCGATTAATTACAGTGATTACCGATGTGGTGCCGCACGCTTTCTGGGTGAACGAACAGACGGATTCCTATTGGGTCATGTCTGATGAGAGTGCGAAGAATTTAACCCAGAGGGGTGTTGATCCCCGTAAAGTGACGGCGGGCGGCATTCCCGTTAAAACTATTTTCTTGCAGCAAGAAAACCGAGCAGAATTAACGCAAAAATTAGGCCTAACACCTCATCGGTTAAACATTTTGTTTACCAGCGGCAGCTTTGGCATTGGGCCGATTATCGAGCAGATTCGTGAATTGACAAATTTGGGAGGTCAAATTCAAGTTATGGTCGTTTGCGGGCGAAACAAAAAACTTTACCATCGGTTGGCAAATGCCCGCTTTACCTTCCCTGTTATGTTAATGGGTTTTGTTAATAATATGCACGAACTGATGAGTGTCAGTGATTTAATGGTGGCAAAACCGGGCGGGTCTACCACTTGTGAAAGTCTTGTCAAAAACCTCCCCATGATGATCAGTGCCGCGATTCCTGGGCAAGAGACAAGAAATGCACGCTGGCTTTTAAAGAATCGAGCTGCCGTCGAATTTAAAAAGAAGGGTGATTTAAACCAAGTCATACAAAAGATTCTCCGGGATGTTACAATGTTAAAAACGCTCAAGGAGAATGCCGCGCGTATTGCAAGACCAAAGGCGGCGCAAGCAGTATCAGATTTTATCGTTCAATTAGGGAAGGTGAGCGGCGGTGTCAAAAGCTAGTAAAAGATCATTTCAGGCTTACCTGGAGATGATGAAGTTAAGCGGCGTTGATGAGCTCTTGTTGCCATCGGAGAGGCATGTTGTTGAAGAGATCGTCGAAACAGCTTCTTCGCCTGCGCCGGCCGTTTCCTCTTCTAAGGATGAATTGCTTGTTTTGTCAGAGACAGTTAAGAATTGTTCATTGTGCGGCGAATTAGCGCAGACAAGAAAACAGACCGTATTTGGTGCCGGACATGCAAAAGCAAAACTGATGTTTGTGGGGGAGGCGCCCGGCTACGACGAAGATCAACAAGGATTGCCTTTTGTTGGTAAAGCGGGGCAGCTGCTCACGAAAATGATTGAGGCCATCTCTTTAAAACGTCAGGAGGTTTTTATTTGTAATATTCTCAAATGCCGTCCGCCGGGTAATCGCAACCCTTTGCCCGATGAAGTGATCAATTGCCAGCCTTTTTTGTGGCAGCAAATTGCGCTGATTCAACCTAAAATTATTTGTGCCTTAGGTAAGTTTGCAGCGCAAACGATTTTAAAAACCACCACGTCCATATCTGCTTTAAGAGGGCAAATTCACGATTATCAAGGCATTAAAGTTATTTGCACCTTTCATCCGTCCTACTTACTCAGAAACCCAGCAGATAAGAAGAAAGCCTGGGAAGACCTGAAGCAAGTTTATCGAGAGTTGCAGTTAAGTTGAATACCACACCATTTCTTTTTGCAACTGAAAAAATCCTAACCGCACAAGTAGCTGTGTCAGTGCCGGCCAACGATCCTTTTTCATATGAAATACCTTCCGAATTACTGCATGAGGTGAAAGTTGGCGCACGTGTTTTAGTGCCTTTTAAAAACCGGCAAATGATCGGCTATGTGGTGCAAATTGAAGAAATTACCGTTAATCGAAAATTAAAAAAAATTGTTGAAGTGCTTGATCAAGAAATTTATTTATCCGATCATTTTATTCGCCTCACGCAATACATCAGTCATTATTATTTTTCGAGTTGGGGAGAGGCCATTCAGGCAGTTCTGCCAAAACCTTTCCGCCGTCAAAAGAAAGTGAAATATCGGTCACTTACTGCCGTACCCCCCGCAGAGGTTTTGAGTCCCGCTAGGTTTCAATTAACCGATGAACAAGCAGCTGCTTTCCAGAAAATTGGTGAACAATTGCAGTCCAATCAATATGCTGCCAATTTATTATTTGGCGTCACGGGAAGCGGGAAAAGTGAAATTTATATTCGCGCCATTCAAGAAGCGATCCGGTTAGGGAAAACCGCTATTTGTTTGGTGCCCGAAATTGCTTTAACCGAACAATTAAAAAGGTTCTTTTCCATTCATTTTGGTCATCAGCTTGAAATTATTCATAGCAAACTTTCAGAGGGTGAGCGTTGGTTTGCATGGGAGCGAATTCGAACCGGCGAACGCAAAGTTGTTTTGGGTGCACGATCGGCCATTTTTGCTCCTTTGAGTCATTTAGGATTAATTATCATCGACGAAGAACACGAACATTCTTACAAACAAGATCAAAATCCCCGCTATCATGCACGTGAAATCGCTAAATGGCGCGCGCGTGATTTAAATGCGGTTTTGGTTTTAGGTTCGGCAACACCAGCCATGGAATCGCTTCTATTAGCAGAGAAAGGCGAGTATCAATTACTTGAATTAACCAAACGAGTTGACTCCAAAAAATTACCTTCAATTGAAATTGTCGATTTGAACCAAGCGGCCGCGATTGCAAGGGAACGTGTGATTATTTCGCCTAAATTACAATCAGCCATTAAGACGGCGCTCGAACGAAATGAAGGTGTGCTTTTACTTCTGAATCGCCGCGGCTACGCCACCCAGGCGCATTCTCCCCATTCGGGAGAATTGTTGATGTGCCGCTATTGCGATGTGCCGCTTACTTTTCACCAGAGTCTACATCAATTTGTGTGTCATTATTGCAATTACCGGCTTTCAGAATCTCAATTGACCGACGGAAATCAAACAGCCCCTATTAAGTTTTTCGGTGTCGGAACGGAGCGGGTTGAAAGCGAGGTGGCACGGTTTTTCCCGACGGCCCGCCTGGGACGTCTTGATTCTGATTCGGCAAAATTGAAGGAGGGGCATCTTCCTATTTTAGAGAAATTCAGGAAGCGCCAAATCGATATTTTAGTCGGCACACAAATGATCGCAAAAGGATTTGATTTTCCGCATGTTACCCTGGTAGGCGTTATTTTGGCTGACACAGCACTGGCGTTACCAGATTTTCGTTCAAGCGAAAGGACATTCCAGCTGTTGACGCAAGTGGCGGGACGTTCGGGACGAGGGGACCGTGAAGGAAAAGTGATTGTTCAAACTTATTCACCCTATCATTTTAGCATTCAGCTGGCTCAGAAGCATGATATGCGCGAGTTTTTTCAGCGTGAGATGGTGCACCGGGAAAAATTTAAGTACCCGCCCTACAAACGACTGATAAACATCGTGGTTCGCAGTAAAAAAGAACAGAAGGCTATCGAGCAAATACAGGCATTAAAGAAGTTGCTCCATGAAAGCTTAGACCCACAGGCAACGGAACTGCTTGGCCCCGCCCCGCTGCCATTTTATAAACTACGCGGACAGTATCGATGGCATTTAATCATTAAGGCGGACTTATCATACGCAGCGTTGCATCAAGAGGTTAAAAAAAGCCTCCAAGCCCTTAAAAAATCAAATCTTGTCTATATTGTGCCTGATATGGATCCGCTGGCCGTCCTATAGGCTAGTTTGCTTTACTGAGAAATCTTTTAATGGTAAAATGCCTTTATGAAGAATCTTTCTATTGTGGTGTATCCTCATCCTGTCTTAACCGTGAAGGCAAAGCCGGTTGGTAAGATCGGCCGCGATGAATTTGATTTGATTAAGCAAATGATCCGTGTGATGTACGAAGAAAAAGGGGTGGGAATTGCGGCACCTCAAGTGGGCGTTTCTAAACGTATTTTTGTGACAACGCCCGATAGTGAACGCGGGAAAGAAAAAGTGTATGTTAATCCGGTTGTCTTAAAAAGTTCAGGGACGCAATTAGGTCCGGAGGGCTGTCTTAGCCTCCCTGAAGTTGCTTTGGAAGTAAGGCGTTTTAAACATGTTGAACTTGAATATCTGGATGAAGCTGGTAAAAAAATAAGGGAAGCGTTGGACGATTTTGAAGCTCGTGTTATTCAACATGAGTTAGATCATTTGGATGGAAAATTAATTATCGATCGAATTGAATTCGATCAACGCCAAAAAGTTTTGAGCCGGTACCAGCGTCTCTAACAAATTATAAACATCCATCCCTCCTCATACGCAGCGATCAGTCATGAAAATTGTTTTTTTTGGTTCTTCCGAGTTCTCTATACCAATTTTGGAGCATTTGACAAAGTCTCACGCCGATGTGGTTTTGGTGGTGACAACGCCTGAAAGAAAGAAAGGGCGCGGGTTAACTCCGGCATTGTCTCTGGTTGCTCAAAAAGCAAAGGAAATTGGGTTACCCGTTTTCGCTCCGGAGACATTACAGGACAAAAAAATTGATGCACAGCTACGGGATGCGGCAGCTGATTATTTTGTCATTGCGTCTTACGGAAAGATATTGCCAACACCGTTGCTTTCAATTCCCAAAAAATTTGCTTTAAATGTTCATCCTTCGATGCTGCCAAAATACAGAGGCGCTTCTCCGATTGCGGCGCCTTTGCTGGAAGGTCAAACAAAAACCGGTGTCAGTATTGCCCTGCTAACACCTCGGTTGGACGCGGGCGATCTTGTTATTCAAGAAGCGGTGCCGATTCAAAAATCAGATGACGCCCTTTCTTTAGAGGAAAAACTGGCCAAGCGCGGCGGTGAATTAGTTATTAAAAGCATTGAATTAATTGAAGCAGGGAAACACACCTTGATGCCTCAAAAAGAAACAGAAGCTTCTTATGCGCATAAGATACAAAAAGAGGACGGAAAAATTGACTGGCAACAATCCGCTCAACATATCCGCAATCAAGTCAAAGCTTACGTTAAGTGGCCTGGCGCCTATGCGTTTTTAAACGGGAAGCGGATCAAAATATTAAAAGCAGATAGTGTGGAAACTAAAAAACAAGCGCAAGCACCGGGCTGTGTGACGCTGATTTCAAAGAAAGGTTACATAGAGGTGAGTACAGGCCGCGGATTTCTAAAGATTGACCAAATTCAACCGGAATCGCTGCGTGTTATGCCGCCTCACGCTTACGCGTTAGGCAGGAAGCTAAACATAGGTGACGTTTTTAAATGAGTCAGATTAAGATTCTCCACCTCACTACCCACATTAATATCGGCGGCATTACCACTTACATTTATTTATTGGGGAAAAATATCGATCACAGTAAATACGGTATTATTTGCGCCTCAAGCGGCGGAAATTTGAAAGAAATATTAGAGCGATCCGGCATTAGAACGATTGATATGGATTTTAAAACCAAGAGTGAACTAAGCCCAAAGATCTATTTGGCTATTCCCAAGCTATTAAAATTAATTAAAAAAGAGAACATTGCTTTGATTCACGCCCACACGAGAATTACCCAAGTGATGGCATGGTGGCTGAGCTGCTTCTCAGGCATTCCGGTTGTGAGCACTTGTCACGGATTTTATAAAAAACGTTTAGGCCGGCGTCTTTTGCCTGCATGGGGAGATAAGATCGTCGCCATTAGCCAGCCGGTGGCTAATCATTTAATTGAATATTTTAATGTAAAGAAAGAAAAAGTGCACATGGTCTTGAATGCGATTGACGTATCTGACCTGAGAAAACGCCTGACTTGCCACGATCCCAACCAGATAAGGAAAGAGTGGAATCTAGCTTCTTCGGTACCCACCTTGGGTATCGTTGCTCGCATTGTGCAGGATAAAGGTCATGAATATTTAGTTAGAGCAGTTAAGGAAGTCAAGAAGCATTATCCGGACATCAAATTGGTTATTGTGGGAACAGGGCCAAATAAGAAAAAAGTATTGCGCCTCATTCGTCAACTGCAGCTCGAAGAAAATGTGAATTGTGTCGGTGATTTAACTGATGTCACAAAAGCGTTAGCTGTCATTGATATTTTTATTCTTCCCGCAATTTGGCGGGAGGGTTTTGGCTTATCCATTGTGGAGGCAATGGCGCTTAAGAAACCTGTAATCGTGACTAATATTTGGGCGCTCAACGCGCTGGTAAGAAATTTGGATAACGGTTTATTGATCGAGCCTAAAAGCGTCAAGGCGCTTTCAGAGGCAATTCTTGCATTAATTCGCGACCCTCAGCTGCGGATCGCAATTGGAACGCACGCATCTGAGACTGTGGAAGAAGCGTTTGCCATCAATCGCCTTGTGACCGAGATTAGTCGAATCTATGAATTGGCTATTTCAGATAAAACGAAGCTAAAAACAAAAGCAGCCGGCTTCTTAATTTGAAGATATTGACACCTTATTGGGTTAAGGTATAATATTAGTTTCTTGTCTTTAAAAACATCAGGTATTTAAACATTAAGTGAGAAGGGGTTAGCAATGGCTATTCGTGTTGGCATTAATGGTTTTGGGCGTATCGGGAGGACGATTTATCGCGCAGGATTGAAAAATAAAGAGATTGAGTTTATTGCAGTTAATGACTTGCCGGTCCCCACCGCTACGCTGGCTCATTTATTAAAATACGATTCTACCTTTGGTATCCTTGATGCCGCGATTGAAGCTAAAGAGAATGCCCTCATTGTCAATGGTAAAGAATTAAAAGTTTTATCGCATCGTGATCCGGCTGAAATTCCGTGGGGAAAGCTGGGAGTCGATGTGGTGATTGAATCAACGGGTATTTTTACCGATGCGGAAAAAGCAAAAGCGCATTTAAAAGGCGGTGCGAAGAAAGTCATTATTTCTGCGCCTGCAAAAAATGAAGACATTACGATTGTGTTGGGTGTTAATGATAAAGCGTATCAAACCGAAAAGCATAACATCATTTCAAATGCATCATGCACGACGAACTGTTTGGCGCCTGTTGCAAAAGTCATTCATGAAAACTTTGGCATTGTCCATGGGCAAATGACAACGGTTCATTCTTACACCAACGATCAGCGCATTTTAGACTTGGCACACAAAGATTTGAGGCGCGCCCGGTCAGCAGCCATATCCATCATTCCAACCACCACGGGTGCAGCCAAGGCGATCAGCTTGGTTATCCCTGAGCTCAAAGGCAAGCTTGATGGATTTGCAATGCGCGTACCGACGCCCGATGTGTCGGTAGTTGATTTGGTTTGTGAAGTTGAAAAAGAGACCACCGCAGAAGAAGTAAACGCCGCGTTAGAAAAAGCGGCTAAAGGACCTTTGAAAGGTATTTTAGAATATTGCGTTGAGCCTTTGGTTTCAATAGATTTCAAAGGTAACCCGCGTTCTTCTATTGTTGATGCGGCACTCACCAAAGTTGTGAACAAAAAATCTGTTAAAGTCGTTTCGTGGTACGACAACGAATGGGGTTATTCCAATCGTTGCGTCGATCTTGCCGCGTTGATCGGTAAAAAACTTCCCGTTACCCAAAACGCCTAGAAAAGAATTCATGCGAAAGAAAACCATCCAAGATATCTCGTTGGAAGAAAAACGGGTTATCGTTCGTGTTGATTTTAATGTTCCGTTAAACGAACAACTGGAAATTACGGACGATAGCCGTATTGCCAAAACGCTTCCGACCATTCGTTACCTGATTGAGCATCAAGCCCGTGTGATTTTGATGTCTCATTTGGGCAGACCCAAGGGCAAGCGTGTTGACAAGTACAGCTTGTTACCGGCAGCGAAACATTTGTCAAAATTGCTTGGTCTGACTGTCGCTTTACTTCCTGATTGCGTTGGTTCTGAAGTTGAATCAAGTGTGAAGAAATTGGCGCCCGGGCAAGTTGTTCTGCTTGAAAATCTCCGCTTTCACCCGGAAGAAGAAAAGAATGATGCAGCCTTTGCAAAACAGCTTGCTTCACTTGCAGAAATATATGTGAACGATGCTTTTGGCGCCGCACACAGGGCGCATGCGTCAACTGAAGGGATTGCGCATTTTCTCCCGGCCGTATCAGGCTTTTTAATGGCTAAAGAAATTACCTATTTTGATGCGGCGCTTGAAAATCCCAAAAAACCTTTTGTCACCATACTAGGCGGTTCAAAAGTAAGCGACAAAATTAAAGTGATAGAAAACTTACTCAAAAAAGTTGATTCGCTTTTAATAGGCGGCGCCATGTCCTACACTTTTTTAAAGGCCATGGGACGAGAAGTGGGGAATTCAAAAGTCGAAGATGAAAATGGTATTGCGATTGCCAATTCAGTCATTCAAGCAGCAAAAGAAAAGAAGGTTGAGTTATTGCTACCGACCGATCATGTTATTGTTCAAAAAGTAGACGCGGCTGCCGAAACCAAAATTGCAGCTGATGATATTCCGAATGGGTGGCTTGGCGTCGACATCGGACCAAAAACAACCGCCGCCTTTCAAAACGTTTTAAAAAAAGCAAAAACAATTATTTGGAATGGCCCTGTCGGCATATTTGAGTTGAAGCCATTTGCCGCAGGAACGTTGGCGTTAGCAAAAACCTTGTCTGAAAGTCAAGCGACCACCATTATTGGCGGCGGAGACACGGCAGCAGCCATCACGCAATTCGGTTTCGAAGGCAAGGTCTCACACATTTCAACCGGCGGCGGTGCCTCCTTGGAATATTTGGAAGGCATTGAATTACCTGGAATCAAAGTCCTTAACGATAAAGAAAAATCGGGAGTTGCTTGATGACCTATTCGCTGATTGTTGGAAATTGGAAAATGTACAAAAGCATTTCAGAAGCCACTACTTTGATCAATGCCATTAAAGCAGGGGTCCGCGCAGCTACTGAGGTCAATATCGCAGTTTGCGTACCTTTTACAGCATTGCAAGCTGCAAATGAAGCACTTCAAGGCAGTAAAATTGATTTGGGTGCTCAAAATATGCATTATGAGTCTGAAGGGGCGTTTACGGGTGAAATATCTCCTCTCATGCTAAAAGAGGTTGGGTGCCGATATGTTATTTTAGGCCACTCCGAGAGGCGGCAGCACTTTAAAGAATCAGATGAGCTCATTAATAAAAAAGTACTTGCAGCATTGAAGTACAGTTTTATTCCGATTGTCTGCATTGGAGAAACGCTTGAGCAGCGGGAAGCGCGCCAAGCTTTTGAAGTGGTTAAAAAGCAATTTGAAGGTTCGCTGGCTCATTTGGAAGCAAAAGATTTAGAACGAATCGTGATCGCTTACGAGCCGGTGTGGGCAATCGGAACGGGAAAAACAGCAACCCCTGAGCAAGCCGAACAAATGCATTCTTATATTCGTCGATTATTAATTGAAAAATATGGTGATGACACCGCAAGTAAGGTTCGCATTCTGTACGGCGGCAGTGTCAAACCAGACAATATTACGCAATTAATGGAAAAACCAAATTTAGACGGCGCGTTAGTAGGGGGCGCTTCGTTGAAAGCGGAATCTTTTATTCAAATCGTCACAAACTCCACACATCTTTCTGGCGCACGAGGTAACTAAAAATGACAACGTTTATTGTAATTATTCATGTCATCGTTTGTTTTATTCTGATCTTGGTTATTTTGCTGCAAGCCGGACGGGGGAGCGGACTGAGCTGGGGAACTTTTGGCGGTACGCCGCAATCATTTTTTGGAACCAAATCGGCCAGTTTTCTAGCGAAAGCAACCTCCGTGGCTGCCATTATTTTCTTAACCACTTGCATTGCGCTTGCAATCTTGGAAACCAAAAAGTCTAAATCACTATTTAGCAATACGCCGCAAACTCAGGTTGATGTCAATAAAATCAAAGAAGTTTTGAATAAAATCAAGGCAGAAGAAACAAAAGGCGAGTCAACCGCAGCGCCAACCGATACAGCAACTCCGGCAGAAGAGAAGCCAACCCCACCTGACTCAGCTGCCGAATAGCTGGTTTGTTTCATCGTTTTGTTTATACTGTTACTTAAGACGGAATTATTGTGCTACCACAGGCGATGGATTTGGCAAGCGATATGCACACAAAAACCACAGAAACAGCCCCCCAATCACCAAAACCTGTTCGCTATTTGAAAGGGGTTGGTCCGCGGAAAGCGGAAGCATTTAAACGTATTGGAATTGAAAATGTTTCTGACCTTTTCTATTTCTTCCCGAGGCGCTACGAAGACCGTAGTCACTTTGTCAAAATAAGCGATGTGAAGATTGGCGCTTTTGTGACCTTGCAAGGGAAGGTGGTTTCCGCGCAGCTAAAACCGTTGAAGCGTCTTAAACTTTTTGAAATGTGGATCCAGGATGATACGGGGCTTTTTTCTGCCATTTGGTTTAATCAGCCGTATCTTAAACGCATCATTCACGAAAATACTCACATCATCATAAGCGGCAAAGCGGAGCTATATCAAAACCGTTTGCAAATGACGCAGCCAGAATATGAAATTATTGATATTGACGAAGAAAACCCCGTTCATACCGGACGCATTACACCAATCTATCCCCTCACAGAAGGTCTGTTTCAACGGTCTTTGCGCGTCATCATGAAATCCGTTGTCGAGCATGAGATGGACAAATGTGTGCAGGACTATTTGCCGGCGTCCATTCAAAAACGTTTACATTTTATGGGGTTGCCCACCGCTGTCAGGCAGCTGCATTTTCCTGAGAGTTTTGAAATGTTAGAAGAAGCTAGAAAACGCCTTATTTTTGACGACTTTTTTTTGCTAGGTCTTCGATTGATGCGCAAGCAGCAAACCGTGAAACGAAAGAAAGCTATTCCCTTTCAATATGCTGCAGACACCTTAAAAGAGTTCACTGCGCGTTTGCCTTTTCAATTAACCAAAGATCAAGAAACTGTTATTCGAGAGATTGCGGGCGACATGAGTCAACCGGCTCCCATGACGCGATTACTTCAGGGAGAGGTGGGTTCCGGCAAAACAGTGGTGGCTGCGTTTATGATGGCGCTTGCCAAACGCAATCAGTGCCAAAGTGTTTTTCTGATTCCGACTGAGGTTTTGGCAGAACAGCACATGGAGACCATGACAAAGATTCTAAAAGGAACCGCTCTTAAGGTCGCACTTTTAACTGCCAGTATCACGGGCGAGGAACGTGTTCGCGTGCTTGAACAGCTTGCCTCAGGCGGTATTGATGTCTTGGTCGGCACCCATGCAGTTTTGCAGGAGACGGTTCAATTTAAGAATTTGGGTTTGGTAGTGATCGATGAGCAGCATAAGTTTGGAGTCAAACAGCGTTCTCAGTTGCTAGCCCGCGTGCCGCGGCCTCATCTGCTCATCATGTCAGCAACCCCAATCCCGCGGACTTTAGGGTTAACTGTTTACGGTGATTTTGATATTTCAACCATTCGGGAATTGCCAAAAGGGCGGCAGCCCATTAAAACCGTTAGCATCTCTTCGGTCGACGAATCAAAGCTCATGACAACGATCAGAGCCAAAGTCGCTCAAGGGGAGCAAGCCTACATCATTTTTCCCATGATTGAAGAAAATCAAAAAAACGAATTACAAGCAGCTGTCCAGGAATATGATCGGCTTAAAAATGGGCCGCTGAAATCAATACCCATCGGGTTGGTGCATGGTCGGTTGGGGTATGAAGATCGCGAAAGAGTCATGGAATCTTTTCGTAAAGGGCTCATTAAAATTTTAATTGCCACTACCGTCGTTGAGGTGGGCGTCGATAATCCAAATGCAACCGTGATGGTGATTAAACATGCCGAACGGTTTGGTCTTTCGCAATTACATCAAATACGCGGACGAATCGGCAGAGGCGTCAAACCTTCTGTCTGTTACTTGGTTTCGGATCATCAGGCGGAAGATGCGCTCAAACGTATTAAAATACTAACACAGTCACAAGACGGCTTTGAGATCGCCGAGGAAGATTTGAAATTAAGAGGGCCGGGTGAATTTTTAGGTGTCAGACAAAGCGGGGTGCCGTTTTTTAAAATAGCTCACCTATCCCGTGATCATGAGTGGTTAAAAATTGCCCGTCAGGAAGCTAAGAATCTTTTGCAAACAGATCCCGATCTGAACGCGTCTGAGCACCAACGTTTGAAAGAAATGACAGGTTAAATTAAAATGCGAATTATCGCCGGTGTTTTTAAAAGCCGGCTCATCGATTTTCCTAAAGCAAAAATAACGCGTCCCATGATGGATCGGATGCGCGAGAGTGTCTTTAATATTTTAGGACAAACGCTGGATGGTTTGAAAGTTCTAGATCTGTTCGCGGGGAGCGGAAGTGTCGGTTTGGAAGCCATTAGTCGGGGGGCTAACCATGTCACATTTGTGGAACAGGACTTGGAAGCGATAGGCATGATTAAAAAGAATCTAGATTCATTAGGGGTCACCCGTGACCGGTATGACATTTTTCAAGGTTCAGCCTCCCAAGTCATCCGCCGGTTATCACAACGCGCTTTTTCCTACGATCTTATTTTCTTGGATCCTCCTTACAATAAAGGACTTATAAAAAAAACATTGCGTCAATTAGAGCGTTCTGTTATATTGCCAAAATTTGGTAAAATCGTCATCCATCGGGCAAGCCAGGAGGGTATGGAATTAGCCGGAATTAGGAGATTTCAGCTAGAAACCGACCGGCCTCTGGGACAAGCTTTTATTAGCGTATTGATGGCAATAGAACCATGCTCGCAAGTTAAAAAAGACCTATGAAGCACTCAAAGCGAAAAGCTTTATACCCCGGCAGTTTTGATCCCATTACCTATGGCCATCTTGACCTTATTAAACGTGCGCTGGCATTGTTTGACGAGGTTTATGTTGCTATTGCGACTAATGAGGATAAGGTAGCGTTGTTTAGTGTTGCCGAGCGGGTTGAGATGATGCAGCGGGCACTAAAGGGACTAAAACGGGTTCATGTGCATGCTTTTGATGGATTAAGTGTTGCATTTGCGCGAAAACATAACATTCAGACGTTGATTCGGGGATTGCGGGCAACTTCTGATTTTGACTATGAGTTCCAAATGGCGATGACGAATCGGACATTGGCAAAAGACATTGACACCATTTTTCTGATGCCTTCCGAAAAACATTTTTATCTATCCTCAAAATTAGTAAAAGAAATTGCGAAATACGGCGGTAATGTGGATACGTTTGTACCTCCTTTTGTTATGAATGAAATTAAGAAAAAGTTAATGTGAACCGATGATTATCCAGGTTTTGCAACTCAAAGACAGCACACCGACACCGATCGAGGAAATTTTGCCGGCAGGCACACTCGACATTGACGCGGTAGATATGCATTATGTGGGGGAAGTGACCGTGCGGGGAAACGCCGAAAAAAATCTAAATACACTCGTGTTTCGAGGTCATATCTATTGTACCCGCGAACAAACATGTGCGCGATGTCTAAAAAAAGTAGTGAATAACATTGATGAATCAGTTGACTACGCTTATGATATCAAAGGCCTAAAAGAAATAGATCTCTCTGACGATATTCGTGATTCATTGATTTTAGATCAGCCTGAACGTTTTCTGTGTGATTCGGAGTGTAAAGGTTTGTGCCCTCATTGCGGTATTGATCTCAACACGTCAAAGTGTCACTGTCGCGAAACGCGCAAGGCAGATTCCTTTAAGAATTTAAAAAAGTGGTTCAGCAATACCTAACTGACGAAGGAGTTTTTATGGCACATCCGAAACGAAGACATTCAAATGAACGATCGAGCTTAAGACGTTCTCATGACGCCGTTCATGCAAAATCACTTTCTAAGTGTTCTAATTGCGGCGCCATGATCGCACCGCACCGGATTTGTCCTGCATGCGGTTATTACAAGGGGCGTCAAGTGGTTACCATTAAAATGAAGTCGAAGAGTGAGAAATGATTAAAGTCGCTGTTGACGGGATGGGGGGCGATTACGCTCCGCAAACAATTGTTGATGGGGCGGTAGAAGCTGCACTGGCTTACACCGATATTGACGAGATCGTCATTGTAGGGCGCGAGGATGCTATTAAGCGTGAACTTAAGAAGCATAAAGTACAAGGCGGACAAATATCGATTCACCATGCCTCTGAAGTAATTGACATGGGAGATTCACCTGTCAAAGCAATTAAAAAGAAGAAGGATTCTTCTTTAGCGGTTTGCATTGATCTTTTAAAAAGAAAAGAAGTGGACGCTGTTATTAGCGCAGGCAATACAGGCGCTGTTGTTGCAGGGGCAACTTTAAATCTTGGTTTACTGCCGGGTGTTACCAGGCCCGGGATCGCTATCACGTTTCCGACCCTTCACGGCATTTCACTCGCTTTGGATGTGGGTGCTAATATTGATCCTTCGGCTCATCATTTGGTTCAATATGCCATCATGGGCGAGGCATACTCTCGCTTCTTATTAAAGAAGAAGAAACCGGCGGTTGCCTTACTTAATATTGGCGAAGAAGAATCAAAGGGAACGGAAGTCTTGCAGGATGCTTATCGCATGCTGCGTGATTCCGGCATTAATTTTATCGGCAATATTGAGGGCAGAGATTTCTTTGGCGGCAAAGCCGATTGCATTGTTTGCGATGGTTTTGTTGGCAACGTTGTTTTAAAGATGATTGAAAGTATTATCGAAGTTTTTGTCAGTTTGGTCAGTAATGAAATCAAGAAAGATTTTTTAGCAAAAATAGGCGCCTTCTTTTGTCAAAATGCATTTGAGTCTATTCGACGCCAAACCAATTATGAAGAAGCGGGCGGAGCGCCCCTCTTAGGGGTTGACGGGGTGGTTATCATTGGGCATGGCATATCGTCAGCCAGAGCCATTCGAAATGCAATTCGGACGGGAGCCAATATGGTTGAAAATCAAGTCAATAACCATATCATCGAAGAATTGAAGATCAGAGAGCAAAACCATCATACCGGTTCGGCAAACCCCACTCAAAAACCGACAGCCTAAATATGAAACATTCGCTGTTGTCCGTGTTGTGAAAGAATCGAATGAAATCATCATCAGTTAGAATTCTTGGTTTGGGCGCATTTGTTCCGGAAAAAGTGCTGACAAATTTTGACCTTGAAAAAATGGTCGATACCAGCGATGAGTGGATCCGAACTCGAACCGGGATTCAAGAACGCCACATCGCAGAGCCCGGGACTGCGGCAAGTGACCTTGGCGCAAAAGCTGCACTTGAAGCGTTGGCGCAGGCGAATCTAAAAGCGACTCAAATTGATCTCATCATTGTCGCAACTGCGACTCCCGATATGACTTTTCCTTCAACCGGCTGCGTCATTCAGCAAAAAATAGGAGCGGTTTGCCCAGCCTTTGATTTATCAGCGGCTTGTTCCGGATTTGTTTACGGTCTCTCAGTGGCAGAGGCTTACATTAGAAGCGGTTTGCATAAGCATATTTTGGTGATTGGAACTGAAATCACATCCTCTTTTATTGATTGGAAAGATCGTGCTACTTGTGTGTTATTTGGTGACGGGGCAGGTGCCGCTGTCCTAGGCGTTTCTGATAAAGGGCCTGAATTGTTAGGGAGTTATTTGGGGAGCGACGGTGAACAGGCGGATATTTTAAAAGTACCGGCTGGCGGGTCTGCGTTGCCGCTCACATCTGAAAATATCAAAGAGGGACTTCAATATCTTAAAATGTCCGGGGGTGATGTGTTTAAAATTGCCGTCAGGACAATGGATGAAGCCATTCAAAAAATCTGCCAATGCGCTCAAATTACCCCGGCGCAAATTGATTGTTTAATACCCCATCAAGCCAATCTTAGAATTCTGCAGGCAGTGGCTGATCGCGTTAAGTTACCAATCGAAAAAGTATTTATCAATGTCGAACGTTACGGGAACATGTCCGCTGCTTCCACAGTTGTTGCGTTATATGAGGCTGCTAAGTTTGGTAAATTAAAAAATGGTCAGCATGTGGTCCTAGTTGCATTTGGCGGCGGATTAACGTGGGGAGCAAATATCATTCGGTGGTAACTATGTTGAAAACGGCATGCTTATTTCCTGGACAGGGTGCGCAATATGTTGGGATGGGGAAAAGTTTATACGAAAATTGTCCTGAAGCAAAAGAGATGTTCGTCCGCGCCGATCAAATTTTAGGTTTATCGCTTTCAAATATTTGTTTTAATGGCCCCGAAGAACGATTGACAGATACAGCGAATGCCCAAGCGGCTATTTTTGTTACAAGCATGGCGGCTTGGGCAGTTTTGAAAGCCAGACTTCCCCAGTTTGCACCAATGGCTGTGTCCGGTTTAAGTTTAGGCGAATTTACGGCGTTAGTAGCGGCGGAGTCTTTATCTTTTGAGGAGGGGTTGAAATTAGTCCGCAAACGCGGTGAACTCATGACAGAAGCTGCCCGAGAGAATCCGGGAACGATGGCGTCTTTATTGGGACTTACGGCTGAGCAATGCCAGCAAATTTGTGACAAATCTGGCGCGGGAATTGCTAACATTAATTCACCAACTCAAATCGTTATTTCAGGAACTTTGGAAACTGTCCAAAAAGCTTGCCGGCTAGCAGAAAAACAGAACGGAAAAGCCATGATGCTTAAAGTGAGCGGGGCTTTCCATTCAAAATTAATGGCATCGGCTCAACAAGGCTTAAAGGATGCCCTCAATTCCGTCACTTTAAAGTCACCCAAAGTGAAATTTGTTCCTAACGTTTTGGGCACCTACATCCAAGACCCCGCTCAAATTAAATTGCGCCTATATGAGCAAGTAACCTCATCGGTTCAATGGGTCAAGACAATGGAAACCTTAAACCAAGACAGCATTGAACAAGTGCTTGAAATCGGGCCCGGAAAAGTGCTGAAAGGGTTGGCGAAAAGAAATCAATTAACTGCTTCAGTTATTAACATAGAAACCGATAATGACATTCAACAACTCGTGAAGGAATTGGAGGGGAAGGTATGTTGAGGTTAGATAATAAAGTTGCATTAATTACCGGCGGCGCAAGAGGTATTGGAAAAGCCATTGCCATGACGATGGCAGCGCAGGGCGCATCACCCGTGCTGTGCGACATTCAAGAACCGTTATTGCAGGAAGCCAGAGAAGATATTAAAAGCAAAACCGGTCAAGATTCACTCACTTTTGTTTGCGATGTTGCGAATGCAAAACAAGTCGAAGAAACTGTTAAAAAAACGCTTGACTCCAAAAGTCGCATCGATATACTTGTCAACAATGCAGGCATTACACGTGATCAATTGCTTGCTACCATGAGTGAAAACGATTGGGATTCTGTTCTTTCAATTAACTTAAAAAGCGTATTTCTCTTTACTAAATCTGTCTCACGAATCATGATGAAACAGCGATACGGTCGAATCGTCAACATGGCATCGATTATCGGTGTGATGGGAAATGCAGGGCAGGCTAATTACGCCGCCTCAAAAGGGGGCGTGATTGCGATCACGAAAAGCACTGCACGAGAACTGGGAAAACGGGGTGTGACAGCCAATGCGATTGCCCCCGGGTTCATTCAGACGGCCATGACAGACAAGTTAAAGGAAGAGCATCGACAAGCACTTTTAAGTCAAATACCTTTGGCACGCCTTGGCAGTCCGCAAGACGTTGCAAATACTGCTCTCTTTTTAGCGTCAGATGAAGCAGGTTACATTAACGGACAAGTCATTCAAGTTTGTGGTGGAATGTTGACATAATCAAGGAGGTTAACTGATGGCCGCTCAAGATAAGATTACTGATATTATAGTTGAACAACTTGGTGTTAAACGCGAAGAAGTGACACCAGAAGCATCATTCGTCGATGATCTCGGCGCTGATTCGCTCGATACAGTCGAGTTAGTTATGGCGCTGGAAGAAGAGTTTGGCATAGAAATTCCGGATGAAGACGCCGAAAAAATCCAAACTGTCGGCGATGCCATTAAATACATTGACGAAAAAACAGCCTCTAAGTAAGAGCTCATCAGAAGTTGACCTTCTGTGAAAAATTTGTTAATGTAAATACCTACCATGAAATTCCGCGTGGTGGTCACAGGTGTTGGTACCTTGACCCCAGTAGGCAATAATGCCAAAACCGCCTGGCAAAACGTCATTAGTGGTGTCAGCGGCACGTCAAAAGTGACTCAGATTCCGAACGAGGTAGCGGTGCACTTTAATTCAAAAGTCGCCGCTGAAGTTCGCGATTTTGATCCCAAGCAATTTATGCCCGCCAAGCAAATCAAAAAAAATGACCGATTTGTTCAATTCGCTTTGGCAGCGACTAAAATGGCCATTGAAGATTCCGGCCTTGATCTTAAAAAAGAAAATCCGGCAGATATTGGGGTGCTGGTGGGTTCTGGAATCGGTGGTTTGCGGACCATTGAAGAACAGCATAAAGTGCTTTTAGAAAAAGGTCCGGGTCGAGTTTCACCATTTTTAATTCCTATGTTGATTGTTAATATGGCACCAGGTCAAATTTCAATTGCTTACGGTTTAAAGGGTCCTAACAATTGTGTTGCGACAGCCTGCGCAACCGGCTCGCATGCGATCGGTGATGCGTTTAAAATCGTTCAGCGCGGGGAAGCAAAAGCCATGATTGCAGGCGGCACCGAATCATGCATTACACCGCTCGGATTCGGCGGTTTTGATGCTATGAAGGCGCTTAGCACGCACAACGAAAAACCAGAAACAGCTTCACGTCCATTTGACGCGACGCGGAACGGTTTTGTGATGGGGGAGGGTTGTGGCGTGGTTGTGTTGGAAGAACTTGAACACGCTAAAAATAGAAATGCTAATATTTATGCTGAAATCGTTGGGTACGGAATGACCTCTGACGCTTCTCACATGACAGCGCCTGATCCTAAAGGGGAAGGGGCTTCGCGGTGTATGGCACTTGCATTAAAAAGTGCCCAAATTAACCCGACGGATGTCGATTATATTAACGCACACGGCACATCGACACCGCTCAATGATAAAGTTGAAACACTGGCGATTAAAAAAGTATTAGGAGATGCGGCTGCCAAAAAAATTATGGTCAGTTCAACCAAATCAATGACGGGCCATTTGTTGGGGGCTGCGGGCGGTGTTGAAGCGATTTTTACCGTTCTCACAATAAAAAATAGCGTCATTCCGCCGACAATCAATTATCACACGCCTGATCCTGATTGTGATTTGGATTATGTTCCAAATACAGCGCGGGAAAAACCTGTCAATGTCGCGTTATCAAATTCTCTAGGTTTCGGTGGACACAACGCAACCATTTGTTTTAAGAAATTTAATTAGCCCTCATACCGCCTCAGCCGCTCAAATGGGCGCTTCCGACAATCCTCGGTCCTCTTTTTTTATCTGTTGTTTAGGTGTAAATATTTTAAGAGTACAGGACGATACAATATACGCATGCATGAATCCTGATAAGGAGATCTTAAACTAATGCATTTAAAGAAAATCGAATTAGCCGGTTTTAAATCGTTTGCCAAAAAAACAGAACTCCTTTTTGAAAAAGGTGTGACGTGTATTGTAGGGCCCAACGGTTGCGGTAAAAGCAATATATCTGATGCTATCCGCTGGGTACTAGGTGAACGAAGCGCCAAAATGCTACGCGGTTCTAAAATGGAAGACGTGATCTTTCAAGGAACTGATTTTAGGGATCCGGTTCATTTTGCAGAAGTGACGCTCACCATTGATAACAGTGACCATGCGCTTCCCATTGATTATACCGAGGTTTCATTGACCCGCCGACTCCACAGGTCCGGGGAGAGTGAATATTTGATCAATAGGACAGCTTGCCGCTTAAAAGACATCCAAAATCTTATCTTAGATACCGGTATAGGATCTAGTTCATATTCGATGATTGAACAAGGGCGCATTGATTATATCTTGAATGCAGAAGCCGAAGAGAGGCGGTTTTTAATTGAAGAAGCTGCGGGCATTTCTAAATACAAGGTGAAAAAAGAAGAAGCGATTCGTAAATTAGACCACACAGAAAATAACTTGTTACGTTTGAACGATATTATTGCAGAAGTTGAGCGAAATATTAAATATGCGGAACGTCAAGCGAAGCGCGCAGAACAATATAAAGTCAATTATGAAGAGCTCAAAACGCTCGAACTTAAACTTTTAGCTAATGAAATTAATGATCTAAATCTTAAAAAAGGTAATCTCGATCTCCTGCGGCAGGAAGAAGAGGCTAAGCTGCAGAAAGATAAAAACTTGCTGGCCGAATTGGAAACAACCTTCAAACAATTATCGGAAGAGTTGAGAGTGGCGGAGAAAGAGTTTTTTGAGACAGAGCATAACCGCCTTCAAATTGGTGAAAAACTAAGTTCAATTCAGAAAGAAAGAGAAACTACCCGCGAACGTTTTCATGAAGTCAAATCTCAAATTAATCGCAATACCGAAGAGTTCGAAAAGAATCACAAGAAACTAGAACAACTGATTGTCGAACTTGAACAAATTAAAGCCGAATATGATAAGTTAAGCAGCATTCATCATGAACTTGAAACACAGTACCAGTCAGCGCATGCCAATCTAGCCCAAACCACCGATGAGATAGCCAAAAAAGAATTGGCATTCAAACAACTTTCTGAGGACAGTTTTGATCACGCGCGCCAAATGGCCGAAGTCAAAAATGAAATTCAAAGGATTGCTTCCCATGTGTTACACTTAAACGAACGCCGCCAGCAGACAAAAGAATACCGGACTCGCTTAGAAAATCAGCTGAATGAATTGATTGGGGATGAGCGAAAAATTGTCGATCAAATCGCATCCCTGAAACAACATTTACTTGATCAAAAAACACTTCTTTCCTCTGCCACTCTAAAACGTGAGTTGCTGCAAACGCAAGTGGGCCAGTTAAAAGATCAAGTTGGGCAGCAAAAAGAGGAAAAAGCCGAGTTTTTACACCAACTAGAACTGATGAGCCAGCTTCACGGCCCGGCGTTCTCGCAAGTAAAACAGCTATTGCACACCTCAGAAACGCAGACAACGGTTCACGCCTTTCTTGATCTGTTGGAGATTTCAGACGGGTACGAAGTTGCGACAGCAGCCGCCCTTTCTGATTTTTCTAAATCCTTAATCACGGAAAATACAAAAGATGCTGTTTCTCTTATCTCAAAATTACGGAGTAAAGGGCATCACCGTGCGTCCATTCTGATTAAAAATCAAGTAGAATATACATTCAGCGAACAGAACGCGCATCAAATTTCACCTCTTCAAGAAGCAAGACTGCTTGACAGAATAAAAGTAAAAAGCGGTTACGAAGTCATGTTTGAGGAGCTCTTGGGGGATGTGTATGTGATTGACGAATTTCACGAAGACAAATCCGAAGCCTACTCGGAACTGTCAAAAACGGTTCGCTTGGTTTCTAAGAACGGCATATTTTTAGGTTCTAAATTTCAACTGACGCTTCGCAATGGTTCATTGACGCCCCTAAAAGATTTAAAAGCACAGGAAGTAGAAGTTGCGCAAATTGAAGAAAAGTTGGCTCACCTTGAGCAAACGATGAGTGGTCTCAGCGCTGAACTTCAGGACAATGAAAAAACACTCGCGGAAACCGAACAGCTGATCCAAACCACCAATCAGCGTTACGTGGAATTGCAGCTTCACATTGAACGTTGCGAAACAACCAAAAATAACATTCATGAGCAGCTCAAAAAGCATCAACAGGAGCTGGAACTTCGCTCTCATGACCAAGCTGCCTTAGGTGACGATGAAGCTGAATGTCATAAGCGAATTGAGGCGCACCAAACCAACCTGACGGGTTTAGAAGCAAAAGAACGTGAATTTAAGACACAGCTAAAAGCGCTTACTGAGGCGATTGAAGCAGTGCAGGTCATTAAGGAACAAAAGCAGATTCAGCACGCGAAAGCGCAAATCAAGCTGGAAACCCACTGCGAAACAGAGCAGCGTATCAAGTCTCAACAAGATCTGCTCACCAAGAATCATGAAGACTTGGTTCATCGCAATGAATCTCTTGAAAAAGAGCAACATGCACTTGAGGAGCGCCTTATTAGACTCGAGCAGCTCACAATGGATCTTTCGGCAAATCAACAGGCGTTGCAGGCAGACCTAATTACAGTAACCGCACAAGTCCAGCGTTGCTCTCAAAAAAGAGGTGAGTCAGCCCAAAGAAGTCAAGAAATTGAAACCAAGCGTGACGAACAGCAAATAATCGTTCAGCAAGAGCAAAATGACCTTTATCAACAAGAGAAAAGGGAAATTGAGCTGGAATACCATAAAAAATCCGCCATTGAACGTGTTCGGAATACCTACCATATTCAAGCGGATGAACAGTTGCTCCAGGGTTACTACGACCCGGCCTTAGACCTTGAAACGAGCACCCAACGGCTTGAAGTCCTAAAAGGGAAGGTGGAACAGTTTGGCGCTGTCAATTTAATGGCAATTGAAGAATACGATGAACTCAAAAAGCGTTTTGATTTTCTCACGACGCAAAAGAAAGATTTAGAAGACTCGCGAGATGCCTTATTGGAAGCCATTCGTAAAATCAATCGAACAACGAAAGAGTTATTCCAAGAAACGCTGACAATGGTCAGAGAAAATTTTAATACATACTTTAAGATTTTGTTTCAAGGCGGTCATGCTGATCTTGTTTTAATCGATGAAACAAATCCCTTAGAATCAGGTCTTGATATCGTGGCGCGACCGCCCGGAAAAAAACCCCAGCACATTACCCTGCTATCAGGCGGAGAAAAAGCCTTAACAGCGATTGCTCTCTTGTTTGCGCTCTTTAAAATTAAAGCATCTCCATTCTGCGTTCTTGATGAGATTGATGCACCGTTAGACGAAGCAAACACAGAACGTTTTAACCGCGTTTTAAGGGAATTTATCAATTCAACACAATTTATTATTGTGACGCATAGCCGCAAAACCATCAGCATGGGTGATTCGCTTTACGGTGTGACGATGGAAGAAGCGGGGATTTCAAAGATTGTTTCAGTTAAAGTTGGACAAGATAGCGAAACCATTGAACACCAGGACGAAAAAGTACAAAAACAGCTAAACGAAGCACTCCAATAGTGGAATTTTGCAGTGTCTCTACCCAATTACATTACGATACTCCGCATCCTGCTCGTCCCCGTAGTTTATTTATTAATCACTTATTATACGCCCGCACAGGAGCATTATCGTTGGTGGGCTTTATATGTGTTTGCCTTTGCCAGCTTGACAGATGCCATCGATGGATTTATCTGCAGGCGGTGGAATTTGCGCACCACACTAGGGACCATTTTAGACCCTCTGGCAGATAAGCTGCTTCTTATTTCAACTTTTATTGCCATTAGCAACTCACTGCTGCCGCTTAAACCGCCCAGTTGGGTTGTGATCATCATTATATTTCGAGATCTTTTCATAGTGAGCGGTCTTCTGACTATCGTACTGACAACAAACAAATTAATCGTTAAACCCAATTGGCTGGGTAAACTAACAACTTTTGGGCAAATGCTCACAGTTCTGTTGATTTTACTGAACTCAACATTGGCGCCGCCTATCTGGTGGTTAACTGCTTGGTTGACAGTTGCTTCGGGTATCGTTTATATTCTCCGCGAGCTGAAGCAATTGAACCGTGCCAAATAATCAGATCCAAACAACATCAATAACGAAAAGTAAAGGGACTGTGCTGTTATTAGGCAGGACCAATGTAGGGAAGTCCTCTCTATTTAATCGATTGGTGGGGAAGAAACTTTCCCTCGTTAATGAAACGGAGCATACCACTCGGGATTATCTAAGCGCGACGGCAAAAGCCGTTAATCTTATTTATACCCTTATTGACGGAGGAGGGGTGACGCATCGTCCGAGCGATCCCTTTCATGACCAGGTAAATCAGCAAGTCTACGGCCTCATTCAATCGGTTGATCTTATTTTATTTGTTTGCGATGGGCAAAGCGGTCTACATCCGCACGATGAAGTAATAGCCGATGCTTTGCGAACACATCAGCAGAAAGTGATTTTGGTCATTAATAAAATAGATAGTGCGGACCAGGCGGTCTTGGGGGATGACTTTTATCGATTAGGATTTCAACATTTAGTCAAAGTCTCAGCGTCACATCGACTAGGAATCGCAGATCTTAATGAGTCGATCAAATCAAGACTACCGGAAATCATGGAGTTACCGCCTTCAATTCATTTTCAATTTTCAATTTGTATCATCGGTGAGCCTAATAGCGGTAAATCGTCTTATTTTAATGCTTTGCTGAACGAAGACAGGATGTTTGTATCCGACATTCCCGGAACCACACGGGACGTGGTCTCAGAATTGCTGACCTTTCAAAAACAAAATATTCTAATTCGTGATACGGCAGGTATCAGGCCAAAAACAACGATTAAAGATACCACCACGTACTTCAGTATGGCGCGGGCGAGAAAATCAATTCAAGAATCAGAAGTTTGCCTACTGGTCTGTGATGCCACGAAAGGAATCGGCCGCGTCACCAAGCAAATATTAGACATTGTTCGTGATGCTAAAAAACCATGTGTCCTGGTCATGAATAAATGGGACTTGGTGAAGGGTGTTGAACAAGCCAGGTATGCAAACCATATTTTTCAACGCCTTCCGTTTTTACGACCGTTTGAAATTGCTTTTATTTCGGCTAAAACAAAGCGATCCATCACACACCCATTACTAGCAGCACAAACAGCGCACGCTAATTACAGGCGCTCCATTAAAACCAAAACTTTAAATGATTTCTTGTTTGAATTAAAAAATAACCATCCATTTAAAGAGAATATTAAGTTAAAATATTTGACCCAGATCAAAACTGCTCCCCCTTCATTTTTACTTGTTGGGCGGCGTGTGAAGCAATTAAAAAATGAATCTAGCATGTTTATTAAAAATCAAATTCAGCAGCAGTTCAAATTTGTAGGAACACCTATTGAACTGTTTATCCGAGAAGAAGAAGTTAAATGATTTTGGCGGGAATTTTAAGCTATTTAATCGGGTCAATCCCAAATGCTTTCCTCATCGGAAAGTTGGTGAAACACATTGATATTCGTGAACACGGAAGCGGTAACGTGGGCGCAACTAATGTGTTTCGGACAGTCGGAAAAGGCTGGGGAAGTCTTGCGCTTGTACTGGATATGTCTAAAGGACTTATTGTTTCGGCGGTGATAGTGCCGCTGGCTTACCGCCTTTCTTCTCACGACTCATTAATCATATGGCAGTTGGTGTTTGGTCTGCTCGCAATTGGCGGACATACATGGCCGATCTGGCTTAAGTTTAAGGGAGGTAAAGGGGTCGCTACCTCATGCGGTGTTTTTCTTGGAATTTTTCCTTTGGCTGTGTTATTAGCATTATTGGTCTGGATCGCGACTGCTGTTCTCACCCGATTTGTTTCTGCTTCATCAATGGTTGCAGCGTTTAGTTTTCAAATCTTCCTTTTCCTCTTTTACCGGCATGTGTCAGAATTCCGTTTTATTATGATCATCGCTGTCTTACTCTTTATTTTTATTGTCTATACGCATCGAAGTAACATTACTCGTCTCATCCGCGGGACCGAGAATAAGATTGGTAAATCTAAAAAATAGCTTGATTTATCATCATATATTTGATATAAGTAAATCCTCCCTAACACCCACGATTGAAAAGAATATTTTTACTTCACCGCGTGCCCACGAACGCTTCATTAAAGGAGAACCCGATGAGTACGCAAATTATCTATCAAATAAAGAAAAACCAACAAGAGCGGATTTGTTTCTCCCTCGGCGAATTTAAGGAGAAATCTTATCTGGATATTCGCCTGTTCTTTATACACAGTGACAGCGGAGAGTTGATTCCAACAAAAAAAGGCATCACTCTGCCAACCTGGACAATTGCGGAAATCAAAAAAGCGCTTATGACCATTGAGAAGCAGTCAAAATCGCTAAATAATGGCCACAAAACAACTTAAATTGGTCACTATTTCAGGTTAAAGATTGCTTTACAGAATTCGACTAAGTTAGTATAATTCAAGCAGTTAGGTCAATTTTCCGGAGATTAAAATGAAAAAAAAGCAACCTGAGAAAAAAGAAGAGTCGGCTCAAATCAATCAAGACAAAAAGAAAGCATTGGAACTGGCTTTACTTCAAATCGAAAAGGAATTTGGCAAAGGTTCGATTATGAAGTTAGGTGAGGAGCACCATGAAAATATTCCTTCGATTCCGACAGGTGCTTTAACACTTGATCTAGCGACAGGCATTGGCGGGATTCCAAGGGGGCGCGTGACCGAAATCTATGGCCCTGAGTCCAGCGGTAAAACCACATTAACACTGAGCGTGATCGCTCAACTGCAAAAACAAGGCGGTACGACTGCTTTTATTGATGCAGAACACGCGATTGATCCTCTTTATGCAACCAAGCTAGGCGTGAATATTTCTGATCTTTTGATCTCGCAGCCTGATTCGGGGGAACAGGCGCTTCAGATTGCCGAGATGCTGGTGCGTTCCGGGGCGGTTGACTTGATTGTGATTGATTCGGTAGCTGCCTTAACACCCAAAGCTGAAATCGAAGGCGACATTGGCGATTCGCACATGGGGCTGCAAGCGCGCCTGATGTCTCAAGCGCTCCGAAAACTAACCGCAATTATCAGCCGATCTAAAACTTCCGTTATTTTTATTAATCAAATTCGGGACAAAATTGGCGTGATGTTTGGCAACCCGGAAACTACCACTGGCGGAAAAGCTCTCAAATTTTATGCCTCGATGCGGCTTGATATCCGACGAATTGGTTCGATCAAAAAAGGTGAGGAAGTAATCGGGAACCGTGTCAAAGTAAAGGTCGTTAAAAACAAATGTGCTGCACCGTTCAAAATTGCTGAGTTTGACATCATGTTTGATGAAGGGATCTCACGTTCCGCCACCATCATTGATTTAGCGCTGAACCACCAAGTGCTTGAGAAATCCGGCAGTTGGCTTTCTTATAATGGTGAAAAGGTGGGTCAAGGTCGTGATCAAGTCAGACTATTTTTAAAAGAAAACCAGAAACTTTTAAATGAAATTGAAACGCGTGTGAAAGAAAAGATACTGGAAACCTCAGCAGCAGTCGCACATCAAGCATAACGCCCGCATTCACTAAGGAGCGGGCATCATGACATCGGCGGAGTAACTTCCGCCGACTTTTTTTTACGGAAAGATGACAGCTAATATCGAAGCACAATATAAGCAAGGCCTGATTTACACCATACGTTTGTTGACGCTTGCTAAACGAAGTGAGCGGGATATTCACGACCGACTGGTACGGAAAGGCTATCACGAGCAGGCCATTGCAAAAATTATTGATCAATTAAAAAAGCAGCATTTAATTAATGATCTGGAATATTCAAAACAAAAAATTTTCTGGGCCGCCCATGGTAATCCGATTGGTCGACGTAAAATATGGGGTGATTTAAAGAAAAAAGGCATCTCACGTGAATTGATCGATCAAGTGCTAGAAACCTATGATGTGACCGAGGAGAAAACGCGGGCTCATGAAGCGGCTGCTGCGCGGTTGGCTAAGTTGCAAAAACTGGAGCCGTTGAAACAAAAAAAGAGATTGTACGATTATTTAACGCGGCGAGGATTTCCATATGAAATTTGTCGTGATGTGGTAACAGAAGTCATGCAAGGGGACAGGAATCTGACAATTGATGAAAACGAATCAAATTAGAGAGAAATTTCTTAGCTTCTTCAAGGAAAAGGGGCACACCATCGTTAAGAGCGATTCCCTAATTCCCGTTAACGATCCGTCACTATTATTTACGGGAGCCGGGATGAACCAGTTTAAGGACTATTTCTTAGGCGTGAAAAAGGATATGAAACGGGCTTGTTCATCTCAAAAATGCTTACGAACGGGTGATTTGGATCATGTCGGCAAAACGCCTTATCACCATTCGTTTTTTGAAATGTTGGGTAATTTTTCATTTGGTGATTATTTCAAAAAAGATGCCATTGTTTGGGCATGGGAATTTTTGACAAAAATTCTGCGTATCCCGGCTGAAAAATTGCGGGTGAGTGTTCATAAAGACGACCGTGAAGCTTTTGATATTTGGAAGAATGAAATCGGGATTCCGGAAACACATATTGCTCAATTAGGGGACGATTCCAATTTTTGGCCGGCCAATGCACCTCAGGACGGTCCCAATGGTCCTTGCGGACCTTGTTCTGAAATTTTCTTTGACCAAGGTGAGCGTTATGCGCCAAAACCTTTTAAGGGGCCATGGTACGAGGATGAAACTGGACGATTTTCAGAAATCTGGAACCTGGTCTTTACACAATTTGACCGCCAATCAGACGGCTCATTAAAACCGCTAAAAGCAAAGAATATTGATACGGGATCAGGCCTTGAGCGGGTTGCCTGCATGTTGCAAGGGAGGCGTTCAAATTTCGAAATCGACCTTTTTGAACCATTGCTTAAAGCGATGAAAAAAGAATTAAAATTAACGGAAAACCAAACTGACATCTTGTATCGAATTGTTGATCATGGCCGGGCGGTGACCTTTGCAATCGCCGACGGTGCTTTCCCATCAAATGAAGGGCGCGGCTATGTCATCCGAAAACTGATTCGTCGTTCTGTGTGGCAGGCTCAAACCACAGGTAAAAAAGAGCCCTTTCTTTACCGGATTGTAGCGCCTGTTGTCGAGGCGATGGGGCAAGCCTACCCTGAAATTAAGCAAGCCGAAAAGAATATCGTTGAAACAATTAAGCAGGAAGAATTAAAATTTTTTGAAACACTTGAGAAGGGTAATCAAGTGTTAGAACGTTTTATTCGGGAAGCGAAGAAAAAGAAATTAAAACAACTAAGCGGACAGGATGTTTTCTTGCTTTATGACACATATGGTTTTCCGGATGAATTAACGCGTCAGATTACCGCTCACGAAGGCTTAACAATCAATCAGAATGAATTTGACATGTTGATGACTCGGCAAAAAAAGACGGCTAAACAAAAAAGCAATATCAGTACTGAGATATTCTCGGTTGATGAGGTTAAACAAAAGATCGGCTCAACTGCTGCTACTCAATTTTTGGGATATGCACAACTGACAGCCGGGGCGAAAGTGATTCAACATTTTAATCAAGGTAGCCAAACGGCTCTGATATTAAATCAAACACCCTTTTATCCCGAAGGTGGCGGGCAGGTGGGTGATGCGGGAACCATTGAATCTGCTTCTTTCAAATTTGAAGTAACGGATACGCAGAAAAAGGATAAAATTATTTTTCATATTGGGAAAGTTGTCAAAGGCAAAATCGAAGAAAACATGGATGTGAAAGCCTCGGTGGATACAGTTCGCCGAGAGGCGACCAAACGAAACCACACGGCCACTCACTTATTGCAAGCAGCTCTCCGTCAAGTGTTAGGAAATCATGTTCGCCAAGTCGGATCCTTGGTCCATCCAAGCAAACTTCGTTTTGATTTTAAACATCACAGTGCATTAAGCGAAAAAGAGCTTGCGATGATCGAGTCAGCGGTCAACCAAGTTATTCTAAGAAACGAATTGGTGGAAACGGCCCAGCAAACCTATGAGGCAGCTGTTTCCGGCGGTGCGATTGCATTTTTTGGCGATAAGTACGGAGAAAAAGTACGGGTGATCAATGTGTCCGGGTTTAGCAAAGAATTGTGCGGGGGAACCCATTGTGAAAGAACAGGTGATATCGGTGTTTTTGTGATTGCAAGTGAAACTGCGATTGGCAGCGGGACACGGCGGATAGAAGCCGTCACGGGATTGGGAGCGCTTGAATACTTGACAAATATTCGGCAAACCATACAGAAAACAGCAGACGTCCTTAAGTCGACGCCCGATGCGCTGGTTGACCGCGCTGAATCGCTCATGCAAAGTTTAAAGCAATTACAAAAAGATAAAAAACAGGCCGCCTTAACGCAATCAACAATCGGAATTGACGATTTGATTAAAAAGGCGCAGTCAGTAGGTAAGATTAAACTAGTGACACATCAATACCAAGATGCCAGCATTGAACAACTGCGGCAATTGAGCGACCAGGTGAGAAAACAATTAACAACCGGTGTTGTCATTTTATTTGGCATCCAGCCGGATAAATTTTCTTTAATTGTTTCACTGTCAAAAGACTTAGAAAAAACGTCTGTCAATGCAGCGTCAATTGCCAAGGAAATCTCACAAGCATGCGGGGGATCTGCGGGTGGTCGAAAAGATTTAGCCCAAGGCGGCGGCAAGAACAGTGCCGCTATCCCGACCGCATTAGCAAAAGTAGTTTCACTCATTAAGGCCGGCTAATATGCAATTATTAACGTGGCAAAAGGGATTGACTCAAAAGATTACGCGAGAGGTGACGGCTCTCTACGATAAAAATCTGACTAAAAAAGTTGAGCGAATTATCAATGAGGTCAGAACGAGAGGGGATGTGGCGCTGCGCAGTTTTACAAAAGAGTTTGATAAAATTGACTTACCGCTGAAACGCTTGAAGGTCTCAGAAGGAGACATTAACCGTGCTTTTGAGCAAATTCATTATGAATTTGTACCGTTGCTGAAACAAATCACGGAGAATGTCCAATCATTTTATGAGGCAGAGCTGAAGAAATCATTTGAGATCAAGGGGAAAAATGGAACTTACCTGGCAAAGCGATACATCCCAATTGACCGAGTCGGCGTTTATATACCGGGCGGCACAGCGCCATTGGTATCAACTGTTTACATGACCATTATCCCAGCCAAAGTAGCCGGCGTCACTGAAATCGCCATTGCAACACCGCCGAACCGAGAAACGGGAGAAATTGATCCGCATATACTCGCTGTCGCTAATTTGCTCGGCGTCAAAGAAATTTATCGCGCCGGTGGCGCACAAGCCATTGCAGCGTTAGCTTTTGGAACCAAAACAATTCGTAAAGTTGATAAGATTGTCGGGCCCGGGAATCCATATGTGACAGAAGCCAAGCGTCAGGTTTACGGGTTTGTCGACATTGACATGGTAGCTGGTCCCAGCGAAGTGGCCATCATTGCCGATTCGGAAGCAAACCCGGACTTTGTGACATGCGATCTCTTGGCACAAGCAGAACATGCCGGAGGTATTTCGTATTTGGTTACTAACTCAAAGAAATTAGCTGAGAGCATTCGAAAAAGAGTGGATAACGGCTATATTTTTCTTGTGAAAAATTTGAGCGAGGCTTGCGAAGCAGTGAACGAAATTGCGCCCGAGCATTTGGAAATCTTAACTGAAAAACCAGAGGAACTCGTTCCGAAAATCAGACACGCCGGCGCTATCTTCTTGGGAGAATATTCACCGGCAGTAATCGGTGATTACATTGCCGGCCCAAGCCATGTGTTACCAACAGGGAGCACAGCCCGCTACTTTTCTCCGCTGAGCGCTTCTACTTTTATCAAAAGTACCCAGATTATTCAATATAGCAAAGAAGCACTGGCTCGGACGCGGGAACATGTCAAGAAATTGACCGAATTAGAAGGATTGGTTTTACATCGCATTTCGTTAGAAGCACGTTTTATGAATGACAAAAATAACTCAACCAATGATTAGGAAAAAGCTATGAAATCTTCTAAACGAACTGCCGCCGTATCGAGAAAAACCTCTGAAACCAACATTGAGATTAAATTGAATCTCGACGGGACGGGAAAACAACACATTGCAACGGGGATTCCTTTCCTCGATCATATGCTGACCGCACTTGCCAAGCACGGACTTTTTGATTTAATCGTGAAAGCCAAAGGCGATTTACACATTGATCATCACCACACCAATGAAGATGTTGGCATTGTGCTGGGTCAAGCATTTGCTAAAGCGCTTGGATTAAAAAAGGGGATTAGGCGTTTCGGATTCTTTGCGGTTCCGATGGATGAAGCTTTGGTGCGAGCTGTTTTAGATATTTCCGGCCGCCCTTCCTTTCACCTGTTGCAAGTAAAGAAAAAACGCCTCTATTCGTCGTCACAGTATTCTTTTCATGACGGCTGTGAATTTCTCCGCTCATTTGTTCAACACGCCGGAATCAATCTCATTGTCGAAGTGGTAAGCGGGGAAGATTCACACCACGTGACCGAAGCCATGTTTAAAGCTTTGGCGAAATCGCTCGATTTGGCAACCCAGTTGGATCCGCGAGTCAAAGACGTTCCGTCCACCAAGGGAACGCTCGAATGATTGTCGTCATAGATTACGGAATGGGTAATTTGAGAAGTGTGGGTAAAGCCATTGAGACTTTAGGGGGCAAGGTCTGTATTAGTGACAAGCCAACCGTCATCGAACACGCGCAAAAGCTTGTTTTACCGGGAGTAGGCAGTTTTGGCCACGCCATGCGCGAACTTCGAAGTAGGGGCTTGGTCAAACCTATTCAGAAAGCCATTGCAGCTAAAAAACCATTTCTCGGTATTTGTCTGGGATTGCAATTATTGTTTGAATCAAGTGAAGAAAGTCCCCGCACAAAAGGTTTGGGAGTCATTCGGGGTCGTGTTAAACGGTTTCGATTAAAAAAAAATCTCAAAATTCCACAGATGGGGTGGAATCAAATGAAGATTCTAAAACGGACTCCGTATTTTTCTGGCGTCCCGGACCGTTCATTTTTTTACTTTGTTCATTCATTTTACGCGGCACCCAAGGAAGGCGCAGTGACGATCGGGACAACAAACTACGGCATTTCTTTTGCATCGGCCGTTCAAAAGGAAAACGTGACCGCTGTTCAATTTCATCCTGAAAAAAGTCAAAAAGTTGGATTAACTATTCTCAAGAACTTTATCAAGCAATAACATGATCATCATCCCAGCGATTGATCTCAAAGATGGTAAAGTAGTCCGGCTCACCCGAGGAGATTTTGCTCAGGAGAAAGTCTATTCGCAAGCACCGGAACAAGTGGCCATGAAATGGCAGCAAGACGGTGCTGAAATGATTCATGTCGTTGACTTAGACGGCGCCTTGGCAGGGAAAAGGAAAAATCTCGGATCTCTCAAAAATATTTGCCAAGCTGTTAAAGCGCCCATCCAATTCGGCGGCGGCTTGCGGTCCGTTCAGGCGGTTGCTGATGTTTTTCAAACGGGCGTCAGCCGCGCTGTCATCGGCACAAAAGCATTAGATCTTAAAATGTTGACGCAGTTAATTAATCGATTTGGCGACAAAATTGTCGTTGGCATAGACATTAAAAACGGTATTATCCAAATTCAGGGCTGGCTCAAACAAGTCAAGCTCATTAAACTGGAATCATTTTGCAAAGAAATTGAGCGGATTGGCGTGAAACACATTGTGTTGACTGATGTTTCGCGGGACGGGACATTGATGGGGCCGAATGTGACGGAATTAAAAAATATCTGCACAAAAACAAGTATGAATGTCATCGCTTCGGGCGGCATCTCAACCTTAAAGGATTTTAAATTTTTAAAAGCGCTTGAGTGCTCAAATCTATGGGGTGTGATTGTAGGAAAAGCACTCTACGAGCAGCGGTTTACATTGCAAGAAGCCATTCAAGCGATTCAATCGGATAGTACCCATGAATGATTTTCTGATGATGATTGAGACCGAAAAATCCTGGTCATGGTCAGTCATCGTTTTGGCTTACTTTATCTTAGGTCTGCTCATTAGAAACCTCTTGCTGAGAAGGACTTTTATCAAGATCAACGAATTATCCCGTGACACTGCCCGGTTTGTGCGTTCCGAATACAGCAGTCGGGCTTTGCTTGGTTGGATTATTTTTGTGGCAGCTTTGATCATACTGACATTATCTTGGATGGATTTGCCCATGTTAAATATTTGGCTGACATGGGGCAGAGGGCAATGCGTTGCCTTTATGCTTTTCATTTTTTCTGTTCTTTTACACCAGAAAGCCTGTACGCATTCGCTCCTGAAATTTATCGATGACCGGATGTCGACGAAGGGGGATATCTGATGTTCACGAGACGGATCATTCCCTGTCTGGATGTGCATGCGGGTCGCGTGGTGAAAGGGGTTAAATTTGTTAATTTGCGGGACGCAGGTGACCCGGTAGCCATTGCGCGTTCATACGATCAAGCCGGCGCCGACGAATTGGTTTTTCTTGATATTACAGCGTCTCATGAGAAACGTAACATCATGCGAAAAGTGGTGGAAAAAGTAGCTGAATCAGTTTATATCCCATTTACCGTTGGCGGCGGTCTGCGTAGCGTTGAAGACATTAGAGAACTTTTAAAAGCAGGTTGTGATAAAGTGTCGCTGAACACCAGTGCGGTTGAAAACCCATCACTTATCCGGAAAGCGAGTACACGTTTTGGCAGTCAATGCATCGTGATCGCCATTGATGCGAAGGCCTCTGGCAAACATCAATGGTGTGTCTATACACACGGTGGCCGTATACCGACCCGATGGGATGTCATTCGGTGGGCGAAACATGTAGAGAAACTAGGCGCCGGAGAAATCTTGCTGACCAGCATGGACCAAGATGGAACTAAACTAGGCTATGATATCGAACTTACCCGCCGCGTTTCATCAGCGGTACGTATACCGGTCATTGCTTCAGGCGGTGTCGGGAATCTTTCCCATTTTTATGATGCCTTCCACGGCGGTAAAGCTGATGCAGCCTTGGCAGCATCGATTTTTCATTTTGGAGAATTTAGCATTAGGCAAGTTAAACAATATTTAAAAAAAAGAAGAATACCCGTTAGATTGACATAATGCATATTAGACCGAGTACCTCAGCATTTAAATCACAGACACGAAAGGGTAAACTTATCCCGGTTTATGCGGAGTTTATCGCCGATCAAGAAACGCCTGTCACGCTCTTTATGAAAATAGCCCGTCTAAAAGAGAAAACTTTCTTGCTGGAATCTGCCGAAACAGACGAGCACATCGGTCGGTATTCAATTGTGGGACTTGATCCATCCCACGAAGTGACGCTTCAGAATAATGTGCTACAAATTAAGCAAAAAGGGCTAAAACAAAAATTTAAAATCACGACCAAGGAAGATGTTTTTAAAATACTGCGGCATTTTATTAAGACGTTAAAATTTGTTCCCAATCCTGCGCTCCCGAGCATTGTCGGCAGTTTGGTTGGTTTTTTAGGGTATGAATTTGTGCAGTACTGTGAAGAAATTAATTTGACCCAAAAATACGGCACGCAAACTGCCGATCTAAATTTACTCATTGCCCGTAAAGTAATTGTTTATGATCATTTCAATCGAACGGTTAAATTGATTGTCTTGGCTGACAGTAAAAATCAATCGGCGAATAAGGCTTACCGAACAGCATGCCATGACTTGCGGCGCTTGGCAAAATGTATCCGGACAGGAAAGGCCGCAGGCGAGCGGCTAGAGGCGGTGAAGAAGGAGGATTACGATTCATTTGCTCCAAATTCAAAAGTGAAAAAGAAAATTTTCTTGGAGGCAGTTCGGCAAATTAAACGATACATCAAAAATGGCGATTGTATTCAAACTGTCTTATCGCAACCCTTTGACTTAGGCATGGTGCAAAATGATTTTGAAATTTATCGTGCACTGCGCATTTTAAATCCATCCCCTTATATGTTTTATTACCGCAATGAAAAGCTTCGCTTGATTGGTTCGTCCCCGGAAACATTGGTTAAAAAAGAAGGGATGATTGCAGAGACGAGACCAATCGCAGGGACACGCCCTCGCGGGCGTGACGAACGCGAAGATCAACGCCTTGAGATGCAGTTAAAATCCTCGCCGAAGGAAAAGGCGGAACATTTGATGCTGGTGGATTTAGGCCGGAACGATTTGGGCCGTGTTTGTCATTTAAACACCATCAAAGTCATTGATTTTTGTCACGTTGAAAAGTTCTCCCATGTGATGCATTTGGTCAGCGTTGTCAAAGGGCGGCTGAAGCAGGGTAAAGATGCGTTTGACTTAATTCAATCTGCATTCCCAGCGGGGACTGTTTCGGGAGCGCCAAAAATTCGTGCCATGCAGATCATCGATGAGCTTGAACCTTATCGACGAGGGCCGTACGCGGGCGCTGTTGGATATTTTGGGTTTAACGGGGATATGGATGTTTGCATCACGATTCGAACTTTGATGATCATGAATCGCCGGGCTATGGTTCAGGCTGGCGCTGGTATTGTGAATGATTCGAATCCATTGCGAGAGTTCAAAGAAACGGTGAATAAAGCCAAAGCGTTGATGCAGGCCGTTCGGTTGTCACAAAGGAGATCGTCATGATTGTCATGATCGATAATTATGACTCCTTCACTTACAACCTTGTCCAATATCTTGGCGAATTAGGTGCTCACGTTCGCGTGTACCGAAATGATAAAATTTCTGTCGCGCAAATCAAACGTCTCAAACCAACTCACATTGTTATTTCGCCAGGTCCGTGTACGCCGAAAGAAGCCGGTGTGTCCAACGAGGTTATCTCGGCTTTTCATGGCAAGTATCCCATTTTGGGTGTTTGCCTTGGACATCAATGTATCGGTTATACATTTGGCGGGCGTATCATTCGCGCTAAAAATATCATGCATGGTAAGGTGTCTCAAATTTATCATCAAAGAAAAGGGTTATTTAAGAACATCAAATCGCCTTTTGAAGCAACGCGTTACCATTCGCTTTTGGTAGAGCGGAAATCATTTCCGAAGGATTTTGAAATCACGGCTTGGACTAAAGACCGTGAGATCATGGGTTTGCAGCACGTGAAATTCCCCACCTTCGGGGTTCAATTTCATCCCGAGTCAATCCTCACTAGAGCCGGAAAAACCATCTTGGCTAATTTCCTTAACAAATAGTTTGTCCGTTGATTCGTATTTTCAAGTGTGCTATTATTACACACTATGAATAGAAAAAGAGTTATAGATAAGCTGTTGCTAGGTAAAGACTTAGAACAATCGGAAAGCAGGAAACTATTCACACTGCTCATCCGTAATCGATTACCTTTCGAAACGGTAGTGCAAATTTTGGCATTACTTCAAAAAAAAGGAGAGGCGGTTACAGAGTTAACCGGCCTAGTGAAAGCAGCCCGCCGCATTCAAAAACGCCTCAAGTTTAAACCTGTGCACGCCAATCTTTGTGATGGCTGCGGAACCGGGGGCGACGGGAAGCAAACCATTAATATTTCAACCGCCGCTTCACTTGTTGCAGCTGCGGCAGGCGCTTATGTGGCCAAACATGGAAATTATTCGATCACCTCGCGAGCTGGCAGTTCTGATTTGATGAAAGCTTTAAGGGTTAGGATTCAGGCGCCTAGCCATGCGATGTTAAGATCATTAAAGCAAATTGGATTTGGCTATTTTCATGCCCCTGCGTATACAAAGGCATTTCGATACGCCGCGCCTGCACGTCAAGCATTGGCACGTCAGAAGATGAAAACTATTTTTAATTTATCCGGTCCGCTTTTAAATCCATTGCATGTTAAAAGACAGGTCATCGGTGTTTTTCATTATCGATATATTCCGTTATTGATTAAAACGCTCAAGTTACTTGGCTGTCGACACGCGCTTGTTGTCTCAGGCCAGGATGGGACGGATGAAATCACCACCCATCAAATAACATATACGGCTGAACTTAAAAAAAGCCAAATTAAATACGGTCGGTTTCAACCAAAGCAATGGCTTTTACGACGCTCGCAGACCAAAGATCTTAAGGGGGGCGGAGCGCTGTTTAATGCAAAAAAGACGCTCAGGATTCTAAACGGCACAGATCGAAGCGCTTGCACGGATGTCGTGCTGGCAAACGCAGGCGCCATGCTTTATGTGGCAGGTATTTCACCGTCCATTCGGGCAGGAATTCAAAAAGCGGCCGTCATTTTAAAGACAGGAAAAGCACTTATGGTTTTGAATCAATTGAGGCGGTTAAGCCAATGATACTGGATCAAATTGTCAATAAAAAGAAAAATCAGGTGGTGGAAGCAAAAAATCTTTACCCGCTTCAAAAACTGAAACGGGCGCTCTTAACTCACAAAGTTTCCGTCCGCAGTTTGAAATCCGTTTTGCAAAACCGCGAAAGCAGGCCTCATTTGATTTGTGAAATGAAAAAAAGCTCGCCTTCGGAGGGCATGCTCAAGCATCGGTATGTTCCGCAACATCTTTTAAGACAGTTTGAAAAAGGCGGCGCGGCGGCCGTTTCGATTTTAACTGAACCTCACTATTTCTCCGGCAGCATTGAACACGTGAGACGTTTAAGACCGCTTTCAAAAATACCAATTTTAAGAAAAGACTTTATTATTGATGAATATCAAATATATGAATCACGTTTAATCGGGGCTGATATCATTTTGTTAATTGCCGCTATCCTCACGCCGGCACAAATGAGTGACTTTTTGAAACTGGCTCGCACGTTAGGACTTGAAGTGTTGACCGAAATTCATCGCGAAGACGAACTACAAATGGTAATCGACGCGGGGTCAGATTTGATTGGGATTAATAATCGAAATCTTGACACGCTTCAAACTGACGTCAACTATGCGAAACAACTTTTAGAAAAGGTGCCAAAAAATCTTTTAGCCGTGGTGGAAAGCGGTATTTCATCGCATAACGATATTCAAACTTATCAAGAACGAGCGGATGGTTTTTTGATTGGTAGCACTTTGATGAAATCGACAAATATTTTAGAAAAACTCAGAGAATTGCGAGGCTGCTGATATGGTTCAAGTTAAGATTTGCGGAAACACCAATTTAGAAGATGCCCAATTGGCGCGACAGTATGGCGCTGATTTTCTGGGTTTTATATTTGCAAAAAGTAAACGTCTTATTACGGCTGATACAGCAAAACAAATGATGGAACACATGAAAGATTTTAAAGCATTTGTTGGTGTTTTTGCCAACCAACCTAAAGAAGAAGTAGAAAAAATTGTCGAATTGCTAGGTCTTCAGTGGCTCCAATTCCACGGTGAAGAAACAAGCCGGTACTGTGACTATTTTTCACAAAAAGGTTATAAGATCATCAAGACTTTCCACATCAAAGATGCCATGAGCTTAAAACGGATCGACGAGTACAATGTCGATGCTTTTCTCTTTGACACCTATTCAAGTAAAGAAAAAGGCGGTACCGGTCAAATCTTTGATTGGTCTTTGATCGATGAAAAACCTTATGTGCGTGAACGATTATTTCTTGCGGGAGGACTCAGCGTAGACAATGTTAAACACGCCGTCCAGACTGTAAAGCCTTATGCCATCGATGTGGCAAGCGGCGTTGAGAAGGCACCCGGTCAAAAAGACCCGGATCTCCTGCGTGAATTCATACGGTTGGCGAAAGGCGATGAGATTAAAACATTAAAGTCATGATGACACCGGACTTCTACCTCAAAGCGATCAAGCGAATTGATAACATTGATAAAGATAAACTGGCTGAATGGGTTTCTTCGCTTTGCGATCACCAGAAAAAAACTGCGGAACTGCTCGATGCAATTCATGAGGGTGTTCTAGTCATTGATTCGCAATTGCAAGTAACCTATCTTAATCTTCCAGCGCAACGCATTCTGGGGATTCAATCGGAAACGCCGCAAGACAGAACTCTGGATCATCTTATTTTTGATCAAAATTTAAAACAACGGCTGAAAAGCATTATCCATGAAAATAATGAGGTTTTTGACGAACCATTTCAACTCTTGATGCCCCGTCATCAGTATTTACGAATTAGTATCCTGTGCTTAAAGCGCTTAAAAGGTTCTTACGTCGTTAGTTTATTGCCCGAAACCCACCACGACGAACGTTTGAAAGAAAGATATCAACAAGAACATCTAGCTGCTATTGTGACATTAGCATCTGGGGTTGCCCACGAAATCGGTAACCCCCTTAACTCGATTAATATCCATTTGCAGTTAATTGCCAAGCAGCTTGGACTGATACCCGCCCGATACGCAAAGACAATCAAAGAATCGATCGAGGTGGTCTCGGAAGAGACCGATCGGCTTGATCAAATTGTTAAGAACTTTTTGCGCGCCACACGCCGCAAGCCCATCCAATTTGAGAAAGGTAATCTGCAAGACATCCTAAAGGATGTGCTTCGTTTGCTTGAGCCCGAATTTAAACAGCAGCACATTAAACTCAAAAGTATTTTTGATCATAAATTGGAACCATTTCTGATGGATGAGGAACGTCTTAACCAAGTGTTTTTGAATATCATCAAGAATTCAATTCAAGCCATGCCGAATGGGGGCACTTTACGGATTACCGTTAAAAAAAACCAGGCTCTCTGCCGAATCTCTATTGAAGATACCGGGCACGGGATGGACCGTAAAGCCTTGGATAAAATCTTTGACGCTTATTACACCACCAAAGAAGAGGGGAGCGGACTAGGACTCGTGATTGCTTATCAAATCATTCGGGAACATCACGGCCGCATTGAAGTGCAAAGTCAATTAAACAAAGGAACCGCCTTTCATATTTATCTGCCGATTCAAAAAGAAAAGTTACCATTGCCAAGTCCTCAGCCAACTCAAAAAAGAAATGAACAATTTATTTAACTCAGTCTTGATTGTAGATGACGAAAAGAATACCCGTGACGGCATGCGGATATTCTTAGAAAGCAAAGACTACGACGTGTGGATGGCTGCCAACGGCACCGAGGCGTTGGAGACAGCAAAAACGCACCGGCCAGATTTGGCATTGATTGATTTGCGGATGCCGGAGATGGACGGGTTGACTTTACTCAGACGCTTCAAAGAATTATACCCTGCTATGATCGTTATCGTTTTAACTGCGTATGGAACTGTTGAAACTGCCGTTCAGGCCATGAAGGCAGGTGCCTATTACTATCTCAGCAAACCTGTCAATCTGGATGAATTGGAGATTATTTTAAAGAAAGCCTTTAGAGAAAACTCTCTCGAGCAAGAAAATAAGAGCCTGCGACAAGAATTGTTAGACGCGAAATTTGAAACGAATCAAATCATCGGCCAGTCAGAACCAATACAGGCATTATTAAAAACCGCAAAGCAAGTAGCTGAATCGGATGCAACAGTTTTAATTGAAGGAGAGAGCGGAACAGGTAAAGAATTACTGGCACATGCCATTCATCAGTTTAGCAGGCGTCGACAAGCGCCGTTTGTGACGGTGCATTGCGGAGCGCTGACTGAAAGTTTGCTGAGCAGTGAATTGTTCGGACATGAAAAAGGGGCTTTTACAGGTGCCTCAGAGCGAAAAACCGGCCGGTTCGAGAGGGCACACGGCGGCACGCTTTTTTTAGATGAAATTGGCGAAATTACGGAAACGACCCAAATCAAATTACTTCGTTTTCTTCAGTCCGGTGAATACGAACGTGTCGGAAGCGCTAAAACGTTAAAAGCGGACGTTCGATTAATTTGTGCGACCAATAAGATTCTAAAGAACCAGGTGCAGGCAGGTAAATTTCGGGAAGATCTTTTTTATCGTATTAATGTTATTTTACTCAGAGTTCCGTCTTTAAGAGAGCGGAAAGAAGACATCGAAGTGCTGGCACAACATTTCATCCATATTCTTGCAGTGAAGAATCGCCGCGATGTTAAGTCCATTACGCCTCGAGCGTTGAAGTTTTTTCAACAATATGATTGGCCTGGCAATATTCGTGAACTGCGCAATATTATTGAACGAATGATTGTGCTAAGCAAAGAGCCAAAACTTGATGTGGATTTGATCCCGTCTGACTTAATCAGTGTCACATCTTCTGCAACGTCTAAAAAGAATGAGTCAGATAGCAGCAGTCTTTCTTCGATGGAGAAAAATTGGATTGAGAGGGCGCTTAGAGCGGTAAAAGGCAACAAATCACTTGCGGCCAAAAAGTTAGGAATCTCCCGCCGAACCCTCTATCGCAAGCTGGAAGAGTATGGGCTGAACGTGTAATATTGACACACTGCATGGTTCAATAGAATTCAATTTCCAGATGATTGAAGCCTTATCATTTTAACGGTATTCCTTAAGTCTTTTATTTTGAGTAACTTACAAGACATAGGATTGCTCTGATCTTTGGCACACTACTTGAACTAGATTGAGTAGACAGTTTTATTAAAATGATTAAAAAGGGGATAAACCATGGGAAAAGTTTTAGGGATTGATTTAGGAACAACCAATTCATGTATGGCGATCATTGAGGGTGGAGAACCGAAAGTGATTCCAAACAAAGAAGGGAATCGAACCACGCCCTCAATTGTTGCATTTACCAAAAATAATGAACGGCATGTGGGCCAGGCGGCTAAGCGGCAGGCTGTCACTAATCCTGAAAATACGATTTTCAGTGCTAAGCGCTTTATTGGCAGACGAATTAACGAAGTGAAATCTGAGATCTCGCTTGTCCCTTTTGAGGTCAGAGAAGGTAAAAGCGGCGAAGCCGCGATACATGTCAACGGCCGGGATTTTACACCGCCTGAAATATCAGCTCTTGTTTTACAAAAACTCCGAGCAGACGCGGAAGCTTTTTTGGGTGAGACGATCAAACAAGCAGTCATAACGGTTCCCGCATATTTTAATGATTCACAGCGGCAAGCCACAAAAGATGCCGGGCAAATTGCCGGATTGGAAGTGCTTCGCATCATCAATGAGCCAACGGCGGCGGCCTTGGCTTATGGACTTGACAAAAAGAAAGAAGAAAAAATCGCTGTTTATGATCTTGGCGGCGGTACTTTTGATATTTCAATTCTTGAAATCGGAGATGGCGTGTTTGAAGTTAAGGCCACCAATGGCGACACACATTTAGGCGGCGACGATTTCGATCAAAAGATCATCAACTGGCTTGTGAGTGAGTTTAAAAAAGATCAGGGTGTTGATCTTTCAAAAGATCGCATGGTCTTACAGCGTTTGAAAGAAGCGGCCGAAAAAGCTAAATGCGAGCTTTCGACTTCTCAATCCACTGAAATTAACTTGCCTTTTATCACTGCTGATGCCTCCGGACCAAAGCACTTGGTTATGTCGCTTACGCGTTCAAAGTTAGAACAGCTGGTTCAAGAATTGGTAGAACGCACCATCGGCCCATGCCAGCAATGCCTCAAAGACGCCGGTCTTTCAGCTTCTCAAATTGATGAGGTGATTTTGGTCGGCGGTCAAACGCGCATGCCGGCGGTTCAAGAACAGGTTAAGAAGCTATTCCAAAAAGATCCGCATCAGGGTGTTAATCCGGATGAGGTGGTCGCGGTAGGCGCAGCTATTCAGGGCGGTGTTTTAGCAGGGGAAGTGAGAGACGTCCTTCTTTTGGATGTGACACCTTTATCACTGGGGATTGAAACACTTGGCGGCGTGATGACGAAGCTGATTGAACGTAACACGACCATTCCAACCAAAAAGTCGGAAATCTTCTCAACCGCCTCGGATAATCAAACAGCTGTTACCGTGAAAGTGTTGCAAGGCGAACGTGAGATGGCATCAGGAAACCGAGTGCTCGGTATTTTTAATTTAGAAGGGATACCAGCAGCGCCGCGTGGCGTACCTCAAATTGAAGTCACATTCGACATCGACGCCAACGGCATTGTGCATGTGTCGGCAAAAGACTTGGGAACCGGCAAGGAACAAAAGATTCGGATTGAATCGTCCTCCGGAATTTCCAAAGATGAGATTGACAAACTGGTCAAGGAAGCGGAAAAACATGCTTCTGAGGACAAGAAAAAACACGAACTGGTTCAAGCCAAAAATACTTTAGACAATTTAATTTATTCCGTTGAGAAAAGCTTGAAAGAATACGGAGATAAAATTACCGAAGACGAAAAAAAGAAAATAGAACAGGAATTAAAAGCTGCAAAAGAAGTTTTGCATTCTGAAGACATCTCTACGCTTCAGAGCGCACAGGAAAAACTGACGCAAGCTTCTCATGCTGTTGCTCAAAAAATGTATGCAGAAGCTGCTAAAAAGCAGCAGGGGGCACAACAGACATCTCAGGCAGAACCATCATCATCACAAGGCTCCAAAGCAAAGGACAAAGGCGATGTCGTAGATGCTGATTACGAAGTTGTTGATGATGACGAGGGGAATAAGAAGAAATAACTTAAATTAACCGCTTGTTGTTTCTTATTACGAGCGCTCATAAGAGCATGCTGATAAGTAAACGGTTGCAACTGGTTTTCCTTTTGATCGTATTGGCCGGTAGCGCATTTATCTTGCTGCCGGTCAATGTTTTTTCTAACACTGATCTGACAGTTAAAACGACTCATTCCGGACAAGAACTCACACTGGATGATGCTTTTACGCTTAATGTTCAATTCATTTGGCATGGTGATCCAAACGATTACCGCTTTTTGATTCCTTCGCTTAAGTTAGACAATTTAATCCTCACTAAAATAGGGCAGTCGATCGAGTCAAAAGGACCGCAAATTATAAAGTCCTTCAATTTTACGTTTAAGCCGATCAAAAACGGGGTTGCTACGGTCCGTGCGTTTCAGTTTTCCTACCAAGCAAAAGAGGCGGCCGAAATCACCTCTATCACTATCAATGAACAGCCGCTCACCATTTTTTCCTCTTCTGCAGCAAAATGGCTAAAAACTTATTGGCCAATCTCTCTGACGGGTGCCCTGATTTGCGTTATTCTTCCCATCATTTTGTTAAAGACCAGTACTCAGCGGAGGAGGGCGGTAAGAGCCGTTCCGGTCACTTCGCTCGAACAAACGCAACTTGTAAAACTCGAACACTTAGAAATGCAAGTGAAAGCACGTCATTGTGAAATGAAGGAGATAGAAGAATTATCTTCAATTATAAATGACTATTGCGTGTTAAAATGGCATGCACGCAGCATGAATGAATTTAAGTCGACCAAATTAACAGCATTAGAAGAAAACGAGCAGAAAAAAATAGGCATCATCCTAGATCAGCTCGAGAAATTAAATTACGCGGGTAATCAAATTGATCAAGAAGTCTTTATGGATACCGTTAGACTTTCCCGACAGTTTATTCATCAACATGAACCTGTAGCAGCCGTCATATCAGCCTAACAAAATACTGGAGGAATCTATGCAAGCTAGCATCCGTGAACTTGGGGATAAAATTAAGTCCGAACACACCAAACTTGAAACACTGTTTCAAGAAATAAACAAGGTGATGGTTGGACAGAAATATCTGATTGAACGCTTAATGATCGGGCTGCTCGGCAATGGACACATTTTAATAGAAGGCGTGCCTGGATTGGCAAAAACAACCGCTGTGCGGACGCTGGCAAATGCCATCCGTACCGATTTTCAGCGAATCCAGTTCACCCCAGACCTTCTACCGGCCGATTTGATCGGTACTTTGGTTTACAATCCCAAAGACGGACATTTCACTACAAAAAAAGGACCAATTTTTTCTCACATTATTCTGGCAGATGAAATTAACCGCGCCCCTTCAAAAGTGCAAAGCGCTCTCTTGGAAGCTATGCAAGAACGCCAAGTAACAATCGGTGACACGACATTTAAACTGGATGATCCATTTCTGGTTCTGGCAACCCAAAATCCCATTGAACAAGAAGGAACTTATCCGCTGCCTGAAGCACAAGTTGACCGCTTCATGCTTAAGCTTTCGGTTACTTACCCAACCAGAAAAGAAGAAAAAGAAATCTTAGAACGCATGTCAACCGGAACCGAAATCCAAGTGCAGCCTGTGATGGAAGCCAAGCATATTCTTGACCTGCGAAAATTAGTCAACCAAATCTATGTCGATGAAAAAATAAAGGATTACATTCTCGACATTGTGTTTGCGACTCGAAACCCCGAAAACTACAAACTGGATTCCTTGAAACCGTTGATTAATTTTGGCGCTTCTCCGAGAGCCAGCATTATGTTGACGGTTGCCGCAAAAGCACAAGCTTTTTTGAAGGGCAGGGGATATGTGACGCCCGAGGATGTTAAGCAAATTGGGATGGACGTTTTACGCCATCGCGTCATCGTCACTTATGAGGCGGAAGCGGAAGAGATGCGATCCGAGGACATTGTTGGCAAAATCTTTGACCAAATTGAAGTTCCCTAATGATTCCAAAAGATGTTCTAAAACAAGTTAAGCGCATTGAAATTCGAACCAACCGCTTGGTCAATGACTTATTCGGCGGAGAGTACGGGTCGATTTTTAAAGGCCAAGGAATTGAATTTGCTGATGTGCGCGAATATGTTCCGGGCGATGACATTCGTACGATTGATTGGAATGTGACGGCGCGGTCGGATAAAACCTTTGTAAAGAAGTATGTTGAAGAACGTGAACTGACCGTCTTGTTCGTTGTGGATGGTTCGGGCTCACAGCACTTTGGAACTGCCTCTAAATTCAAATCCACCATTGCTGCTGAAATTTGTGCATTGCTGGCATTTTCGGCAATTCGAAACAATGATAAGGTCGGTCTCTTAATTTTTACCGATGAAATTGAGAAAATTGTCCCCATTAAAAAAGGCCGCAGCCACGCTTTGAGGGTTATCCGTGAAATTCTTTTCTACGAACCAAAGCGGAAAAAAACCAATTTAAAAGCTGCGCTTGAACATCTTCAGAAATCCTTGCGCCGTAATGCGATCATTTTTATTGTGTCCGACTTTATGGATGACGGTTATGAAAAGCCTCTTAAGGTGCTCGGCCGTAAGCACGATGTGATTGCCATCCGGTTAGTGGATCCCCGGGAAAAAAAACTGCCTCGATCTGCTATGTTAGAATTGGAGGATGCGGAAACGGGAGAAAAAGTCCTCGTCGATACCCGCTCAAAGCAAATTTGCGATGCTTATCAACGGCATTTTGAAGAACGTTTTTTACGCCTAAACCGTTTGTTTCGATCCATTGGGATTGACCGCGTTGATATTCAAACAGACGGTTCTTACACCGAGCCTCTGATCAAGCTATTTCGTGAACGTGAAAAGAGGAAATGATGGGCTTGAAATCGCGTGTAATTAGCCTTTTTTTGCTGTTTTACACCTTATCTATCCTTTACTGCCCACTGGGAGCGATCGGTGCAGAAGACGCTGATATTTCAGTCAAATCAGCCGTTGATAATGCCTTCATCACCATTGGTGATCAAGTCCATTTTAAAATCACGGTTACGCATGATCCTAAGATTCAAATCACGCAAATTAACACCGCTGAGCCGCTAAAAGATTTTGAGGTTAAACAAGACACGCCTTTTAAACAAGAAAAATCGGACGGACAAATTGAGGAGGGGAGAGACGTTGTTTTTACCAGTTACCAAGTAGGGGAGTACGTCATGGCTCCAGCCATTATCAGCTATCTCGACCAGAACCGAACACCGCAAAGCACTGAAACCAACCAACTTTACTTAACCGTTGAAAGCATTGACCAGGGACAAAGCGCTAGCCAAGATATTAAGGACGTTAAAGGAATTTTGCTTTTCCAACATTCACGATGGATTTGGCTAGCGCTGATCACAGGCCTTCTTGTGATTGCTGCTATATGGCGGCTGTTCAATCGTCAAAAAAAACACATGACAGCGATGGGAGAACAGCCTGCTCTTTCAGCTGACGAAGAGGCCTATCGAGCATTAAATCGATTAATAGAATCCAACTTACTCAAGCAGCAGCTTTACCGTGAGTACTTTTTTCAGCTTTCTGAAATTATCCGCCGGTACTTTGAACGCCGGTTTTATTTTTCAGCACTCGAATCCACCACGGATGAAGTCATGCAATCTATTCGGCAAAAGAATCTGGATGGAAAAACCTTGACCCTCATTCGCCAAACATTGGAATTTTGTGACTTAGCTAAGTTTGCCAAATACAAACCTTCACCCGCTGAAGTGCTTGAATTGAACCGATTTTCTAAAGAAATAATTGATATAACTAAAATAGACACAGCAAATGGCGGTCACATTCCGCCATCCGTTCAATCGCCGTGATGTATGACTTTTAAAGATCCGCAATTTTTTGCTTTCATAGTGCTTTTGCCTGTTATTCTGTTTTGGTTCAAGAGAAAACGCAGCAGTTCTATCCGATTCTCATCCATTACGCCATTCGCCCGTATTTCTCAGATCGGCAGTGCCCGCCGGATCCAATTTTATTTTGACCTAGCACGGCTCGTTGCTTTCTTATTAATAATAGCTGCGCTTGCGCGCCCGCAGCAGGTATCCGCTGAAAGAGAATTCGAAGCGAGCGGGATTGACATTGTTTTAGCTTTGGATATCTCGGGGTCGATGCTAGCCGAAGACTTCAAGCCTGCCAATCGAATTAGCGTCGCCAAAGAAGAAGCAAAACGCTTTATCAAAGGAAGGCATAGCGACAGAATCGGCTTGGTAGTTTTTGCCGGCAAGAGTTACACCCAATGTCCGCTCACGCTTGATTACCATGTGCTGACGCGCCTTATTGATGACGTGCAAATCGGTTTAATTAAAGATGGGACTGCCATCGGACTTGCCATTGCCAATGCAGTTAATCGGTTACGGGACAGCGATGCCAAGAGCAGGATCATTATTCTGTTGACGGACGGCGACAATAATGCGGGCAACATTGATCCTGTGACAGCTGCTGAATTAGCCAAAAGCTTCGGTATCCGCATCTACACCATCGGTATCGGAACAGGGGGCTTGGTGCCGTTCCCGATTGATGATCCTATTTTTGGCAAACGGTATGTGCAGGCTGAAGTGGCTATTGACGAGCGTATGCTCAAACGCATCGCCGATATTACCGGCGGGTTATATTTCCCCGCACGTGATGCTCAAATGCTTTCGCAAGTTTATGAGAAAATTGACAAACTTGAGAAAAGTGATTTCAAAGTTCAAGAATATCAGAGCTTCAATGAACTCTTTGATTATTTTTTATGGCCTGGCATTCTAATTTTATTGCTCGAAATCATCATCCGTAATACTTTCTTCTTAAAGGTTCCTTAATCATGCAGTTCTATCATTCGAATAACCTGGTGTTGCTTTGGCTGGTGCCAGCCCTCGTGGTTTTTTATCTCTGGCTGTGGCAAAGGCGGATGCGCGCGCTCCGATCCCTAGGCATGCTTGATACGATTAAACAACTCATCAGTTCGTTTAGTTCTACGAAGTATTTTTGGAAGGCAGCTTTGCTGATTTTAGGGATTACTTTTTTGTTGGTTGGACTAGCACAGCCGCAATGGGGAGAGGAAAAGAAACAATTGAAACGCCGTGGTGTGGACATTATATTTATGGTTGATTCATCTCTCAGCATGTTGGCCGAAGATGTAAAGCCAAACCGCTTAGAGAAAGCAAAATTCCTGATGAAATCGTTCTTGCGGCATTTGAAAGGTGATCGGATTGGCATTGTCACGTTTGCCGGCACAGGCTTTTTGCAGTCACCGCTCACATTAGATTATTCAGCGTTTACTTTGTTTATTAACTCTATTTTTGCCGGCTATATTCCGGATCCCGGGACTAATCTCAGCGAGGGCATTAAAACAGCGGTGCACTCTTTCCCTGAAAGCCAAAAGAAATATCGCGCCATTGTTATCTTGAGTGACGGTGAATCACTTGCAGGACAAGCCGATGAGGCGATCGCGTTAGCCAAAAAAGAAAACGTCAAAATTTACACCGTTGGAATCGGATCGCCTGACGGAGAACCTATCCCCTTAAAATCCAAAGAGGGGAAGTCAATGGGCTATAAAAAAGACAGGGAAGGGCAGGTGGTCATTACCAGGCTGGATGAATCTTTTCTCAAGCAGTTAGCGCAAGAAACGGAAGGGCTTTATTTCAGAGCTTCTGCCGCTGAGCGCGAAACAGAGTTGATTTATCAGCACATGCAGAGTCTCGGCAAACAAGAATTCAAGGAACAGCTTGTCATTGAACGGGAAGATCATTTTCAGCTTTTTGTGGCAATGGGGCTCACTTTGTGCATGTTTTCGACTTTATTATCAGATCGGCGAAAATTATGATGCCATTTTTCCGAATTTTCATACTATTTTGTTTTTTAGGTTTCTTCAGTGCATGGTTTGATTCAGCATCCGGCCTGACGAAAAAAGGAAACGATTTGTTCGAACAAAAAAAGTATCAATCAGCGCTTGAACAATTCCAGAAAGCACAAGTCAAAAGCCCCCATCGGCCGGAAGTGCATTACAACATTGGGACGACTCTCTACAAAGCGGGTGACTTTGTAAATGCGGGGGCTTCACTGGATAAAGCGATTCAAGAAACAAAAGACCAGAAAACTGATAAGAAAATGTTGGCGCAATACTGGTATAACTACGGTAATGGGCAATACCGCTTGGGGGATTTTGAGAAAGCCGTCGAAGCTTACAAAAAAACGCTGGATCTTGATCCTGAAGATCGAGATGCTAAACACAATTTAGAACTCCTGATGAAGAAAAAAGGCGCTTTTGAAGATAAGCAAAAGGAACGTGACCGCCAAAACGAAAAGCAGCAGGAAAATCAAAAAAACCAGAACCAGAAGCAACAGCAAAATCAGAATCAGAACAATCAGTCCCAAAATCAGCAGCAAAACCAAAACCAAGGCGGATCAGATTCGAAACAGGACCAGCAAGATCAAGGGCAAGATCAATCTAAAGATCAAAAACAAGAAAAGGGTGAGCAGAATCAGCAGCAAAATGATCAGGAAAGTAAGGAAACCGAGCAAAAAAAGCCGAAAAATCAGCAAGATGAGCAACAGAACCAGCAGCAGCCCGAACCTAACCAAAAGCCTCAGCAACAACAGCCACAGCAGCAAGCTGAATTAAAGCCAAATCAATCAGAAAAACAGGAGTTAGTGAATCAGGGCGGTACTAAAGCCGGTGAATACTTGCAAGGTCAAATGTCAAAAGAAGATGCCTTGCGAATCCTGGATGCACTTAAGGATGGCGAGCAGGAGCTGCAGATTGTCAGGCGACCTCCGGAGAAGAAGCGCGAGGATGAGTATGTCGAGAAGGATTGGTGAGCGCGGTTTTTATCAGTAGTACATCTTACATAAGATATATTATAGGACGTTCATTATACAATCAACAACTAAACTGCTGCTGCAGAAAGACTCCCGACAATGCTTAACTTCTTCTTGGCAAGCCGCCCCAACGTTGTATTCCCTTTAGCCAGTTGTTTCAATACTTGAATCCCGAATTCCCGAAGATCAAACAACTTCTCTGAAAAGTGAAATCCAATATAGTACTTGTCTTTGGGATCAAAGGCCTTCTCCTTTTGGATCCGTTTCGCAAAACTGGCTCCGGCTGATTTAACCATGCTTTGAAGCATCAAAAGTCCCTTGTCTTGGTCGCGATAAGCGCTTGAAAGGTCCTGTTTTGAACGTTTTAGAAGGTTAACCATATAGGCAAATCGCGCTTCTTCATTAAACAGGACACTTCCTTCAATTTGATTCAAGTAAAACAGAGCTTGATCCCATTTCTTCTTTCGTTGGAACGCTTTAACACTTGTCATCACATAAGTATATAAATAATCAGGATTCACAGCTTTTAAGAGCGCAAAATAACGCTTGTACTGCTCATTATTTTGTTTCACTAGCTTTTCAGCCCGTTTCACGATGCTCTGACAAGCCGCTCGCTTTTTAAAGTAAATCTTGTGGGACTGCAGAATATGAATAATTTGACTAGCTTTTTCCGGACCGCTTGCGTGGTCAAATTGAATCAACAAAGCCGGGACAGCGCGTGACATTTTTTCTAGCGAAGATTTAGCCGCGTCCCGGATCCTAAAATCATTAGAATCCAAATAACGCGTTAAAGTCGAAACATTTTCTTTCGAATCGTATGTCCCCAATTTTGAGAGCGCAAAACTTCGTACGGACGGATGATGGCTTTCTAAGAGCTTCGTTAGTTGTTTCTTATATTTTTCCGGAAGCGTCTGTTTTTCCAAGGTGGCAATCGCGTTTTTAACAATGTTTGAAAAATCATCATGGTGTAAAAGCGGGAATAACGCTTTTATGACGTCTTCATTTCCCTTTTTCTCCAGCGGGAGCAGCGACAGCGAAATGAGTGCAAATTTACGCACACCTAACTCGCGATTCGTTGCGATGAATTTCAAAAGATTTTTTTTAAAAGAAACGTCCCCTAAATATCCCATCAAAATAATACCGGAGGTTAAAACCGAGGCGTTTTTCTTCACATCAGTGCGGTTCACAAAACGAACAATTCGAGTCCGGAGCCACGAACGGTTCTTCCGCTCCGCCTGCGCCAGGATCGGCCGCAATAAACTGCATACATACCGCAGGTGTTCAAAATTGCTTTGATCAAGCAAAGCCATTAAAAGGAAATCGATTGCCTCCCTGCTCTTTAGTCGTGCAAACACATCTAAGATGGCTTGCTTGGTTTGATAGGTAACCTTTTTGTAAGCTTTTCGCAAATAAGGCACTGCGCCCGGCCCCATTTGCGTCATGATTGACACGATGCGATCACGCTGCATTTCGGAGCTTTGTAACGCGTCAATTAAGTGCGGAAGATAAGCGGTGACGGGCGTTTTTGCCACAATCTCTAACAAAGCAACCCTTAACTGCGGCGAAGAAGCTTTTTTGATGCGCTGTCCGATCAGCTGAACTACTTGAGGGTCCCGCACCTGAAGTTCCGCCAGCACGCGAATAGCCGCTAATTGCAGTTCTAGACTTTCGGCATTAATAAGATTGCAAATTTTCTTAATGACTGGCTGCATGGGTTTGATTCTACAATAAATAGTCGAAATAATAAAATTACTTTTTTGAAGCCGATGGCGGGTGCCGTCGATAGACTTTCCGACGAAAAACATCGCGCGCAACTGAGTGAACACGGTCTAAAAACAAATAGCCATTTAAATGATCGAGTTCGTGCTGAAGACAAATCGCTTCAATACCAGCGGCCGCTATTTGACGGACTTTGAAATCTTCATCATGATAATGAACTGTCACTCTCTCATACCGCGAAACATTGCCTGTGTGATGCGGTAAACTCATACACCCTTCTCTGCCTATTTTTGCCCCCTCCCCTGTTAATAGCTCAGGATTCACCAGAATAAGCCGTTTTTTGCCCTTTTCTCTGCTACTGACATCTATAACGGCAATCGCTCGATCATAGCCAATTTGCGGGGCTGCAATGCCAATACCGCCAGGTTGAACAGCCATGGTGTCAATGAGATCCCTAATGATTCCTCGTTCAAATGAGGTGATGCCCTGAACACGTTTGACTGACTTTCGCAGTATATGATCCGGGTACAACACGATGGGTTTAACAGACATGAATTTAAAGCGGCAGTGGTTCGACAGGTTTAAAAACAAGATCAGCTCGATAGCGCTTAGCGACTTGCCGCAACCCTTTTTCGACTGACTTGATGTCTTTTGATTTTGGAATATCAACTTCAAGCGCTAAACCATAAATCTTTTTCTTACCCATTTGTATTAACTTTGAATTCAAATCAGTGATATTCAACCCGCGGCTTGCCAGCAGATGACTGACATGGTAAACAATGCCTGCCCTGTCTTCACCAAATATCGAAACATAGTAGGGCATTTCGTACTGTGTTGCGTGAGGAATTTTCTTTTTTTTGGCTGGTGATAAAGGCCGGATATCAATGCTTAACTTTCGTTTTGCTTCCAGCCGCTTTAAATAACTTTCCAGCACACTCAGCTGCTTTTGGCTGGGTAACGCTACAATAAAAATCATGGCAAACTCGCCGCACAAAATGCTCATGGTGGCATCCTGTAAATTACCCTTTAAACGGTAAAAGACGGATGTGACGTCGGCAATAATACCGCTCTGGTCCTTCCCTGAAACCGTCACACATAATTTCATCAAATTTCCTTTTACGCGCTAAGTTTTATCTCATCGATGTACCAGGTGCCGGCACTTTCTTGTCCCAATGAATATAAATTTATTCTTAACGCCGAAAGTGCATTTAATTTCAACTTACTGGCTTCGGTTCTTAGATCAAATGTGTACGTCTTCCAAAATGTAAAGACATCTGCGACTCCGAAAGTAATGTGTTCGTTTTTCGTTCCCAGCAAATCCACCTCGGCTTTGGGTGCGCGATCAACAACCGTAGCGGTTTTCATTCGCATAGAGATTTTAGAGTATTTGCTCAAATCGGTATTAGGCAGTTCAATAACGAATGAAGCCGGCTTATACAGGTTGGGTTTAAAAGCAAAATTAACACGGAGCGAACCTCCCGTGCTGCCAAATTTATTAGCTTCGTCAACTCCTAAAGTCAGAGCATTTGCCGTCATGGGATCAATGATACTCTTCACCTGGCCACCAAGTTCTGTGGCAAGTTGATGATGATCAAATTGTGCCACGATTAATTCTTCCTGTTTCGGTGACGCCATCGGCCGAGCGGCCGCGGACTGTATTTTTTGATCATTCCCCGCCGCATGATCAGCTTGCTGTCCGGAAGCATCAGGCGGCTGACGGGTGTTCATTTTTGAAGACTGAATTAAAACTACCGTTGCAAAAAAAATAACGATTTGGGCAACCAAAATTGCAATGGCATACCGCAAGTAGCCGGCCCCCTCATCGGTAAAATCTTTTTTTGCGCGGATCTCTATCACATCCTCCTCACCCAGATGTTCCGCCCTGATCTTAGGAAATTCTTTTTTGGAATATGGATTATCTAGCCTTGGCTCTTTTTCTGATAAGTGCGCTGCACCCATTCTAATACCTCTTCTTTATTTTGCCATTTCCCTTCCAACTGTTGAACATAAACCTCATCTAAAATAGTCTTCATCAAAGGGCCCGACACAATGCCTATTTTCTTCAAATCGTGCCCATTAATCAAGCTTTTTGGTTTAAGGTTCTCAATTTCAAATTCTTTTAACTTTAATTTTAAAAACTGATAATTATCCAATTTCCCATGGCTGGAAAGGCAATCGATGCGATGGAACTCAAGTTCATCATCAAACCCTTCGCGTGTTACAAATTGTTTAAGCTTTCCGAGCCGCATTTGCTGAACCGCTGCAAACTTCATGTGATTCACCACGCAAGATAGAATACCGTCAATTTCATGATTTGAGAACCTTAATCGACGCAAAATCTTCTCTGCCATCTCAGCGCCCACGTGCTCATGGGAATAAAAAGTGATTTTCCCCTCCTTCACGGCCTGTGTCGCCGGTTTGCCGACATCATGCAAAAGCGCGCCAAACGCTAAAATAGGAGAAGGATCTTTTAATTGATTGAGAATAATGGCCGTATGAACAAAAACATCTCCTTCGGGGTGAAACTCGGGCGATTGTTGAACACCCTTCATGGCTTCAATTTCAGGTAAAATAACCTTCAAAAGACCTAACTCGGATAAGAGATAAAGCCCGTCCCCTGCCCGAGGCCGGGTGAATAACTTAATCAATTCATCGCGGATCCTCTCTTGACTCACACACCCAATATCACTCGCCATCTCCTGAATGGCTTTTTTAGTTTCCGGTGTAATCGAAAACCCTAAATTAACCGCAAAGCGGGCTGCTCTTAATAAGCGTAGTTTATCTTCTTTGAATCGGTCTCGGGGATTGCCAATGGTACGAATAACTTTTTTTTGTATATCCAATTGACCATCAACATAATCGATCACTTTATCCTGAATGGGGTCAAAAAACATTCCGTTGATCGTAAAATCCCTTCTTAGCGCATCTTTTTCAGGACGGCTGAATGAAACGCGGCCGGGATGCCTGCCGTCTTGGTAATCACCTTCCTCGCGAAAGGTTGCCACTTCAAAATGATGTTGATTACGCACAACAATCGTGACGCCAAACTGCTTGCCAACCGAAACTGTTTTTTTAAATAACCGCTCGACTTCCTCAGGCTTTGCAGTTGTAGCGATATCATAATCGGTGGGCGTCAGACCCATTAATTTGTCGCGGACACAGCCGCCGGCAAAGTAAGCAATATGGCCCGCTTTTTGTAAGTCCGTCACAATTTGAATAGCATCAGCTTTGAGATTTTCCATTTTATTCTACAAAAAAATGTTTATACTCGCCAGTGGCCGGCAGTTTCTTAGTATCCACTTTTGTCACGCGGGCCATCGGCGGGCCTTGCCGGCACCAACCAAGGAATTGTGACAGGCTTACCTCTTCTCCTTCGCACACAATTTCAACATCACCATTTATTAAATTGCGAACGTAACCACAAACACCCATTCTTTCAGCCTCATCACAAGCGCTCTTTCTGAAAAATACGCCCTGCACACGTCCTGAAATTTTAATTTGCAGCCTTGCTTTGGCCATGACGACGTTTTATTGAACTGTTTTTAATCGCGCAATAACAAAAAATCCCGCGCAGGTCATGGCAGCACTCATTAAAATCAACTGTTCGATAGAAACCCATTTAAACAGCCATCCCCCTAAAATACCTGATGAAGAAACGCCAATGTTGTGAACGCTCATCAGTATAGCAAACAGCGATCCCTCAACGCCGGTCTTGTGAGAAAGCTTGGCTGCGGTTGACATGAGCGGTAATATGCCGATATACCCAAGAACACCTCCCATGAAATAGATCATGATCGATGAGAGTTGACTGCGAATCGCCAAACAAGAAATAATGCTCACGACGCCAATCCCAAACGCAAGATAAAGTGCTTTTTTAAGCGGCAAGTGATTTAAAAACTTTAAGTAAAGAAAACAGCCGACGATAGCACCGCCCCAGGTGATACTCGATAGAGAACCTAAAAACAACTCGCTAAACCCCAAGGTTTCCTTGAGATAAAAAAATAAAGGCACAACAAACATCCCGGATAAAGTTGAAATAAATAGAATGATGCAGAACAACCCTAAGTCACGTATCGTAAACAGTAATTTAAAACTTTTGACGAGTGAGGATAGAAACCCGTCACGTCTTGCTAAATCTTTGCACACATTTTCTTGATAGTTTAGGACTGCTATTAATATGATCAAAGGCAAACAGCCCATCACGGCAAAAATAACACGATAAGGCAAGTGCGCTGCCAGATAACCGCCCATCACCCCTGTAAGTAAAGCGCCAACACTTCTCGCCCCCCATGCAATACTCTGATATATCTGAGTTGTTTTCTCATCAGAATGCTCAACAACGATGCCATCGGTAACAACATCGGTTCCCGCAAAACCCAATTGCGCAATCAAAGCAGCCAATAAGAGCCACCACCATTTTGCAGGAACGCAGGATAATAACAACCATCCCAAACTGGCTGCCACGGCATAAAACAATAAATAAGGTTTTCTCCTTTTCCCTCTAATTGGATATGCATCCGATATGCTTCCGTAAATAATCTTAAAAAGCCAGGGCACTGTCATGATAGAGGTAAAATAAGCAATTTTAGAAACGCTAAAGCCCATATTTCGCAAAAATAATGGAAGTGCAATACCGACAATGCCAAGGCATCCTTGAAAAAAATATACGACCGAGGTCAGATGGACAATATCAGGTTGGAGGGATTTGAAGTTTTCCCGTGTATTGCCAAGATCGATACTCATGAAAAAAAATCACGCGCCTTTTTATCGCCAATGGCTTTCATATAATCTTCGTAATCAATGCAGATTAATTCAGGTCTTTTATCATGCGCCCGTTTGGCGAAGGAGAAACGTTCACCCGGATGGGTTTGGAATCGACGGCTGGTAAAGAATTGAAAGGTCGTTTTACATTCGGGACAACTTTTCGCGGACCAGGGATCTAACCCAAATGCTCGGCAATTAGCACAATCACCGCTCGAATCACCCATGAACAAGAGATGCTTTTTAACTTCTTCGATTTCGAAATTTTTCCAGACCCGGACAAAAAGTTGTGCCATACATCCTCAAAACTAGCCAATCAAATAAACTTCGTCGCCGACGCGCACTCTTTTTTTAACAGCGATGCCGATCTCATCACCTTTCTTAGCGGTCTCGATATTGACACGATCTATTTGAAGTGAATCAACAATTTGCTTAAAATCGGTTGTGTGACCCTTGATGTAAATACGGTCACCCCGCTTGAGTTGTCCTGAACGAAGGATCAGAACCCCGGCATGTACGTGTGGAAAATAATGCGTGATCGCGCCTATCAATTTTCCTTTTGCCGCTAAATCTCCTTTTTTGCCCTTCCCCAATAATTTACCGACAAACGTCTTAAGTAATCCTTTTTTGGGTTTCAGGTTTGATCTGGCTTGCTGCTTAGATGTTTTTTTACGCTTGGTTGGCTTAGCTCTCTTTTTCTTACCCTGACTCGTTTTTTTCTTTTGAGTTTTTCTTTTCTTAGCCATGGGTCTCTCCTGTTTGATTTTTTTCTTTCATAAAAGGACGAAAAGGCAGCGTGAATACATATGAACCAGCTTTTCCAATCCCTTTTACGGTCCAGTCTATCGCCTGACCAACGCCTTCAATCGGCTTCTGCACAACCGCAAACGTACCATATTCAGAGATGCCGTCTTTTCTTGATCGTTCCGATGAATCATTTTCAGCAAAAAGCGGTATTGCGGCGAGAATCAGCATGAGCATGATTACCATGATAAGCGCTGTTGGATTGCGTCGCATATACCCCTCCCTGTCTCATTTAATGAATAAATGTGATATTAACATCTTCAATGTGCAGCGCAGGATCTGCTAAGACCAGAATTCGGCTCTTGGACATTCGCTCTAATTCCTGTATTGATTTCTGCTCTTGATGCAGCAATCGATCGGCCACATCTGGATGCACGTAAACGTTTAACACTTTCCCTTTGGACGAATTGAGCGACTTCCTGATTTCCTTGACGCTTTGTATCGACATGGTGTTGGCTGATTTGACCATTCCTTTCCCGCGGCAGTAAGGGCAGGAATCATACAAAGCGCTTTCAAGTGACGGCCTCAGACGCTGCCGAGTCATTTCTACCAATCCAATATCTGACATCGAAAGGATATTGGTCTTGGCACGATCTTTTTTCTGGATGGCATCCCGAAAAATTCGATACACACTTCGGCGATGATCTTCACGTTCCATATCGATAAAATCGATGATGATAATGCCGCCCATATCCCTCAGCCTTATTTGCCTGGCAATCTCATGGGCTGCTTCGATATTGGTGCGATAGACAGTCTCCTCCAAATCTCGTTTGCCGGTAAATTTCCCTGTATTAATATCAATGGCCACCAAACTCTCCGTTTGTTCAATGACGATATGGCCGCGTGATTTCAGCATGACATTGCGTTGGAAGGTTTTGGCAATTTCTTTTTCAATCAGGTATTTTTCAAACAAAGGTTCAGGACCGCGATGCCATTCCACATGCGCCCGATAGCCGGGCATGTAGGACTTGAAAAACCGTCTGACTTGCGTGTAAAGGTTGTAATGATCAACAACAATTTTATCCATGTCCTCTGTAAAATAGTCGCGGATCATTCGTTCAACCAAATCCAACTCTTCATGAATCTGGCAAGGACCCTTCTTGCGTTGAATGTCATTTTTGATCCGATTCCACGTTTTGATGAGGTATTTGACATCGCGGATAAACTCCCGTTTACTCTTACCCTCCCCCGCTGTCCTGACAATAAAACCAACGTCTGAGGGGATGTCAATTTCAGCAAAAATTTTACGGATTCGTTCTCTTTCTTTTCGGTCATCGACACGTCTTGAAATACCGATTTTTCGCTCCCCCGGCATCAAAACGAGGTAACGGGCTGGAATAGAAAAATGGGTGGTGAGCCTAGCCCCCTTGTTGCGGATAGGCTCTTTGACAACCTGTACAATGATTTCTTGTCCGACACTTAGAACAGAATCTATGCGAGGCAGGTCTTTTCTGTGGTCGCGGTGATTTTTGCGGTGCGGCTTCTTTCTGGACCCTTGCTTTTCTTCCTCTTCGTCGTCTTCTGTATCAAACTCTTCAAACGCAGTCTCTAACGGAGAACCGATGGCGTCTGAAACATATAAGAATCCGTCTTTTTTGAGTCCAAGATCAATAAAGGCTGCCCCGATACCCGGGACAACTGATTTGACAGTACCTTTGTAGATATTGCCAAACATGCGCTGTGTTTCTTCGCGTTCGATGTAATATTCTTCTAATTTGCCATTTTCGAGGATCGCCACTCTTTTTTCGTTGGCTTCCAGCGACATGAGTATTTCTTTCTTCATATAAATTAACCATTCTTTGTAATAGTTGTGAATTGGGCTGTTTAAAACTGAGCAGCAAGACAACGATCCTTTGCCCAATCGATAGGCAAAGATCTTTAGTGTTAACATGCTGACTATACATCACATTGTCTTCCATAAATTTGCTCAAACTCACTTTCAGCCACAATGAAATTGTTAAACTGGGTTTTGTTGAATTCCAACTGTATTTACGGCTGTTTGCGCAGGTACAATGGTGGTATTCCGACGCATTGGCTGCACCATTGTACGCTGTCCAGCTGTATCTACGATAGAAATGGTGATGAAAAATAATGTCTCGATCTTTTGATTTGCATCCGATCCCGCTGGCTTTGTTGAGTTCCTGAATAAGCGGCCAATTAACGGAATCTTTGACAAACCGGGGACCGAATCCTCCTCGTATTTTTCCAGATCACGCATGAGACCTCCGATTGCAATTGTTTCACCATCTTTGATGAGCAATTGAGTTTCAGCGGTCGTTGTGCTAAACGAAGGTGCTTGAAAAACACCTGTTCCAAAACTTACATCTGCTGCCTGACTGCTTACTTCGGGTTTTAAATCAACCAAGATTTCACGTGCGGCATTAATGTGGGGAGTAACATTCAAAACAACGCCGGTATCACGGTAGGTAAATCCGGAAATAACAAAACTGCCGGTTGTTTCATTTCGTTCAAATGTGGGTATTGGTATTTCATTGCCCACTTGCACTTTTGCTGTTTGATTGTTTAAAACAACAATGCGCGGATTCGAAACAATCTTGGTATTTGTTTTCGACCGCAGATAAGCCAACGCCGCACTCAGAGATTGAAAATTAAGCGTTCCTAAGGTAAATCCGGCCTCAGTCGCCGTTGAGTCAGTGACATTGACTGCTTCATTGTCAAGGTTACTAAAGGGGGCCTTGCCTGCGAAAAAATCGTTAAATAGATTATTGATGGGGTTAAAATCCGTTGTGTTGCCCGGTGCAGTAAACGGAAAAGTAACCTCGCGCGATCCGCCCGTTATTGATCCTTGAAGATTCCAACCGATGCCAAGATCTTCGTTCTCATTTAACTCGGTTCGCACAATCTTTGCATCGATATAGACTTGCGGGGTAATTTGATCAAGCGCGGCTATTACCTGACTGATCTTATACATGTTGGTGGGCACATCAGAAACGATAATGGTATTTGCACGCGGTACCGATTTGACGCGTCCGCGCTCTGATAAGACATCGCGAATTGCCTCTTCGACTTCTTGTGATGTGGTGTAATTCAACACGTAAGTTTCAGTGACTAATTCCTCTGTTGATAAATTATCTTTGGTCGTGACACGAATGATATTTCCTTCCCGCTCGTAAACATATCCGTAAGTACGCAAAACAACATCCATGGCTTTTTCCCACGGAACGTCTGACAAACGAATGGTAACTGTCCCCTCTACTTCAGGACCGGCCACAATATTCACGTTGCTTTTTAAGCTAAGCACCCGTAGAACATTCAAGATGTCAGCATCTTTAAAATCAAGACTCACATTCCCCGGGGCAGTCGTGTCCTGGCTGGCGAGCTGAACGGCTTCTTCATCACTGCTTATTTCTTCTTCCATCTCCTCAACGGGCATCACCATAGAAGCAGTGCTCACATCCTCATCGCCGGCCATTTCCAACTCCTCAGGTTGGTTTTCTTCCAGGGCAGTCGGTGCGTCTTGGTTTAATTGACCAACTGCCTCATCGGCTGCTTCGTCAAAGTTTTGGGCGTCTGAACTATTTGAATTATCAGTTGGCACACCGTCGTTTTGATCAGCAAACGCCCCGGCGTTCCACAGCAAAAAGACAATGAACAACACATAGCCTAACAAATTTTTTTTTCTTATTTTTCTTCGAGCGGGCAAGGGATTCATTTGTCCAACTCCTTTGCGTCGTTATTCTTCGGTTATTAATGGAATAGTGAAGACTTTTCCGTTATTTTCAAACTCAACACCATGATTGGTGATTTTTTTAACCACGATTTGATTTCCGATCTGGTCACCTGCTCCGACCATTTCTCCATTAACAATAGCAACTGAGCGGCCGCCCGGATCAATCACAACACCTTCTAGCCGTAAATTTGTTATCGAACCCGTTTCTTGTTTTACCACCGCAGTCCGCATCGACGGCTCCATAAATGGATCCCGTTTACCGTGACTATCATAACGAAAATCATCAGCAAATGCTAATGAAAAAAGGCCGGTACTAAAAAATGCGGCAATTACAAAGCTTATTAAATGACGCTTCATCATAGACCTTGCGGCGCGAGGACAAATGCGTCAACTTGCACAACGCATTGCAAATTTTGCAATGATCTCGCGCTATTTTGTTTGATGTTAAGATCACGAATGAGTAACAGTTTGTCCAGCTGTTCAAGCCGGCTAAAAAGACTTCCGAATTGGTGATACCCGCCGGCGAGTGTTAACTCATAGGTGACGGCGAAATATTTTTTATCATAAGGTGCTGGAAAATTTTTTTGTAAGTCGCTAAGCGGCCGCGATCCCACCAATGTGACGCCGTCCTTGCTGGCTAACTTTGATATTTCGCCCAGCAATTCATCAAGTTCATGGATTTGAAAGAACCGTTTGCGCGTGCTGCCAATTTCTGTTTCATACTGCTTTAGTTTTTCCTCTAGTTCGGGAATTCTGTCCCGTTTCGATTTTGAAGTTCGAATATTGAGCTCTAATTGTTTGACCTGATTATGAATGGTGCTGTTTTTAAAGAAAAGCGGAATCACAATGCAGCTGAGAAGAACGAGGACTCCCAGCACGATAATACCCAATTGGATCACTTGTTTACGGTCTTTCTCCCAAAGCAGTTTAAGCGCTTCGATGGGCGTCTTTTTAGCCGTCGCTTTCTTTTGTCCTTTGCCCTGTGGCGTTGCCATATCAGCCGCTCTTCCTGAGTGATTGAAAATTCACAGCAAACTGCATCACCTCGGAGCTAGAAACTTCCCGCAAGTTCGTGCTTAATGTAATTTTCACTTCCTGCATTCTGTTATCCGACACACCTTCATTTAACATCGTTTCAAGCTGCGCCTTTAATTTGTTGACATATTCCTGAATTTGAGCAACTGCGATTTGTTTGGTTGTCAACTTTGCGTAACCGGTCATCTCTAAAACAACGGCTTCCCCGCCGCGATTTAATCGTATATCGGATAACCACATGCCTTCCGGCAGTAAATCACTTGCACTATTTAAGATTTCCGCAACCAGCACATTGGCTAAGACGTGGCGGCGGAAGAATGCGATTTCCGGTTCAAGTTTTGATTTAATGGCAGTTGTTAAAGAATCGGATTTAGCACTCGGGGCTTTCAAAACTTCCATTTCCGATTCGAATCGATGAACTTTTTGCTGAACGGTGACATACGAAAAGAGTTGAATTAAGGCAACCGCCAATAGTAAGAAAAAAATGGCAAGCAGCGCAGTTTGCGGTTTAACACGGCTTTGCTTAACCTCTACCTGCCTGAATTCAATTGGAAGTAAATTGACCTTAATCATTGCCTCACCTAAGCGCTAAACCGATGCAGACCGGTAAATAAGAATGATGCTTTTCGAGTTCATCTTTTTTCACTTCGGGTCCAACCACAAAGGGCTCAACTGAATTCCAATGTTTAACGGGTATGCCCACTTCTTTTTCGATTGTTTCAATTAACAGCTCCATCCTGGCCAATCCGCCATTGACGTAGATGGCGCTCGGTTTTTCCAAATCGGCATGCTGATTATAAAAATAATTAATTGATATTTTAATTTCTTGAATGAGGGTTGAAAAACTTTGCTTCAAAACGTCAACGTGGGGCGATTGCGACAAATTTGGCGTTGATTGAATCGCAAGCGCCTCTTGATCGCCGATTTGAAGTTTCCGTTTAAGAAACTGAGTAATGTCATATCCGCCAAATGTGATGTCTCGAGAAAAACAAAGAATACCGTGGTTTATGATATTAACGTTAACGTCTTTTGCGCCAAAGTCGATCAAAACAAACACTTTCTCTTTGGCTTCTTTATGCACATGCAAAAACGCATTAGAAAAAGCAATGGCATCCACATCAATGGCTTCAACCTGCAAATTGATTTCCTGAAAAGTTTTTACTAACTTCAACACTTCTTGGCGGCGTGCAGCTACCAAAATCACATCCATGTTTTTTTGCGGGGTTTGTCCTTGAGGACTCTCGCAAATATGGAAATCGAGCACAACTTCGGACATGGCAAAAGGTAAATATTTCTCAGCTTCATATTGAATTGCGCTTTCAAACTCTTCACGAGTCATTTTGGGAAAACTAATAAATCGCAGGATCACCCCCTGCCCTTTCATTGAAATGCGGATATTCTTTTGCAGCATCTGTGCACTTGTGAATAGCTGTGCAATTTGTTGGGAGGGCGGTGCGTTAGGAATGATCTGCTGATGCGCATATTTATCAATGATAATACTACCGGACGCTTTTTGAAGCTGAATGGCATTGATATGCGCTCGTCCGATATCTAAGCCTATCGTCACTTGATTTTGCGACAAGCCTCCCTGTTCCTTTCGGCTCAGTTTAGACGATAGCGCTTGGATAAAGGGAATTTGCATAATTTAATCTAATTTTGCTACATTATATGTTAGAAAAGCACATTTTACTATCGTCAATTAGGTGATAAAGCTTGAAGATATTTAAGGAGAGATTTAAAGCGATTAACTACGCATTCTAAAAGGTCATTGGTCAAAACTAGTACCGTCTGACAATTGATTTTACCGGAAGGCGGCACCAGCGCTAAAGCGCACTAGTACCGTTAGACATTTGATTATAGGGGTTTCTCTCGGAGGTATCATGAAGATTTATTATTTACAGCCACAGGTTGGTCAATGCGCAGGACTCACAATTTCAAATGTCTAACGGTACTAGGAGGGTTTTGACTGCTCATTTATTTTTCTTTCCATATTACGACTAATAAACTTCACATAGTCATCGTTCGGCACAATCCGAAGCAGCTTTTGATAATATTGATAAGCTTCTTCAAATTGTCCCAATTCGATATGCCAACTACATAGGCGTTTCAAAACGGTAAGCGCATCAGGATCTACCGCTAAAGCTCTTTTCACTTCTTCGATAGCCTTCTCCCGCTGCCCTTTTGCATAATACATATCAGCTATGTGAACATAAGGGCTCACCGACTGATGCAGCTTGGCAGCCCGCTGGTAAGATTCCAATGCCAAATCTTTCTCACCAATAATCGCGTAGTAAAAGCCATAAAGATCGAGATAAAGTGACTTGTATAAAGGCGTCATTTGATCATATGTTTTTCCGATCTCTTTCAGCGTTTCTAGCGCACTTTCTGCGTTTCCGGCAAAGAGAAAATTCTGAATTTGTCTAAACAGGGTTTCGGTCGTTGGTCGATAGATCATCGCCTGCTCAGTAGCAATGGTTCCGCTTTGAATGTCGCCTGCCATGGTATGGGCTGAAGCTAACCCCTCATATAGACGCCCATCGGGATATCGGGCTTTTGAAATGTCTGCCTCCCAAAGCAAAACGGGATTCTTCCAAAGTCTTAACCGCTCTTGCTGCAACCAAAGCAATGGCATTGCCAGTATCAAAAAAATTGCGAGCGTAGGGCCAGACGATGCGACAGTCGAAGACCCGGCTGGAAATAAGGCGCCTTTTGTTACTTTGTGTATGAGATAAAATCCTACCCAGTAAAATCCAACCATCGGTAAGTAAAGATAACGATCTTGCATAAAACTTTGAACGGCAAGAATTAAATGTGAATTTGGAATCAAATGAATAAAAAACCAACCTGCCATAAAACATGCCATTGGTTCTTTTTTACGCTGCGAAACGATAGCGGAAAAAACCACGGCTAAACCAATCAACGTCACAAGAACCGGTAGCCGCCAAATTGATGTATAAAGTTCGGTGACACGCCAAAGTTGTTGTGTAAATGGAAATAAAAGTAATTGAACATAGCGATAGTAGACCGTTATCGAAGTTAAAAAGTTACTCCAATGCGTACCACCTCTTAAAATGATCTCGGTCTGGCGATTGATGGTAACCATATATATCCCAATCAAAAAAGAGGCTGCTATCATGAGTGCTAATAAACCATATTGCTTATATTTCTTCCACATAGGCTCAAAACAAATTTGATGCCAGCCAATCAGCACGGGGATAATGACCATGCTGGGCTTGGAAAGTAAGGCTAAAAGAAAAAAGAATAGCGTCTGAAACCAGCGGCGGTTGAGATACTGATGCAAAGTGAGTAAACAAAAAAAGGCAGCTAATAAGTTTTTCCGTTCACTAACCCAAACCACTGTTTCAATTTGAACGGGGTGAAAAACAAATAATAAGGTAGACGCAAACACAAGCCACCAGTGCTTAGAGAGTCGAAGTAAAAGCAAATATAGCAACAAGGCATTCGCAATATGGAACAATAAATTAGTAAGATGATAACCGAACGGTTGCTGTCCCCAGATTTGGTAGTCGAGGGCAAACGAAGCCATGGTGACAGGGACGTACATCAGTACATAATCACGCGTCAACCACTTAGCTGCATAATCTAAATTAAAACCCCGGATATCGGAGTTGACGACAACGTAATCGTAATCATCAATATTATGAAAACCATATTTTAAAGCGGGAGCAAAGACAAGATAGCCAATTAAAACAACTACAACAATTGCAAAAACTTGCCTCTTGTTTTCTGTGAAAAAATGACGAACTGAACTCATAACTTTCTCACCTTCATGCTTTGTTTAAGACTGGGAGGACATTAAAAACAAAACAGCGCTCCAATTTGGAGCGCTGTTTTGCAACCACAGGTACGACCTGGTTAAGCAGAACAATTAACCAGAAACAGCTGTACCGCCGCAAGCATTGGTGCCTGCTGTGTAGGAACCCGACTGTGTCATAATCACACCATTGCCGGATATACAATAGTTGGTGGATGACTGGTTAGCGTTTGAATTCGCAACCAAGTTATATTCACCGCTATTGGCAGCAAAAGCCATGGTATGACCACGACGTAATGCGGTTGTTGACCAGGTGGTGTCCAAGTATGGCGGTGTGGAACCCGTCGTTAACGCACCAAGGCTTTGTGCGTAAGTGGGCGGATTTTGTGCCGCGCGATAGCTTTCCATCGCTGAACTGAAAGTGCGCAAATCACCGCGGATTGCCTGGTCATTTGCGTTAATGCGAGCTCTGAGCAAGTTTGGAATTGCAATCGCTGCCAACAAGCCGATAATGGCGACAACGATCATAATTTCAACGAGCGTGAAACCTTTTTTGTTCATTTTAATTAACATTGTATTCACCCCTTTTTTCTTTCTGTTTGATGACTGAACTCAGATTCATAACGTCAATTGACATGCCAAAGTTTAGCTTTTTTGTTTATTGTTATAAGTCATTATAATCAAATAACTTATAACTTATTGATGATATTAACGAGTCTCTATTTGATCTATTTTGATCATGAATTACGTAAAAATATTTTGACAATGTAAAAATCCTTTACTTAGCAATTCTCAGTCTAAATGGTACTTTTTCAGTTTATATTGCAAATTTTGTCTCGTAAGCCCTAACTGTATAGCGGCTTTATTCTTATTTCCTTTTGAATTCTTGAGAGCCTCTTCTATCATCTCTTTTTCAAACTTCTCCACCGCATCTGACAAAGTTTGCTCGCCCGCCTTTTTATCCTCGACATTAGCCGGTTGATTAATTGATTGAGGTTGTCCTAATAGCGCCAGCGCTTCTTTTGTAATCATTTCTTGGTCTTGCAGCATCACAATTCGTTCAACAAGATTCTCAAGTTCACGGATATTGCCGGGCCATTCTCTGGACTTTAGATAATCAAGACCGTCAGGCGCTATTTTGAATTCTCGCTGAATTCCGTGGCGTCTCGTATAGATTCTTAAGAAGCAGCTGATTAACTCGGGGATATCAGTAATCCGTTCACGTAAGGGCGGTAACGAAATAGGAACCACGTTTAACCGATAAAACAAATCTTCTCGAAAACGGTTTTCTTTCACTTCCTCATTTAAATTTTTACTGGTAGCAGCGATGACACGGACATCAATTTCAATGTCACGGATACCCCCCAAATGTTTAATGGTTCTCTCTTGCAGAACCCTTAACAATTTTGCTTGAAGGCTTAAAGGAATTTCCCCGATTTCGTCCAAGAAAAAAGTGCCGCCTTTAGCAACTTCAAATAAACCCTGCTTGCTTTGGATTGCCCCCGTGAACGCTCCTTTATCATATCCAAACAACTCACTTTCGAGCAGGTTCTCGGGTAAAGCGGCACAATTCACACTTACAAATGAAGCATTTTTACGCTTTGAATTATAGTGAATCGCACGCGCAATCATTTCTTTGCCGGTTCCGCTTTCGCCCAAGATTAATACCGTCGCATCTTTCTTTGCAATGCGCGACACTAACGCAAACACTTCTTTAATATTAGGACTTTGGCCAATCAAGTTTTTAAGCTTATACCGCTCCTGAAACTCATTCAAACCGCTCACTTTTGGCATTAGACGGGTTTGACTGCTCGCTTTTTGAATGGTCGATGCCAGATCGTTTAACTTAAAAGGTTTTACCAGATAATCGATCACGCCTAATCTTAGAGCTTCAATCGCAGAATCAAGCGACGCATGTGCCGTCATCACCACAAAACTGAGATCGGGTGCAATTCGCTTCATTTTTTTAATTAATTCAATGCCATCCATGTCGGGCATCAAAATATCTGTCACGACCACCGCAGGTTTTTCATGCTTCAATTTTTCAATGGCACTGGCACCGTCGGTGAAAATTTGCGAACGCAATCCGTGGGTTTCCAAGCCGCTTTTAAGCGATTTCACCACGTTCACTTCATCATCAATTAAAAAAATGGTTTGTTTATCCATTAATCAGACTCTTTCTTTAAATAAAGCGTCACCTGGGTTCCTTTTCCTTTCTGACTACTCACGTGAATCTTACCCTCATGCAAAGCAACAATTTTCTGGACTTGTGCTAACCCCAGTCCTGTACCGCTTGATTTGGTTGTTTTAAACGGTAAAAACAGCGATTTAAGGGTTCTCTTGTCCATGCCGTGCCCCGTATCACCAATGACCACTTCAACCAAATTCCGATTCTCTCTGACTCGAATGTGAAGCTTACCGCCTGTCGGCATGGCTTCATAGGCATTCCGAATTAAATTAGAAAACACATCCGTCATTTGCTCGGCGTCTATTTCAATTTGAATCTGCTTGTCAGGATACTGCTTCTGGATAGTCACCTCGCGTGATAAGTTTTTATCATGGGAGACAACCAGCAAAACATGGTCAAGCAATTTCTGAACGGACGTTTCTTGTAATTTGAGGTCTTCAATTTTTGAATAGTTTAACATTTGGCTAAAAACGCGTTTGAGGCGTTCAGATTCATCAACCACGGCATTCATTAATTGACGGGTTTCTCCTTTAACCAAATCTTTCAGATCATGAGCGAGCACTTCCACAGAACTGCTGATCGCCATCAGCGGATTACGGATTTCGTGTGCAATGGAAGATGTGACGTCCCCTAAAAAGGCGAGTCTTTTTTGGATTCTAATTTTCTCTTCCAACTTTAAAATGGTGCCGGTCAAATAATTAGTCAAGACGGCCACCACGACAAAAATAGTAATCCTAACGTAAATGGCATAAAACAAATAAAGCGGATCATGCGCAGCTGAGGCGACCGGACCTGCTACCAGCAAAATCTTCGGGATCATCCCCCAATGGATCGCAGTCGCAATGACTGAAAAAAGAAAGCTGCAGAATGCTGCCACTGCAAAGCTGGCCCAAGGAACAATTAAAATACCGGCACTGATAATAGATAAAACATAAATCGTCGCAAATGAACTGTCAATGCCATCGGTGTACAACACCAGAATAGTTTCAAGCAATATGTCTACCACAATTTGAGTCCATGTCAGCAAAAGCAAATGCCTGCCGGTCACCAGCCAACCCAAATAAAAAATGCTTAAAAAGCAAACGAAGGCAATGATGTAGTAGAAAATAAGATTGTCTGTTTCGAAAACCACCTGCGTCATAAAAAGTAAAAAAGTCACAATAAACAACCGTAACATAATAAAAACGCGAAGCCGGTTGATCTTGTGTTCAAGCGTCATGAGTTTTTTACTTAATCGCTGACGTCAGCGTTAGAATTGGCAAGAACATCGCAATCACAATGGCGCCGATGACAATGGCTAAGAAAGCAATGACCAGCGGTTCGATGATTGAAGTGAGCCCATCAACAGCGCTATCGACTTGTGCATCATAAAAATCAGCTATTTTGGTCAGCATTTTTTCCAATTCACCCGTCTCCTCTCCCACATGAACCATTCGAATGACCATGGGTGGAAAAACGTCTCGCCGGCTCAACGGACCTGATATGCTCTCGCCTTCTTTGATTGAAGATCTGACTTCCTGCATGATCATTTCGATTAAAGAGTTCCCGGCGGTACGGCCCACGATATCCAGTGATGCTAAAATGGGAACCCCGCTTTTAATTAAGGTTGAAAGCGTGCGGGAAAATTTACTCACTGCCACCTTCAAAAGCAGCGGGCCAAATAACGGAACCCTAATTTTATTGGTGTCGAACCACAGGCGCCCTTGCTTGGTGTTGATATACCGGGCGACGAGAAAAATAATGAGGGCAATGGCGCCGACGATATACAGCAAATACGTTCTTAAGAAATTACTGAGTTCAATTAAAACGATTGTCGGCAGCGGTAAAGCAGCATTTAAAGAAAGAAATATCTCGGCAAACTTAGGAATGACAAATGTCAACATCCCGGTTGTGATCAAAATGGCCATAATGCTGACGACAGCGGGATAAACAAGCGCTGATTTCACTTTCTTCTGCAGGGCGCTTGTTTTTTCAATATAAGTTGCTAAACGATCTAAAATCTCATCTAAACGGCCGCTTTGTTCTCCGGCGTTTACCATGCTGACAAAAAAATTAGAGAAAACCTTTTTATGGGCTTCCAGTCCCTCAGATAAACTTTTACCGCTTTCAACATCGTCGCGAACATTCAATATAACTTTCTTTAAATTATCATTCTCCGTTTGTTCGCCTAAAATTCCCAAGGCTTGCACCAAAGGCACGCCGGCCTCTACCATGGTCGCCAGCTGCCGTGCCAAAACAACCAAGTCGTCAATCTTAATTTTTCCGCGCCTCCCTCCTTTTTTACTTTGACCGACACTAAAAAGAGATGCTTTCTGTTTCCCTTCGGCAATTCGGACAATCAGATATCCTTTTTCTCGGAGTGAGCTTACCAGCGCCGCTGAATCAGCTGCCTCTTGCGAACCTGAAATGGTTTTTCCATTTTGATCTTTGACTTGATAATCAAATGTAGGCATTTTATTTTCCTCTGTCTTTTTTGTTAATCACTTGTGATGACACGCAGCACTTCTTCAAGTGTTGTATTGCCCGCTTTAAATGTTTCCAAGGCGTTCTCAAATAATGAATGCATTCCTTTTCTTCTCGCCACTTTTTCAATATCATCAGAGGACTTATGGTCGATCACCATTTGTTGTAATTCATCGTCCATGACGAGAATTTCCATAGCCGCAATTCGTCCCCGGTAACCGGTATGATTGCACTCCGTGCAGCCGCGCCCTCGGTATGCTTTGACGTCTTTGATATAGTGATGCGCCTTGTCAAGGCGTGTCAGAACCTCGCTCGGCACTTCCGTGGCTTCACGGCAGTTAGGGCAAATCCGTCTCAAAAGCCTCTGAGCTGTCGCAGAAATAAGAGAAGATGCAATCAGGAACGGCTCAATACCCATGTCCATCAAACGCGTAATAGTCCCCGCTGCCGTATTGGTGTGTAAAGTGCTAAAGAGCAAATGACCGGTCAAAGCCGCTTTCACGGCGATATCAGCCGTTTCGACATCTCGAATTTCTCCCACTAAAATGATATCGGGACTTTGGCGGAGTAACGATCTTAGCCCATTCGCAAAAGTTAATCCAATTTCAGGATGAACTTGCGTCTGTGTAATCCCTTTAACTTGATATTCAACAGGATCTTCGATGGTCATGATGTTCCGGTCGTTGGTATTCATCTCATTGAGAATAGCGTAAAGCGTGGTTGATTTACCGCTCCCGGTTGGTCCGGTTACTAAAATCATGCCGTAGGGACGTTTAATCATCTCATTAAACTTGTCTGCGGTCTCATCGGTAAAACCCAAATGACTCAAGCCGACACTTAAGGATGATTTATCAAGCACGCGCAGCACGGCTTTTTCACCATGGTAAGTCGGAAGAAGTGAGACGCGAAAATCAATCTGACGTTTATCAAACTGAGCTTTAAAACGACCGTCTTGCGGCAATCTTTTTTCCGTGATATCCAAATCCGATACTATTTTAAGCCGTGCCAAAATAGAGCCGTACATTTGGCGGGGCGGCGTAAATGCTTCGCGCAACACGCCGTCGATTCGATAACGGATTCGAAATTTATTTTGGTAGGGCTCAAAGTGAATATCCGACGCACGGCGTTTAATGGCTTCCTGTAAAATCAAATTGACCATGCGGATCACAGGCGCTTGATCGGCCAATTCTTTTACTTCAATTTGCTCATCTGCCACCTCAGTCGAAACTTGAATCGAATCCGCATCCACTTCGTCTGATTCGAAAAATTCTTCAATACGCGCCGTGTCCGAGTAATAAACATCGCAGGCAGCCTGATAATCTTTAAAAGTGATAATGACCGGACGGATGACACAACCTGTTAATTCTTTTAGATCGTCAATGGCAAAGACATTTATCGGATCAGTCATGCCAACGGTCATGACCTTCCCAATTTTAGCAATGGGAATAATTTCATACTGTTCAGAAATTCGGCGGGAAATCAGCTGAACCACATCCGGTTGAATTTTGATTAAATTTAAACTTAAAAAAGGGACTTCTATTTCTTCGCTAAGAAGCAAAGTGAGTTCTTTTTCATTCATAAGACCTTCTTCAACCAACAAACTAGATAGCTTGGTGCCGGATAAATTGTGCTGCTGCGTCAGCCGATTCAAATCTTGATCCGAAATCGTATGTTTCGCTTTAAGTACACGAATCAAACAATTTTCCAAACTAGTTGTCATGGCGTCACCAAATCACTTTCAAGATCCTGATCACCCGTTGTGACTCGAAACATCTCATCAAGCGAGGTTTCGCCGCAAATAACACGGGTCACCGCGCTTTCGCGCAGGGTTGACATGCCTAACCGACGAGCTTTGGCTTTGATTTCATCGCCCGTTGCACGCCTCATAATCAAATCTTTGATTTCAGGAGTTAAAGGGAGGATTTCTGTAATGACGGTGCGTCCCAAATAGCCCAAATGCCGGCACCGGCCGCAGCCCACCGGTTCATAAAACTGACTATCTTTTTTGCCTTTTAAATTCAATTTCTTAATCAATTCTTTATCAGGCTGATACGCTTTTCGGCAATTAGTACACAACCGCCTTAATAATCTTTGCGCAGATATCATCAAAACAGATGATGCAATCAAATAAGGCTCAATGCCCATGTTAATCATGCGGACAATTGAACCGACAGAATCATTGGTGTGAAGCGAACTGAGAACCAAATGACCCGTTAAGGCCGCTTTGTTTGCAATGTCCATGGTTTCCCCGTCGCGAATTTCTCCAATGAGAATAATGTCCGGATCTTGCCGCAAAATAGAGCGAAGCGCGCCGGGAAAAGTTAGACCGATTTTTTCTTTTACGTTTACCTGATTAATGCCTTCTACCTGATACTCCACCGGATCTTCTACCGTTGTAATGTTTTTTTCGGGTGAATCTAGGTATTTTAAGATTGAATAAAGTGTGGTTGTTTTACCGCTCCCAGTCGGTCCGGTTACCAAAACCATGCCATGCGGTTTAACGACCAAAGACTTGATGGTTTCTAGTTCCTGCTCAGAGAATCCCAGCCGTTCCAAACTTTGCGTTTGGGCTTTCTTGTCCAAAATACGCAGACATACTTTTTCACCAAAGCTGGTCGGTAAAATTGAAACGCGGACATCCACTTCTCTATTTTGTGCCTTAATTTTAAACCGGCCGTCTTGGGGAATGCGCCTTTCCGCAATATTGAGCTGACTCATCACTTTGAACCTGGAAACCAACGCCAAACCCATCACTTTAGGCGGCGATTTGCCTTCTTCGAGCAACCCGTCAACGCGATAACGAACCCGAATAGCATCTTCCCATGGTTCAATAAAAACGTCGCTTGCTTTACGCTTAATACCGTCCACCAGCAGCAAGTTAGCCACCTTAATCACCGGCGTATCTTGTGCTTGGCGCATGAGGTCCTTAATTTCATCGGAGACCTCTTCGCCTTTAGTTTCTTGAACAATTTTGATGAGATCATCTAACGTCTCTTCTTCGCCGAGCAAACCGCCTAACGCTGCCTTCGCTTCTTTCGCTTTACCGCCATAAAGCTTTTCAATGGCCTCACGCAGTTCGCTAGGCAATGCAATCACGGGCTTAATTCGTAAATTGGCGATAGCCTTTAAATCGTCAATTAAATCGAGGTCCAATGGGTTTTTCATCGCAACAGTCAGTGTATTTTCAAATTTCGAGATCGGCACAACAGAATGTTTGATGGCAAACTTGGGGTGAATGAGCGCTAACGTGGCATCGTCAACCGTGATGACGCCTAATTTGATCGGGGTAAAACCAAACTCATTGCATAAAAAGCTAATCATTTCATGCTCGCTCAGAAGTTCATGAGCGATCAGTAGATCGCTCAAGGGTTTAGCGCTTTCGCGCGCCTCCCTCATGATAAGTGATTTTGCTTCAGGCTTAATTTTCTTAAACTTAACAAGCCTGTCTAACAATTCCTCCGTCAATATGTCTTTAGACATTGCTTTTCCTTCTCATGCCTGCTCACCGCCATAAAATTGCTTCAAGGCTGTACGCATTTCACTCACGGTCGTGATGAAAACCTGTGTTTTACATTTGGTCAAATTTTCAATTTCTTTGAGCGCTTTTGAATCCGACGGGTCTGTCGTTACAACCGTCAGCGTATCTTTGACCCGATCAATTGGGATGCAATGATATTGATAAGCCGCCTCTTTGGTAATGAGTGAGTAAGCATCTGAATTTGGGATAATGTATTTAAGCGGTAGGTAAGCAAAACTGTACTGAGTCGTCAAAGCAACAACCAGGTCTGCTTCGCTGACAATGCCCATCTCGATTAAGATCTCGCCTAGGCGCTGGCTGTTTTTGCTTTCTTTTTGCTTTTCCAGAGCAAGCGCAAGCTGATCATTTTCGATCGCCCCTTGCTCTATCAAAATCTCACCAATAGGTTTTAACAGTTTTGCCACAAGCAGCCTTACCGGTTAAAAGGCGGTTAATAAGTGAATTCTAGTCTATTGATATCGGCTTATTCCCGGGATCGCTTGATTAGGTGATACGATAGCCTGTTTACAATCTGCGCTCCTAAAAAATTATAACCTGTTTTAAGCAAAGGGCAAAAAATTATGACAAAATATCTACCAATCACTTTTTAAACTTAATTTAAAAAGTGATTGGTATAGAGGGCCTTTAGGTTCTAAGCGGCTCTCAAAACAGGTGACGCGATCCACCAAAATGACAATGCCGGACAGGTCATCGGGAAGTGGTGGGAAATCACGAGTTTTTGAAAGGCTTTTGTTTTTAAGACGTGCTAACGTAATATGGGGCGTGTAATCCTTTTCTGCCTGACTAACACAGTGAGTTTGATAAAATGAAGTTTCAATCACTGATTTTATCTGAGCACAAGTTCGTTTTTGATCTTCGACACCAAGCCAGATAACTTTGGCATGCTGCCATGCGGGGAAAGCGCCTAAATGAGATACAGTCAAATTGAATGGATTCAATTCTCTGATCTCATGTTCAAGAGTCGATTTTGCCTTATGGAGAATTTCGTCGTTGACATTTCCCAGAAATTTTAAAGTGAGATGAAAATTAGGTGAACTCACCCATTTAAAAGATGGCACCTGTGATTGTCCGGCCGTCGTATAATGAGTTAATTGTGATTGAAGAACCTGAGGTAACTCAATGGCAAAGAAAATTCGACGTTTCACCGGCGTGTTTTGGATAAATAAACAAACAGCATTTGAAGTGATTTCTGCGTTGCCATAAAACGAATTCGATCTCGATTTCCAGCCAATCGATACGCTCGCGCAAAAGTTCTGTCTCTTGTTGAGAAACCAATCCAGATAAGACCTACCGGTTTTTGGTGCGTCCCACCCGAGGGCCCGGCAATACCCGTGATTGAAATGCCCAGTTTCGCTGCAAATCGATGACGCGCTCCCCTTGCCATCGCTGCTGCGGTTTCCTTTGAAACAGCGCCGTATTGCTTTAACAAGCGTGGTTTTACATTGAGAATCTGCTCTTTTACCTCATTGGCATAGGCAACAACACTTCCTCGAAAAAACCGAGATGACCCCGGCGCATTGGTTAAACGTTGGCTTAGCATGCCGCCTGTGCAGCTTTCTGCAATGGCTAATGTCATTTTCTTTTTAATCAATTGTTCGGCAACGGTCTTTTCAAAAGGTTCATCCCGAAACGCGTAAATGGCGTCTTTTAATTTGGCCGTTAAATATTTCTTAATCTTCGTAATCTCGCTCGCACTTAATGAGCGAAACCGCAAAAGTACAGACCCGCGCCGCGGATAGCTGCCAAATTCAAACGCTGGGTTAACAAAAAAACGGGATCCCAGCCGCCGCATAATAACCGCTTCGTCCATGCCGATAATATTCGCAGTTAATTCATGGAGGGACGCTTTTTTCTTGAAAAATTTTCGGATAATCTTATGAACGGATTCATCAAACAAACGTTCGGTTTCTTTAGGGACACCGGGCAGAACAACCAGTAATCGATTTTGATGCCACACAAAAAAACCAAGTGCTATTCCCCACCGATTGACAATGGGCTGACCCATTTCAGGAAAATATGCTTCCCGCTTTGTCATCAAGGAAGGCTCTCGTTTGGTCTTTTTGAAATATAGGCAGATACTCTTCCACTGCGCAGGGTGAAAAACAAGCGGTGTGCGATAAAGTTCTGCGACCGCTTCTCTGGTCACATCGTCAGGGGTTGGACCAAGACCGCCGGTTGCAATCACTATTTCGGATGACGATAAAGCCGTTTGAAGCGTTTGAGCAATAGTTGATTCATCATCCTCGCACGAACTGTGTCGAGTAACGCGAATACCCATTTGAGTCAAACGGGAACTCAAAAAGTAAGTATTTTGGTCTAAGACACGGCCCTGCAATAGTTCATTGCCGATCGTAACGATTTGCGCCGTTGTCATTTAACCCACTTGAATCAACAAAAACCTAACAATCAGATTTGCTAGAAGCCCCGCCAAAACATCATCCATCATCACGCCCCAGCCGTTTGGCAGTTTTTCAACTTGTTTAATGAAAAACGGTTTCCAAATATCAAACAGCCTAAAAAGAACAAACCCCATTAACAGGCTTAAACCTGTCAGCGTCACACCAATAAAAGTGACCCAAATACCGACCCATTCATCAAAAACAAATTGAGCCGGATCGTCATTGCCTGCTGTTTGCGTCATGACTTTAGCCGCATGCACGCCGATCACAAGAAGCGCCAATGTGGCGAGCAATTGCCAAATGGCAAGCGGGCATAAATACTGAAAGACGACATAAGCGCCTAACAGCCCCGCTACACTGCCAAAGGTGCCCGGTGCCTTTTTGAGGAAGCCGACACCGCCAATCGTTCCAACGATCTCTTCCCAGCTTTTCATTGCTGCTTTATCTTTAATTGGCTAAAAAATAAATAACCGGAGTATACCGTAATCAAATTAGCCGCCACCAACATGATATACATCAATATGTTAAGCGTTGATAGAATAACCGATGATACTGCGGATAGGCGACACAGAGCGGTTATAAAACAAACGGAAATAGTCACGATTTGTATCACTGTTTTCAATTTCCCGATATACTCGGCAGCCAATGCCATGCCGCGGTGCAAGTAAACTAAGCGAACGCCGGTCACCAAAACCTCTCGGATAAAAATAGGCCAAACCCACCAAAGACTGAAGAAACCCATGCGCGAAAAGGCAAATAAGACACTTAAAATGAGCGCTTTATCAGCAATGGGATCGGCAATTTTTCCATAGGCCGTGATCAGTTGAAGACGGCGCGCCAGGTATCCATCAAATAAATCCGTAAAAGCAGATATGGTAAAAAGAAACACGGTTATCAAGATAAGGCCAACGGTTAGCGGCTGTTGAAGTAAAGCAAAAATAACAACTGCTAAACACAGCCTGAGAGTTGTAAGAAAATTGGGAATGTTCACGCCACCAAGTCTGCGGTTAGATCATACGCTTGGGAACCTGTTACCAAAACCGGCACAAACTGTCCGGGCTGCAGCTGTTGATTAGCAGAAACGCGGACAAAAACGAGCCCATCGACCTCCGGCGCATCCATAAATGTCCGGCCAATGAAAACATTCTTCTCGTCATTACTCGGCTCATCAATCATCACTTGCAACCGTTTTCCAAGCCATTTTTGGTTATTGGCATGTGAAATTTCTTGCTGTAATTGCATGGCACGGTCAAAGCGTTCTTGCTTGACCGTTTTGGGAATTTGCGCCTCCAATAGCGCCGCAGGCGTATCTTCTTCTTGCGAATACATAAAGATACCTAACCGTTCAAACATACTTTCTTGCATAAAATCCAGCAGCTCTTCAAAATGTTTGTCGGTTTCACCCGGATACCCCACAATAAAAGTTGTGCGCAGAGCCATGTCGGGCACCGCTTTTCTTATTTTCTGAACCAATTGAACTGTTCGATCTTTACCGACCCCCCGCCGCATGCTTTTTAAGATATCATCACTGATGTGTTGAAGCGGCATATCAAGATAATGACAAACTTTGGGTAAAGCCGCAATGGCATTGATTAATTTTTGACCAACAAAGATCGGATAGGCATACAGAATTCTGATCCATTCGATCCCCTCGATTTGATTCAACTCTTGGAGTAATTTTGGCAATAAAAATTCTCCCGAATAATCTTTACCGAAATGCGTGGTATCTTGTCCGGTCAGCACAATTTCTTTAGCGCCAACGGATGCCAGAGTTTTTACTTCGCGGACAATATCGTCAATCGGGCGTGAGCGATGTTTCCCTCTGAATGAAGGGATGGTGCAAAAAGAGCATTGATGATCGCACCCTTCGGAAACCTTGACGTATCGAAAATGGTTGGGGGTAAGTGCAATGCGATTTTGTTGGGCTGTGTACATGAAGCCTGGCCTGCCAATTTCGGTAAACGGGATAAAGGGCTTTGTTTTGGAGATTCCATTTTCAGACTTAAGGAATTTCTGCCTGATGCGCTCAATCACAGCCGGAATTTTGGCATAATCACCTGTGCCGACAAAAGCATCTACTTCTTTAAACTCTCGGCTTAAGACATCCGGATAACGCTGAAACAAACACCCAAGGACCACGATTGCCCGAACGTGCCCTGTTTTTTTCAGCTCCACCAGCTCAAGAATGCGGTCGATGGATTCCTGCTTGGAATCTTCAATAAAAGCACAGGTATTAAGAAACGCAATGTCGCAATCAGCGACACTCTCGGCAAACTTGTATTGTTGACGGTTCAATTGGCCTAAAACAAGTTCACTGTCCACTAAAGTCTTGGGACAGCCCAGCGACAACATGCCAACCGAAATTTGCCTCCCAGCTGAATGAATCATATCGAGTTTAAACCTTTGCTCAAATTTAAGCGGGCGAAGGGAATCGAACCCTCGTCACGGGCTTGGGAAGCCCGGGTAATGCCATTATACGACGCCCGCCTATCAAAAAATCTCCGAACGATTGATGTTCATGCATCTACGTGCGTCAGTGATTTAAAAATCTTTAAGCGCTCTTCAATATCTTCTTTGGAAATTTCTCTCAATCGATCCAGGCCGAATCGTTCGACTGTAAAAGAAGCCACGATTGTCCCGTAAGCAACCGCCCGGCGCAAAACGTCAAAATTAAATTGCTTTATATGAGCCAAGTAACCCATCATTCCGCCGGCAAAACTATCTCCTGCACCGGTCGGGTCAAAGACCTCTTCCAGCGGATAAGCCGGCAAAACAAACATTTGATTCTCAAAAAACAATAGAACGCCATGTTCGCCTTTTTTAATCACCACCGCATTTGGCCCGTTTGCTTGAATGGCTCTAGCCGCTTTTATTAAATTATATTCTCCGGTGAGCTCGCGCGCCTCACCATCATTGATCACCAAAAGATCAACTCGTTTCAAGACATCAATCAATTCTTTTTTCTTATTGGTAATCCAAAAATTCATGGTATCGCAAGCAACAAGTTCACAGTGAGATCGGTGCACTTGATTCAGCACTTCGGTTTGTAAGGCGGGATCTATGTTGGCTAAAAATAATATTTCGGGCTTAACATCGGGATTAATTTTAGGTTTGAAATCAAGGAGAACGTTCAGCTTCGTATCAATGGTGTGCGCAACGTTAAGATCGGATTTGTACTGGCCTTGCCATCGAAAAGTTTCTCCTTTTGGATGGACGCTCAAATGGCCAAGCCCGATCGGTCTTTCTGACAAAATGTTCCGATAATCTTCCGGGAAATCTTTCCCGACAACAGCGACCAACTCAACAGGTGAAAAAAAACTAGCGGCATAAGAAAAATAGGATGCTGAACCGCCGAATACCTCACCTTGCTTTCCGTAAGGCGTTTCAATCGAGTCAATGGCGACCGTTCCGATGACCATCAAGGGACACTTGGAGAATTTCACAACAGCTGCTCCTTTATTTTCTTAACGGCATCGCCAATGGATGCTTGTGCAAAAACGGCTCTTACAACCGCTACCCTTTGGGCGCCGGCGTCAGTAACGCATTTAACATTTGCGGCGTTGATTCCGCCGATACAAACAAACGGAATCCGTAAAAATTTTCTTAATCTCGCAATATCCATAAGACCAATCGGTGGATACGCTGGTTTTGTCGGCGTTTGAAAAAGCGGCCCAAAGCCAATATAATCAGCGCCTTCTTTTTGGGCGTCGCGGGCTTGCTGAAGGCTATGGGTTGAGCGGCCGACAATGCCGCCTCCTAGCGCATTAAAACTTCGACGAGCAACGCCAACCGATAAATCATCCTGACCTAAGTGAATGCCGTCGGCTTTTAAGCGCAATGCGAGGTCGAGTCGATCATTGACAATCATCAATTTACCGTATCGCTGACTGATGACGCGAATTGACTTCCCAATCTCAAGAAATTTCTCATCAGTCAATGTTTTTGACCGTAATTGAATCATATCAACCCCGGCCTTGAGAGCCTCTTCCACTTGACGCATTTCACTTCGATCTGCCGTCTTCAAATCGGTGATGGCGTAAAGTCTAAAGCCTCTCAATGCTTTCTTCTGCCACAAATGTGCCACGGCCTACTTTCGCCATAGTTTGGCGCGGCGAATAAGCGTTGAAGTTGAAAATCCCTTCACCAGGGGCACCCGCCTCACACGCCCGCCTGAAGCCGTCACTTCACGGGCACCTGCAATCTCTTTGATGCGATAATCAGCGCCTTTGACTAAGACATCTGGTTTTAAAAACCGAATCAGAGCCTGCGGTGTTTTGTCGTTAAATGCAACGATCAAATCAACAGAAGATAACCCGGCCAAAACTTCAGCGCGCGCACTTAATCGATTAATGGGCCGCCCCGGTCCCTTCAGCTGACGGATAGAACGATCCGAGTTAAGTCCCACAATAAGTACATCGCCAAATTCTTTTGCTTTCGATAAGTACCGGACATGTCCAACGTGCAGAACATCAAAGCAGCCGTTGGTAAAAACAACCTTCTTTTTTTGGCGGCGTAACCGCTTAACAGCCCTCTGTGCAGCGTTCTTCGATTTAATTTTTTTATTCATGGAAATGGAACTAGGAAAAAAGCTGGTCTTCAACGACTTCTGAGACAGCATGCAAGGCCGTGATGTGCATTTCCTGGATGTGAGGGGTCTTGGTCGACGGAACGCAATAAACCACGTCTGCTTGTTGTGCTAATTTGCCACCTTTCTCACCCGTTAAACCCACAGTGGTCACGCCTTTCGACTTAGCCGCTTTAACCGCTTTGATGATATTCGGTGAATTCCCGCTGGTTGAAATCGCGATCAAACAATCGCCTCTTTTGGCCAGGCCTTCCACTTGACGACTAAAAACAGACTCGTAATCGTAATCGTTTGCTGTTGCCGTCAACACCGAGGTGTCCGTGGTTAAAGCAATTGCCGGCAAACTTCGACGTTCCCGTTTGAAACGAACAATGAACTCAGCCGCAATGTGCTGCGAATCAGCAGCGCTTCCGCCATTTCCGCACAACAGTACTTTTCCGTTTTTTTTAAAGGTCTCAACAATAACCGCTACAATCTCAGCTAATTTTGCGCATGATGAGCCTGCAAATGCTTTCTCAGCTATTTTGATATGTTCTTTCGCAATCGCATTGAGCGAAGCTGGAATTTGTTTTGCGTCATTCATCCAAAAAAGACCTTGGCAGTATTGTAATAGTCTTGAGGGACCAGTTTGAGGGATCCCAACGCCTCTTCCAGCTGAACAGCCTCTATTTTACGACCGTTCAAACTGACCATGCATCCAAACTTTCTGTTTTTAACCAGTTCAATGGCTTTAACGCCAAAACGTGTCCCTAGCACGCGATCAAATGCGGTCGGCGAGCCCCCGCGTTGAATGTGCCCCAAAACCGTCACCCGTGTTTCAAACCCGGTTTTTTCTTCAATCATTTTAGCAAGCGTGTTGCCAATGCCGCCCAACCGAACATGGCCAAACGCGTCTTTTTCTTGTGTTTGCGTGACATCCTGGCCAGCAAGTTGCGCACCTTCAGAGACGGCTACAATACTAAACGTTTTTCCTCTCTTGTGCCGGCCGGCAATCAAATCGCATACTTCGTTGATATCAATCGGAATTTCCGGAATTAATATCACATCAGCGCCGCCGGCGATACCTGCTTCTAACGTAATCCAACCGGCATGCCGTCCCATGATTTCAACCACAATCACCCGATTGTGCGATTCTGCAGTTGTATGCAAACGATCGATACATTCCATGGCAACATTCAACGCGGTATCAAAACCAAATGTATAATCAGTACAATTCAAATCATTATCAATCGTCTTTGGAACACCGACGATAGGCAGGCCTTCTTTTGAAAGTTTGTTAGCAACGCCCAGCGTATCTTCTCCGCCAATGGCAACCAAAGCGTGAAGTTGATTTTTTGTGAAGGTATTTTTAACACGGTCAACATCGCCGTCTTTGCTATATGGATTGGTTCGTGATGTCCCCAGAATAGTACCGCCTTTTGGTAAAATACCTGAAACTGCCTGGCTATCGAGAATAACAAATTCATTTTCGATCACACCCTTCCAGCCATATCGAAATCCCAACACTTGCCATCCTTCCCGCGCAGCGCATCTTTGCACCGCCCGGATTACCGGATTTAATCCTGGGCAATCACCGCCGCCTGTCAAAATACCTATTTTTTCCACATCTGCCTCCTTGATGCCGTATTGGCTTGCTCAACCGATGTTTCCTCATTCATCATAACCTGCATATTTTAAGATAAAAGTGCCATCCATTTCAATCTCGAATCACAGCCCTCAATCAGGCGTTGCTAAACCTGAGAATTTAAGGCGAACCTCAATGGGAAGTTCACATTTCAATACTTTCTTAATTCTTTGGCTGATTTCTGCCTCGATTTGTTTTCTTACCTTCTCTAAATCCTGCCCCACTACCATCGGGGCTTTAATTTCAACTTTCAACAACCCGTTTAAATAACGGCTTGTAAGCACCGGATGGCGAATATAATCAAAACTCTTTAGCACCTTTTGGCTTAATTGATTAATGGTTGAAAACGTGACTGTGATACGCCCCACGTCACCGTCAACGGCAAAAAAATCATCTTCTGCTTTACTTTTTTTAATCAACACCCGAGCAAGCGATAGTCCTAGAAGAATTAGAAAAATGCCGGTCAGTGCAAACCGTATCCGTTCAAATCCTACCTCATAAATCATTTGCAATTTAATCAAAGCATCTTCCATCGGCAAAATCTGAAAAGCAACTATCAACATCAAACTGCCAATGGTTAAAAATGTAAAAACACCAACAATATCGATCAAAAAATTTAAGAACTTCACGCAGGCTCCTGGGCGCCCTCCGGCCCGCCAGTTCCCATAATTGATTCAATAAAATGCGTCGTTACCTTGCCTTGTCGAAATCTGGGACGATTTAAAATCTTTTCGTGGAGCGCAATCGTCGTCTTAATGGGTTCGATGGTCATTTCCCTGAGTGCCCGCTGCATGATGGCGATCGCTTCGTTGCGATCTTTTCCATGTACAATGACTTTGGCAATCATTGAGTCATAGTAAGGCGAAATGACAGAGCCTCCATAAACATGCGTGTCAACACGCACGTTAGGGCCTCCGGGAAGAATAAAAGTTTTAATCAGCCCCGGATTTGGCAAGAAATGATTATCGGGATCCTCCGCATTGATACGGCATTCGATGGCTGCGCCGCTGATCACAACTTGATCCTGTTTTATTTTTAAGGTTTGGCCGGCTGCAATTCTAAACTGCTCTTTTACCAGATCAATACCTGTCACCATTTCCGTTACCGGATGCTCAACCTGAATTCGCGTATTCATCTCCATAAAATAAAAATTATCATTCTCATCAACTAAAAACTCAACGGTGCCTGCATTTTCGTATCGAATGGCTTTCGCCACCCGAATAGCTGCCTCACCCATTTTTTTCCGTAGTTTATTGGATAAACCAGGAGACGGTGACTCCTCTAATAATTTTTGATGCCGCCTTTGAATCGAACAATCCCGTTCGCCCAAATGAATGATATTTCCGTGCGAATCTGCCAGAATCTGAATTTCAATGTGCCTGGGCTCACGAATATATTTTTCGATATAAACTTCCTTATTGCCAAACGCTTTTTCTGCTTCTGCCTGCGCTGTCAAGAATGAATTAACCAATTTACCGTCGTTATGCGCGACTTTCATGCCCTTCCCGCCGCCGCCTGCCTTCGCTTTAATGATGACGGGATAACCAAATTTCTTTGCTAGTTTGAGCGCTTCTTCTTGATTGGGCACTACCCCTTTACTGCCAGGCGTAACCGGCACACCGGCTTTTTGAACCGTCCCGCGCGCAACAGCTTTATCGCCTGCCAAACGGATGCTTTCCGGCTTCGGCCCGATAAATTTGATTTGGCAAGAATCACAAATTTCGGCAAAATGGGCATTTTCAGCCAAAAATCCATACCCGGGATGAATGGCTTCGACATCAGCAATTTCGGCTGCGCTAATGATGGCAGGAATGTTAAGATAACTCTCATTGGAAGCAGCGCCGCCGATGCAAATGGCGTCATCTGCCACTCTCACGTGGAGCGAATCTTTATCGGCTTTCGAGTAAACGGCTACACTTTTGATTCCCAATTCACGGCAGGCACGGATAACCCGCAGCGCTATTTCGCCACGATTGGCAACCAGAACTTTATGAAACATGGTTTGCTTGTTTGTTTTTCACTTCAGATTATGATTTTCTAATCTTGAATAAAGGCTGGTCGAATTCGACGGGTTGACCGTTTTTCGCAAGCACTTCAACGACACGGCCATTAACTTCCGATTTTATTTCATTCATCAACTTCATCGCTTCAACAATGCACAGCACTTCACCTTCTTTGACATCCTTACCAACAGCGGCATATGCTTCACGGTCCGGTGAGGGTGCCGCGTAAAAAGTCCCTACCATCGGCGAACGGATAATGACAGTGTTCTCATCCGCCACCTCTGCTTTCCCGGTATCACTTTTAGGCGTCACAGAGGTTGAGGTTGAAATCGCAGGCAGCGACATGGCTTCTTGCTGAACCTGAACACTGCCTATCGTTTTCTTGAGCTTGATTTTCAGTCCATTTCGCTCAATTTCGACTTCGCAGAGCTGATGTTCGTTCATCAAATTAATGATTTCTTTTATCTCTTTTGTGTTCATGCGTCTCTCCGCATATTTCAATCATAATGGACGGTGAATAAAGACATTTTTTTGCACAAAATCAACATCATGGACCGGGGATTGTCGCTATTTCTTTGAGATGTAATCTGCCTCCAAAAAACAAGTACAGAATACCACAAAGAAGCCCAATCCCATAGATTAAAATATCAAAAGCCAACGCAAAGGCGGTTGCACCCTGCACAGTTGTATATTTGCTTAGAAAATAAATAACAGACGCCTCACGTACGCCAAGCCCGCCGAGAGACGGAATCATCGCAATGATTGCAGTCACCGGTAAGATCAGCATGAAAACCATATATGAAATGTGAAGTCCAATACTTCTCCCGATAATAAATGCTATCAAAATCATCATGAGTTGAATGCCGATGGAGAGCCCGTAACACAAAATCATGGCTGAGACGTATTTTTTGCAATCGGTGAGTGTTTCGTAAAACTGGCCCATTTTTTGTTTGGCAATGCTTGTCGGAATTAAATGCCGTAAAAACTTCAAACGCTCTGCCACCGGTTCCAAAAAGAAAATAATCAAACCGATCAAAAATACAAAGGCCACCATCAAAACCGAATTAACCAAACGCGGATCGGAAAAACTTTGCTTAAAAAAAGGGATGGTTACCACAGCCACCGTAATCAGTGCTGCTAACCCAAAAATACGATCTACTAAGATAGCAGAAATGGTCCGCATCTTTGTTCCCGAGTCTTTAGAAAGATAGTAAGCTTTCACGGCGTCGCCGCCCAATTGGGACGGTAAAAACAAATTGAAGAAAAGACCGATGAGATTAAAAAATACAACGCGGGAAAATGCGACATTAATTTTCTGCATTAGCAAAACGTGTTTCAAACGAAACGAGGCGATCACGTTTATAAAAAGGAAAATGCCAAACACACTGCTAAAAAGATTCCAATTCGTTTGTTTTAAAATAGCGAATGATTCGCCCCACTTGTCCTTCAATAAAACAAAAGCCAAGCCGACAAAAAATAAACTAACAAGTACCCGTACCGCTTCACGGCCAAGCTGTTTTCCGCTCATGATTGACCGGTTTCTTTCGGTGCGGTCTGATTGCTTGCCTCGACGAATTTCAACTGCAAATCAGCTAAAATTGCTTTGAAAGCTTTGATTTCTTCGGCTGTCAGGTTTCCTCTGGTCTTCTCCTTCAGCATGATGAGGATATCGATTAAATCGCGAGCAGCGTCTATGTTCAACTCCTTGGTTTGCGTCATGGGATTCTCAATGTCACCTAATTGGATGAGAACCTGAATGGCAATTGACGTCATAAACTGGATGAACTTTTGAGACGTTTGGGGCGACGGTTTGGCAGGGTTTGCCTCAGGTGCTTTCGGCTTATCGGCTTGCGGGGATGAATCTTGTGCGACCCGTTCTTTCCAGGATTCATCCACCTTTTTTTCTGTAAATCTCACATCATCGGCTGACATAAGCATCCTCCTAAAAAAAAGAGGCTCATAGTCATCATTCACCTAATAACTATGAACCTCACAATTTTTAGAGATCTCTGATCTCTCAGGAGAGCCTTATAGCATAGCCTATTTTGATTGTCAAGCAGCTCTCACAACTGCCTTATACAAATTGAATTCCCATTCCCACCTGGCGTTTCGTTAATTCAATCCGTTTGACACAGCCTTGGATACGAACGTCTTCGGGAAAATTCTCATTCGCAGGTACCACCACCGTCACTTTATTCGATTCAAGATCACCTAATTGCGTCACTTGAAGCGAACTGTCTAAATCAAGGTATTCGGCAAATAATCCGCCTTGACTGATATTCGTGGCAATCGCCTTGGAATGAACCTTGGTTCCGCTCTTCATCTCGAATTCAATCTCGATGGGAATCGCAACTCGAATCCTCTTTTTCCGGCGACGCTCAAGCCCGTATTCATTCTTAAAATTTTCCTGCTCCTTACTTAGTCCGATGTCTTTGTCTTTTTCGAAGAGAAATGAGCCCAAACAATCGGCTACTTCCTCGTCGTTTCGGCAAAGTTTAACATTGTGCGGTAAGTAGCTGCTTTGAAAGTACTGCTGCAGATTTTCACCGGCACAATAGACCAAGCTTTTTTGCGGCCTGATCAAGCTGGCAAGAATTTTGCGCGCTCCCAGCTCATCCAAATCTTGGACTTCCTGCATATTCAAAATCACCCGTTTCAAGCGTTTCTTTTGAATCGTGTGATCAATTTTCTCAATGACAGGCACTGAACGATCGCCTGTGAATGACCCATACAGGTCAAACACATGCACGCGGCCAATCTGTCTTTGTTCGATTCGCGGCACTAATGTTTTCATGTTAGTATCCCCCTTATTATTTCAATGATGCAGCGTTATACTTCAAAAAATCCTGAATCATGCGTTTATTTTCAGGACTGATTTCATAAAACTCAATGCCGATACCCACTTGTTCACCATTCAGTTTTCGGCGTATCACTTTACCTTTCGCAATGACATTTTGCTGCGTGGGTAACTTAACCTCGATGACCAACATTTTTAATTCATATGGATTCACGAATGATTGCGATTTTATGGCATCTGTTAAATCAATGTATTCAGCAAACAGCCCGCCTTCACTTAAATTAGTCACAATCGCCCGAAATTCATAGCTTTCGCCCTTTGAGCCCTCACAGCTGAATTTTAATGGCAACGCCGTATTCATACGCCAATGCTTTCTCAGCTCTTCACCCGTTGTGTCGCTTTCAACCAACTCGCGCCCAAAACAATCCACCAAATCTTCTTCTCCTTTTAAAATACGGACCTGGCTTGGCAACGCCACTGTTTTGATCATTTCCATGACCGACAAATTACCTGATAACAAACCGGCCGGCTGATTGCCGGGCAAACTTTCAATTAAAGCTTTGACACCCAAACTATCAATACCTTGTAATGATTTTAAATTAATTACAACTGCCCGATTCGGATGATGTGAGATCAGTGCATTGAGTTCTTCTTTAACCCTTAAAGCCCAGGGGCCAACGAGTTCGCCCTTTACATCTATAATATTAAGGCGGCCAATCTGCCTTCTTTGCATCTGAGGTTGGTCTGACATTTTCTGCATGCTTAAAAAGTATCAATTGATATGCCAAGATATTTAAAATCATTAAATTTCTTTAAGTGATTGAAAATAAATGGGTTACAGTAATTAAAGAAAAATTCTTAATTGATTCTAGGTCACTAAAATAGTAATATAATTGTTACATTTGTAATAATTTTGTTACTATTTACGATATATTATAAAGGTGGATTTTCCTGATTAAATCTTGGCGGGATATACCTAATTGCTTGGATGCTTTTGTTTGATTACCCTTAGCCTCTCGCAGCGCTTCCTCAATCATGCTTTTTTCAAGCTTACTCACCATCATTTTCTTGCGTTCTTTCAAACTTCGCGGCGTCTTTTCTTTAAGGTTCTTCTCACTCTTCTGAGCACCTCCCGTCTGACTATTTAAGTGTAAAAAGCAACTCTCGCTTATCATCTTTTCATCAGAAAAAACATAAGCTTTTTCCAGTTCATTTTCTAATTCACGAACATTGCCGGGCCAGCTGTATTGGGTCAGTAAACGCAGCGCTTTGGGCGAGACTGTTTTAACCGGTTGTTCGTTGCGTTGTGCAATTTTCTGAGAAATATAATCGACTAACAAAGGAATATCCTCAACACGCTGCCGCAAAGGCGGCAATTTAATGTGCATGACATTAAGACGAAAATACAGATCTTCCCGAAACTGCTTAGCAGCAACAGCATCTTTCAAATCCTTATTGGTAGCTGCGATAATTCGAACATTCACTTGAACAGATGAAGTGCCGCCTACCTTCATAAAAATCCCTTCTTGCAAAACTCTTAAAAGCTTAACTTGCAAAGCCGGACTCATGTCACCGACTTCATCTAAAAAGAAGGTGCCTTGATCGGCAATCTCGAAAAGCCCTTTTTTTTCGGCAATTGCCCCCGTAAAAGACCCCCGCATATGCCCAAATAATTCGCTTTCCAGAAGTTGATCCGGAAAAGCCGAACAATTCACGACAACAAATTCCTTATTTTTCCGCGGTCCGCTGAAATGAATGCCTTTTGCCACTAATTCTTTGCCCGTACCGCTTTCACCCTCAATTAAAACAGGCGCATCAAAAGGTGCGACTTTGTTGACCAAAGTCTGCACTTTTTTTATGGCAGCACTCGCCCCGATAAGCCCAAAATTCTTTGATTCCGTTTTAGGAAGCATGGGAAGATGATTTCTGTGATTTTAACCGTTGAATGTAGGCAATGCGCTCCTGCAGGGTCTTCTCAAACCCAATGGCCTTTGGATGATAATAAGTATGATGACTTTCCCGATATGATTGATTCACGATACCTTCTTGGAAATGATGTGCGTAAAGATAGTCTTTCCCCCGCCCCAGTTGTTTCGAAACCTTTCCGTGGCTATCTCGGAGATGCGTCGGCACTTCCTCTATGGACTCATTTTGTACATCCTGGGTTGCCGATTCAATCGCTTCATAAGAAGCGTTGCTCTTAGGCGCTAACGCCATGTAAGTGACCAATTGAGATAAAATAATCCTGGCTTCGGGCATCCCAACAAACTCAATCGCATTCAATCCGCTGGACGCTAAAATCAGGGCCTGCGGATCGGCGTTGCCAATATCTTCCGAAGCTAAAATAACAATTCGGCGGGCAATGAAGCGCGGGTCTTCTCCGGCATGTAACATTTTTGCCAACCAGTAGACAGCAGCGTCCGGATCCGAACCTCGCATGCTTTTAATAAAAACACTGGCCGTATCATAATGGTAATCTCCGCCATCGTCGTAATACACAATCTTTTTCTGACAAGATTCGGCCGCCACCTGCTCGTCGAACTGAATCAAGCCTTCCGCATCCGGCGGAGTGGTCAACACACCTACTTCAAGCGCATTAAGAACACGGCGCGCATCTCCCAGTGCATGTTTAATCAAATGCTGAACGGCCCCTTCCGTCATCATGATTTTAAACGTACCGAGCCCCCTATCTTTGTCATGCAAGGCATTCTCGATAATCTGCTTCATCGCGGCATCATCAAGCGGTTTAAACTCAAACACATGGGAGCGTGACAGCAAAGGGCTGTTCACCGTAAAGGAAGGATTTTGCGTGGTAGATCCGATTAAAATGACTGTTCCGTTTTCAATATCCGGCATCAACACATCTTGCTGCGCTTTATTAAATCGATGAATTTCATCAACAAATAAAATAGTCCGAACCGCCTGGTTTATTTTTTTATATTGCCGCGCCTCATCAATAACCCGGCGCAGCTCTTGAACATTTGATGAAACGGCATTTAAACTTCGATAATGTGCTTTGGTCGCAGCAGCAATAATATGCGCCAAGGTTGTCTTGCCGCTTCCGGGTGGCCCATAAAAAATAAGTGACGAAATCCGGTCGGATACGATCAAGCGCTTCAGAAGCTTTCCATCTGAAAGAAGATGTGCTTGCCCAAAAAACGCTTCTAATGTCTGAGGACGCAAGCGATGCGCAAGCGGTTCAAACTGACTTCGCTTCACATCGGTGGTTTTAGTTTGAGGAACTGATGCGGAAAACAAATCGCTCATATTACCATCGAAGTGCATCTCGAAAAGGACGCGCAAAACGACGGGATAACGGTACGGTTTTCTGGTCAGAATGCTTTAAGTGGATCACAAAATTACCGCTTGAAGCCGGTGATATTTTCTCCACAAATTCAGTATTAACAATATGTGCTTTGTGCACTTGAAAAAACTTCTTGGGATTTAACTTGGTGATCAATTCTTTCAGGGTAGATTTTACCAAATAAGTTTTCCCTTCTTTTAAATGCGCATAAACATCCGCCAATTCAGCATGGAAATAAACCACGCTCATCACGTCAAAAAAACTTCGATCTTTATTATCTGCCTGATAGCCACAGATTCGGTCTAAATAACTGCCTTTTGAAACAGCGCGATTCAGCACCTGAAACTGATCCTTCAAAACTTCTGTTTGCCCTAACAATGCTTTCGCGCGGTCCATGGCCTTCAGGATGCGTTCTTTTTCGTAAGGTTTTAGAATATAATCTACTGCGCTTAGCTCGAAAGCCTTTACCGCGTAGTCGTCATAAGCAGTTGCAAAAACAATAACGGGAGGAGTTTCCAGTTTACTGACTTCGGCCGCCACTTCCAATCCAGACATCTTCGGCATCCGAATATCTAAGAAAACAATTTGCGGATGCAAATCCCGCACTTTCTCCATAGCCTCTTTTCCATCGGCCGCCTCACCCACCACGCGAACATCGTGGCAAGCACCCAGCAATCGTTTCAAACCTTCACGAGCAAGCGGTTCATCATCAACTAATAAGACGGTCGGCATAACTATTACTCCTCTTCTTCGCGTTCTAATGGAATTTTAAATTGAATCGTTGTTCCTTTTCCGATTTCACTTTCAATTTGCAACCGATAGCCGGGGCCAAACTGATATCTTAATCGTTCTCCGATATTTCGCAAGCCAATCCCACTGCCCTCCGAACCGGGATTTTGGGGCTTTTGTGCTTCTGCCATCCTGATTTCATTCAGTTTGTCGGCTTGGATACCAACCCCATCATCTCTTACTTGTATTTCGACATTTTCACCGTTTTCCCAAGCTGAAATTTTAAGGAGACCTCCGCCTGATTTAGCAGCCAACCCATGTTTAATAGCATTTTCAACGATCGGTTGCAAGATTAAAATCGGCAGTTCCGCATGAAGTCCCTTTTTGCTAAGATTAACCTCCTTTTCAATTTGAAGCCCATCTTGGTATCTGGCTTTTTCAAGTTCCAAATAGGAGTCAATGTGTTTTAGCTCTTCTTCCAGCGATACCCACTCGTCTTCCCGTTTCACAATGCGTCTGAAATAATTAGATAACTTGACGATCAAATGTCTGGCTTGCTCTGCCTTTTCTCTGCTGCAAATGGCTGCAATTGTATTAAGGGCATTAAAAAGAAAGTGCGGATTAATCTGCGCCTGTAAGAACTTAAGCTTCATTTCGGGCAGCAGCTTTTCTAATTTCTTACGCCGCTGATCAGCAATCACACCAAGGGCAACCGCCACAAAAATATAAACACTCAACGTCTCAAGTGCTACCAGTGAAAAAATAACCCCATTGACCACCGAAAATCCCATGCTGCGCCACAGGGGTGCGTAAGCCACCAATCCATGAAAGGTCCCCACAACCAAACCCGCCAAAAGAGCCGTGCGTCTTGCCGGCGCAATTGGTACTTTGACGCGAGCGATCCAACCCCCGATTAAACCTGCACCCGCCAAAATAAAAAAATAGGACAGATTGCCAGCCTTTAAAAAAAGCCGGAACAATCCTCCTAATAAACCGCAAATGCCGCCCGTCACGCTGCCGCCGATCAATCCGCAAAGGGTGGTATAAACCAGCTGTAAATCAAGAAAATGCCAATCCGATTCGCCGTAACGAATAAACCCAAGCCCTGCCGAAACGGCGCCCAATGTAAAAAAAACAAACAAAAGAAGCAGCCTTTGTTTTCTGATTTCGTGCGGCTCATGCCTTGTAAAAATATCTCTGAAACGTTTTAGCCGAATGAGAAAGTAAGCAGTTAAAATAATAAATGCAAATTTCCTAAAAATATCGCCATACACTTCAAGCCATTCAATTCGAATTCGCTCGCCATAAGGCAGCGGCTTTGAGCGGCCCAATGATTTAAGGTCTTCTTCAACTTGACCCAGCAATTGACCGGCTTCATCGAATTGCTGATTAGAAATAAGCGCGACCGTTTGGTCTAAACGATTTGCAATTTCCTCGGTATTATAACCTCTGTTTTGAAACTGACGTGTCAGAATACTTAATTCTTGAAATTGACCAGAAACCTCGTCGCTGACTGCACACAAACCAATAGGCGGAACAAACATCAAGAGAAACAGACAAAAAAAGCTGGCAAGTAAAAGATAATTTTTACCGGCTGTTTTATTGATGGGTGATAGCAAATTTGTCATTTTAGGCTTTGGTCGGCAAACTGGCTTTAAATTTTTCTTGTAGCGCGTCCACAATAGCAAAATGCAGCTCATTGACTTCCTGCGCTTGCAAGGTGCGCTCCGGCGACTGGTAAAGCAATCGAAAAGCAACGCTTTTTTTGCCAACCGGCATTTTCTTTCCTTGGTACAAATCAAAAATCTCTACAGAGCGAATCAGACCCTTTCCCAGTTTCATGATCTCGTTTGAAAGATCTTGAGCGCGGACATTCAAATCGACGACCAAAGACAAATCTCTTTCAATGGGTGGAAACTTAAGAATATCTTCATACTTGATTAATTGCGGCTGAATTTGCGCCAACTGCGATAAAGAAAGTTCTGCAAAAAAAACAGGCCGATCGATGTCGAAGTTCTTCTTAATTGACTGGCTGATTACTCCCAAGTTTCCCAGGCGTTTTTGATCATGCATTAAATCAAATCCCTGCCCGCGAACAAACATGGAATTTTTAGAAATATCAAAACGGCAATTTCGTCTCTGAACCAATTGGCACAAGCTGGCGATGATCCCTTTTAAGTCAAAGAGTTCATAAGGGCGTTCGGGATCCAGCCAGTTGCCTGCCTTATGACCGCACAGAATGATCCCCAACATCCGCTCTTCAAGCGGCAGCGCTTCTTCCGCACTTAAGTAACGATTTGCCACTTCAAACAATCTCACAGATTTGCTTCCGACATTCAAATTCTTCTGAACCGCTTCCAGGCAGCTCACGGCCAAAGAGGGTCTCATTAATGTCAGGTTCTGATTACGCGGATTATCAACGGTTACCCATTGTTTTTTCTCAATCGACAAGGATTCTGCTGATTGGGGAGCAATCAAACTAAAACTGACCATTTCTTGCAGTCCAAATGAAATACAAATATTTCGAACCTCATCCGCCAAGGACAACAAGGGGTCAATCTGCGGTTGAGTTGACTTTAGCGTTGGCAACCGCTCGGGTATTCGATCATAACCATGAATGCGTGCTGCTTCCTCGATTAAATCCTCGGGGATCGTGATATCGCTTCTGGATGAGGGAATTTGACAAATGAGCTTTTTCCCTGACAATGAAGTACGGATACCGAGAGAAATTAAAATCTTTTTGATTTTAGCAGCCGGTATTCGAAGCCCTAGTATGCGAGGAATCTCTTCAACGGCCAAGATAATCCGCTTGGTTTTAACAACCAATTTGCCCGATGAAAGTGTACGGCCTATCTTCCCGACCCCTGCCAGTTCTTCGATTAAATGTGCGGCCCGGTGACGCGCAAACGCAACTAAGGCCGGGTCGACACCTCGCTCAAAGCGATACGACGAGTCGCTGATGAGTTTCAATCTTCTGGAGGTTCTTCGGATAGCAGCTGCTGAGAAAGCTGCCGATTCCAATAATATATTTTTTGTGGAAGACGTCACCTCAGATTGTTTGCCGCCCATCACGCCGCCCAAAGCCACGGGACCTCTTTCATCAGCAATCACCAGATCATCCGATATTAATTCGTATTGAATATCATTCAGTGCCTGAAATTTCTCTTTTGCCTTGGCGTGCCGTGCCGTAATTGTGTTGCCTTGCAACTGATTAAGGTCAAATGCATGCAAAGGCTGGCCTGTTTCGAGCAGTACATAATTGGTGATATCAACGATTAGATTAATTGAACGAATGCCACAAACTTCTAAACGCTCACGCATCCAGGACGGTGTTTGGCGTTGATCAACACCTTCCAAAATAACCCCCGAATAAAAGTGACACCATTTGGAATCCGGTGTACGGATTTGAATTACCCGCTCGGTTGATTCGCTTTTAGGCAGCTTACAGGATGGCATTTTAAGTTTGCCCCCGAACAACGCTGCAAGTTCGCGTGCCACACCTATGTGCGAAAGCCAATCGGGGCGATTCGAGGTTACTTCCGTTGTCAGCTGGTAATCGCTGCCTATTTTTTTGACTTCTTCTACTTCAAGGCCGGCCATGGTTAAGCGCAGTGCCGCTTCTTCCGGTGCGGCTTTAACGGTGATGTAATCTTGTAACCAGTTCCAGCTAAGCTTCATCGAAATTGCTCCAAAAACCTTTGATCGTTCTCAAACAATAAACGAATATCTTTAATGCCATACCGCAGCATCACAATTCGTTCGATCCCAAGACCAAATGCAAAGCCTTGATAACGTCTCGGCGGATAGCCGGCATATTTAAAAACCATGGGGTTCACTTGTCCCGCCCCTAAAACTTCGAGCCACCTCTCTCCCCATTTAATATCCACTTCAACGCTTGGTTCAGTAAAAGGGAAAAAATGCGGACGGAATCTCATTTTAAGTTTTTCGCCAAATAGCTGTTTTAAAAATAAGTGAATGACGCCCTTCAAATCTGCAAAATTGGTTTTTTGATCTACCATCAACCCTTCTATTTGATGAAACATAAACGAATGACTGGCATCAACCGCATCCGGCCTGTAAACACGTCCGGGTGCCAAAATTCGAAGCGGCGGCTTGCGGCGTTTCATTTCCCTCACTTGAACTGTCGAGGTTTGGCTGCGAAGCAAATAGCCTTGCGGTGTGTAGAAGGTGTCAAAAGCATCGCGCGATGGATGATCAAGCGGAATATTAAGAGCCGTAAAATTGTAGAACTCAGTTTCAATTTCACGGCCGTCTACTGTGTCAAAACCCAAACGGCTAAAAATGACGCAAATTTCGCGAATGGTCCGGGTAATCGGGTGCAACGAACCAACGGCGGGTTTGATGCCATCCAACGTCGGATCAAAACCGGGGTCGTGATCCGGATCACCTGCTAATTTAGTTTGTTGTTCAGTTATGAGCGACTGAACAAGATGCTTAAGCTGGTTAACCTTTTGACCAAAAACAGGACGTTCCGGCGGCGGCACCTGACTAACCTGTTTTAAAAGCGCAGTAATGGAGCCTTTCTTGCCGAGATATTTAACTTTGAGAGCCTCTAAGTCGTCGGCTTTGTGCGCTTGTTGAATTGCTTCACGAGCCTCTTTTTCGAGGGCTTGAAAATCCATGTCGGTCATTTGAATTGCCAATCATCACAAGCCACCCTGAACAAGTGACCCATGGCATCAGGTGATGCAAAACGTTTTATTTGGCGCCTTTTGCAAGTTCTACCAATTGATTGAAAGACTGCCGGTCTTGAATGGCAAGTTCAGAGAGCGCTCTCCGATCAAGCTGAATTTTAGCTTTTTTGAGCATGGCGATGAATCGTGAGTAAGCGACCCCTTGCTCACGGCATGCCGCATTCAGCCGTTGAATCCATAGCTGCCGATAGTTTCGCCTCCGCTGCTTACGATCGCGCGTGGCGTACGCCATGGCGCGCTGGACTGTTTCACGTGCGGTTCGATACAACTTGCGGCGGCCGCTGTAAAATCCTTTGGCTTTTTTCAGCCATTTTTTCTTACGCCGGCGCGTTGCCGGCGTTCTGGTTGCTCTTGGCATGAGAATACTCCGTTTCTATGTTTATGAAAAAATTAATATGGAAGCGCGCGTATAATTTTCTCGGCGTTGTGCTCACTTGCCACGCTGCGACTTTTTAATTTTCTCTTCTGTTTAGCGCTTTTATGACCGAGTAAATGTCTTTTCTTAGACTTGGTATAAAGCACTTTTCCATTCTTAGTTACTCTAAATCTTTTACGAACCGCTTTATTCGTTTTGAGTTTCGGCATCGATTTTGCTCTCCGATTGATTTTCTGTCAAAGCGCCTTCAGGCTTTGAATTCTTTTTTAATTGTATTTTTCTTGGTGAAAACAATAACGCAATGGATTTGCTTTCCATGCCAAAATTTCGTTCCAATTCGGCTACATCCGCCAAATCTTCCGTAAAACGATCTAGCACCCGATGGCCGAATTCTTGCCGGGTAATCTCCCGGCCGCGGAAACGTAAGGTCACCTTGACTTTATCGCCGCGCTCCAGAAAATTAATAGCGCTTCGCAGCTTCGTATGATAATCGTGATCTTCAATATTGGAGGTCAATTTAATCTCCTTGATGGTGATCACGTGCTGCTTTTTTCGAGCTTCTTTTTCCTGCTTCTCCAGCATGTAAAGGTATTTTCCAAAATCGATGATACGGCAAACGGGCGGTTTTGCTGTTGGGGAGATCTCCACCAAATCCAAACCTGCTTCTCGTGCCCGCGCCAAACCTTCGGGGACGGTTACGACACCTACTTGTTTTCCAGTCTCGTCAATTAATCGAATTTGAGGAACGCGAATTTGTCCATTCGCGCGGACGCGGTGTTGCCGTCTCATAACCTTGCTCGAAATAATGCACCTCCGTTATTGTGATAGTGACGCGTTCGATTCAGAGCGCGCGGCCGCTTCTTGTTTAATTTTTTGGATAAAATCATCTACCGGCATCGTGCCCAAATTTCGTCGGCCGCGTGCCCGTAAGGCAATTTCACCTTTTTCAACTTCACGGTCACCGATGACCGCAACGTATGGAATTTTTTCGACTTCCGCTTGTCGAACTTTATAGTTAATCTTCTCGGCACGAATGTCCAACTCGCCTCTCAAACCTTCGGCTTCCAGACGGGCACCGACGGCTTGGGCGGCTGCTTCGTGTTTTTCTGAAATGGTACAAATCTTCACTTGGACAGGTGAAAGCCAGGTTGGAAACGCACCACCATAATGCTCGGCCAGAATACCGTAAAATCGCTCCACAGAGCCAAAGACAGCTCTATGAATCATGACTGGCCGGTGTATTTTGCCATCTTCTCCCACATATTCAAGTGAAAATCTTTCAGGCATTTGAAAATCCAACTGTATGGTGCCGCATTGCCATGTTCTCCCTATAGAATCCATCACCTCAAAATCAATCTTAGGTCCATAAAAAGCGCCGCCGCCCTCTTGAACATCGTATTCAATGTGATTACTCTCCAGAGCTTGTTGAAGGCCTTCGGTGGCTTGATTCCATTGTTCATCGGTTCCCATTGATTCTTTGGGGCGTGTTGACAAGTTAATTTTGACCTGTGTAAATCCAAACGTCTGGTAAATACGTAAAATGAGCGCGATGACCTTTGAGATTTCTTCTTTAATTTGCTGCCCGTAGCAAAAGATGTGCGAATCATCAATCGTAAACGCTTTCACCCGAAAAAGTCCGTGCAAAACACCCGACAATTCATGGCGATGTACCAAACCCAGTTCCGCCCACCTGAGCGGTAAATCTCGGTAAGAACGCATCCGGCTGCGATAAATGACCGTTGCGCCGGGACAATTCATGGGTTTAATGGCGAAATCCTGATTATCAACTTTGGTAAAATACATGTTGTCTTTGTAATGATCATAGTGACCGCTTTGGCGCCACAAAATGTCTTTTAAAATAATCGGGGTTTTTAATTCTTCGTAATGATCTTTTTCATGTTCTTCACGCCAATATCGAATCAATTCGTTATACACAATCATCCCTTTGGCGTGAAAAAACGGGATGCCGGGCGATTCTTCGTGAAAACTAAATAAATCAAGCTCACGACCCAATTTGCGATGATCTCTTTTCTTAGCTTCCTCCAGCCTTTTTAAATACGCATCCAGTTCTTTTTGTGATGCAAATGCAACGCCATAGACACGTTGCAGCATGGGATTACTTTCGTTTCCCCGCCAGTACGCACCTGAGACATTCGTCAGTTTAAACCCTTTAATTTCTTTGGTATTCGCCACGTGCGGTCCGCGGCAAAGATCTGTAAACTGCCCATTTGAGAAAATAGAAACTTCATCACCTGGGATTTTTTCAATGATTTCACATTTATATTTCTCGCCTTTTTTCTTAAAAAAAGCAACCGCTTCTTTCTTCGTCATGAATGTTTGCTTAAATGCCTGATTCTCGGCAATGATCCGCAAACACTCTTTTTCGATTTTGGCAATGTCTTCTTCAGTGATGGCTTGACCAATATCAAAATCATAATAAAAACCATTGTCTGTCGCGGGCCCGGTTCCTAATTTGACACCCGGATAAACTTTTTGCATTGCCTGCGCTAAGACGTGAGAAGCGCTGTGACGAATACGATGTGCCGTCTCTTTATCCGCAATAGGAGAATTTTTTGAACTGCCCATTGAAGGCGAAGTTTTAGACGGGGTAGGCATACTATTGGACAGGAAAAATAAGTGATATAACTTCTAACTTCTGTGTTTCCATAGAGTTGTGAGTATAATGCGGATCCGGCTAAGACGCAAGCATTTTCTCCTAATAACGCCTTAGGCAGACCCTGCAATTTGCTGTTGGGCTTTGATTTCTGTATAAATAGATTCGATGGCGCGCAGAATAATCGTCACACTTCGAGAACCCTTGGCGGAATCAATCATGATTCCTAATTCTCTCAATTTGGCGCTTAATGATGCTGATTCGCCTGCTTTAAGTCCATCGAGCGCTTGAGCCAATCGGCCTGTATTAATCAAGAGCGGGATTAACATCTCAGCCACTGCCGCATTGTCACTCACTCCTTCCCAGTCCGCATAAGCCACAAAAGCGCCCGGCAACGCTTTGAGCTGATCCAAAATCGAAGGGTCTTCAACAAAAGTGGCAGCCCCCTCATGAAGACCCGCTTGGACAGCCACCGGTTCGGTTGTGATGTGAATGTCATTGGAAAAGAAATGGGCCGCAATGGCTTTTTCAATCGAACCTTCGTGTGTTTCAATTCGTTTTAGCAGTTCTTGAAAAACTTTTGTTTTGTACGCACCTGTCGGATCTGACACATAAATACGTAAATTGCCTGCCACTCGATCTCGCATAGACTGATCCGCCAAAAGCACCAACAAAAGTTGAGCGAGTTTGCTGTCAGCCGGCAAAATAACGCGCGGCACTGTATTTTGTTCCTGAGCAAGCGAACTTTGAAAAGACATGGCAAACGTTAAATCAGCCATTTGAGAGGCGCGTTGGACGGCTTCGCTGCGATTTGAAAAATAATCAGCCAAAATTAATGATGGTGCTTCTTCGGCGCGGGCACTTGGCAATAAGATATGTTCGATAAGCGCTTCCCCTGCGCCTTGCAAATTAATGTCTAAAATACCCGACAGCGGCTTCACATCTCTTGCCACACCAATAGAAACCGCCGCATCTCTTGAAAATTGAGAAATGGTGGATTGAATTTCCGGCATTTGCTTTAATTGCTGATTGAGTGCTCTGATTTCCGCGCGAGGCTCGTTGCGGGGCCTTAGATAACTCTCAATCTCTGGTATCACCTCTTGCAAATGCTCTTGGTCTTTCAAGAAAAGTGCGTCCTTTTTCACAATGAGCAGCCAACGATTCAATTTAGCCAGTATGCGCGGTTTTCTACGGATATAGCTGGTCGTATGTGCTTGAAACCAAACAACCTGGGCTAACTCTGTCATTCTTTTTTCGCGCACAGAATTCAACTGTTCTGGTTCAAACTTAAACATGTCCAATAACTCATTATAGCCAGCCAGAACCTGTGCGACCTCTTCATCAGAAGCAATCGAGCCCATGGTGAGTTCGCTTAACAATTGATTTAATTCAAGATCGCTAATGAGGTAATGCGCCGTTGTTGCCTTCTCCGCCGTTCTCCTTTCAACCGATTCCGCCGGTTCAGCACTGACCCCCTCATCTAACAATTCCTCAGCATGCAATTGAATTAATCGAAAATAAAAACTTACTAAGGCGCCCAGAACCGACCGCCTGGTTAATGTTTGCATGACGCGCTGATGCTCGCCGCTTCGACTCAAATTAAAAAATTCTTCTAAGAGACTTGTAAACATGCCGAATGCTCCCGCATAATCACCGCGCGTAAGCGCTGTAATCGCTTTGTTGTAATCAGCCGGAGAACCTGGCGGCAATGATTGTCGGTAGCGCAGTGCTTTGACCGCGAACGATTTCACGTCCGGTTCGCTGGTTGGGATCTGAATAGATCGAAAAATATCATTCATGACCTGAACCAATTGACTGCTCAAATATTCAATCGCATCGTGAGACTCGTTTACGTCCAGGAAAATATATTCAGGACTTTTACGATTGGTTTTTTGAATCAATTGATTTGCTTCTACGATAAAGGCAAATGCTTTTTCTAAGTATTTTTGAACTTTCTTAAGCCGAATGATGTCGATCGCCAGGGAACCGCTCCCTTCAGCTTCGGCAACCGCATACATCGACAGGGCGGAAAAAAGATAAAGATGCGCCAATCGAACACGGCCAAAAATAATGCCATACCCTCCCAATGCGCGCGGCTTAAAGAAATAGTTTAACCATTCATCATTATTTGCCTCAAGAAGTCGAATGGCTTCTTCATAGTAACCCAGCGCTTCCTCATACCGAACTCTCGAACTTTGCGGCATAAGGTATGATTGTCTTTCGTCATACGACAAAGCTTCATCACCAAGATTGAAAGCGACAAGCGCTTGCATGTATTCGCTGCTCGTAGCGCTTATCGAATCGAGAATAAAGCTGGCAGCTGCCAATTGAAAGTTTTCGTTTCTGGCTAAAATTAAACCCGAAGGTTTGTTGTTTAACTGACTGTATACAGCGGTAATTTGAGAATAAATATTGGTGGAAATAAAATCACTTATCAGTCCATTTAGATTTCCCCAAGACATTCCGAGATGTCCCAATTCTACCGAGGCATTTTTGTAAGGCGGGTATTCATCGATAGCAGCTTTTGTCCAGGTTGTCATAATTTCATCATGAAGGGTTTTCAATTCGTGAATGTTGCTTCCTAAAAACGGCCTTGAATTTTCCGGTTGATTGCCAAAAAACCGCTCAACCATCTCGACAAGCGCGGCCCTAAAGCGGGTAAAATCCGGCTCCCCTATTTGCGTCCGTATTTGAAGCCCTATTGGCTTTGGATGAAGAACCCTGCCCTCAGCTTCAACTACAAAAAAATCGTTTAAAATTTTCAGATACGCGGCACCTATTCCGTACAAACCTTCACCCATTCCCAAAAGAATTTGATTTATCTCTTCGTCGTTCCTTAACTCGGCCCGCTCAGTTAAAGACGAAATATCAACCCTATCAACCGGCCACGGGCGTCCGGGGCGTGCCCCTATTGGTTTACTTGCATCCTTGCTTGCCGATGGCATTCCGTCTTTTGGTTTTTCATCGTGACGGCGTTTTGGTGTTTGGGCGGATGCTTCGGCTGGCTCCACAGGTTTAACCAGTGGTTCTTTAATGGGAGGCCGCTGCGCAATCGATCCTTGAGATGACACGCCTTCGATCATTCTCAATTCGGACCTTGGCCGGAAGACAATGTGAAGAACTGTTTCTTTACCACCCAGAGGCACCTCGCCTTCCATGTGTGTGGTCCCGCTATCGACAAACATAGCCTCTACAATTTGAAATTCTTTTGCCCACGCAACTAATTCTTTTTGAACACGCTTGCCCGAGGGGCCAAAAGCACCGACATGGTCAAAGCCGTAAAAATCACGCACGTGCAAGTTGCCTCGTGCATCTGCGCCAACCACTGTTTTTCTACCGCCCGTGAGCTTTGCCCAAGCCTCCACGCGGTGATTCACCTGTGCATTGATAACAGCGATTGGGCCGGCTTGAAAAGCGTCGCGAACATCGGAGGCGGCAATACCGCCTCCTTGCATCAAAGATTGCGCGAACGACGTTTTGGCTTCGATGATTCGAACGCTGCCGTCATTTAAAATGAGAAACAATGCCTTGGCAGTTGCAAAACCTTTTGAATTAGGGTTGTAAGGGTTTGTTTGAATACCATTTTCAATTAACAGGCCGTTAATTTTTCTATCCTCACGGAAAAGCGATGCGACTGCGATTGGCTTTACATTGGGCGTGCCCGGCTTAGCAAGTCCAAATTCAAATTGCGGGTCGTTGGCCGGATATGATCGAATACTTTTTCGCTCTAAACTTCTCACGTACAATTCTTCGAATATTGCAGCGCCTGTACCGGCCAAACTTAAGACAGCGCCCAGCTTCAAAATACCGCGTCTTGAAATAGCAGGCGCGGGAATTGATGCTCCTTTCTCAGCGGTATCAATTGTTGGTTCCGGAAGTTTTTCCGCAACAACCGATGCTATTTTTTCAGAGGGTCTAAATCCAAATGTATATTGGGCGGCTTGTTCAGGCGACATTTTCTTGAGCGCAATTCGTCCGCCTTCAACATGCCGGTTCAGATTTTTTAACAATTCTTGGATACGAGTTTTTTCTGCCTTATTTGAAATTGCAATTACCAAAGGCATGACTGCTTTGTAAAGCGGTGATTGACTTCCGCCTTCTATTTGATCTCTGAACCACTTGGTCATTTCTACTTGCCGCCGCATGCCATTCAGGGCGTTGTAATCCGGATCATTTAAAATTTGAACAATCTGCCTAGCTTGACTACTCGTTAACCGATCAGATAAGGCAGCCTCAACGGCCGGCTCTCTCAGCTCAGCGCGTCCGGTTGCATCTTCTGCTGACAGCGCTTCTGTTTGGTTGTCTGGCGTTGACTGCGGAACGGCAAATTGGCTTTTTTCACTGATTCCCAGCTGCGTTAATTTGGCTAATTTTGCGATCGCTTGTCTTGGATCATTTCGAGCAAAATGACCCCTCGGTTGGTAAGCAGCGTCCGGATTAACGGCTCTTTTTTCGTGAATCACGATAATTTGACCCGTCACGGGCACCCAAAGCAGCTCGCGTGTTGCTGCCAAAATACGGCTGCCGGTTTTAGGATCGCGGCGTGCCTGATCCCACAATACTTTGATAATGGCTCGATCGGGATTTTCAGGATCCGCATAACTGATTTCTGAAAACCGAATGCCGTAAGTCCCGGAAAAAAGTGATTGGTTAAACGTTAATAAAACTTCGGGGTCAAGCGCTTCCCGAACAATGGCATCGACCACTGTCTGGGCCAAACGGTCTAATCCCAGATATTCTTCACGGGTCATATTGGTTCTGTGCCCCGCGATATCGAAAATAGCCCGGCGATCCTCGGGCAGCATCGTAGCACGTAAAAGCGAAATGTAAGAGCGGTCAAACAACGTTTGACGCTTTCCCAACATCGCATCTACATAAGAAGATTGAACGTCCTCGAGGCTGGTCATACGGGGATTGATTTCAATATAGGACATTTGATGAGAAACGAAATTCTTCTCAAATACCTCCGAATGGTAACCGCCCGTAATGACAATCACGCGGTGATGATCTGCGGCAGCAACCGCCTTTAAGGTTTGGTGAACGAAAAATGATTCGCGTTTTTCAGCACCTTGATAAAACTTGACGGCATTCTGAAAAATAGCTTCCGCTTTTGCGGTCAACTCGCCTGCCATTGCTTCTTTCTTCGTAAGTTGCTCAACTTGAGCCGCAACCGATTGGGGTGATAAAGATCCGCCGTCAGCACGAATGTCTGAGAACTCACGGCGTGTTAGTGCGAGCTTTAAAACTTTTTCAAGCATCACTGCTTGACGAATCAAAGCAATAATTTGCTTCTCGTTAGGATTGGTCGTCAATGCCGGAAGAATTTGATCGGTGAGTTTTTCGATCTCGTCAAAAAATGGGACAGCTTCTAATTCACTTTCCAATATCAGATAAACTAAAAATTTAGTCAATTCAGGGTAATCATCGAAGCTGAAACCATAGCGGTAAGCATCCGAATAAAGACGCTCCAAGTAAAGCCGGGGCAAGTCACCTGTCCAACCAGCAAGCCCTTTTTCAACTTGCCAGCCATAAAGCGGCGTTAAAAGAGATTCGTCAACATTTTGTTGAGTGAAGAATTGAATTAATCGCTCCTTTTCATTTTGAACCGCGGCTTGATCAAGAGAAGTTTCTAAGTCGGCTGCTTTGAAATAACGAATGAGCATGGGGTATTTCAGCTGTATACCAGGATTGGTTAAATCGATGTGAAGCGCTTCCCCGGCTGAACGGCGTATTTCTTTTAAATAATTACCTGCCGACATCCTTTCATCGCGCCAAGCTTGCCATGTTCGAATGGTATGACGCAGTTTCTGATTGAGCGTCCGTGATCCTACCAGTTCAATTTGAGCTCGTAACTGCCGGAGGAAATCATTTGAAATTTTTTCCTCAGACATGACCGATTGATACATCTTAAAGTTATTCGCGTATGCGGTCACATCTTCAATGCCTTTTGCTGTGATATCCTTGTCTGGATTCTCGATTAAATACCATTCAGCGCCGGATAACTCTCCTGACTGGACGAGACGCTTAGCAATTTGATTGTTCAAATGGTGGTCATTAAAGAAATGGAAAAGTTCCGGGTGCAGTTCTGCGGTGGCGCCTTCCAACAAAATGGTGTCAAACCCATATTGATCAACCAGATAACTGATCAATTGCTTCATATTCTCCTGCGCTTCAAAACTTCCGTGCGCGTCACGGATATGGACCACGGTCCCATTTGATTTAGCTTCATTGTTTTCCCAAATTTGTTTATTAATCAGGCCATAAATTTCGGGAACTTCAAAAGCTGCTTTCATTGTAAGCACATTTGATACGCCACCTGTCTCAGGAGACAGCGGCTGTTTTAGAAGAACTTGAGGGGTAGAAGCAGTTTCTGAGAGTGCTGTGGATGTGCAGATAAATGTAAAGCACAGCAAAATTGAAATCACTCTATTGAGATTAGCGGTTTTATTTGACATATTTATGGTTTTTCAAAAGCACGTAGAAAGTCCCCCAAAAAATAATGAATTCCCTCCTCATTTGTGAAGGGATTCATTTTAGGAGATTTTAAACTGATATTAAATTATGCCAGATAACCTTGCTCAATGCAAGTGAACGCCTAATCTATAAGTCATTTATTTTAAATAACTTATGTAAGAATAATCAAAAAATCTTCCAACCTGACGACAAAAGCGATGATTTAACTCTTTTTACGTGCAGCTTTTCTGCGCTGCTGACGGCGTTTCAGATTTGCTTTTCGTCTCGCCTTTTTCATTCTGCGTTTCCAGTCTCGACTCATTCGAACTCCTTTTTGGTAGTTTACAATCGTTCTTATCAGCAAAACTGCGCGCTAGTCCTTCGGCACGCTCACTTCGAGTCCCCGGTTCTCATGCAGTGCCGTAGAGAGTTTTCCTTAAACTCTCACGGCACAGTAGTTTTGCATCAGCAAAACTGCGCGCTAGAGGACTCGAACCTCTGACCCCCACCATGTCAAGGTGATGCTCTAACCAACTGAGCTAAGCGCGCAAATTAACAGATTAAAATAGCGGGCTTTATTCTACCGATTTGATATTGAAAGGACAAGCTATTTTCTGGCAAAAAAGTTTAGGCCGCGGTAGCAATTCGGCGTGTAGCGTCACGCACTTGCTCAAGGATGGATTCAATTAAGGCAAGACCGCTCACGATATCGAAGAACGACACCTCTTGTTCGCCAAGAACGATTTCATTGACTTTGACCCGCAAGGCCTGTGTTTCATCAAGGCCCGTGACATTGTTAAAAATCTTAGCGGTACCCAAATGCTGAATACGTTCAAGCAAACTGTGCGATGGCGAAACAACAGCCACGTGCTCGTTAAGCGAGTCAGATTTTTTCGGTAAGAATTCCCGCGTGATAAAAGCAGCTAACGCACGTTCGTCTGAGGGTGCTGCGGTCACCTGAATTTGTCCAGCTTTGCCTTCTGACAGGCCGAGCGATGAGCGAATTGCCTTCAATCGATCTTTAAGGCTAGCCTCAAAAACTTCTAGAGCCCCTTCTTGAACACCGCGAACCATATAAACCAATTCGAGTTTTGAATTCACGGCGGCTGACTGTAAAGCTAATTCAAATGCCTGAACATTCAATTGATCGGCACCCAACACTTCGATGTTGCGCCCCTCAACCGCTGATTGTTTTCTGAAAATAGCCGAAATTTGCGCCAAAATTTGATTGAATTGTCCCGGTTGAATCACTTCCGCAGCTGCAAAAGCGGTCGGAACAAACTCTGCAAGCCGTGCCACAAGTTCACGCGTGCCAAGTCCAAGCGCAAACACATCGCCGGTCGCTCCAGCCAATTCGCGCTCGGCTTGCAAACGAAATTCCGGCCGCGCCTCTGATAATTGCGAAATGTTTAACGTATTACGGGCGACGATTTCAACTGAATTCGCTTTGCGTAATTCAGGACGCCTTTGTTCAACGCTATCAAGATGACTTTGCGTTTTCTTCAAAGCAGTGGCAAATTGAAATGCTTGTGTTCGGCTAAGCGTTTTTGACCGAGCGGAGTCGGTTGTGAGTAAGCCTGCTTGACCCAATTTTTCTTCAAGATTCGCATATAAAATGCGGAATGCTTGCTGCGCGCGTGAATACCTTTGATGTTCAATCGCGCGTAGAACACCTTGAATGCTGTTCAAAAGGGTGATTTCAGTGACATCGTATCGTTCAAAAAAGTCTTTCAAATCTAAAGCATCAATTTTGAGCCGCGGATCGTTATTGACGATTCTGAGCACCATCAACAATTCTTGACGCGCATTCGCATATTTAACGGGTAATTGTGCGCTAGGAATCCGCTTAGCTTCTTCTACTTTCTCAATTAAAGTAACAAGCGCCCGAATAGTTGTAGGCGGTTTATCGCCATGCAAAATTGCGTTCAACAATGAGTAAGCTCCCCAGGCTGCCGATTGACCGCTTCCCGTGCTGACACCAGCAAACAAAGGCTCCCACGAAATTGCAATGTCTTGAAGCCGGTGCATCCCAAGGATATTGCCTTCTTTATCAATATTAACAACAGAATCATTACGCGGCCCGCTGCGCCACAAGCGCAGCAATTCATATTTAATGACACTTAAAATGTCCACCGGCGGCACATCCTCAGATTCGATTAATTCTTCAGCTTCTACAACAACAGCACTCGAAGATCTTGCGCGTAATTCTGAACGAACTGGCGCTAAACCTAGTGCGATTTCAAGACTCAAAGTAACCAAACTTAATCGTGCAGCAGCACTGCTTAAAGCCGTCAATTCACGTACACGAGATGAAACGGCAGGCTCACGAAACTCAGAACGGGCGGACGAAACAGGGATGGTTGAGAGATCTGTGTTAATTTGACCTGCCGCGTTGACTGTAAATTCGCCGGTTGAAACATTTCCAACTTTAATACCTTCCGGCGTACTCAAAATTTGCCGCACCACAACCGGAGCCTCAGTTCCGGGAGTCGTTAGCACCTCTTCTTCTGCGCCCGGGAATTGCCATGCCACACGTGAACCCTCAGCCAATTCAACGAAAACGCCGCCACGTAACTGCGCTTGGAGGGTTTCGATGGAACCGGCTGTCAAAACACCATTTGCAGCTTGTGCAACTCCCCTATTTTTCCAATTGGAGTGGCCGCCCAACTGTGTATAAATTGCATCATCCACTAAATTGCCGGGGCTGGTACGCGTCGATTGCCTCATGCCGGGTGTGATTTGTAATAAACTGGTAATATAATTTTGATGTTCTTTTTCCACATCCTGGAACTGCGTGATGCGGGGCGAAACAATTAAGTAAGAAATATGATGCCGTCTTAAACCATCGCTCATTCCTTTGGTATGAAAACCGCCTGCGACGGTCATGACGCGATCCTGCTTCGTTTCACGAATCATGTTTTCAATATTGTTAAGAAAACCTTCTTCACGCTTGATGGCAAATTCGTATGACTTTAAACATTCGCTAAAAAGGTCCATGATGGGTTTCAAAGCATCTTCGCCCGGGTAAGTCCCATTCGGGTCAATCAGGCGGATGCGCTCGATCAATCGATCGGGCGTAAACCGATTCAGATTGTCTTGAACATCCAAAAAGGCTTCCCGCGTCATTTCAAGTGAAAATAAATCGCTCAACAAGTAACTGTCCCGATAAAGTGTCACAATGGTTTTCTCGGATTCCGTAGCCGCCAATACGTCCATCATTCGGGCGCTTAACCGTTCGGCTTCGTCAAACAGTTCGCTGCCGTCAATTTCATGCCTGAGAAGCGTCCCGCCCACCCAAATGGCAAGCTGAGGATAATCTTTAAAGGTAAAACCTTCGGGGTAAGCATTCACGAGAATCTCTTCAAAAAGCGAGCGAGTCGATTCAATGTTGTCCGTCATGGGCGCTTCTTTACCGAAAAGCCTGTCTTCGGCTTTGATGATCAAACGTTCATCCACCTGCGCTTGTTCCAATTGAGACTTGGCTTGCTCCCATTCTTTCTTCGCTTCATCCAAGCGGAGGCCTGATTGAATTTCTTTGAGTTTGGCAATGCGAACAAGCATGGGCCAATCAATTTGCTGGCGCGGATCATGTAAATCAATATTTAAAGCTTCTAAAGCTGTTTTTTCCAAGGCGTCTAAGAAAACATTTAATTGATTTTTTGATTCTTTAAACCGCTGCCACACACGAATGAAATCTCGGAGTTCCTTATGGGCGTCACGCGATGAAATCCGGTCGATGGCTTGTGCGAGGAACCGCGCAAATTGCCTGCCTTGTTCAGTTTGATCCCATATTTTTCTGAACTGTTCTAAGTCGGCTCGGTAAGCACTCACTGATTCTAATCCATATGCTTCAACATCCGAGCGGGTGTATTGGTTTGAAACCAAGAAAGCCTCTGAACCTGTTGCCGCACCTTCGCGCATCAATTGATCGATCATTTTCTCATTTTGTTTAGGGTCTTTAAAAATTTGCAATTGTTCTGGTTTTAAGCGTTCGGCCCCGCCTTCTAACAGCACCACTGAGAAACCGTATGTTTGGTTTAAATATCTCATTAATTGCTCAATATTTCTTTGCGCCTCATAATTAGCGTGGGCATCTTGAATATGAACAACAATGGGAGATGCTTGAGCCGGAGACATGCTTTTGCTCGCATAACGCTCTTGGATAGTGCCTAACTCTTGCGGAATTGCAATTTGACTAACGAGGTCTTGGTAACGCGCTTCTTGATTAACCGGCGCGCCTATTTCAATACCGGCCAATGGGGCTGCCCAAAGTGCTTCCGGCGGCAGGACAAGCGCGACGGCAAGCAAGCTTGCTGTTAATCTTCTCACTACACTGATTTCTTTTTTTAACGGTTTTTTTTGCATATTATCTGTTAAATTGACTGATCATATATCGACACACTTCTTGAACTTACCTAACTAAAATTTTATCATAAGTACCGGATATTTCAATACTACAGGTAAAAAAAACCTGTTATTAGGCTAATTATCATATTTTAACCTAAGATATTGCAACAAAAGGGGTTGCACACTTTCCAGGGCTTTAGACCGGTGGGAAACCTGACTTTTCTGAGAGGGGCTCACCTCGGCAAGCGTTTTCTTGAATGGCGGATAGAAGAACATTGGGTCATACCCAAACCCGCCATCGCCACGCAATTCATGAGTAATAAAGCCATGAACTTCACCTTTTCTTGTGCCGATCAATTCTTCAGGCGAAGCCAAGGCAACGACACAGACAAATTTAGCCTGTCTTTTTTCATGCGGCACATTTTTCAAACGATCAAATACAAGTTGGCAGTTGGCCAGATCGTCTTTACCCTCACCCGCAAAACGCGCTGATTGAACACCCGGTGCTCCGCCCAATGCTTCAACCGCCAGTCCCGAGTCATCTGCTAAAGTAAGACATTTTGTCTGCTTAGCATACCCCAAAGCTTTCTTAACCGCATTTGCTTCAAATGTTTCGCCATCCTCAATGACTTCGGTAATTCCGGGAAATTCATTAAGAGAAACAAGATGAATCTTAAAATCAGGCAGCGCGTGGGTTTTACCTAATTGCTGATTCAATATAAAATTTAATTCGTCTAGTTTCTTTTGATTTCTCGAGGCAATCAGCAGACGGACAGTGTGTGTCATGAAATACGTCAGGCGTGTAATGTTTTTTTCTGGAGTTGGATCAGCTCTGTAATTCCCTTTTTCGCAAGCGCCATCAACTGGTTCATTTGCTGCGTTGAAAAAGGCTTGCCTTCTGCGGTTCCTTGAACTTCGACAAACTTACCCTCATCTGTCATCACCACATTCATATCAACTTCTGCGTGTGCATCTTCTTCGTAACACAAGTCCAAGCTAGGCACGCCGTCAACGATTCCCACGCTTACAGCAGCTACATGATGATGAATCGGATTTCTTGCCAGCGCCTTTTCCTTTAATAGCTTCTGCACACAAAGCGACATCGCGACAAACGCCCCCGTGATACCAGCCGTTCGCGTCCCCCCATCACCTTGCAGCACATCACAATCCACCGTGATCATTTGCTCGCCCAAAACACCCAAATCCACCACAGCACGCAGAGATCTCCCGATCAGACGTTGAATCTCCTGAGTCCGTCCACTCGGTTTCCCCTTGGATGATTCTCTTATAATACGCTCAGTGCAAGAAGCCGGGAGCATCCCATATTCGGCCGTAACCCAGCCCTTTCCCGTTCCTTTTAAAAAAGGCGGGACACGTTTTTCAAGTGAAGCGGCGCAAACCACTTTTGTATTACCGCACTCAATCAAACATGAACCGGACGCATACTTTTGAAAATGCTTATGAATTTTAATTGGCCGAAGTTGATTCGGTTTTCGTTTGTCCGATCTCATGTTGTCTTTCCTCTCTTATTTAATATTGAGTATTCGATGAAGCCGCGGAATAATCCGAACGTCCCGTAAATAATAAGACGCCATTTGCTGCAATTCTGCCATCAACCGAAGCAACTCACGGTCATCATGCCCTTCCCTGTCTTTCAAAGAAATGGGCTGTAAAATAAAGGGGATGCTTGGCGCATGCGTACGAAGCATTTTAACACAGGTCATAAATTCCTGCGTATCAATTTCCTTGGAAAGGATTACCTTGATAAAAAGTTCTTTTGCCTTGGCCGCTTTGAGGAATTTCTCGTGTTCTTCCCAATAGTTCTTTTCTTTGGTGACAGAAGCGGGTTTCATGTCCATTGCAATCACATCAACCCACTCAATGATTTCAGACAAGGCGCGGTCTAAAATACCGTTTGTTTCCAAATATAACTTAAATTTCCGTTCACGTAATTGAGGGCAGAGCATTCTTAGAAACGGCGCGTAAACAAGCGGCTCACCGCCGGTTAAACTGACGTAGTGATGCGGGCCCGCCTCTTCTTCTAATTTCACGATCCGCTTTACCACAGAATCAATATCAAACGCTTCACCCGCTTTATCGATCTCATCGCAATATTCACAATGGATATTGCATCGTTCAAAACGGACAAATAAATGCCGCTCACCCATGTGAGTTCCCTCTCCTTGGATGGAGGAGAAAATTTCGGAAATGCCGGCTGTTTTGGAGATGATCATGATTTCACGTGCGGTAATTTTAAAAGCGGGTCCTGAATACCGAGCGTTTTAAAACCTTTGGCACGCAGGATACAAGCGTCGCATGCCTGGCACGGCGTTTCAGTACCTGCATAACAACTCCACGTTAATTCGTAAGGCACCTTCAGCCGCAGACCCTTTTCAATGATCTGTGCTTTTGTGAGGTGAATAAGCGGTGTTGTAATTTGGACACCGCATCCGCCGACGCCTGATTTGGTGCCTTGTTGAATCATTTTTTGGAATGCATCAAAATATTCGGGCCGGCAATCGGGATATCCGCTGTAATCAACGGCGTTGGCGCCGATATAAATACGTTCTGCCCCTCTCGCTTCCGCGACTGATGCAGCCAAACTTAGAAAAACCGTGTTGCGAGCCGGTACGTAAGAAACAGGGATGTCTTGGGCCATGGTGGCCTCATCACGATCTTTGGGGAGTTCAATTGTCTTATCAGTCAAAGCACTTCCGCCCCATTGAAATGGGACTTCCACATAAATATTTTCAACGTCATAATAACGCGCAATCGTCTTAGCCGACTCAATTTCTTTAGCATGCAGCTGTCCGTAGTGAACCGTGAGCGTGATCACCTCGCAGCCATCAGCCTTTGCAATCGCAAGCACCGTTGCGGAATCAAGACCTCCCGATAAAAGACAAATTGCTTTTAAATCTGGCATGTTTCCCATCGCCTCTCGTTTGAGCGTTCTTTCATTTGCACCGATTCAACAAATCG
>PCVY01000016.1:30428-30713 GCA_002787155.1 Candidatus Abzuiibacterium crystallinum | reverse complement strand
TTTAGAAGAAATGTGGTTGGTTCGGCTGAATCAATAATCTTAATTTTCTTTCCCATAAACTTCTGAATGCTCGATTTGAGCAAAGGATAATGTGTACAGCCGAGAATTAATGTGTCGATCCCAGACTTTTTGAAGAAGCTCAAGTAGCCTTTGATCGCTTCCCGAGCGACCTTGTCCCGAAAACGCCCCTCTTCTACCATGGGAACAAAAAGCGGACACGCTTTTACGAAAGTTTTGATCTGTCGGTCAAACGTTCTAATTTTTTTCTCGTAGGCACCGCTTTCA
>PCVY01000016.1:6150-30408 GCA_002787155.1 Candidatus Abzuiibacterium crystallinum | reverse complement strand
GTTTTGGGTTGAGACGGCTGCTTTCCGAACGGCGGGTTCAATCACATCAATCACCGGAAAATGAAATGATTGTTTAAAGCCAAATCCGATGGCGCTGGCTGATGAATTACACCCGATCACCAATGCTTTAATGCCTAATCGCATTAAGAATTCAGCATTATCGCGAGAGAATTTAATGATTTGATTTTGCGACTTGATCCCGTACGGCAGCCGGGCTAAATCACCGAAATAAAGAATATCTTCATAGGGTAATTGCTTGATGATTTGACGGACAACTGTCAGACCGCCTAATCCTGAATCAAAAATACCGATGGGTAATTGAGATTTTTGCATGAAACATCTTTACCGCAGACAGAGACACACCATTCGACTTTTTGGCTAGTGAAATGCCAAAAGGAGATTCTGCTTAGATTACTTTCTAATTTGTTGTAAGAAAAAGCAGAAACTGATCAATCAGGCCTATTCTTTTTTGCTTTCTTGGTCTTGAGCACTTTCTTGGCCTGAACCCGATTCTTCAGAGCGTTTCACGTTGGTGGCGTGTTTTCCTTTCGGTCCCTCTGAAATATCGAAACTAACAGATTCCCCCTCTTTCAAGGTTTTATAGCCAGATCCCGTGATGGCAGAATAATGAACAAAAATATCCTGCCCAGGTTCTAATTCAATAAAACCATAACCTTTTTGGTTATTAAACCACTTCACTTTCCCTTGTGCCACTCTAAAACCTCCTGTTAGCAGTTTAGTTCTTTAGTTACAACAGTATGCCGTCATTAATCCGGCACATGAAGCCACTTTTCAAGCCGTGCGACTGCTTCTTTAATTTTTGCATCATTCACCACAAGTGCAAACCGCACATACCCTTCGCCATATTCCCCAAAACCAGTTCCAGGGGCCACAGCAATGCCAACTTCCCGCAAAAGGAGTTCTGTGAATTCCATCGATGTCAAAGCGGAAAACTTAGCCGGGATTCGCGTCCAAACATAAAAAGTCGCTTTTGGCTTCTTGGTTTCCCAACCAATCCGGTTTAACCCATCAACGAAGAGATCGACTCTTTTCTTATATTTTTTAACTATTTGCGTCACATAGCCCTGCGGACCGCTTAAGGCACGTGTGGCCGCCATTTGGACGGCGCGAAAGAGTCCGAAATCGCAATAACTCTTCGTTTTTGCCAAACTGGCTAATATCTCTTTATTACCGACTGCAAAACCTACCCGCCAACCCGCCATGCTATAAGATTTGGAAAGCGTATGAAATTCGATGGCATATTTACGCGCATCCTTAACCTCCAAAAGGCTGTGAGCCCGTTTTCCCTCAAGCACAAAGTCGGAATACGCTAAATCGGAAGCGACAATGATGTTTTTATCCGAAACCCACTTCACCACCTTTTCATAAAAGCCTAGGTCGCAAGTAGCAGACGTTGGGTTGTGCGGATAACTCAAAAATAATAATTTCGAAAGCCGGACGGTCTCTTTCGGCAAAGAAAAGAAATCAGGCAGGTAACCCGCTTCTTCTTTGAGTGGGATGTTATACAAAATACCGCCCGCCATGATGACGCCGTTAAAATGCACTGGGTATGCAGGCGACGGCACAAGCGCCAAGTCATCGTAATTCATAAAAGCCAAAGAAAGATGCGCGATGCCCTCTTTGGTGCCAATGCAAGGCAAAACTTCCGTCTCGGGATCGAGATTCACATTAAATCGATTTTTATACCAATCGCTGATTGCTTTTCTGAACTTAATCTCTACACTGCCGTCAAACTTTGAATAGCGATGAATGTTGGGCGCATCGAGCGCTTCCCGCATGGCTTCCACCACATGCTTTGGAGGCGAAAAATCAGGATTGCCCATACTAAAATCAATAACATTGACACCTTTTTCCCGGACTTCGTGTTTCCAGCCATCTACCACCGTAAACAAGTAAGGCGGCAAACGTCTCATTCGGTTAGCTTCGTGAACTATCATGGAGTGATTACCTCTTTCTATTAACTAAGATGATGCCGCTACTTTTTGAAGCACTTTAGCGCTTACCTCATCGGCATGGTAAGAACTTCTGACAAAGGGGCCGCAAAATGCTTCTTGGAAGCCCAGATGGAGTGCCTTCCGCTCATAATCTTTAAAAACGTCAGGATGAATAAATTCTTGAACTGATATTTTCCCTATAGACGGCTGCAGGTATTGTCCGATTGTTAAGATATCACAAGCTACTTCTCTTAAATCGTTCAGTGTTTGCAATACCTCGTCTTCTGTTTCTCCCAAACCCAGCATCAATCCGCTTTTTGTTTTGATGTGCGGTGCGGTTTCTTTAACAAATTTTAGAACACCAAGTGATTGCCTGTATTTCGCATTAGCTGAACGAACCAGGGGCGTTAAGCGTTCAACGGTTTCAATGTTGTGATTATAAATATCAGGGTTTGCATCACAGACCATTTGAATAAATGCCTCACGGCCCTTAAAATCGGGCGTCAACACTTCAATGGTTGCCTGCGGTAATAATGAACGAATGGCTTGGATCGTCTGACTAAAATGTCCGGCACCGCCATCAGATAAATCGTCGCGCGCCACGGATGTAACGACCACATGTTTTAATCCAAGTTCTTTGGCCGATTGCGCAACACGCCAAGGTTCTTCTGAACTGACTTCTAGCGGTCTCCCAACAGCAATTTCACAGAACCCGCATCGCCTTGTGCACACGTCTCCTAAGATCATAAAAGTTGCCGTCTGCCGATTCCAACACTCTAAACGATTAGGACATTTGGCAGATTCGCAAACTGTATGAAGTTGGTGACGGTCGATACTGCGAGAGGTATGTGTTACTGCCCCTGGGAGTCTAGACTTTCGTAGCCAATCTGGAAAACGCTTCATTAAAAGCAACACCTTAAATACGTCTGAATCTGGTGAAAACCGCTTAAATTTAAACAGAAAAAAAATCTCCTGTCAAGTATCGTCAAGCAAAGCAGGCAGCAAGGTTTTTGCTGCCTGCCCGCCTGTTTATCGAGGCGTGCGCCTAGGATCTTCTAAGAGACGCTCGATTTCCGATTCCTTTGCCCCAAACTCCTTAGCAATGGAAATCAGCTCGCGACACATCTCATACCTCTCCTTCAAAAGAGCTTGTTTGAGATAGAGTAGCGCCGTCAATTTGACGGGGTGACTCTTTAATATCCTGCCTCTTAATTTTGCGGTTTGTTTTTCTTCTGCTGCTTCCATTGCCAATACCTCCTTTCCTTTCGAATTTGGCATAAAATAAAAAACCCATCACCGCTTTTAGCAGTCATGGGTCTGGAAGTCCTTCTTTTGTTTTATTGGGTTAGAACAACTCGATTATGAAGCAACCTCCTTACCCATTCCCGCAGGAATCCATTTGCAGGTAGCTCGAAATGCGCTCCGAATAGAGCGGTAACCTGCAACATGCCATACGGCATGCATCGCGGGCTTCATTAGGTTGTTTGTCATAAATCGATTTTGTGTCATTGTTTTAACCTGACGTAATTATAACCGACTTCCCAACTTTGTCAAATGGCTCACCGCCATTTTTTTTCTCTGAGCCTGATAGCGCTTTTCAACACCTTAAATTCCCCCTATCCAATACTGGAAAATAGGGTATAATAAAAGTTCCCCACAGAAATACCCCCAACAATATCAATTAGCTGAAAACCATGCAACCTAATCATTATGAGCGTCGCATACTGACGCTTTTGCTTTTTATTTTATTCATTTTGACACTCATAAAATATCATGACGTCTTCAAATACTATTAATCAGAAGTCTGCGCCACTTCGCCAAATACGCTTTCCGTTACTGATGCCGGTCATTTGCTATAGCATAGGCACGTTTATTGGTATTCAATCCCACTGGCACTGCGGCCTCACCCTCTTCATGCTATGTGTCGGTTTCTCCGTTTTCCTTCACTTCAGGCATGCTTCTTGGAAACATGTATTAATTTATTTAGCTTTTGCCATGATTGGTTTTTGGTTAGGCCAAACGCGCTTCATCAAAGCACCCGCGCACGTCAAGAACATCAAACCACAAACCCATACTTATTTACGCGGTCAGATTATTTCACCCGTTCATGAACGGAACAATCAGAACAAAACAGTCACGTCGTTCACCTTGCAAGCCAAAGAAATGGGTTACCGCTCTCATAGCAGTCCCATTGAGGGGCGAATTGAAGTGTTTTTGATCAATGCACAAAAAAAGTTCAAAGAAGGTCAGTGGGTTGAATTAAAAGGGGCGTTGCAAACACCAAAAACATCGCGCGGACCGCACGAATTTGATTATGCGCAATACTTGGAACAAAAATCTATTTTCAAAACCTTTTTCGGCATTGGTCCTTTCAGCGCCCTTCCGCTTACTTATCATACTAAAATAACACCCAAGATCCAGATTCAATCGCTTCGTTCGCGTTTCGTGCGGCAATTAGACGACATTTATCAATTTCCGATCAATGCGCTTGTCTCCGCACTCTTGATTGGTATTCGAAAAGACATCCCCCAAAGCATTCGGGATCACTTTGTTCGCACCGGAACAGCTCATTCTTTGACAGCTCACTGCACGAAAAATAATCAGTTTCATCCTTCTCGTTGTTCAGATTGTTTGGCAAAAAACACCGAATATCAATTGAGCCATCAACATTTGCTGTTATGGCCGTATTAAAAAGATGCAAGATTTTTTTCTTCGTTTCATACGATAAAGCACCTAAACCTTGCCTCATCTTTTTCAGATAATCAATAACTCCTTTTGGGTTATTATCCTCTGGTTTTTGTAATTCAAATTCTAATTCCTTTGCGCGATTCTGAAATAGACCTGCGTCGCCCTTGATCTTTGCGGTCTGATCTTTAAGTTGTCGGAGATCTATCACACTTTCTCGATAAGCTTCTAAAATCCGCTCCTCTTCACAGTGCAAATCTTCAATCCGTCTTTTCACTTTTATTAATTCATTTGAAAACGACTCTTTCTTTGCTGGTCGCATCTTTTGTTCTCGGCGAACAGCATTCATAATTAACATGGGGTTGAGCAGAATTTTCTCAACCTCTTTCCAAACCACCGACTCTAAAATTGCTCCCTGCATATATCTCAAATTGCAGTTTATACTCTTACCATACAAATTCTTAACAAAATGTGTGCATCGGTAGTACAGTTTAAGGTACGGCCCATACTTTTTACCATTCTTAACGGTTATTTGCTTGTCAGCAGTCCCTGCAACTGTATTACCACAATCTCCACATTTCACTAAGCCCTGCAAAAGATACTTGTATTTGGCATTTCTAACTGAATAATTTTTTCGAACCTGAAGTAACTTTTGAGCACTCTCAAACACGGGAATTGAAACAATAACCGGCACCTCGACTAGTATCCACTCCGCTGACGGCTTCAGCCTACCGCCTTTTGAATATTTGTTCGCATACCACTTACCAACATATACTGAGTCACGCAAAATATCATGCACTGTAGAACTGATAAATTCTTTACCTTCCTTCGTTTTGAGGCGTAATTGCCTCAGTCTCCTCACCACCTTGACAAGCGATGATTCTGGCTCGTTATATAATCGAAAAATCAATCGAATAGTTTCAGCTTCCTTTTCATTTATTTTTAGTTTCTTCGATTCTTTATCGTAGTCAAATCCAAATTTGGTTGGTTGAGTCCCAGAATAAAATCCCTCTTTTGCCCTGCGAAGCCTGCCAACTTTTGATCTCTCCAGAAAGGTATCCCGTTCCAGTTGTGCTATTGAGCCAAATAAGCTGAGTGCAAATTTGCCAAAATATGTTGACGAATCAAATGGTTCGGTGATAGATCGAATAGCAACACCAAACTTTTCAAGATCTTCACTTACAGTAAGTAGGGCTTTGTTATTCCTAAAGAACCGATCAAGACGATATACTAAAATTGCGTCAAATTTCTTATGATGAGCATCCCTAATAAGACGTTGAAATGCGGGGCGTTCATAAACGGTCCCAGAGTAGCCTCCATCGACATATTCATCGTAAACTTCGTACTTGTGATCAGCGGCAAATTTCTTTAGCAGTTCAAGCTGAGCAGCCAATGAGTAGTTTTCTTTCTGCTCTTCAGTAGACACACGTGTGTACAGTGCCACTCTTGTTCGTGTCATAGCGGTCTACCTGTGATCTTCTTTAATTTCTTCACGTCTTTGATTGAATAGATTCGATAATTGCTCATCTGATCCCTGCTAGGCTTCGGAATCTTACCGGCCTTTTCCCAATTCATGAGCGTTCTCCTTGACACACCTAAGGCCTTGGCCGCATCTAAGCTGTAAAGCCTCTTCTTCTGTTTCATATGTTGGTTATGTTAGAGGAACTCTCTTTCCGTGTCAAGCAGCATGTTTCTTGGCTTGATCCTGACGGATCCTCACTTTCATCTGACATATGAAGCATTTGCGACACCATGTCCAAGAGTTGCATATATAATGTGGCGTCTTTGATGTATGTTACGTGCAACCTTGCTTTAAGTCTTCTACCCTTCTTCAATCATGCATTCCCCCTTCCTTTTTTTTCGCTTCAGGTTTTTTAATGCGATGCGTCTATCTTCTTCTGTTGGAAAGCCTCAAACAAACGCCTTCCTTTCTCAAGTTCGTTTTGAAGTCGTTTGGGGTCAGGCAATTTCAGCTTGTAGCGCGAGACAAAGATCTTATTTTCCATGCCACCTAGCGCATAACGGACAAAACTCCTTTTCCGGTCGGAACAGAGCACAATGCCTATCGGATCGTTCTCACCCTTGAGTTTCGCCTCCCGATTCGCCCAGTTGAGATAAAAATTCATCTGACCGGCATCTGCATGTGCAAAGGTTCCAACTTTTAAGTCGATTAAGACCAGGCATTTCAACAGACGGTTGAAAAAAACCAAGTCGATTCGGTAATCAGCACCGCCCACATTGAAGCGTTTCTGCCGCGCGACAAACGTAAATCCGGACCCTAATTCAAGCAGGAAATTCTCGAGATGCCTGATAAGTGCATCTTCAAGCTCAGACTCAGAATAATCACTTTTGAGGCCTAGAAAGTCTAAGACGTATGGGTCTTTAATTTCCTCCTCAGCTTTCACCACAATTGGGTCTTGCAGCGCCCTTCCCAGCACGATCTCTTTTCTTTTAGACAAGGCTGTTCTCTCGTACAAGAGCGAATTCATTTCCCGGTCAAGCTGTCTAACGGACCAATGATTCTCAAGACTGAGACGCTCATAAAAAACTCTCTGCTTGGGATGGCTTAGCGTCATCAGTAGTGTGTAGTGGGACCATGATAGGTTGAACTTTTTCGCAACCAATTCCAAAATATCAGCTTTGACAGCGTTCAATTCGTCCGACACTGTCGGACGAATTGGATAGGAAAGATAAAATTGACGAGTGCGTTTCAGATTGGTTTCAGAGAAACCCTTGCCGTATCGGGGAATAAGATCTCTAGCAAGCTTTGCAAGGATTGCAGTCCCATAAGTGGCACGCGTTTTGCCTTTTTGCTCATACAGAACGATATGTCTTCCAATCAACCAGTGAGTGGCGACAATCGCGGCATTCACATGACGCACAATGCTTCTCCGCCCCTGATCAATCAGCGAAGAGATTTTTCCAAGTAATTCCCCATACTCTGACCGCTTAACGTTTCTTTTCTTCAAGTGTCTCCTCCGATTGTTTGCTTGGCGTGCGAACTGAAAGCGATTGACAACGCTCTGTGAATTCAATTCCATAGAGCGGTTCTTTTTCGGCGAGCCAGAAAATGAAGTGCTTAAAGTCATCCGGCTCCAGACGTACCATCTCCAAATATTCATAGATTCTGAGCATGAACGACTTTGGGAAAAAGAAGACGCCGCTTGGAGAATAGGTTCCCCTATTTTGGAGCCTGGCCTCAAAACACCTAATTCTGCCGTCATTGTCCATGTGAATCCATCCATTTTCAGAAGCTGAAATACCCACGAACCCTGCCTCACGGTGTCCGAGACAAGGCAGAAGAAAGTGCCCGATGGGGAAATCAAAGTACCTGTTTGAAAAAAGCAGCAAGCAATCATCCTGCGGCACCTGGTGGGATAAAAGTCCGAGAAACAAATCCTTAATCACGCCGTTTCTTTTTTCAGGCACATAAGCCTGGTTTGTTTCGATGTGAATCCGTTTTTGATAAGGAGCCTGCATACGCCATCTGAAGAAATCCAGATAGTGAAGCCCGTTAGTCACGATCAAAACATCCCCAATGGCGTGTATTGGTTCCAATTTCAGCATCAATTGATCAAGAAGGGTCTTCTCTTCTATCTCGCAAAGGCCGGCGGGCGTTTCATGCGTCAGACCATGCGTTCTCGTCCCGAACCCTCCTGCTAAAATGATTGCTTTCATAAAGTCTTATCTCCTTCCTGTGAATTGTTCGAAATGCTGAATGCAGGATCGGACGTCATAATTTCTTCCCTCAAACTGCTGAGTGATTGCCATAAATCGATGATTCTCCTCCCGCCTGATTGTCTGCCGATGAGCAGTCTGAGTTCTGCTTCTATGGAGTCGCGTTCCATCATGGCGATGCCTCAAACGACTTCTTATTAAGATTCTTAAGGAGATCGCCAAGATGAACGCCGGCGCCTGCGAATTCCGCAAGGCCCCGGGGTTTGACTGTTACGCGGGCCGTCATGCCGACCTTGGCATCAGGCGGAAAACTATTCAATCGGATCCGGCACGTCGCCACATGTTTGATTTTGAACACTTTCTCAGTTTCTTCTTTGATGGTCGGCATCAACTCGACAATTTCACCGCCAAAGGACTTACCGGGAAGCGCATCAAATTTTGCCGTCACGGCATCGCCCGGTGAGACCAAATGCATCATGCTCTCAGGGATCTTAAATTCGAGAAAGAATGAGTCAGGGTCTACCAGGTCAAAGAGAAACTCACCCGCCACGATATAATTGCCAAGCCGCTTTGACGGGTCGCTTACGACCATGCCGCTAAAGGGTGAGCGAACGTCAAGATGACTAACGTTATCTTCAAGAACCGCCTTTTCCCGGGCAAGCATCGCCAGTTCTTTTTCTTTAGCGATTAAGGCGCTCTTGGACGCATCTCGTTTTAATTGCGACTCCTGAAAGGCACGCTCCGTCACAGCCCCGTTTTCGAGAAGAATCTGCTGTGATGAAAGTGCTTGTTCGCGGTAATCGCACTCACGCATAAGCAGGTCCCTCTCGGCATTCAAGATTTCAATACGGAGTTTGACGGCTTGAAGCTTGTTCACAAGATCTGGATTTTCAAGGCGGATGACCAACTCGTCTTTTTGAATGGACGCCCCTTCTCGTTTGACAATTTCCCGCAAAAGTCCTGCGGCATTCGCACTCACCAACACATGGTTTTGGGATTGAAGCGTTGCCTCACCGCTTAGCGTTCCTGGGTTTGAGAGAAAGCGCCATATGAGGAACAAAATGACTGCCAAGAGCAGCCACTTTCCACTGCCTTTGGTTTTCTCCAGTTTTTCTTCAAATAATGATGGTTCCGCTGTATTTGTGTCTGAATCCATTTAGTTGTCTCCTTCCGAAATTAAATCCATTGATGAACCCAATCAGGCATGCCCTTTCCCGTCAGATAGATGAGAGGAATCGAAAACGTAAGACTGATTAGAATGGGGACGATTTGCCAGATGAAATAGGGCGTCTCGTGCGTGCAGAAGTAAAATCCCCAGATGCCGGCCACGGTCCCCAGCCAAAAGTGTTTGATGATTTCCTGAAGCCGCACGCGTTCAAAGGGGTCCTTTCGCATGGGGCGCCACACGAGCTTGCGTAAAGGAAGCCCTAGCAGGTCAAGCGGCGCGTAAATGAAGTTATTGAGTGTCACGAGTGTCGAGAAAAGAACCTCATAGCCGTAATCTTTGAGATCACGTGCGCTTCTCACGATGGTAAGCTTGTGGCAGAAAATGACCGCAAGACTGAATACCAGAACACCGGTCAGGACATGGTTTGAGATCAAGCCTAACCACACACAGTCCACCTCGTAGTGAATCAGTTCGCCGGAAACGGCGGAATGTGAAAAGAGCCCCAAAAGCACCCAGGCGAAAAAGACAAGATCCGCCAGGTACAGATAGATACCGTAGAAGGCAAGAAACCGAGAAGCAAGCGTCACGCCTCTCATGAATGGAAGCGGCCAGCCCTGAAGAGTTCCCTGGGCCCACCGCCTTGCCCGCCGCCTCGCTTCGAGGAAATTGGACGGCGTCTCATCAAAACCCGACACGTCGGGACAGAAAGCCACGCGGTAACCCAGCTGATCCAAGAGGACCGTGTCCCAATTATCATGCGAGAGCAGCCCTGAGGGAAGCTTGATCCGGCGAAGCAGGCTCGCTCTTACCAACTGGTGATGACCAAATGAAATCGACCGGCCGAAGAGCGCTTGATAGGCCGTGAAATTAAACCGCTGGGCAAAGCTTGTCCCGATGCGCTCGAAATGGGCATACCAAGTCTTGGCGTGGGCAATTTTGACAAAGGATTGAAAGATCGCAATGTCCTGATTCTGCGGATGTTCGGCCTTCCTCAGCAGTTTCAGAATAGCACCGGGAGGCACCATGCTGTCCGCATCCGCTACATATATATAAGGATACTCAAAATGACGGGTTATGAACTCTTTCAAATTTCCCTGTTTTCTCTCGAAGGCAAGCTTCCGCCTCCGGTAGTGAATCCGTCTCGCATATTTGGCAGAAAGCCGTGTCACGAGGCGCTTTTCATCGCGTTCGAACGTTGAGTCGGAATCCGAAAGTATCCAAAGGTCAAGACCGGGCAAGAGATTCCCCGAAAGCGAATAATCGATTCGTTCAAAGAGCCCGTGTTCTTCGTTTCGGACGGGATACACCAGCGCCACCCGAGGCTGCCGTCTTACCATGCGTTCAGGCAGGATGGGAACTTTCAGACAAAGCTGACTGAGGCTTAACACGAAAAGAAACGCAACATTAAAAAAGAGAATGCCGAATCCAATGACCCAAAGGTAACTGAATAGAGCCGTCTCATGTGTCACAATGACGGTGGAGGCAACAAGCGCACATGCCCCAATGGTCAAGCCAGTGACTGCGAATAGGAAGATCGCCATCCGCATGCGATTCATTGGATCTCCCCTCTCATTTCAACACCCAAGAGAGCCGATTCCCTCTCGAGCTTAGCCGCGAGGACCCGGAATTGCGTGACGGCCTCAAGCATCGCTTCCCTGGCTGATTCCAAATCAAGGAAACCGCTCAGCGCATCCTTTTCGTCTGTCTCACCCGCAATCTGTTTTGTCTTGAGGTTCTTATAATCCTCAGATCGCGATTCGAGGAATTTCTCCCGGAGCGCAATGTCGCCTCTTGCAATGCGGGCCTCGTGGAAGAGTTCCCGAACCCTTTTTTCTTTCTCGCGCGCTTGGATGATGCGTTGCCATTTCGCTTCCTCAATTTCAGACTCGGCTGCTTTCATTTGCGCATGCAAGCGGCCAAAATCCCAGATATTCCAACTGCCCTTCAAGCCGATCACAGCGCGGTTAAAGTCCACATAAACATCCCGGTTAACCTCCCAACCTCCCGTGAGCATCAAGCTTGGCCAGCGCTTAGCGCCGAGCGCCTTCTTTTCAAGCTCTTTTTCCCGAACCCGAAGATCTTGGAGCCGGTAGGCGGGGTCGTCATGCGCTCCTCTTAAGTAGTCATCAATCGCCTCATGAAGACGCGGCAGTTCGCCCAAGGGTTCCAGTTCGAGGGCCTCGCCCGGGCCCATGCCAAGCGCCCTTGAGAGGACTTCTTGAAGGTAGTCTTGTTTTTCTTTGTGGAGAAGAAGCGCTTGTTTTGTTTTCTCATTCAAGACTTCCGCTTCGATCAATTGTGCGCGCGTGATGAGCGCTTGATCGAAAAGGGTCTTTGCCTTCTCGTAAGAGACGCTCACTTGATTGCGCACGTCTTGAATGAGACGGACCATTTCCTTTTCATGAAGGAGTTTTGAATAAATCAATCGCACTTCAAGCGCAAGATTAAGCTTCGTGATGGCGAGTTCCGATTCGCTCATTTGAAGCCTCACCGCCTGCTTCCTTTTCTCATAAAGACGCCTGCCTCCCTCAAAAAGCGGCTGTTCGATTCTGACATTCAGAAAGGCAAGACGGCCTGACTCCCCGCTTGCAAATCCCGCAAAGGTGTCCCCTTTCACTTCCGGGAAAAATTGCGCCTGCTTTAAATCTAATTTTGCTTTCTCGCCTTGAAGCCGCACAAGCGCCCGCCGGACGGCCGCATCGCTTTCCACCGTGCGATCGATGGCCTCTTCAATCGTGACGAGTCTTCCGAAGCGATCCAGCGGAAGCTCACCGGCATCCGCTGCAGGCGGCCTTAAAGCACACCACAAAACAATCCATAAAATTCCCCATGGTATCTCCCGCATGTTTCGATATCTCTCCTTTCCTTGATTTCCGTAAGAGGCTCCTTTCACCGGTAAGCAAAAAGAGCCTCCATGGAAATGGACTTCTTTACTTTTGAAGCGCAGCGCCCAGCTCTTTGACTGCGTCCCGGAACGCATTCACCATCCCGGCATCCAGCGTCAAGCCTCTGGGTGTCGGCAGCATCTGGCCTTCGGTCTCCGTGTCTTCACTCAAACCGAAATAACGGATGTCACCGCGCACCTTCCCGTTGATCTTGACGACTGAGAAGCAGAGCTCCTCGCCTTCGCGGGCCGGTATCGTCCGGACGACTTCCTGGACTTCAAAACCTCGATCCCGATTTTTCTTTTTCATGTTCACTGTCCTCCTCCTTGTTTAAATTGCCTCCAGCAAAATGATCTGGATCGGCGTATAGGCTTCCGTCGTGATCGAGGTCTCCACCTTCACCCCGCGCAAATCACGCCGTGCCTCATTCGTTAAGTTCTGGGCTAAGTTCATGCGCATCTGGTCATCCAAGCTGTAAGGGTCCCCGGCTGTGTTGCCGACAAAAAGTCCTGCGCCGGCCAAAAGCGTCTCGCCGATGGCTTTTAGGACCCTCAAGTCTCCGTGTTTTTCGACTTTCCCCCGGATCCCGGCAGAACCGTCTGCTGAGAGGCCCATGGCCCGAATCCTCATCTCGCGTCCGTCGGGCAGGATCAAAAGATCAAAACGGACATTGATCCGATCAAGTGACTTCATGACGTTTGCCTCGCCCAGGAAGCGGCTCCCTTTCGGGAGACGGATCTCATTCCGCCACTTAAAGTCCTGCGGCAGAACTGCGAGGACTGGTGCGGCCGTATTGAAACTGAAAATGCGGTTTAAAAGGTACACCGGAATCCTGGTGCCTGAGGGGAGACCGATCTCATCTTCCGGAGAAGCCAATAAAACATCTTGCCTGGCCTTTTCTTCTTCCTCACGGAAAATGAAAACCGCCATGTCGCTCGCATAATTTCTTTTCTTCACCTGTGTTTTCACTTGCCGTGTTTCGACGGACGGTTTTGGGCGGTCTACCCCAGCAACCTGAATGGCGCGCTCCATTGTCTCGCGCGTCATCAGAGTTCTTTTTTCATCCGAATGACCACTCGCTTTTGGTTTGGTCTTTGCTTTGCCGTGTGGGAAAAGGAGAACACAGAGAAGAAGGGGCACGATGAGGACCAGTAGCCACCGGACCCATTTCTTCTCAAAGAAATCCGGCCCTCTGAAGCTCCGTTCTTCATCTGGCGTGAGCTTCTGCAAGAACTCCTTCTCGGGAGGCGGAGGCGTTTTGGCCTTCTCTTCAGTTTGTTCGTCGTTCATCAGTTCACTCAAACCACCGGAATCCGGAAATTTCAATCGTGCGGCTTGAAAGCGCCTCGCCTTCCCGTTCCGGAACGTTTTCAATCATTTTAAAAATGGGTTTTTCTTTCTCACCCAAGGGGCGGTAATCAAAAACACAAACGCCGTAGACATAGCTGTCCGGCTGGATGATTTCCGGCAAGTGAACTTCTGATGGGAACTCAACGATTCCTTCCCGAGTGGTTTTCAGAAACTTCCTTTCTTCTCGTTGAGTTCCCACCAGCACTTTCATGGGCGCATAGGCTGCTTTTGAATAATTAAGCACTGAGAAGCGCAGATAGGCCTTCCCGCCGATCTGGGTGAGCGAGAGAAGATTGACTTGGATGTCACCCGCCGTTTCGGAGGCCTTAAGGGAAACGGCGTTTACGTCGGATGCTATCTGTTCGATGAGTTTTTCCTGGGAAAGCTTTTTTGCCTCCTCATCCAGCCGGTCTTCTTTTTCCTTGTAGGCCGCCTCAATTTCCTTTTGTTTTTCTTGGATGCGCTCTTCGAAGGCATTCTTCACGAGCAGCTTGTCATCCTCGAGCATTCTGAAATCCAAAACAAAATCGGCTGTCTCAGGAAGCCCCACCGTTACGTGAAACGCAAGCCGACCGGATTCGGTAAATACGGTGAGATTGGTGGCAGCTTCCGCCTCATCGGTCACGGGCTTAATCAGGATTTGTTTTTCATAAACTTCCACTTTAAACAGGTCCTGATCGCCGACAAAGACCTTGAGCGCTTTCTCGGGCAGATCAATCGTGGAGACAAACCCCAAAGCCGTCTGAAGGCGAAAAACGAGGTTTGAGCGCATCGTGAGTTTATAAATATTGGGTGTTGATTTTTTGAGTTGATTGAATTTCCGCCGCGCAAGGAGCGCCTGATTTTCCGTCTCACTTGCTTTCTCTTCAGGAAACGCGTTCCCTGAGAACGTTATGAAGAGTACTAAAACGGCCATCAGAAAGGCCGCCATTTTTCTTTGTTTCATTTGTCTGCCTCCAGCTTGTTGAGTGTGATTTCGCGGTACTCCTCAACCAGAAGACCGGCAGGTGTCTCAGAACTTCGCGTCACTTTTTTTAAGACGAGTTCAGCTTTAAAAAGCGCGCTTTCGCGGTAATCGGGGTTCTTGTAACTCGCGAGCGATCTCACCCCAATCAGTGAAACGAGCGCCACCTCACTACTGTTACGCGTCACTTCCTTTTCCTTAAATTCAACGGTGGCATGAAGGCCGGCCTCTCTCACGCGCGCAAGGAGCCCTGACTCGAGGAGCTCGCGCTTGACTTTCACTTGATAACGCCCCGTCATTTGATTAAAGGCTTCCGCCAGATCGCGCGCCAGCGTATAGGCGTTGTATTCGGTAAAACGCCGCGTAAAGGTCTGGGCAAAGTAAATGAGTTCGGGCTCGGTGACTTCGTTGTTAAAAGGTATATTCCGGACGGCCTGGGCCTCTCCCACGTCTGTCACGCGAATTACAAGGGGCGGCCGTTTGCCCACGAGGAAGGCGCCGAACAGCGAAAGAAATAAAAACGCAAGCAAAATGAGCGCCGCGAGTTTCAGAAACTCCACTTCTGATTCCAAGTCGCCAAACACCTCGTAATAACGCCTACCCATCCGCTCAAGGCGCTCTTGAAAACGCGTCTTCATTTATAGCTGGGCGGACTCATGCCGCCCCCTCCTTGACTCTGATGGCTTCTTGGCTCACGAGTGCCTTTCATGCCGGCGGCAATGACCGTGCGCGTCACAAAAGCGGTTCCGATCCCGATCACAGCCGAGCCCAAGCCGCTTAAAGTGCTCCCGCTTGTGATTTGGTGCGAAATGAGAGGAACGCTGATGAACAGTAAAATGAATAAGATATTCGCCGCAAAAACGGCTGCCGAATTGGTCTCTCGGGGATAATAAATGGACGTGAGGTTCATGGTGGCGATCACCTTCATGAGAATCGAGAGCACGACCGTCCAGGAAGAAACTCCGATCAAACTCTTGAGCCAAAACTGAAGCCCTTGAGAACTTGCGCGGTAGATACCAAAGCCCGCCAGCACGGGCCCAAAGACGTAAAGGAGGCTTAAAAAAACAAACCTGAGCCACGTAATCACGCCCAAGAGCGCCAAAGCCACCGCATAGGTGATGAAATTAAGAACCGTAATCACGGAGAAGAACTTAAGGACGCCGAAGTCTTTTTTCTGTCCGATCTCCCGGAAAACCGCATGGATCACTTCCCGGAACTCAGATTCCGGAAGAATCGCTTTTGAGAGCAGGTCCATCCCGTAAACCACCCAGGCGAAGAAACGTTCATAAAAGACAAAAAGTGCGATTACCAGCACGCTTCTTACGAAAAGCCCGATGTAATCGGATTCTCCCTTCATGGCCCGGACATTCTCATGCAGGATTGCCGCGATCAGCATGATGGACATAATCAGAAAGCCGATGCGCCTTGCCGTTTCATAGGGATCCAGAAAAAGATCCGGAATCTGAAGCGCATTCGTGAACAAGAATTCTTCCATCGTCTTTTCCTCCTCCCCTTAAGTGACCGTTAAGACGGTCTCCAAGTAATGGCCCGCATCGTCTAGGAATTTCACGCGTTCTGATTCAAGCCGTTTTTCATCGCGCGAGACCTGCTCGATTTTGGTGGCCTGAAGCTCAAGCACCTTTGCCATCGCTTCCTGGTTTTGCTGTTCGAGCAAGATGATCTGTGAAAGCGCCTCGGCTTGAAGCCGAAGCGCGCCCTTGGGGCTTGCTGTTTTGGCTTGCGCCGAAATATCCTCGGCTGCCCGGCGCGCTTCCTCGCCTGCCTCGCGAATCTCCTGAGCCAGCTGGAAGCCGCTCACCACCTGAACTTCTTCGAATGGAATGTAAGGACGATCCTCGGATGGGGGAATCTCACCCGTCACGGCCTGGAGCGCGGAACGAATGTCTTCGGGAGCGGTTGAGGTTCCCATGATTTCGATCTCTGGCATCACCCAGCCGAAATCTTGAAACGCCCCCCAAAGTTCATCGTAACCGCGCTCCCAAAGGCGCGCGAGCGGGTCTCCTACAAAAACATCTAGAAAATAATCAAACCCCGAATGAAAGCGGATGATTTCAAGATATTCCTCTTCAAGCTGGTTCACCTGCTCCAAGGCGTAACCAATCACCTGCGCAAACTGAGATTCTAAGATCGCGTTTCTGAGTTCGTTTAAGGCAGCATTGGCCGCGTCAAAAGTGGGAATGGTCGCCCCCGCCGAATGAGCGAAACCGAAGCCGATTGCAAGGATCAGGATAAGAGCGAAAATTCTTTTTTGCTTGATCAGCACTCTTGTATGAAACGCGCGGCAGGAGGCCCCGCGCTTAGAGCGCAAGGACACACGACTTGGTAAAGAGAGATTCTTAGCCTCTGGCATCAGAACTCTCCTTCATGCGCTCGACTCCTTTTGGAAACTGCTCTGCAAGGCGGATTAGCCGTTCCAATTCACTCAGGTTGTCTTTCAAGCGCAGGCGCTCTTCTTCGGCGAGATCTTTGGGATCCGTCGTCGCGATCCAGTATTCAAGAGGGGTGGGCTCGATTTTGAGGACCACGGGTGCGTGATCGAACTTTAGGAAAACTTCCGAGTAATGGCCCGGCCTCACTTCAAGTTCCCGGACTGCCTGGATTTCATTCGGATTGAGTCCCAGGCGGGAAAGTTCCTCGTGGCCTTTTTTGAGTCTGAGGATGTATTTCAAAGGCGAATTGTTCACCAGGACGCTTGAGATCTCAGACTCCAGGAAATCCGGGGGATTTTGAGATATGGAAAGGACGCCCGCATTCATTTTGCGCGCCGTCCGGTAGAAGACTTCGACCAATTCCGTTCCCTGCGCGTACTTCAAAAGCTGCCAGCATTCATCAAAAACAAGGAGTTTTTGGATATGGCGGTTGTCAAACTTGCGCGCCAGCGCAAACGGAATGATAAAAAGAAAGATTTCCTGAAGCTCCTGAAAATGAGAGATTTTCCTTAAATCAAAGACTGAAAAGCGCGCGTCCAAATCAAAACGGCCTTTTCGGTTCAATACCTTCCCGTATTCGCCCTCCGTGAAAAGCGTAAGTTCCTTCGCAAATTTAAACGCTTTTCTCACATCTTCCCGGTCTCCTGAGTCGTTCTCGCGCAGGGCACGCTCAATATCGCCAAGCAGCGGAACTTCGTTCTTTTCAAGAGGCGCATAGACCCGCCTGATCACCCGCTCTAAGATCATTTTCTCGCTCGAGGTGAAGCGGCGTCTGGGGTCGATCATTTTCTGGAGGAGTTCCTTTAAGAACTGCAGGTAGGTCGGATCGGGCGTCTCATCCTCCGGGAAGAGCGTCTCTTTCAGTGGAAAGGGATTGAGCGCATAACGCTCCGAGCACTCCACTTCGAGGTAAGAGCCGTCAAGGAGGCCTGCGAGCTTGCGGTAGCTTCCGCCCACATCGATCACGATGACGTGGTTGTCGCTGGATTCGGCTAAAAATTGAAGCAATAGGTTTGTCGTAAAGAATGACTTACCGGAGCCCGTCGTGCCGAGCATGAGGCCGTGCTTTGCCTGAAGCGATGAGTCAAAGAGATCCATCCGGAAGGGTTCATCCCGGTAAGTCTTAAAGGTGACACCACCCTTCCGGGTGCCGTGCCAGCTTCCTTGAAGCGGCAATAGATGCACGAGGGTTTCTGAGCGCACCAAAAAAAAGAGGGGATTTTGAATGCCCTGGAGCGGAAGGCTGGATAAAAAAAGCCGGTCATGATTCATGTGATCCAAAATGCCGCGCGCGCCGCCCAAAGCGGTAAAAGCCCGATGCGCTTGGCTTGCCTTCACGGCAAGAGCGGCTTCGGTTTTTGCTTTCACCATCACAGATAAGGACACATAGAAAAGCTTGTCCGAACTTCCCGTGATCTCGGTCAAGAACTCATCGGACTGGCCAACTCGTTCAATGGCCTCATAATCTTTCATTCTGGTGAAAAACCCCTGGGCCTTGGCAAAATTGGCATGACGCCTCAAATTGGTTTTTTCTTTCTCCTGTTCGGGGACTTCAATCGTGAGTGTCAGGAGGTAATCGTTTCCCAATTGAGACTCAAAGCTCTTCATCATCTTAAGATCCGTCTCATCCGGAAGCTCGCGCAAATTGACGGCTTGATGAAAATAGCCGCCCAGGTAAAAATGGTTTTCTTCGATTAAGGGCGGTGTTTCCAAAAGCCGTGAGCGCAGCGATTCTCTCAGGAGCTCCTTTCCCTCGCTTCTGGAATCGACCGAAAAGTCATGGGCTGAGCCATATCGGCCCGGGGCAATCAGTACCTCAAGCCAATGCATGAGTTCCGGGCCAACGAGATCCCGGGCGTCAAATCCAAGCGCTCTCAAGCTTTCCCTGATCTCAGCCACCTGCCTGAAATGCTCAGTCTTGGTTTTTAAAAATATTTCTTTTGACATTCGTTTTGCGCGGTGGCCAATTGCAAGCGCAAGATCCGGCACAAAAGCGCTTCTCGTTTTTTGCTTGAAAGGGTGTGTCACGATGAAAAGGAGGATTTTTCGGTGACGGCAGGGGCTCGTCTTCGCTAAGGACTGTTTTCCCTCTCCCAAATGGTACGCGAGCCTCCGCTCGATTACGGGGTTTCTTTCCGTTAAGTTCAAGGGAAGATCCGCCTTCCTGCTTTGCACGCTGAAATGGAGGCGCATCCCGTCCGGCAGTTGATTCAGGAATTTCCGCAGAAGGTTTTCAAACTCCGAGATGCTCTCGCCGCTTTCGAGCAGGAGATCGCGTCCCTCGATCTCAAGACCGCTTCCCATGGTGCCGCTCACCCCTAGGAGCAGGTTTTCCTCGATGGCATAAAGATCGATTCCTTTGACGAACGGTAAGCGCGATTCATTTTGAATCAGCTCTCTGATTCTTACAAACGCAGTCTTACTCATCAAATATCTCCTCCTCGAGCTCTCGGGTCTCGGGATAACGCCTGCGGGTCATGAGAAACCGGATGAGAGAGCCCGTCCAGTGAGGCGCTTTCCCTTTTTTGTAGAACCTTAAGGCAAGATAACCCGCCAGAACGATTCCCAAATTAAGGAATAAGTTTTTTGAGGCGAGGAAAACAACGAGGTAAAGCAAGATCAAAATCAGAAAGTCAAAGAATTCGAGCCCTAAAATTCTGTTTTTCCCCTGCATTTTTTTGTAGACTTTGACACGTTTCATGGCTTTTCTAAAATCCCGTTAAGTTTTGAATCAAATCCAATATGGCGCGCGCCAGCATGATGAGCGCGCCGCCGCCTGCTGCGAGCGCGCCACGGCGCATGCCTTGTTCGTCACCTAAGGCCATGGAAACACCCGCGATTGCAACGCCGATCACGAGCACGCCCGGGCCGATCGTTTGAATTAAGAAGTCCCCCAGACTTTCTAAAAAAACCCTCAAGTCCTCTTCTGAATCGCCCGCATAGAGAATGCCTGCTTGCAGAGTTAAGAGAAATCCCGAGGCAACACATGTCCAAAAAATCCTTTGAATTCGCTTTTGCATCCAAGTTCCTCCGTCTCAAGATGGGGAAGGACATCGGTGTGCCCGATAAAGGCCTCTGGCCTTGCTTGTCTGGATGGCTGATGCCTTCCCCATGGTATTGGGCAAAAACCGGGGGGTGCGTAATAGCAAAAGGAACGTTTTTCACCTAAAAAAATAATTATTTCACCCTTCGCAGCACCATGTTGACGGCACGCAGCGAAATTCCAAGGTGAGCCGCAATTTCTTTTGAGGGGAGGCCTTCCCTGTGTTTCAGCCGCCATATCCGCCGTTGATTTCTGGTCATGTTTTGAGGGCGGTCTAAATGCCCGCGTTTGGGGTTCCGACCCACGTAACCGGCAGCCTTAAGCAGTACGGTTTTGAGTTTTATCCGCATCTGTCGTACCCGGACATTTGAGACTCCGAGGATTTTTGCCGCCTGAGCGACGGTAAAGTTCTGGACATAGAGAAGTAAAAAGCATTGTTCGAGCTTCGCCGTAAGATTTGCCTTCTTAAGAACGAATGCAAGACGCCTTCTTTCGATATGTCTCGCCCTTAATTGCTTGGCCTCCTCTTCTTCAGCCAGAAGTTCATCGAGGGGGGATTTTTCCGCGGCAAGTTTGTCCCTAGCATTCTGTTCAAATCTGCTAAGCGGATCAAACGAGCGATCATTTTCAACGCGCATGTAATCCGTCTCACGAACTCTCGTCCGTCTTCTCGACTTCTCTCTTTTTGAATCCTGTTCATCATGATGTTTAGCCTGTGACACCTTTCCTGTCCTCGCTTTCCGCCGTGCGAGGACTGGGTGCGGACATAAAAAAAGCGGGCAATCCGGAGATTGTCCGCTTCAGAAACTAAGCAAAAGTTTTCTACTAACAATAAGGGCTGGGCAAGGAACCAATTGAAAGCTTATGATGGCTGGGGAATTTATCTTGATTGATGAAGGAGCTGGATTTTCTTAATTCAACGCCTTAGGGTGACGGTAAGCGGTAGCTTGACTAATGGAATTGTGTGGGATGGAACGTCTTGATTTTTCTTTGGGATGTGACGCATCAGACTTCAGATAGAGGGCAATCCTCCGGATTGCCGTATCCTGCCAATACCACACACGGCAATTTGTGTAGAGGAATTGGTTTGGAGAATCGTGACTCAGATCCCCGCCCCCTATCCTGTTTATATGTAATGCGTGCTTGCCCGAAATGGCTTGCGACGCGTCAGAAGAGAAAGGCTGCTTGCCTTCCTGTCAGCCAGCAGGACGCTGGCATGACAAGGGAGAATCATACAAAAATGTTTCAAAAGGTCAAGAAATTTTCAGAAAATCAGATAATAAATTCTGAACTGTTGGTGAAGAATAATGTCATTTTAATGCACAGCGTGGTTTCAACAAAACGATCCCATAATGATACGGTTTTAAATCAAACCGTTTCGCACCCACAAACCCTGCTTTTGTCGCCCAGTTAATGCAGTACTCTGGCCTAGGACGAATCGCCATGGATGGCCATCGAGGAGTTGAGGGGTCATGGTTCCAGTGAATGACGCCGATTTTGCCATCATCCTTTAATATTCGATAAGCTTCACGCAAAAGCAAGATGGGGTCTTCAAGATGGAGAATGTTAAAAAGCATCACATAATCAACGCTCTTACAATCCAAGCCGGTTCCTTCAGCTAGGAAATCACGCAGGATAGTGACGACGTTCTTCACGTTGAACTTCTCTGCTTCAGTTTTAGTGGCTGCCACCATCTGAGGATCAATGTCAAAGGAAAATACCTTTCCGCTTGAGCGGCGGGGATGGTGAAGGTCCCATAACCGGAACCAAATTCGACGACATCTTCAACGTTTGCGTTTAAGTCAAGCTGGCAAGAATTTGTGCGGGCTTGAAAAACGTCTCCCACGCCTCACGCTCCGGCATTCCACTTTCTCGAACCTTCATCGCTTTGACGGTTTTTTAAACAATGGATCATTTCCTCTTTGAGGGAAATTGCGAGATTTTCTCAAATCAAGCCGCCTGTTCCCCGAATTGGTGCCTGGTGCCGGATTTTTTGGATATTACTTGCTTGATACATAACATTTCTATTGTGGTCCTTAATAATTCTATTTTCTTTGTCAATCGAGCAGCCCGTAGGTAAAAACTTTTTTGCATCTGCTTCGTTGTCCAGAATTCTTTGAGCGAAATACTCTTTGAATTCGTTTTCGATGTACTTGCCGATGATTGCTTTTTCATCGATTCCCTGATGAAAATTGAAGCCATAAATATTAATCAACAACCTCACCATGGGTGAATAATGACCTTTTTTATTCTCTTCGATTCTTTCGGAAATCATTTTCAGTAATCGTTTTTCCATCATCTTGATTACTTCTTTCTGTTCACTATGTCCAAAAATTAACCAAAATACTTCACACGATAACATTCGAGCGTAATCGTCATCTTCAATGACTGCCAAGGTGCTCAAATACTCAAAAATTGCAGCAACAACTCCTTCTGTGACACTATCTTTGGATACGGCTAATTCTTCTTTAGAAAATCGAGGAAAATATTTCTTTCTTTCATCCACACAAAAAATTGTTTCCAAACGACTTGGACCAAAGAAATAGCTAGCAGACGCAACCATTTCACCCGTGGAATTTTGATAAATACTGTCTCCTGTGAGCTTGCGCACACGACCACACAGGCTACGTATCATATCTGAAAGATGGCGAAGAGCAACAGCAAGCGCGTGATTAGGCGTATCAGCAACCCATAAACTTCTTTCCTTTTTGAAATATTCTTCTAATGAAATTTCCAATGCTTCCGTGTATTTATTAATCACCTCGATGGTCAATTTCTCGGGCTTCCAATGAGGGAACGATTGATGCGGCCGGTAATAACTAACTAATTCGAGAGAACGAAAGAGCTTATTAAAAACTGGCTTGCGCAATCCAACGCCTCTAAAATTCAATTCTCTCGACAAATGAGAATTTGGGTCTAAGAAAAGTTCTTCACAAATGCTGTCCATGAAAATGTTGCCGCAACTACGCCACAAACAGACTTTGTTAATCTCATCTATCATGCGCAATAAAAACCCAATATGATGTGTTGCTAAATAATTACAAAGATCGCGATCAGACAAAGTATGATCAATCAATTCGACACAACATTCTACGAGAACACGTTCTTTTTTGGGGACTTTAAAAGTTTCGAAAGGGGTTTTGTCAGTGCTACCTTGAACATTCCACCAGCTATCAAAACGCGCTGCATTTCTAAAGATTGTACCTGAATTCAAATCTAAAATTGCAACGATAGCACCAAAACTATCATCACTCTGATCATTGTGAATTGCCCTCGAAATATTCTGGACAAATGAAACGGAATTGCGATAATTAATACGCGGCGCAAACCACATTGGGCGTATCGAATAAAACAGCATACCAATCAAGGCAACAGTAAAAGACATTAAACTTAGTACTTCCCAAAAAACGGGATAACTGATCAGAGGAATGAATCCAAAAGCGCCCACATTAGCAATTGCAAGTAAGTTGCTACCACCTACAGTTATGACAGAAAATAGTAGCAATCCAAAAATATTCCTCGAAAGGTTACCGAATCTGAAGATATAACTCCGCAACTTGCTTTTTTCCATAAACTCAAAAATAGCAAACATGATTCCGCCAAGTCCCAAAATTTCGTACCAGCGAACAAACAAACCAATACTGTGCAAGTTATTCAAACTTTCCAAAAATGTAAGGAAGTGATTTGGATTCATAATTCTCCGTTAAACGCGCGGTGGAGCATGGATCGGAAAAGATCATCAAGGTGTTTGCTACTGGCGACTTGTTGAGTCCGCATTTCGCGGATTTCTCCCACGCGAACGGCAAACTCCCTTTGTAGTGAGAGCGGAGGCAAGAGAAAATTCAAAGACGCCAACTGTTTTGCATTTACATTTGGTTGAGCCGCCCCTCGTTTGAGGTTATTTAGCTGGGTCCAATAAGCCGCACTTTGTAAAAAAGATAGAACATAAGTTGGCAACGCACGCGCGTGATCGATCTTGAAACGAATCAAGTAACCAGCAAAAACGCTGCGCTCATCTAGCGTTTTATGAATGTATGCTTTTCCTGCTGTTGCGCCAGTTCTGGCAATTAGAACATCACC
>PCVY01000016.1:0-6101 GCA_002787155.1 Candidatus Abzuiibacterium crystallinum | reverse complement strand
GTTATTCGGATAAAACGAACCCCATTACCCTCAGTCATGGCAGCGGAGTTAAGACCGTATTGACCGCTGCCACCGACTTCTCCTAATGTCACTACAGGCCATCCTTCTCTGTTCGTCGTCGGATCACCAAACCTATCATGAAAGAGCTTGGGAATGAGCGCGTCTGCACGTTGATTGGTCTGATCGCGTAGTTTTTTCAACTCATTCGCTTCATCCAGCAGCTTCACAATTCTTTCTTGATCCTGCAAAGACGGTAATGGGATGGTAAGGCGTAGAAATACCTCCTCTTTTAATCTCAAACGGCTTACTTCAGCAGTCCCTGAGCTTTGCCCTGCTATCATTTCCCAAAGCCAAGGACTTGAAAAGAATGCCATTAAATACATTAATGATAGTTTCTTGGGGTTAATACGAAAAATTGGAAACTCACCGGATACAACACAACCAATGTGCTCTGGGCCAGCAACAGCAAAAGATCCCTTCCAAGCAAACAAACGGTTGTAAATGAAATCACCATCTTCTACTAAAAAGAGACGCGCAGCCTTGATCTCGCTACCTTTCCTAGGATCTTTAATGAATAAGCCCTTTGCATACCACATCACACCTAATGATCGGTAGGAATCGCCAGCTTCGACACGAATTGGACGAGCGACCTGAGTTAGCACTTCTCTTAGGGGAACTTTTGGATAGACGGTTGAAATCGGCATCTCTATAATTTCTCTCTCAAAGACTGAGCCAGTTTGATTATTTTCGCCTCTAGATTTAGCACTTCGTCAACAATATCACGTGGCTTGTCGTGATTTTCGATTTGAGTCACTTGTTGACGGTAGCGCGAAATTAAGAGCTCATAGTTTTTTGCTTTAAGATCGGCGACGGAAACAAGGAAGCTATTTTTTCCTTCCGCTCGACTGTGCCATTTTTCCAGAAGATCGGGTATGTCGTTGTCGTCTATGGGTGCGCGCGTGTCACTAAGATTAAATCCATCAGCTGAAATTTCATAAAACCATACACTTTGAGTTGGTTTTATGCCTGCTCCAGTTTTCCTAAAAATCAGCACAGCTGTGCCAACGCCTGAGTATGGCTTAAAAACGCCGCTAGGGAGACTTATAACGGCTTGCAACTCACACTCCAGAACAAGCATTTCTCTCAGAGATGAGGCGGCATTATTAGCGCCAAAAAGGACGCCGTTAGGAACAATTACGCCTGCCCGCCCACCGGGCGCAAGGTGATCGATAAACCATTTAAGAAAAAGAAGCTCCGTGGCGCGGGTATTTAGCTTGTAGTTGAGGTCCGATAAAATACTCTCATCTTGAACTTTTCCAGCAAACGGCGGATTGGCTAGGATTATGTCGAATCGCTGACCCGGATAGGCGCCACCAATTCCAGTTGTCAAAGGATTCATCATCTGGATTTGCGCTTTCTCCAGCTGATGAAGATATAGGTTTAAGATTGATAATTTCACCATATTAGCGTCGTTATCAAAGCCCGTAATGGCTTGTTCTTCGAGAAACTTCCATTGCGCGGGTTTGAGTAGAGAGCCGTCTAAGAGGCCGCGCTTCAAATCTGCCGGTTTTGTGTGCTGACGCAAAATATAGTTGAATGCCGATATAAGAAAACCAGCGGTGCCACAGGCAGGATCACAAATCCGATGACCCGGCTGTGGATTTACGAGTGCAACGATCATATCAATGATGTGACGCGGAGTGCGAAATTGGCCGTTCGTGCCAGACGCGGATAGCTGACTCAGTAGATATTCATACATGTCACCTTTAAAATCATGCCCTTCATGTGCCGCAAGATCCAACTCATGAATGCCCTGAATGACGGCGCGTAGTGTGGGCCGATCATAGATTTTGAGCGTCGCGCGGCTAAATAACAATTTCCCGGTTTCAGAAAGACTCGGTAATTCGTGGAGCTTCTCAATCGCATCGCGGACTGCGTTGAATAAATTGTCTCCGGTAAGCGTGACAAAATTGCCCCAAGCATACTTACTCCATTGACCGGAAAAGACCCGCTTATATTTCTTATCAAGCTGAGCAAGCTGTTCATCCTTCTCCGAAAGCAGGCGCAGAAAAAGCAAATAGGAAATCTGCTCGATCGAGTCCATGGGATTATTTACACCGCCTGCATAAAGCATATTCATCAGCTGATCTACTTTTTGACGCAGGCCCGACGAGAAGAAATTAGAATTGGGTTCCAGATTTAATTTCGCGATATTGCTTTTAGTCTCTGCGGCTGATCTCATAATCTTCATCTCCAAAAATTAGTGGTGTGCAGTCAGAAGTGTCTGGCGAACCAGACCTGACTGTCGTAATGCTTCAAAAACTTGATCGCGCTGATCAAAACGTGTGAGTTGGTCTATCCCGCCAAGTCTGTTGAATTGGCTGGCCGAGAATATAGTCATATCACCTGCCATAAAGAGCTTGAGCGACTGGGGATCTTCGGCCAAGAGTTGCGCTGTGGTGTCTACCCATTTTTGTTCGTTGTAACGAAGATTAAATCTCGCGGAAATCGAATCCACGGTATCGCTAATAATGTCGTCCTTTGTTGGAAGAGGTTTCCGACCCACCGCGTTATAAACAAAGGCAGGAGTGGTAGCAGGGACGCCATAGGAAATGATAAGTTTATCCGGTGAATAAAACATTTTAGGCCTATGATAAAAGCGCTCATTCATAATAACTTCGATTGTGTCATCATCCTCATCTTCGATAGCTTCTTTTAATTCCGGTGTTTCGCTGACAAAATCTTTTAGATCTTTTTCATATGATCCCCGGAAGGTCATGACGTCCACTTTTTCACCATCCGGGCATACTTCAATAACTTCGCGCATGACCAGTTCGTCTTTGCCTTCCCAAACAGGGATTTCGCGATGTCCAAAAGGAGGCGGGGGCGGTTCGCCAACGGTTCCTCCGCCTGTTGTAGGTCCGCCACCTCCACCCGGAGGGGGTTTGGGGCCTTTCGTTCCCGGCTCTCGTGGAAGAGTTAAAGGAACGGAATAATCATATTTTTCCTCAAAGTATTCGGCGACGGCGCAGAAGTCGAGCATGAAGAAGTTTTTCTTCTCGTAAGTAGTGTTGCCGATCTTGAAAGTAAAAAGGCGTGTGCCACGGCCCTTGATCTGGATGTATTCGGTGGGAGAAAAAATGGGCCGCATAAGGCCAATGTTCAAGAGATCGCGACAGTTGTATCCAGTGGAAAGCATATCGACTGAGACAGCTATCTTTTCGGAACGCTTGTTATCACGGAACTCTTTGGCCAAATTACTTGATGCCGGGATGCGCGAAGTTATTGTCAGCGCAATTCCAGGTTGCATTGCGTTGAATATCTTTGTCAGCGTTGTCGCGTGTTCTTGATTGACCGCAAAGATAAGTGATTTGCCGAGCGCACCGCTAGGATCACGCTGGGCCTCTTTTAGAAAGGCCTCACACATCACTTGATTGCGAGCCGGTGTAAATATCTTCCGTTCAAGGTCTTGAATCTTGTAGTTTTCTTCTTGCTCGTTGATGACAACCGCCCAGCCATTGTCTGCAAGCGCTTGCGTAGTGATGTCTGATCTGAGATCAAATATCTTTGGAAGGCAGAGGAATGGGCCTTCAGGGTCTTTTGCCGCGTCAATAATGTCATATCGGTAAGTGGGAAACCCCGGCTTACAACCAAAATATTGGTACGTATCACGTAGCTGTCGGGCTTCGAGCGCTTTAGGGTTTTCCTGCCCAAGTTTTTCAATATCAATATTCTTAAGATAAGCTTTGGGTGTAGCCGTCAGACCTACACGCGTTGCCTGAAAGAACTGCACAACCTCACGTGCGTCTCCGTAAATCGAACGGTGTGCTTCGTCATTCACTACTAAATCAAAGTGGAAGGGTGTAAATTCCTCACGGTAACGCCGATCAACCATCAAAGACTGTATCGTTGCGACAACGACCGAAGATCCAAGTAGTTCCCCTGGTCGCCTACGGGCTGTTTTGAACAGGACGGGCTTAAATTCCGCGAGGTAAATGTTAAATTCTTCGAGGGTCTGTCTGGCGAGCTCGATACGATCGACAATAAAAAGTACTCGTTCGGCATTACGCGTCGTTAAAAACCTCCTGATAAGAGCGGCACACAGTAAGGTCTTGCCAGTGCCCGTCGCCATTTCGAGCAGAAACCTTCTCTTTCGTTCGCTATCAAACTGCGTGAAGATAGTATCAAGTGACTTAATTTGATAACCGCGGACCTTTACATCAAATTTGAATGGTTGGAGGTATTGAGGGGTAATAACTTCGCTCATCAACGGTCGCGGCGGTTGAAGATTTTTAAGACGAAGTCGTTCTAAATCTTCTGAAGAGGGCAATCTCTCGATACGATAGGCATCTTGATCCTTGCGCTTGTAATTCCAGAACCAATGCTCTTTGCCGTTGGAAAGTATAATGAACGGCACATTAATATTTTCCGCATAACCCCGAGCCTGTTCTTTCGCATCGTAAGGATCTTTATCTTCAGATTTGGCTTCAAGAACGCAAAGTGGGCCATACTTACCATTCAAAATATAATCAGCCCGACCGGTTGATGTTGCCAATTCAAATCGAACCTGTTTGGCTAAGTCCCAACCAGAAGCCTCAAGGGCTTTATCAATCAAAACGCGAGAGAAGGCTTCAGAAGTCACGACACACCAGAGAGTGTTTTGACACCATAACGCTTAACCTTGTGATACTTCTTTTCACGTCTTCTTACTTTTAACGCCAATTTTTCAAGCGGCTCACATTCATTGAGCATTTGCTTCATACGAGGAATCCGTAGTCTGTAATAATGAATATTTTCAAATTCCCTCTTACTTGGAACAAAATCACATCGTTTCAAATATGCCACTAATTTTTCTCTTACATACGAATCGAGATGTCCGAAAATTTCCTCCATTTCACGGTTTCCAACTTTTAGATTCTCAGCGTGGCAAAAGCTGTAGCTCTTTGCCCAACTCTCGATAGACCGTCTTAAATTCAAGATCGATTGAATAAAATCTGGACTTTCCCGAACATCTGTCCGTTCTCTAATATTTTCCTTGAATTTAATCATTGCTTTACGGCTACATGTTAATGTACGTCCATTGAATTGGACGCCAAGAAAACAAAAACCATTGTTAAAAGTGGTAATCCTAGTTTTTGGATTTTCACCTTCGTTCAATGGGTGAAGCATTAACTTAAAACTTTGCAACTTATCACGCGCAATGTCATATGCACGAAGAGCTTCTTGTTCGGTTTTGCATAACACCACAAAATCATCTGCGTAACGAATCACCTTAAACCCTTCTGATAGCATGCAGTGATCGAAACTACTCAGATAAGCATTTGCAAATAGAGGCGACAAAATCCCGCCCTGCGGAACACCAATGTTTCCATCTGGAAAATACTCAAGGAGCTCCTCGCTTGAAAATTCTTCTGGATTGCCAATTTGAGTCTTAATTGCGGCATCAAACAATACCATAAGCGAATCGTCAAAATGTAAAACGGATTTTATTAAGTCCGTCAAACGAACATGATCAACACTGTCGAAAAAGTTCTTGATGTCCGCTTCTAAAACTATTTTGTAACCCTGATCGCGCAACTTAAGCATTTGATCCAAAGCAGTAGCGGGAGAACGTCCCGAAATATAACCATGACTGCAAGGAAGGTTTAAATCAGCAAAAAATGGTTCTATTACTTGAGAGAGGGATTTCTGAACAATTCGATCAATGACAGGCGGGATTTTTAATGGACGAGGCTTTTTCTTGCCAGACTGAGGAATGAGGCAGCCGCGGTAATCACTGAACGCAAACAGCTTTTTCTTTAAAGATAGTCTAAGTAAATTTAAATTGCGGTCCGAATCACTTTTGAACTTTTGGACTTCTGCGGAATTGGGGTGGTGAGAAGCGACCGTGTTCCATGCTAAGCGTAGATTTCTTTTCTTCAAAAACTCATTAAATAAAGACATGTGGCCTTTCGCCGAGAAGTGTCATTCACGCGATCTCAGCATAGTTGACAATACGCGAAGCAAACCCGCTTTAAACTAATGACGAATTTGATTCCTTTAGTCAAAATCTTTCGTGTCAATTGCTTGACGAAAAACTTGAAAAGACTTTTGACCCGCCA
>PCVY01000038.1:11777-20117 GCA_002787155.1 Candidatus Abzuiibacterium crystallinum | reverse complement strand
CATTTTAGAAATTCTCTATCACCAAATGTTTTGCTTGATTTGCCAAAACAGCTAAAAATCAATGCCTAAAAAGTGCCAAACTCGAGTTAATTAGAAACCCCTGCCGGTTCTGATTCAACCAATGAGCAGCCGTGCTTAACGTAATAATCAAATTCTGATCTAAATTTTTTCAAATAACTCAAGAGCGGCATTTGAGCACCGTCGGCTAAAGCACAAATGGTGGTTCCTCCCATAAATTGGCCGATATCGATCAAGCGGTCAATGTCTTCAACTCTGCCTTCACCGTCTAAAATTCGTTTTAAAATTCGAGCTACCCAACCGGTTCCTTCACGACAAGGCGAACATTGCCCGCATGATTCATGCCCAAAAAAACGCATCGTCGTATACAGTGCTCTCACCATGCACGTTTTTTCATCCATGACCATGACACCGCCCGAGCCGCCCATAGAACCAATTTTTCGTAACGAATCAAAATCCATGGTGACATCAATTTCATCTGCTGTCAGGACCGCGGCTGACAATCCGCCCGGTACCACGGCTTTGAGTTTCCTGCCGCGCCACACACCGCCGGCATCTTCGATTAATTGACGTAATGTAATTCCCATTGATCTCTCATAAACACCCGGTCGTTCGACATGACCGCTGACGGAATAAAGCCGCATACCACCGCTTGTTTCAGTGCCAAGCCCGGCAAACCAATCGCCGCCTTCTTGCAATATAAAAGGCAGGTAGGAGAGTGTCTCAACATTGTGAATCAGAGTCGGACATCCATAAAGACCGACGACCGCCGGAAAAGGCGGCTTGAGACGCGGAAATCCTTTTTTACCTTCCAGTGATTCCAGCAAGGCTGTTTCCTCACCGCAAATGTAGGCGCCTGCTCCTTGATGGACAACCACCTCAAGGTTAAAATTGGTTCCTAAAATTTTTTCTCCTAAGTAGTTTTTTGCCACAGCTTCGTCAATGGCTTCCCTTAATCTTTGAATCGGCCCTAAATACTCGCCCCGGACATAGATGTAAACCTTATGAATTCCCATGGCATAAGCACAAATGAGAATCCCTTCCAAAAGAAGGTGCGGCGCACGTTCCATAACATAACGATCTTTAAAAGTGCCCGGCTCTCCTTCGTCCGCATTGACAGTGAGATAAATTGGTTTGCCGGAATCACGCGGCACAAAACTCCATTTCACACCGCTTGCAAATCCCGCACCACCCAAGCCGCGCAGTTTGGATTTTCTCACTTCGGCTTCTACGGCATCAGGTTTCATTTCCCGAATCGCTTTTTTGGCCATTTCATAACCGCCCAGTTTTTCATAAACCGACAACATATGTGCGTCGGTTAGACTAAAAAACTGCGAAATTAAATTAAGTCGATTGGTCGGATTCATTTGGTTTTTCCAGAAATAATTTGATCGATTTTCTCTTTCGTCAGTCCCCCGACATATGACTCGTTGATCTGTGCCGTCGGAGCCGTTTCACACGCTCCCAGACATTCAACCAAATGAAGCCCGAATTTGCCGTCTGAGGTTTGTTCGCCCGGCTGAATACCAAGTTTTTCTTTCAAGTGATCAATGATTTCTTCGCCTCCCCGTAACATGCAGCTCAATGTCCGGCAGACATTAAATTCAACTTTGGCACACGGTCTGGAACGGAAAAGTGTGTAAAAAGTCACGATTTCTTTCATATCCACGATGGGCATTTGAAGCAAGGCGGCGATTTCCGTTTCTGCTTCACAGGTAATACAACCATACGTATTTTGCACCAAATGCAAAATGGGCAATACCGCAGAACGCGGTTGGTCATACTGTGCCATTATTTTGGTTGCTTGATCTTTTAACTCGGACGTTAAAATTTTATTTTCTGTTGTCATGTTTCTCTTTTTTCAAGCGTTAAATGATAAGCGTTAAGACATAAGTTTTTTCTTATCGCTTAATGCTTACCCTTAACACTGCTATCGATCTAGCTCCCCGCCAATCATGTTGACTGAGCCAAACGTGGCAATAATGTCGGCTAACATCCCGCCTTCCAACATCAAAGGCAGCGCTGCCATAATGGGAAAACAAGGCGGCCGGACTCGTACGCGGTAGGGCCTGCCCGTCCCGTCACTCACCAGATAAAATCCCAATTCACCATTACCACCTTCAACGGCTTGGTAAACTTCTCCTTTGGGCGGTTCATAACCATGGCCATCCATGATAATTTTAAAATGCTGCATCAAGCCCTCTATATTTCCGTAAGTATTTTCTTTGGCCGGTAAAGACGCTGATTTGTTGCCCGCTTGAATACGATCGAAATAAAATTTGGTACTTCCTTCCAAGGTAGGATCTAACGTAACAAATTGGTGTTGAAATCCTTCTACCATGCCCATTTTGGCCTCATCAACCATTTCAGCGGCCGGGATTTCTTTGCCTTCCAGATTAACTGCCAAAGCACCGCCGGGCATGGCTTGAAAAGCCTGTTCCACGATGCGCATGCTCTGTTCCATTTCTTCCATGCGTACCAAGTAACGGTCGTAGTTATCACCCGTTGTCCCGACGGGAACTTCAAAATCAAATTCATCGTATCCCAGATAAGGCGCATCCTTTCTCACATCATAATCAACACCCGTTGAACGCAAAAAAGGACCTGTGATACCATAAGCGAGTGCATCTTCTTTTGAAATCACGCCGACACCTTTCACGCGATCGACAAAAATACGATTACGCGTTAATAGTCCGTGACATTCTTTAAGGACGTGGCGGGTTTCTTTAAAACAAGTGCGAATAACTTTTTCAAAATCTTCCGGTAAATCAGCTTTCACGCCTCCGACACGCATATAAGAAATGGTTAAACGGGCACCCGTAATCATTTCAACGGCATTCCACAAATTCTCCCGTGCCTTAATCATATAAAGGAAAACCGTAAAAGCTCCCAACTCCATCGCGCTTGCGGCAATGCAAGTTAAATGATCGCAAATCCTGGATAACTCACACATGAGAACCCGAATGTAGCGAGCGCGTTCCGGTATTCGGATATCAAAAAGTTTTTCAACAGCCATCGCATAACCCGCATTATTGATGAGCGGCGAAGAGTAATTGAGTCGGTCGGTGTAAGGAAAAACTTGCAGGTAACCCATGCTCTCGGACATTTTCTCAAATGCCCGGTGCAAATATCCAATTTCCACTTCAGAACGAAGCACGCGTTCGCCGTCGAGTTCCAGAATAAGCCGGATGATGCCGTGCATCGCCGGGTGACTGGGACCCATGTTGAGCATCATGGATTCGCGCTTCAGTTCTTTACCCGAGGGGTCAGCGAAAATTTCTGATTTTTCGACTTGCAAGGTACTCATCAGTTTCTCAGTTTTTTGGCCCAATTAAAGGCTGCCGTTTATTAATCGGGTAATCTTTGCGCAAAGGATGTCCGTCAAATCCTTCGTATAGTAAAATACGTTTGAGATCGGGATGATTTTGAAACCGAATGCCAAACATGTCCCAAACCTCCCGTTCATACCAATTGGCTGCCGGCCATAAAGAAACGATCGAATCGACCAAAGCATCTTTTTGCTCTATCGGTACTTTAATGCGCAGCCGATGTTTCAATGCGAGAGAATACAAGTGATAAACCACTTCAAAGCGCGGTTTTTTTCCCATCCACAAATAATCCACGGCTGTCAAATCCATCAGCATGTTAAAATCGAGTCTGATATCTGTTTTTAAAAATTTCATAATCAAAAGCAGAGCGTCTTTTTGAATCAGGGCGGTTTCATCGCCTCTAAAATCATGTGTTTCAATGATTTTTTCTGGAAATTGTTTGGTTAGGATTTCTAAAACCGGCATTTTTGATCTAATTTGCGGTAATGATATTAAACTTCTTGTTTTTGATGTTGAATCTTTTCCTGCAACTTCATCAAACCATCCATCACATTTTCGGGACGCGGCGGGCAACCCGGAATGTAAACATCAACGGGGATAATTGTGTCGATTCCCTGAACCGTTGCGTAATTATCGTAAAAACCACCCGTGCACGTACAAACACCGAAAGCCACGACCCACTTTGGCTCACACATTTGTTCGTAAATGCGTTTCAGAACGGGGGCCATTTTGTGGCTGATGGTGCCCACCACCATGAGAACATCAGACTGACGCGGACTAAAACGCGGAAGGCCGGCGCCAAAACGATCAATATCGTGATGACCCGATGCAACCGCCATATATTCCAACCCGCAGCAAGCAGTCACAAAGGGGTATTGAAACAGGGAGTATTTGCGCGCCCACCCGATCATTTCATTTAACCGAGACGTGACAAAACTCTCATTACCAGACATCATTATTTTGCATCCAAGGTTTTCGTTTTCCAGGCATAAGCAAAAGCCAATAAAATAAAAAAAACAAAAATACTGACTTCAATCAGACCAACCCAGCCGAGTTCTTTGAATAAAACAGCCCACGGTAATAAAAATGCCAATTCAACATCAAAAATAATAAAAATCATGGCAATCACATAAAAATGGACGGGAATACGCCGCATGCTTGGAAGCGAAAAGGGTTCGACGCCGGTTTCGTAAGGCATTGCTTTTTCCGGTGTTAACTTTTTGGGGCCAAGCCAACTGGCCAGACTAATCATGAGGAAAGTGACAACGCCTGCTAAAATGGCCATCATGATAACGCCGGTATAATCATCGGTCATGGAAAGACTCCGCCCCTTGTTTAAAAGCATTATTATAACTGAAAGCCCGTTAAAATGTAAGCTTTTCCGGTTAAAAACTCGGCTTAATTGAGAAGGGCTTTCATGCGGTTAATTGCGCGGGAAGCAAGTGTATAATCCCGATTGGATTGGAGCGCTTTTTCATAAGCTTCGAGGGCTAAAAACCACTGCCCTTTTTTCTCATGCACACGGCCAATGTTGTAGTGCGGATAACAATAATTTTCGTAACGTTTAGCCTGTGTGGCTTTTTCAAGCCACGTTAAAGCCTCATCCAGTTTATTTTTATCAATCAAATAAGCCCCAATATCATTGTAAGGATTGCCGTAATCAGGATCAATCGTAATGGCTTTTTTGCATTCTAAAATGGCAGCGTCATGATTACCTAAAAAGCTATATGCCCATCCCAAAAATGTATGCGCCTCGGCGGTTGGGTAAAACTCGATTGACTTCTTGTAATTGACAATGGCTTCATTGATCTTCCCTTTCGTTTGCAGTTCATACCCTTTCTGCAAATATTCCATCGCCATTTCATTTTCTGCTTGCCATTCCATAGTAGTCACAAGTCACGGTTTGCGTGGGGTCAGACCCACCCGGGTCTGACTCTGATATTTTGTGCGCTTGCGTGTTTTTATCCTTTCATTCTTAAATTTAAAAAATTTTTTACGTTGTCAAATTGCATGTACGGGTTTGATAAACGTTCTTGTTTAATGGTTGATGTTGGGATCTCTGCATAATTATGACCGGGATAAAGCACCGTATGATCATCCAATTTAGCCAACCGATTCAGACTTTCAAACATCTGTGAAGCATTGCCTCCCGGTAAATCACAGCGCCCGCACGCGCCGATGAAAAGCGTGTCACCCGATATCAATCCATCTCCGACTAAAAAACACTGTGAACCGGGGGTGTGTCCCGGCGTATGAATAAATGTTAGATCGACATCGCCGATTTTTATTTTTTCACCGCTTTCCACCCATTTGACATTGCTTTTGACCTGTTTTAAAAACGGCGCTTCATCTTTCTGGACGTAAGCCACCCCGTCTGTAGCACTTAACAAACTTTCTAATCCGTTGGTGTGATCAAAATGGTGATGTGTCACGAGTGCCCCTTTGACTTTTAAACCATCCTCGGCAACAACACTTAAAATTCGATCAACTTCCCACGCCGGGTCTACCACAAACACTTCCCGCTTCTCACGATCGCCCACCAGGTAAACAAAGTTTTCCATAGGACCAACTTCCATTTGCTTTAGGTAAAGACGCGATTTTTGAGCGGACATGAACGCCATCTTAATCCATCTTTTTTTCTTCGTCAATGAGCACAGTCGAACACCCCTTAATTTTTACCACAGGTTAAAAATGACAAGAAAAGCCGGGCTGGGATAGGACGGAAAAACTATTTCTTTTTTCTTTTGAGAACGCGCTTCACGGCTGCTTGAATATGAGGCGCCGTTAGGCCGTATTTTTCAAGCAGTTCATCCGGCTGGCCTGATTCTGCAAAGGTATCTTGAATGGCCACAAATTCAATCGGCGTCGGACAATGCTCGGATAAAACTTTTGCCACGATACTGCCCAAGCCGCCATAAATTTGATGTTCTTCACAACTCACAACTGCATTTGTTTTCTTTGCCTGCGCAATCACCAGTTCTTCATCAAGCGGTTTAATGGTGTGCATATCAATGACAGCGGCTTTAATACCTTCCTCTGCTAATAAATCTGCCGCGCTCAAAGCTTCAAAAACAAGCAACCCATTGGCAATAATGGTAACGTCTTGACCATCCTGCAAAAGAATGCCTTTACCAATTTCAAAATGAGGCGGCTTTTTTGGATCATAAACCAGAGGGGTCTTTGGCCGGCCGGTTCGCATAAACACAGGACCGCTTGACTGAGCAATTTGAGGTACGAGCGCTTCGGTGGAATACTCATCACACGGTGAAATCACAGAAAAATTGGGGAGTGAAGCTGCCAGGGCAAAATCTTCGATGGATTGCTGGCTGGCGCCATCTTCACCGACCGAAATACCGCCGTGTGAACCTACCGCTTTTACATTGACTTCAGGAAAGGCAACTGACATACGCAATTGATCGTAAGTTTTGCTCATTAAAAAAGTTGCAAAGCTATTGATGAATGGGACAAATCCTGAGAGCGCCAGTCCGGCCGCAATGCCTGCCATGTTGGCTTCGGCAATACCGCATTCGATAAACCGATCTGGAAATTTACTTTGAAAACCTGCCGATTTGGTTGATTTAGATAAATCAGCATCCAAAACCAAGACTTGAGAATTGGTTTCACCCAATTTAACCAAAGCTTTACCGTAAGCATCACGTGTGGCCATTCCCATCTTTCGCTCACGCGCCATACGTTTATTTCCCTTCCAACTCTTTGAGCGCTCGCTCTGCTTCTTCAGCCGTTGGAGCCACGCCGTGAAAATGATTGTTATTTTCCATAAAAGAAATGCCCTTGCCTTTTACCGTATGAGCAATGATCACTGCCGGCTTGCCTTTCACTTGCTTGGCGCGTTCAAGCGCTTTCAGCACCGCTTCCAAGTCATGCCCGTCGATTTCCTGGACATCCCAATTAAACGACTTCCACTTCTCAGCCAGCGACTCCATGTTTAAGATTTGTGCGGTCGCATCACTTAACTGATATTTGTTAAAATCAACGATAAGCGTTAAATGATCCAATTTTTGAAAAGCAGCAAAGGCAGCCCCTTCCCACGTTTGTCCTTCATTCATTTCGCCGTCACTCATCACGACAAAAGTGCGATAATCTTTTTTCTGAAGCCGCCGTGCCAATGCCATTCCGATTCCGATCGAAAGACCTTGCCCGAGCGAACCCGTTGAAGCTTCGACGCCCGGCAAACGACGCCTGTCAGGGTGGCCTTGTAGAGGGCTTTCAAGTTTTCTAAAATTAATTAAGTCTTTGGCAGGAAAATAGCCGCTATGGGCGAGGGCCGCATACAAAACTGGTGAAGCATGGCCTTTGCTCATAATAAAACGGTCGCGATCCGCCCACCCGGGATTTTTGGGGTCGTGCCGCATGACTTGAAAATAAAGAGCAACCACGACCTCGGTGGCTGATAAAGAACCGCCGGGATGACCTGATTTGGCTTCGGCTGTCATCCGAATAATATTTTTTCGGATTTCAGTTGCAACTTTTTTTAGCTCAGAAATTGACACTGCTTTTGTTTGACTAACTTTCATTGAAATGATCATTCACGAAATTGTAATCCTACGAAGAGCCAAGTTGGCTTCTCAGTCATCAGTTTTGAAATATAAATTTAGTGTTGCTGATGACAGTCCCGATCTTCCGATGAATTATATCGGTTGATCGAGGCAGGCTTGACCCCTCTTATTCCCCACTATGCTGCTTAACGGGGTCACCAGTTCTGATCATCCGGCGGGCCGCTCTTTAGAGCTAGCCTCGCCACGAATTTTTCGTTTCTGGTGGGACTTATGATACATGTTTAGACGCGTTATGATAACGAAGAATGCTTGTTTTTTCCAGTATAATTTTTGACTGAAGCCGATATAATAGGAATCGGTTTGTGATGCCGGGAACCTCCTAAAGGAAGCTAATGCCCTCTAAAGCGCTTAAGAAAAATGAAGCCATTTTAATGATTGCTGCCAGCGAGCAGGATGCTAACCTTTTTTATGCCACC
>PCVY01000038.1:0-11756 GCA_002787155.1 Candidatus Abzuiibacterium crystallinum | reverse complement strand
AATCATCATGGCAAGCGATTTAGAGCTCGACCGTGCCAAAAAAGAATCAGCGGCCGATACGGTTTTGTCTACTTCCGAGATTATCCGGCAATTAAAAAAGAAGGGGGCTTCTAATATCACGCAGGTCTCGATTGCTGCCTTTGTCCTCAAAAGCAAAGGCATGACAAAAGTTTTGGTCCCCTATCATTTTCCTTTTATCTATGCGGAAGAACTGATTGAAAAAGGAATTGCCGTTCATGCCAAATCCGATCCGTTTTATGAATCACGCACCATTAAAACAAAAGAGGAAATCAAAGCCATTACCGAAACGCTGCGGCATACCGAACGCGCGATTGAAGCTGCAGTCCAGGTGTTGAAACACTCAAAAATTAAAGGAAAATATTTAGATTTTGAAGGCAAACGGCTGACTTCTGAAGACATTAAGAGGGTCATTAACGTCAAGTTGATGGAAAACAATTGCATCGCCTCACACACGATCGTCTCCTGCTTTAACGATTGTGTCGATCCGCACAATCAAGGCTCAGGTCCCTTGCTTGCCAATCAATCGATTATCATGGATGTTTTTCCTCATTCTTCGGAAACACTTTATTTTGCGGATATAACACGTACCTTTGTTCGAGGCAAGGCATCGTCTAAAATAAAAAAGATGTATCAAACCGTTCATGAAGGCCAGAAAATTGCCTTTGCACAAATCCGTCAAAATGCCGATGGTTCAAAAATTCATCGCGATATCCAGATGTTTTTTGAGAAAAATGGATTCAAGACGGGTGTGATGAATGGCCGCATGCAAGGATTCTTCCACGGAACCGGTCATGGGGTGGGTATTGAAATACACGAACCGCCTCGAATTTCAATTTCAAAAGATATGCTTCAAACCAATCAAGTTGTGACCGTAGAGCCGGGCCTTTATTATCAAGACATCGGCGGTGTCAGATTGGAAGATATGGTCGTGGTGGGAGAAAAAAGCTGTACTAATTTGACAAAATTTCCGCTTTATCTTGAAGTTTAGCACGCAGTGTTTAGCGTTTAGCGGATAGGACATTTTATTTATTTTTTCTATCCGCTCTACGCTAAACGCTATACGCTACCGATTTACATTTGTCTTTCCATGGTTCCCCAATCATAGAAAACACAGTCTTGCATCGGTTCTTCTGGAACAGGCGGCAACCAGAAAAGAAGTATTTCACCGATGCCTTGGGTTGTTCTCACCGCAAAATTACTTAAACCGGCACCGATTCCATTCATCACACCGTCACCTTTAAACGGCTGCACAAATAAATTGGTCCAGCCTAAAGCCGTGTTCAAGACGCCTCGAACAAGCTTGCCCGGCGCACTCACGCCCCAAGTATCCGCTTCCGCCCACGTACAGATATCTGCGCGTGCGGGCATGCTGAAACTGCAAACGAAAAGAATGATCGACAAAGAAATCACGGTTCGTTTCATAGAATCTCCTTCTTTTTTGTATCCGTTGGCTATCATAACGAAAATGGGAAACACAAACAAGTCAGATTGTCATTTAAATGAAAAAAGTCTCCAGAAATTTTTTAGAGCGCCGATACGAATAGAGATGGAAAGCGGTGCAAGCTAGGTCCTGTTTTCATATTTCTTTTTCCGAAGGAGACTTATGCCGCTTTCGAAGTTGGCTCGGCGGAAACGAATAAAGACATCTTATCAGGGGTTTGAGCGCCGAAATTACGTCCGCCTGACGTTGGATCAACCGCTGCGCTTCAGAACCATCAATCCTCTTTTTATCAAAGAATTCCAAGTCGGCCGCGCCAAAAACATCAGCCAAGACGGCGCTTTATTTAAAACGGTTACTCCGCCGCCGCGAAAATCTTACATCTTGCTTGATATTGATTTATCTCAACTGAATGAACAAATCCGCTTGGATAAACACCTGGTAGTCATGAATCATAAGATTGTCGGGAAAGTCATGCGGATTCACTTAAACCTAGAAACTGGACTATTTGACGTGGGGGTTCGTTTTGTACGACCCATCGAGAGAGAAAGTCAGGCTATTGAAGCGCTCCTCGAAGAGCATTCGTAGATTTATACGAATTCGACAGCGATTTTTGCTGGCAAGATCCCGCGTTTGAACCCAAGTTCAAACACTTTGCGGATGCCGGCCTCGCCCTTATTGCCCAGATCCACGGTGTAATCATTGACGTACATGCCGACAAAGCGATCGTTTAAATCCTCTTTTAAGCCGCGGCCAAATCGAATGGCATAATCAAGAGCCGGTTTTCGGTTGGCAAGCGCATAGCAAATGCTGTCTTTAAAAACCTTGGAAAGCCGCTGCATGGTCTCATTACCTAAATCTTTACGGATGACGTCGATGCCGAGCGGGAGAGGCAGCTTGGTTTCATCCCACCACCATTCACCTAAATCAATGACTTTGCGGAGCTTTTTTTCCTGATAAGTAATTTGTCCTTCATGAATCACAAGTCCGGCATCGGCCCGGCCGTCTTTGACAGCATCCAAAATTTGATCAAACGGAACAATCACTTTTTTAATGCGGTTTTCAAAAAGAGACAAAACCAAATTGGCGGTGGTTAACTCGCCCGGAATCGCAACCGTCATGCCGCGTAATTCGAAAGGCTTGAGAGGCGCTCGCGCGACCACAACAGGACCGTATTTTTCGCCAATGCTGGCGCCCGAACGCATGATCGCATACCGATCGGCTATTTTGGAAAAAGCATGTACGGAAACGGCGGTGGCTTCTAACTCGCTTTTAAGTGCCCGTTGATTTAAGCTTTCGATGTCCTCAACCACATGATCAATCTTAAAACCGTCGAGATCAATTTTATGGTAGGCAATCGCATAAAACATGAAAGCGTCGTCAGGATCAGGTGAATGACCAAACCGAATGGTATTTTTCTTAGCTTGTGTCGTTAGCATAGGGTATGCTTTATACCATAAAAATAAGTTGAATGCCAGCCACAAACACGTCAAGCATTCATATCAAGCACGGCTTGAATTAAAGCAGCATGCCCGAGTGTCTGTAAAAATGCTTCTGTCGGATCTAAAATACCGCTGATGTCTGCGCGGGCTTTAAAATCGAAGGCTTCGTCCGATAAAATCAGCAGTTCAGCCACTTTTAAAGCGTGCGCTCGATTAATTATTTTAGGCACGTCACGCCGCGTGAGTGATTCTAAAAAGTTTCGCTCGCCAATCACAACCACTTGATTGGTAAAACCTTTGGCATCTAAAGCAAAGCGTGCTTGATCAATTGCCATATTGTAAGCCTGTTGCTTAGAAAGCGTTCTTGAAACGCCCAATCGGTCGCGTGCATATAACTGAACCCGTGTTTTTTGACCCGATTTTCTCCCAAAAATATCTGCTGCCCCCGACAAAGACTGAACGGCTCTTTCTGCTTCTAATCCTGTTTTAAACTCGGGTGCTAAAATGCGAAATTCGATTTGGGCAAATTGATTGCTCTTAATTTCTTGCATTAATCGTGCTCTTAAATTTTCATTCGTCATCAGTTCATGATATGAAATCAAAATGTATCCTTCTGTTTTCGCGTGAAAGGATGCCGCCGGCACTAAACGAAATTCCGAACGTTTCTCATCTCCTTCCGCTTGCACGTCCTGATTGTTCATTTCAATTAAATTGCGCAGTTCTTGGTTTGTTAAATAGCGCCAGGCGCCATCCGGCAAAGCCCCCAAATGAATGTGGCCAAGTTTAATGCGCCTCAAACGCAAAATGGGAGAGCCAAGCGCATCAGCCATTTTTTTAATCTGGAAATAAGTGCCATCATTTAAAGTAAGGTGAATGACGGTTCGAAAATTATTTCGGTCTGTCACCCGAATTTTTTTTGCTTTGACAATAAAAGGGGGGTTTTCTTCACTGATTGCTCTTCGAATATTGATACCCTCAAGCAGTTGATTGAGCAACTCATCCGAAATAAAACCTCTCAAGGTTAATTCATAAGTTTCTTCCTTTTCGTGTCCAATATTCATAACCTTAGCATTTAAAAACTGATCGGGACCGGCCAACATCAAACCGACAGACCGCCGGTCTAATTGATCAACCAGCGAAACCCGTTTCTGTGCATTGTCAGGTAATAAATCGCCTACCACGGGTGCTCGGAGGTTTAAGGGGTCTCTTTCAACAGCACTGATAGCTCCCTTGGGTTTGTTTATCAAAAAGTAAGGTTTTTGAAATGCAATGTCGGAATCGTTAAAACGGTTTGGAAAACGCTCTTCAAAGATAGAACGAATAATGGGATCAAACCAACCAGTCGATCGGATAAAATATTCACGATACTTTCTTCCGGTAAAACGAATGAACATTTGACCTTCATGATAGGTGCTATCGTCATCCCCGTGCAGCACATAGTAATAAGTTCTTTCAAGCCCTTTGTAATTGATTTTGATCGTCAGTGCTTTCCCTTTGTTGTTGGGTAATAAATTGATGCTGGCTCGGTTACTTTTGCGTAAAAGTTCCATTACTTCTTTCAGCTCATCGCCGGTTTCATGTTTAAAAGTAGCATCCAACACTTTTTCCTGACGTGTATAAGCCAAAAACTCGCGAAAAGCTTCTTTAATCTTCTCAATTCCTTCTTCCACGATGGTTTCCACTTCCGCTGGATTAATGTCAAATTCATCAGCAATGGCTTGATTGTTCACTCCCTCAATTAAGCTTTTGGCAATCATGGCCAGGACGCGCGGCGAAACAGCGCGGTTTAAGTTTCCGCTGGTAATAAAATCGCGAAATAAAAGTCCCAATTGGTCTGGCTCCACTTCCGAGCTCGCGACCAAAAATCTTAATTTCCTTTCCGCTTCCCCGCCGGAACTGGTATGGGTTTCATGCTGCAGAGCAGCGACGGAAGCGCGTTTTAGAAGTTCGGTTAAATAAGCTGCTAAGGCTTCTCTGATATATATTTCTGTCTTCTTACTTAATTGAAGTTTCACCAAATGATCAAAAATCCGATGCGCGTCCCATTCCACATCTGCAGTCCGTTTTTTCCGAAGCGCTGCTGACTTAGACATAAAGAAAGCACCCAAAGCAGCGCGGGAAAAATCGTCCTTCGGCAGCGGTTTGAACTGCCCCCTGACAGCTACATTGAAGAAGATAGCCGGCACCTTCTGATCAAACGCTTTCCGGTCGGCTAAACGATCGATGGGCGCACGCACATTTTCCGCTGCATTGATCCATTCATGATAAGAAACGGGTAGTTTGGTGCCGTCCGGAAGGACGATTTCAGAAATATCGCCGTATAGCTCGCGTGCTCGTTTGGTCATCACTAAACGAATGGGCGCTCTTTCTTCTCCTTCTCTTCTTCCCATTTCGGTTAAATGAACATCGATAAAAAAAGGACTGCCTGGATAAAGATCTCTTAATATTTCCATTATTTTTTCCGCACTGGGCGGAGGAAACTCTTCCAACGGCTTGTCTTGCATCAGTGCTTCGGGTCTTTCACGCGCCAACATAGCAGCATTGACCATTTCAACAACCTGCGGAAGCATTTGATTGAAAAGTGCAATGTTTTTCTGAAATCTGGCCGCATGTTTTTCTCGAATTTTAATGGCACTTGAACTGGCGGCATCTTCGCCCGCCCAAACTATCCGCTCCGCGCGCGTTAATGCCGACAAGGCATCCTGTGACAACCGTGCTGATAAAAGATTTTCAAATTCGATAATGACATGAGCGCCGGACACACTTTCCTGACGACTTGCTCTCTGAAAATGTTCAAGGTGTATTTGCCCATTCGCTTTAACAATATCTTCCTGAAAATGCATTAAAATGCGCCCAAACCATTTTTGCTCATCTAACGTGTATTGTTCTTTCGCTAACAAAACCTCCCCTTTGGCAAGCATCTCGGCAAAACGGCTGATCTCCTGCTCCGCTGACCACCCTTCGCCAAGCGGTTGCGTATGGGTTGCCCATCCCTGAAAAGCCAATAGGCTTTCAAAACGTCCGTCATGCGCCAAAGGAGCAACGGCATTCCGAAGCGGCTCGGCCGGCGCATGACGATCGAACAGCACCAGACCCAAATCCTCGCCCCCCATTGCTTGACGGATATCGGGTAAAATACCATGAAAACGGCCTTCCGGACGCACCAATTCTACGCGAGTTAAAATATCTCTGAAAATGCGGCGCGGAATTCCGCGAAGCCTTTGGCTCATCCAGCGATCACGGCGGAACAGATGATTGATGTCTTCCGGCGTTACCCGGCCATGAGCGCGGAGATAAGCGCCCAACTTGTCGGTTTCAATGAGATGTTGAATAATGCGGTTTAAATGATCTTGCTCACCCTCCAACGCACCTGAAAGGTAGATGAGCAAAAGCAATAAACGAGGATCTTTGTTCGCAAAAGGTTCAAAATCTGGATTCTGATCCGATAGCTTTAGCTCAAACAATGCCCGATAAATTTTTAAAACCTCTCCCAATTTATCATCATAATCCCACTCGGGATGTTCTTGAAAACCAACATCCAAACTTCTCAAAGCACTCATAAATACATAGGCGTCGTAGATATTAGACCCGGGCAGGGTCGAAGAAGGTGAAACAGGCAGCCCTTCCACTTCTTTCCCCTCTTCATCCGTACGGGTATCACTCATAATTTCTTTTTCTAGAATCCTAAAAGTGTTTTCACGCTTTCCTGTTGATTTATCAGCACGTAACTGGGCTTTGAGTCGCGCCCCTAAACGTTTGCCTTGTTTACCAATTCCAAACACCGCGAATAAAACTGCCGTTGCTTGTATTTGCCAATTTGAATCGCGCGAATGAATTTTAGTGAGTACTTCATGGCCGGCGGGACTGATGACTTGTGTCAAATAGCGAACTGCCAAATGCCGTAGATGCACCTCACCTTCTGCAATTAGAAAGCCGGCAATCTTAAGATAAAGCGCAACTGCCAATGGGCCGCCTTCCTTAGTGGCTTCCCGCCACCGATAATTCCTTTCGCTTCTTGCCTTTTGTCCGAGCGAAAGCAACTCTTTTTTGTTTTGGCCTTTTGCTGACCGTGCAACTCGGCGGGTTCTAGAATCCAAACGGCTCCACAATTCTCCCAACGTTTCGTCTTGATTCTGAAAAATATAAGTACGGCCGGAACTTTTATAAAATTGTTTTGCACGATCTAAATGTTTGGCGGCTTTCTCAATCTGTTCTTGTGCTTTAAACAATTGGAGGCGGGTTGTTTTTTCCTTTTCAACCAAAAGTGCATGCGCTTGTGAAATGTGCCTTTCGCTATAGGTAAGCCAAATCGTTTTGATTAATTTTGAAATCGTATCCTCCAATTCGTTCGCCGCCGGATGAGAGGAAACTTTCAGTAAACGATGAAAACTTAAAAGGTATTGTGTAAAAGGACCTTTCATTAAATCCCTGAAATACTGGTTTTCAAAACGCGTTTCAATATCTTGAAGAATAATTTTCGAAATGTGTTCCATGAGTTTTTCAAAAAGAGCCATGAATTCAGGATGCTCGAGTAACTGAAAAAGATAGAACGTAAAATCTTTCATTTGCTTTTTCCCCGATACAGACTGCCAAGCCAATCTTAAGAAGTCATATGTCATAAAAGGATTGCCTAAAACAATCGGCAAGGTTTCCATTTGACCCGGACGAGCAAGTTGTTTATACAAACGATTAAGAACGCTTTGAATTGCTACCTTTGGAATCAATGGCTGAGTGGCATCGTAGAAATGTACTTTGGGATGCGCGACATGCACTTTAAAAATATGCCGATTCGTATGTGAAAGAAGTTTTTCAGGAAATTCCAGAAGTGCTAAAACACGGACAACGCCCTTGCTCATGTCCGCAATCACAAGCGGGCTGTTTTCCCAGTTTAGTTTGATTTTCTGCTTAAAATTTTTTCTTTGCAATGTTTTGATAATTTGCTGTCCGGCTCTTTCCGACCCATCGATGAAATCTTGAATCAGAAAATAATCAAAAGCCACCATGTTGCTGTTGCTGGAAATATCCAGATAGACGGTTTTATCTTCACCTTTTACAAGAGTCACATTCATAATTTTGGGTGTTTCAATACCCTCTTGGGTCACCGAAAAGGACTGCCCGGGATGCATCATAAACTCGTTGGCAGCAGATGCCGGCACAGGAAAACCTGCCTCTACTTCATCTGGTACAGTCCGCCATACATCACGAAGCGCTGAAAGATCATGCTGAATCATTTTTGGTGTTCTGAGTTCGGAATGTGTTGAACCAGATGGGACCAAACGACCCGCTAAATCTAAGAATTCCATCAGCTGGTTTTGATTCGCAATAACACCTTCAGCTATTTTTTCCCGTGCATCGAGTACTTGGGTAACAGAACTTCGGATTAAATATTCTGCGATATCCTCGTAAGTTGCATTAAAATCCGGAGGAAGATTTTTTTCTGCGCCTCCGGGCTCGCCGGCGTTAAAATCATTCAAAAATAATTTAACCCCTGTAAAATAAACCAACGGCACCCATTCATTTAAAATTTTTTCAGGCTCGCCCGCAAAGAAATGAAGAACGGTTCCTTGTGTCGCAGCCAGCATCATACAATGCATGATGCTTTTCGCACTTACTTGTTGAGGTTCTCGGTTCTCTCCTGTGTAATGCGCTTTGATTTGAAAATCGATTTCTGAAAATAATTTAAGGTTGGAAAATTCTACCACCCCCATGGACGGACGCGCGTGAAGTCCTAGGCGGTTTTTGACGGCCATCTTTAAGCTCATCTGTGACGATACTTGGCCTTCGTTTAGTATAACCTTTTCTTTTTCTGTGACAGGCGCCGCAAGCTGACCTAATAAAAGCGTCGTGCTGCGCTCCTCCCCATCAAAAGATCTAAGTTCGGAACGCCCTTCTTCTGCTTTTGAAACCGCAACCAATTGGAATGTTCCGCTCGTTGTTACCGTTTGCGATTCGACTTTGAAATTGTGAAGTTCCAATAAGCGCAAAACTAATTCATTGGATGGTAATCTATTTTTTGAAAATAAATACCCAATGCCTTCTCGGTAATTGTTGTAGATGAAAAGCCGGCCGCCCGGCTTAAGCCAGCTTTTCACGCGTGAAATCACGCGGGGGGAATCAACATAATTCAAAACTTCGGGAAGAATGACGCTGTCTACCTGCCCCGCTAAAAGTTCGTCCAGGTTAGCGGCTTCGCTCTCTTCCAATTCCAACAATGTTTTAACATTTTTGATATCGCGCATGAGCTCCGGATATTCAATGTTGCCGCGAAGCAAAAGGCTTCTCGGCGATCGCCATTCGTTGGATTTGGGAGCTCCGACATCAATGAGAATGATTTTTTTATGATCAAAAATATCGGTGGCGGGAAAGCTTGAAGCGCCAACTTCAACAACGATATCGCCTACATGATGTGCTTCGCGCGCCAGCCAACGCGTGACATCATCCGGATGACCTACTTCATTTCCCCACATCTCACGCCACTCTGAGATTTTTTGCAACCAAGGAACAGCCGGAGATTGAATAACGGGAAACACCGTTCTTTTTTTATTGGGAAGGCTTAGCTGGACTTCTCTCTTAAGAAGAGTATCGGCAATTAATCCGATGATAAGAGTGGTTGTCTTTGCGGTGCCTCCCAACACTGAAATGTTGAGCAATTCAAAGCGAAGCATGTTGTGCCAATTAAATGGCCTGCCGGGCGCCAAAGGCAATTCTTCAACCGGCTTGTCCTCTGTTTTCAAAGGTTTCAACTTAAAAACGAAATCTTGTTGAGTAAGCGAAAGCAGGGTTTCATTCCCGTACAGATTAATCCATTCTTGGCCGAAAGCGACCAAAGGATGTGAAATGGCAATGACGACTGGTAAATGACGCGGGGAAATAACGGCTTGATCGCCAGGTTTTCTGAGCGTTTGCAGCGGCAGCCATGCAGTTTGCCTGAGTTCTGAGCGTGCATCATGCAGAAATGCCGGGCCTGTTTCTGTTGCAAAGGAAGGATTAAACAAGTAAAGCGGGAAAAGAATAGCTGAAGATTTGATAAACCGTTTAAACATTTTTTCAAACCGCCGTCCGTCAAAAGATTCCCCATGCATTCGTTCATAATAACGTTTGAAATCGGTTTCTTCGGATACTTGCGGTGTCACCAGCGCATAAGAAATGCCTGATTCCCGCAAACTTTGAACCAGCGATTGTGAGTGGAATCCTCCCGTAACTAAGAAAATGGGTTCTTTTTGATTTTGGGTAGTTTCACGAATGGTTTGTAAGAAAACTGTTTCACGTGCTCGGTTTGTGCGATAAAAGTTCCGCGCAGAATAAATCAATTCGGGATGAATGTAATGGCTATTTAACAAAAGATCAACATCCGGTTTAAACCGCCCGAGAAAAGCAATTTCTTGCGGTGTTGCTTGCAACAATGCCATTTTCTCAAGTGCTTTGGCTAATTGAATGGCTTGATGCACTTTATGCTCTTGAGGATTCGTTAAAAGGCGGGCACGAATACGCTGCTTCAAGATTTCGATCTCATGAAATAAAGCCGCCGATTCAATTGCTTTGCTTAATCGAATGAACTCTTCTTCTTTGTTTTCACCGGATTCGATAGATTTCTCAATTAAAACCAGTGATATCATTTTATCAAGATGGCCTAAGTCAATGCGTTTCACGCCAAGATCACGGCCTGTATCCCATAAATGTGAAATAAGTGAAATGAGATTGTGCTTGTTTTCATACAGATCAATCTTTTCTTCAAATTGTAACCAGGCCGGATGCCCTATTTTTTTTCTTTCGTTAAGTAATTTTGTCATCAAGGATTTGAGTTGCGGAAGAATTTGATTTTGCTGGTCAAGCGCCTGAACGAACCATTTTTTACTTTCGATATAAAGCGCTCTGTCTTCGATTCCGATCAAGCGGTACGGTTTTTGGCTCAAAATAGCTTCGGCTTCAAAACCGGTGATAACAACGTTTTGCAGCCAGAATTTAACTGCCAATTTTTTAATTTCTTGGTCTGTAAATTCGCGCAAGTGATCGAGATCGGCTGTTCCCGATGCGCCTTCGGTTAAAATCGTATGGACACCAAATTGCTTGGAAAGAACTGCCATGATTGCATGAATATTTTCTTGAGCACCTAAATTGGCGTGTGCATCTTGAAGGTAAAAGACTTTCGGACAATCTGATTGGTTGTTTGCGCAACGGCTTGAAATAAAAACGTCTTCTACTTTTCCAAGATTTGTTGGTAACGATAGAGACTCGAGAGACTGGGGGAAGGAAGCGGAGCCCATCTGATTGAGGGGAAGACCTGGCGCAGCCCAAGCAGCAGAGTTTAAGAGATGAAAAAAAACGATGTTGAGCGCTGCCAGACGAGAAAATATTGATTTTCTATTTTTAAAACAGGAAAGCAAGCATGTCACCTCAATCAATTAAATTCAGCTATTTACCGCTTATGAATGCTAGATAACCTAATGAATACTTTATAAAATATTGAAGATGACGGTTAAAAAAAATCCCTGTCTGATGGAAAAGCTTATTTTATCTTAGCTTTCTCTTAATTTCAATCATTTAGACTTCTTGAAAATAAGAGGGATTTTAGAATTATTATATTTGTAAGTTATTTAATATGAACATGTTACAATATATTTGAATAAATCAATAAATTGATTTTGTTGAAAACGAAAAACTTCTTCCCTAGTACCGCGCGACAATTGATTTGATGGGAAGGCGGTACCAGTGCTCACTGAAATTGCGGTTCTAAGTTTCAATTTTAAGTATCAAAGCGTACTAGGTTCTGTTGATTTTTCGAAATACAGGCCGATAAATCTCCTATAAAATAAGGAGATGCCAATGAATCAACCCTGTTTAAACAAAAAGCAATG
>PCVY01000021.1:989-5169 GCA_002787155.1 Candidatus Abzuiibacterium crystallinum | reverse complement strand
GCCCCGATAAAAAACATCGGGACTAGCGCAAAAAAGCTATTGAGGTCATTTAGTTATTTAAGGTGTCTTGCGCCTGTAGCTCAGGTGGATAGAGCATGGGATTTCTAATCCCAGGGTCACAGGTTCGAATCCTGTCAGGCGCAAACTTCAATAAATAACTGAGCCATCGGGGAAACTCCCCGACCTCTCAAATAACTAGATATCATTAATAAAGGTTTGCGCCAGCACCAACTGTTAATATCATACGAACAGCAGTTGGAAGCGGTTTCATAAGTTACCTTATTACGTCATTGCGAGGACCCGCCACGATTCTTGGCGGGGACGCGGCAATCCCTCTTTTCCGCCTGAGGACGGATTTGCCTTTGGCAGAAAACCTGAGATTGCTTCTCCGCCTAAGGCGGCTCGCAATGACATGTCTTTTCAATTAATGTAAATTGTTTGGTTAAAGGTATTCTCCGCCAGTCCCTGCGAGGAACGAGCAGGGGCAGAGGCAAACTACTGAGGGAAAGTATTAAATATGCACATGCCGGCTAAACCAACCACAAATTCAAAAACGAACAGCGGCATACTCCGCTGGTCGATGGCGGTTGCATCTTTCCTGGCGTTCCTGAAACTTACCGTCGGGCTTCTGTCAAATTCCATGTCGCTTTTGGCCTCCGCCGTCGATTCGCTGATGGACGTGCTTGTCTCCCTCGTGAACTTTCTCTCGCTCAAAGAAGCCGAAAAACCGGCCGATCACGACCACGCCTACGGCCATGGCAAAATCGAAAGCCTGGCCAGCCTGTTTCAATCCATTATCATCAGTGCCGGCGGTATTTATTTAATCATCGAATCGGTGCACCGGCTGGTCCTTGGGGAACCCATTGTGATGATTCGGGCCGGTATCGTTGTCATGGTGATTTCGATTGTGATCACTTATCTTCATACCGTTCAGCTGGACCGCGCAGCCAAAAAGAGCCAATCACTTATTCTAAAAACCGAGAAACTCCATTTTACGACAGACGTTTGGACCAACCTGGGCGTGATCGGTGCTTTGCTTCTGGCACATGTAACGGGGCAGATTTTTTGGGATGTGCTGGTAGCCGTGATTGTTGCCGGTTACATTCTGTCACAGTCACTTCATATTTTGAAACACTCGGTAGACGAGCTCATTGACCGGGCGCTCCCGGATGAAGAACAAGACCGCATCAAACAAATCGTCATGAACTTCAGTCCCAAAATCGTGGGCATTCATAACTTCAGGACGCGTAAGATCAGCCAAAAGAAGTTTATCGAGTTTCACGTTGAGATGGATCGGCATCTCAGTTTCGAAAAAGCGCACGACCTCACCGAAGACTTAATCGAAGAAATTGAACGCCAAATTCCCGATTCAGATGTGATGGCACATTACGACCCCGAAGGCACGCTGAGATAAGAGTTGCGCGGGCTCAGACCCTCTCCGCCGAAGGACGGATCAGTCCTCTGGCTGACTGGGTCTGAGCCCTGAACATTTTAATTTATTTAGGTGCTTAATTTCGTTTGAAGGGAAAGGTTCTTCGTGCCTGTGCGGCGTGCAATGTCTAAGACAGACGTGAGCGACTGCACCGAGGCATTCCGGTCCGCCCGCAAGGTAATCGGCATCGATTTATCCCGCAGAGCACCCAGCCGGTTTTCCAAATCAGCCAGAGAAATCTTGGCGTCATCCCAATAAAGCGAGCCCGAACGCGACAAATGGATGTCGTGTGAGCCGCGCATGGCTTCCTCACCGCCCGATTTGGCGGCGGGCAAATTGAGGCGCAGAGGCGATTCTTTGTGCGGTCCGAAGGTGGCGATGAGATTGAAGGTAATAAAAAAGAAAATGAATAAATTGATGATGACGTCAGTGAGGGCAATGCTGTCAAAAGTGAGATTGGTTTTGGGGGCTCGGGCAAAATGGACAATCATGCGGTTTTCTGGAGCGGCTGTTTGATGCTCACGCGTTCGTTTGCCTCACTATCAAAAGCCATGACGGATTGCCTGAGGGACGATAAAAACTCGGTTGCGTTTTTCGAAAAAGCCATTTCCAGCGCGGATACTTTGGCATTCAAATAACCGTGCGCTAAATAGTAGGGGATCACGCAAATGAGACCGGCAGCGGTCGTAATCATGGCTTGGTAAATGCCGCCTGCGAGCTGTGCCACCGTGACTTTATCGCCCATCACTTCCCACGCTTGAAAGGAGGCAATCAAGCCGATGATCGTGCCCAAAAATCCCAGTAACGGTAAAATGGTAATGAGCGATGCCAGCACTTTGAGACTGGCCTGCATTTTGTGGCCAATTTCCTCGGCGGCCAGCTTAATGGCTTCTTCCACCGAATGAAGGTCGCTTAGGGATTTGGCGCTTTCCATCATGCCCGCTTCCAGGAGATGCGATAGAGGATGCCGGAGTGTTTGAACGTGTTTGGCGGCGGTTTTTAAGTCGCGTTTACGCACCGCACTGAAAATTTGATTCAAGACAGCCGGGGCCGGCGTCCTCAAACTTGCCAAATAAATGGCTTTATCAATTACAATCATGAGTGCAATGACCGATACTAATAGTATCGGAAGCATCATAAAGCCGCCTTTGGTCATGTAAGCCATGAGCATATTTTTTTCCTAATAAATGGCAGTTAAGTTGTTTAGCGTTAAGGCGATATTGTAGCAAATGATCTTAAAATATGCCAAACGAAAGTAATGTGTGCGTCATTGCTTCGCTACGCTCGCAATGACAGTAAAGAGGATAGAAATCGCATGTCGCATAGATCAATGATTCGTTCCGTGGGAAAGATCGGCCTCTTGACGCTTGTGAGCCGTATCTTTGGATATCTGCGCGATGCCTCCATGGCTGTTGTGATGGGCGCCGGCTACAGCATGGATGCTTTTACGATTGCCTTCCGGCTGGCAAACCTGTTTAGGCGTCTTTTTGGTGAGGGCACGATGGCGGCCTCTTTTATTCCCGTCTTCACCGAATTCCGTCATGAAAGCACGGAAAAAGAAGTGTGGAATTTTGTCAGCAAGTTTTTTTATTCGCTTGCCCTCGTGCTTTTTGGCCTGGTGGTGCTGCAAATTGTTTTTGCCCCGACGATTGTGGGGATCATGGCCCCGGGGTTTCTCCACATGGAAGGCAAGTGGGAGCTTGCGGTTTTTCTGAATCGTTTAATGGCCCCGTTTATTTTTTTTATCGGTCTTTCAGCCGTCTTGATGGCGGTTCTGAATTCGTTTAAAACCTTCGGCCCTTCAGCGGCCAGCCCCATTTTTTTTAATTTGATGGTGATTTTCTCGGCTTTCACGGTAGCGAAGTGGTTTGACGATCCTTCCATCGGCATTGCAATTGGCGTGGTGTTTGGCGGGGTGTTTCACTTTTTGTTTCAAGTGCCCGCTATTTGGAAAAAAGGCATGCGTTTTATCCCGTCCATTTCGTTTAGCCACCCGGCGACAAAACGCATCATGCATCTCATGCTGCCCGGGCTTTTTGGGATGGGGATTGTTCAAATTAATTTGCTGGTCGATTCACTCATGGCGTCTTTCTTGCCCGAAGGCAGTGTGTCCTCGCTTTACTACGCGGGACGGATTCAAGAGTTGGTGCTGGGCATATTCACGGTATCGCTTGCCACGGTGATTTTGCCTGAAATGTCGCTTTCAGCGGCCCGCAAAGATGATCAGGAAATGAAAGAAACACTTTCTTTTTCCATGCGGATGCATGCTTTTATCACTGTGCCGGCTACGATCGGCTTGGTGGTGCTGGCCGCACCCATTGTTCAGGTGCTGTTTCAACACGGCCGCTTTGATGCCTTAGATACAGGCCGCACGGCGTTTGCGCTTATTTTTTATTCACTGGGGCTTGTTTTCATCGGGGCAGTTAGGATTATCGTACCGGCTTTTTATGCGGTTCAGGATACCAAAACGCCTGTCCGGGCTGCTTTTATTTCACTTTTTGTGAATGTCATCCTGAACTGGATCCTCATGCATCCTTTAAAACAAGGCGGGATTGCTTTGGCCACATCGATTGCCGCCGCGGTTAATTTTTGGTACCTGCTCCGCATTTACCAAAAACGTTTTGGGCCGCTGGACTGGACGGTGATGGGGGAGAGTGCCGTGCGGATTTTGGTGCAGTCGCTTGCGATGGCGCTTGCGTGCAGCATTTTCCTTAATTTATTCAGCTTTGACCGCCAAACGTACTTCTT
>PCVY01000021.1:0-942 GCA_002787155.1 Candidatus Abzuiibacterium crystallinum | reverse complement strand
CTCCGCCGTCCCAAGGATGGTGAAGAAATTCCGCCCTCGAATGAGATTTAATAACACAGAACATTTCCAAAAGTGCCGGGTCTGAGGTATAATAACACCGTATTTGAAATCCATCCCTTCCTCCCGCGATAGAAAAAGTCAACCTTACCAAAACCAAGGGAGAAAATTATGCCAAGAAAAGTTCGTGAACTTCATGACCAGGGAATCTACCATGTTTTCAACCGCGGCAATGACCGAAGAAATTTGTTTCAGGATGAAGAAGATGTTCATTTTTTCTTGAACCGGCTTCTTCAGGAAAAAACGCTCCTTGGAGCAAAGCTTTATCACTACTGCCTGATGACAAACCATTTTCATCTGCTTCTCCAAGTGCCTCAGGGGGAGGACCTCCCCAAACTGATGCACAAGAGCCAGCTTGCCTATGCCCGTTACTTCAAGAAAAAGTACGGCTTCATCGGCCACGTGTTTCAAGAGCGGTTCCGGAGCCCAAGGATCTCCCGCGAAAGCTACTACCTGCAATGCGGAAGGTATATTGAACGGAATTCCATCAAAGCAGGCCTTGTGAAAAACCCATGGGATTATCCTCATTCAAGTGCTGCTTTTTATTGTTTGGCGAAACCCGATCTTCTGGTCACCCCCAACCTGTATTACGAGGCGCTTGGGCACACCCAGGAAGAGCGCCAAAGGAATTACAGAAACTTCCTCTTGATTGAGGAGCCCTATGCAGCTATTGTAGAAGAAGCCTTAATACGGGTTTGAACCCGGCACTTTTGGAAATGTTCTGGGTTCTGGGTTCTGACCTCCGCTTTATGAATAAACACTTGGCACCTCTAAGGCAGCGGAGGTACGGGTGAGTGACGGGACTTGACGCCTTCGCCTTCATTATCACTTCCATGATTTGCTTATCGCAAATCATTCCAGTATTTCGGCTCCGGTCGGTCACTC
>PCVY01000044.1:46014-47630 GCA_002787155.1 Candidatus Abzuiibacterium crystallinum | reverse complement strand
GTTTTATTTTCAGAAATACCTATAAAAGAGGCCATATTGAATACCGAATATAAAAACCTATTTATTTTAGGAGCTAACTCACACCTGGCTGCTGCAGAGATTGAACTAATCGATAAGGACGAAAGAGAGTTTGTGCTGGGGAAGCTGTTAAATGAAATCAAGAACGATTTTGAATTAATCATCATTGATTGCCCGCCGTCTCTAGGGTTGTTGACGATTAATGCGCTCAGCGCCTCACAAAAACTGATTATACCGCTCCAATGTGAATATTATGCCTTAGAAGGATTGGGGCAATTGCTGAGTACTTTCAAATTGGTGGAAGAAAAATTAAACCCCAATATCGAAATCGGCGGTGTTGTGTTAACCATGGCTGATTTCAGGACAAATCTTACTCAGCAAGTAATTGAGGAGGTTAAAAATTATTTCGGCGTGAAAACGTTTCAAACCGTCGTGCCTCGGTCAGTGAAAATATCGGAAGCCCCAAGCTTTGGCAAGCCGGCCATTGTGTATGAGACACAATCACGTGCCTCGAAAGCTTATCTGGAAGTGGGCCGCGAATTCATGGAGCGTTTTGGGCTTCATAAACAAATCGAAAAACAAACAGAAGAACAAAACAGTGAAAAACAGATACCGGAAGCAGGCCAGGCACCGGCTGAAACTACGCCAGCCGAGCCGATTGCGCGAGAACCAGTTGCAGAATCTGAAAGCGTTAACCAATAATCCGAACGAATTTAAAAGCAAGGAGCTAATGGCATGGATCCAAAAAAAAGAGTTTTAGGCAAAGGGCTGAGCGCACTTATTCCGGATAACTATTCGAAAGTCATACAAGAAAAGAAACTTTCGCAAAATACAGCGCCGATCGCAGGCTATCAAGAAGTTGAGGTGACGCTTGTTCATCCCAACCATGAACAGCCCCGCAAACATTTTTCGGGCGAAGGCATTGATGAGCTTGCAGCTTCTATTAAAGAGCAAGGTGTTTTGCAGCCGTTGGTGGTTAAAAAAATAGAGAACGGTTACGAACTTGTCTGCGGAGAGCGAAGGTGGCGTGCGGCGAAGAAAGCAGGCATGGAGAAAATACCCGTGGTCATCAAGGACATTGCGGATGAGCGCGTATTGGAATGGGCGCTTGTCGAAAACATCCAGCGTGAAGATTTAAATGCCATCGAAGAAGCGCAGGCCTACTTGAGACTGATTGAAGAAAGAGGATATTCGCAGGAACAAGTTGCCGACCGTGTGGGGAAAAACAGAGCAACCGTTGCAAACACCATTCGTCTGCTTCGCTTACCGCAAGAAGTGCTGAATCAAATCAGCAACGGTTATCTGCAAGCAGGGCATGCTCGGGCGCTTCTCGCGCTGCCATCGCCCGAGCATCAGCGGCAGATGTGTAAACGGATTGTGGAAGATAAGCTTTCGGTGAGACAGGTTGAAGAAATGGTCAACCGTAGTTTGGTGCGTAAAAGACGAGCCAAACAAGCACGCCACACAACGCCCGAGATATTAGATCTCGAACACAAAATGACTCAAACGCTTGGCACCCAAGTTAAAATTTTTCCGCGCAAGAAAAATCAGGGCAGGGTAGAGATCCAATACTACTCGTTGGATGATCTGGATCGCCT
>PCVY01000044.1:0-45988 GCA_002787155.1 Candidatus Abzuiibacterium crystallinum | reverse complement strand
CATTATCTAGGAGAGGTGGCAGAGCGGTCGAATGCGGCGGTCTCGAAAACCGTTGGGCCCGTAAGGGTCTCCAGGGTTCGAATCCCTGCCTCTCCGTACTTTTTCTGATGAAAAAGCACGGCCCGCCAAGATATCGAGGATCTTGTGCAGGGGTTGTTTTCCGATGAAAAGATTGTCTTCCACCGGCAAGCACCGAAGCCAAATTATAAGGTGATTTATTAAGTACCTCCAACACCTTTACACCTTATAATTAGCAGATCCTAAATTTGCATTTAATCCAAACACGAACTACAATTTACATTGGGAGTCTCTATCGAGAAAAGTCATTTTTAAGAGGGGGCGCGAAAGCCATGGGGAAACACATTCCCCTTATATTCAGCTTGCTCATTTTGGTTGGGTGTTCATCCAAGCAAGTTGACTATTATCGCCCCATGAGTGATGAGCTCCCGCTTTCCTACGCTGATCTCGCAGAAATCCGTGAAGGTTCAGAACAACACGAAGAGATTGTTAAAAACAACAAGTTTTACCGCCAGCCCGAAATGCAGCAATATCTCATGAGCATTGGGTACAGGCTTGCCGCCGTCTCGGAACGCCCCCATCTGCCTTACAAGTTTTTCATCGTTGATGACAGCCGTGTAGACGCTTTTAGCGCAGGGGGCGGCTACATTTACGTCACAAAAGGAATGCTGGAATTTGTTGATTCCGAGGCGGAACTGGCGGCGGTACTCGCTCACGAGATTGCGCATGTTGCGGCTGGCGTGCATACGCCCAAGGTTGAACACAAAATGACCAAAAAGAGAATGTTCTTTCAGGCAATGAAAATCGGAGCCGGTGCAGCCGCAGCCGCAGCCGGCGGCATGGTCGGGGGGCCTGCGGGCACCGTTGCGGAGAACGCCGTGTCAGGCATCGAAGGATCGCTTCCCGGCATTCGGAAGCATTTTCAAGTTAACGATGAGTTAACCGCTGACCGCAACGCAGTTTTTTATTTGGCGAAAACCAATTACGACCCCAGAGAGCTTCTCAAATTTGTCGAAAAACTTTCTCAGATCGATGTCCAAAATATTACGAAATATATTTATTTTCTTAATTCACACCCGCCTTACGAAGAGCGGCGAAATCAGTTACACGAACTTTTAGCAGACATTAATTTTGAAAAACGCAGCATGAATGTTTATGAAGATCGTTACATGTCTATTCGCATGATGACCATGTACATGGATTCCATTTCGGCGCCACCCAACAAATCTATTGCGGCTCATCCAGCCATTGAAACGCCGCCCCTTCCGCAAACCGCGTAAAAACGTTTTCGAGATCTCCCATTTTTGGTATCATAGCATCCGCACAATTAGATAAAGGAGAATTATGATCTGTTGTCTCGATTTGGAAGGTGTTTTAGTACCGGAGATTTGGATTAATGTCGCCAAAAAAACAAAGGTGAAAGAGTTATCTCTCACCACGCGCGACATTCCCGATTATGATGTTCTCATGAAAAGGCGTCTCGCCATTTTAAAGGAACGCGGCATCAAACTCAAAGATATTCAGCGTGTGATTGCCGCACTCAAACCGCTCCCGGGGGCCAAAACGTTTCTGCGCAAACTAAGCGGGAAAGCGCAAGTCATTATTCTTTCCGACACCTTTTACGAATTTGCAGGACCATTGATGAAACAGTTGGGACGCCCAACTCTTTTTTGCAACTGGTTATCGGTTGATTCAAAGGGGTTCATCAAGCAATACCATTTGCGCCAAAAAGACGGCAAACGAAAAGCCGTTAAAGCACTTAGGCAAATCGGTTTCCGTGTTCATGCGGCAGGGGATTCCTTTAATGATTTGACCATGCTTAAAACTGCCCACAAAGGCATTTTATTTAAACCACCAGCCGGTATTGCCAAAAAATATCGGAAGCATTTTTCGGTTGTTTCAAATTACAATCAGCTTTTAAAGAAACTATTAATAAAATAGTGATTGCGTGGGGTCAGACCCTCCTGGGTCTGACCCCTAGAATAGAAACTATGTCACTTACGCTTTTATCTTGGAACGTCAACGGCGTTCGTTCGGCACTCAAAAAAGATTTCTCAAATTGGCTCACCAAAGCTTCCCCGGACATTCTTTGTCTTCAGGAAACCCGCGCACATCCTAAGGATGTGCCGATCGAACTTCCTGCCTATGAAAAATTTTGGAACTGGTGTCCGGATAATCTGGGATATTCAGGCACCGCCATTTTTACCAAATTGAAACCGGTCAGCGTGAAAAACGGAATGGGCATTCCAAAGCATGACGGGGAAGGGCGGTTGGTGACCGTTGAATTTAAGGATTTTTTTGCCGTCAGTGTTTATGTCCCTAATAGTAAAAGAGATCTCTCTCGGCTCCCATATCGGGAGAAAGAATGGGATGTTGATCTTCTGAAATATTTGAAGTCGCTTGAGAAGAAAAAACCTGTCATTGTTTCAGGTGATTTTAACGTGGCGCACAAAGAACTTGATCTCGCTCACCCCGAAACCAACCACCACAATCATGGTTTTACCGATCAGGAACGCGCGGGGTTTGACCGTTTTATCCAAAACGGTTTCATTGATACTTTCCGCGAATTTCATGATGGCAAAGGCCATTACACCTGGTGGCGGCAGTTTGGCAATTGCCGCAAGCGCAACGTGGGGTGGCGGATCGATTACTTTCTGATCTCAAAATCACTTAGATCAAAGTTAGAAGACGCCTTTATCTTGCCCGAAGTCATGGGCTCAGACCATTGTCCGGTTGGCATATTATTAAAGAATTAAGAGTTAAGAGTGATGAAGAAGAATTGCTTGCCTGGGAAAACAGATAACTCTTCACTCTTATTGGTTATGATCGACCTTCTCATCGTCTTAGCATTCATTATTTATTCTGTTGCCGCGGGCTTTCTGATGCAATGGAAAGCTTCGCGCAGGCCTTATCCCGTTTTGGCGGCAAATAGGATTTCGTGAAGGTACGGGTCTTGTTTTTTACAAAGATTAAACAGACATTTCAGTCAAATCAGCAATGGTTTACTTCCGGCTTGGTATAAGGTAAAATCCTCGCTATGTCATATTTGGTTTTTGCACGCAAGTTTAGGCCCCAAACCTTTGATGATGTGGTGGGCCAAGAGCACGTGACCACTACCCTCAAAAATGCGATTCAAAAAAAACGCATCGCCCAAAGCTTTCTTTTCTCAGGGTCCCGCGGCATCGGCAAAACATCAACCGCCCGGATTTTAGCCAAAGCGCTCAACTGCGAAAAACCAACGCAAGCGGATCCTTGTAACCGCTGTGACACCTGTTTAGAAATTTCCAACGGCACCAGCTTGGATGTGCTTGAAATTGACGGCGCTTCAAACCGCGGGATTGATGAAATCAGAACCTTGCGTGAAAACGTCAAATTTAAACCGGCGCGCGGGCAGTATAAAGTTTACATCATCGACGAAGTCCACATGCTTACAGGAGAAGCTTTTAATGCGCTTCTCAAAACCCTGGAAGAGCCGCCGTCTCATGTAAAGTTTATTTTTGCAACAACAGAACCGCATAAAGTACCGCTTACCATTCTTTCGCGCTGCCAGCGGTTTCATTTTAAGCGGGTCTCATCCGCAGATATCCACGCCAAATTGAAGGCAATTGCCAAACAGGAAAAAATAAAAGCCAAAGACAACGTTTTATACCTGATCGCCAAATCAGCGGAAGGCAGCTTGCGCGACGCAGAAAGTCTTTTGGATCAATTGACCAGTTTCAGTGAGGGGGAAATTAAGGAAGAGGATGTCATTTTCTCTCTCGGCCTGACAAGCACGGAGGTTTATTTTAAATTTTTTGAAGCACTCAAAGGCCGGAATTCTGCCCAGGTTTTAAAACTGATTCATGAATTGGTGGGAGAAGGCAAGGATATCGAACAATTTCTAAAGGGACTGCTGGAAGGTTTCCGCGATCTTTTGGTTTTGTCCTTAGGCGAGCCAAAAGAAGGCTGGATAGAACAAGATGAAGATACCATCAAAACACTCGGAAAGTGGGCAAAGCAATTTGGGCGGGACGAACTTTTCTTAATCGTCAGTTTATTGCAGCAAACCATTCGTGAAATCCGCTGGAGCCGCACACCGCGGTTTTTGGCGGAAATTTGTCTGCTCAAGATAGCCAACCGAGCCGATCTAAAATCCATTAACGATCTCTTAACGGAACTCAAAAACCCGGCCGCTTCACCCGTTGTTTCAAGTACGCGTCAATCGATCGGCGCGGGGCAAACAAGCGTTCCTGAACAGAAAAAAAAAGACCAAATTAATTTAACGGTTAGTAAATCTGCCGGTTATTCTGACGCAGCCACTAGGGCTCAGACCCAGGTGGGTCTGAGCCCACGTCTCACTCGGCCCGCCCATTCACAAAATAGTAACCTGAGCTTAAGCGATATTGAAACGGTCTGGCCGGAGCTTTTGGCGCGGGTGAAGGAAAAACGCATGTCGATCGGGATGTTTCTTTCCGAATCAGCCCCGATTGAAGCCGGCGGGACGAGAGTAGTTTTTGGTTTTCCGGCTGAGTTTAAATTTCACAAAGAAACCATCGAACAGCAAAATAACAAACTGTTTGTCAGAGATATTTTAAGCGAATTACTCGGCTGTCAGGCCGAAGTTGTGTTTGTGTTAACGGAAGCCGAGCAAGTCGAAAAACCGGCTGCAGGGCAGCCTGTGAAGGACCCTAATGTCGATATTGTCATGTCTGCCATGGAAATTTTTGAAGGCAGCAAAGTGATTCGTAAAACGTAAAAGGTACAACGTTACAAAGACAAAATTCCGGGCTCAGACCCTCCTGGGTCTGACCCCACGAAATGATGTCTGATGTGCTTGTACCATGTAGCCTAGTCCCATGAACGCCTACTCAGACATTTTGAATAAACTTATGCGCTCACTCGCGTCACTGCCGGGCATTGGCCCCAAATCAGCCGAGCGGATTGCCATTCATTTGCTTAAATCAAGCCAGGCCGAAACGCTGGAACTCGCACGCTTGATTGTTGAGGCAAAAGAGAAGACTTATTTTTGTGAAAAATGCCGCAATTTATCCTCCAACAAATTGTGTCACATTTGTTCTGACGCCTCCCGGGACCGAAAAACACTTTGCGTCGTGAGCGATCCAAAAGATGTGGCTTCCATTGAAAAAACGGGTATTTTTAAAGGGTTGTACCACGTGCTGTTTGGGACGCTTTCGCCGATTGAAGGCATTGGGCCTCAAGAACTTAGGCTGGACCAATTGTTAAAGCGGATTCACCAGGAACAAGTCGCAGAACTCATTATTGCAACGAATCCCAACACAGAAGGCGATACCACCGCGCTTTATTTGGCGGAGTGTTTAAAAACAAATAAAAATATCAAAGTCACGCGCATTGCAAGCGGTGTTCCGGTAGGCAGTCATTTGGAATACGTTGACCAAGCAACGTTGCAGCGGGCTTTGGAAGGCAGACGCGTCTTAGTTTAGGCAATGGGGAGAGTGCCGATGTCCTCTAAACCGGTTCAGCTTCTTTTCTTTGGCCTTCTTGTTTATTTTCTGAGCGCTGCGTTTATACTGCATCAGAAAGCAAGCATTCATTTTCCTTTGCCCTCTCATGAAGAAACGCAGTATCTTTGGCGTGCCATCGGATTTCAAGAAAGCGGAGAATTGCTGGCCCCCCTTTATCACGCCGATAGCGACCTCACCTGGAAAGTGCCCGGCTACATGGTTTTTTTGGGCACCATTTTCAAAACCTTTGGTTTTTCATTGACGTTGGCACGCGATGTTTCCTTTATTGTTACGATCATCGGGTTTCTCTTTCTTGCCGTAGCAACTTCTGCTTTTAGTTATCCTTTGACTACCCTGTTTTTGGCGGGGCTTTTTTTACTCAATAAGTATTTTGTCGTGGGCGCTAATGTGGTTTCGCCCGAAACACTTATTTTTGCCTTGGTAGCCATTGCGCTTTACCTAACGCACGCACATCCGCTTAAAGCCATTGCCGTGCTTTTGGTTGCGCCGCTGATTCAACCCAGCGGCATTTATTTTTTGATCGCGGCGGTTCTTATTTTTATTTTCCATTGGTGGCTAGCCGAGAAGAAACCTGCGCTTGAACTTTCAGACGTTTTGTTTTTTGCGCTGGCGGTGGCTGTCTGGGTGGTCGTTCTTTTTTACATTTCAAACCACTGGCAGAGTTTAATGCGGGGGATTACGGAACTTTTTAGCAAAGAATCGGGGGAGGGAATCGTTGCTAATTTGTTCACCAGCAACAAACTTGTCTTTTACGTGGAACTCTTGTTTTGCTTTTTGCTCTGCATCCGCTACGATTACAAAGGCATTCCCCTTATTTTATTGGCGGTGGCGGCTTTTGCGGCACACGCCGTGGGGCAGCCTAAAATGTTTTACGCATTTTATTTTGCACTGGGGTGCCTGCTTGCAAGCATGGCGGTGCTGCATTGCGCCAAGCTTGTTTTGGAAGATACGCTCAAAGTAGAGTCGCGGCTTCTAAAAGCTGTTTTTGCCGTCATTTTTGTTTTCTTTCTGTATTTATTTAATGACCGATTAGGCTATGTGGGTTATCCCATTTATGACACCTCACAAATGACTTGGAATCAAATGAGCATCGAAAAAGGCAATAAAAATGCTTACATTAATGAAGCCATTGTGCGCGAAGTGAGCATGACGCTGGAATCCCTGGCGAACCGAAAAGCGCCGGCGCACGCCGCTTTTGAACCAAAAGCCGAAGCCATTTTTTTCACAGACAGGCAAAACGAGCGGTTTGTTATTCACCAGCCGTCTTTCCATTCGCCGATGCCCGCGATGCCGTATGTGAAAGTGATTCACCTGTCGGAGCACTTCTCCGAAACCGTGCTGGATTTAATGAAAGCTCAAATTAAATCTGAAGAAAGCAGGGGCACGCGCGCTTTACACATCAAAGACCGGGACACGGGCGACTGGATTTTTCTGGTGTATGATAAAGAAAGCGACCTGCCAGAAGAATATTTGTCACAAAATGAAGCCTGATTAAAATTGACGCTCACAGCCTTCCCCCGTATAATCTTAGCCCTGTTCGTTCTTTTTTATCTGATTTAAAGCTCTATTGCTATAAACATGAGCAGATTTGTTTTCAAGTCACTGGTCATGGTTCGACTTTCGCTCACCATCCCGAGCATAGTCGAGGGACCGGCCACTGACAACCGTTCTTTTACATTCCCGGGTAGCTCAGCTGGTAGAGCAAGCGGCTGTGCCGAAGGTTACGGTTAGGAACTGTCCCTGATCGTCAGCCAAGTTAGCAGCCTCCATTGGAAACGATGGAGTGACAAGTGGGCTAAATCAGGGGAATCCTGCGTAAGTTGCAGGGCTATCCTGAGCTAGTGCGTTAAAAAAATAATTGCGCACGAGTGCAGAGACTTTACACCCACTGCCCTAATTTCTGCGAAGCTATGCCATTAAGGACATAGCGAAGCAGAAAGGGCAAAGAGAAAGTCCGACTCTCCAAGCAATTGGAGTCAGTTCGTAACCGCTGGGTCGTAGGTTCGAGCCCTACCCCGGGAGCATTTCTTGACACTTAGGCAAACCCAAAGCTTGAGTGGTTAACAACGCCTCGCCATTGTGATCAGTGGCGGGGCGTTTTTCTTTGGGTTCTTCGGTGGTGTGCGGAAGGTTTTGCTCGAAGGATTTACCGAGGAACATCGAGATTTCAAGTCGGTCTTTCTGGACAATAATCTCTTTAATCAGCGTTCTGAAAAATCGCTTTTGAATGGCGGGTTCGGCTTCATCGAAGCGCGACATGATGTAGACGATATTTGAGTGAATAAAATCAGCGGATTCGGATGAAATTTGAGCGGCTTTTCTTTGTGCTTCGAGTTTGTCGCGCCGGAGTTCAAGCTCTGTAATTTTATCCTCGAGTTTCTGCAAACGCTCTTTAGAAGTCGGTCCTTTGGGAACGTCTCCTTTCAAAATCGAGTCAAGAAGCTGATTTGCCTGCGCGCGGAGCGATTCAATTTTTGCTTCAACTTCGCGCACGTTTTTATCGGCTTCACCAAGTTTCGCTCGCGCCTCCTCAATTGCTGTTCCGATCGCATCAATAATCATTCGCTGATCTTTGGATGAGTTTCTGAAAAATTCAATCATTGCCTTGTCAAAAGACGTGGCTGAAATTGCATCGGCTTCACATCCAAGCCCCTGATTCTTTCGGCCGCAGACGTAATAATAAAATGGATTGCTCGTGTGACCGTGACAATGTTTCGTGATGAAATAACTTCCGCATTCTGAACATTTGAGAAGACCTTCGAGGAGATAAATGTAAGTCTTTGGCTTTGGTGAGAAACGGTGTCCGGGAATATTTGCGCTGATCATCCGGTTTGCTTTCTCCCAAAGTTTCCGGTCAACCAGCGCTTCATGCTTGCCCGGGTGAATTTCGTCATTCCATTTCACGTCGCCGCAATAGAAACGATTTCGCAAAATACCCAAAACACTTTGAACGCGCCACGGCTTTCCTTTGGGCGTTTTAAGCCCGATCCGATCAAGTTCGCGGGCAATCGTTCTGATCGATTTGTTTTGTGTAGCAAGCCGCCAAACCAGAATAATCTTCGGCGCCACTGCTTCATCAATGATGGCTTTTCGAGGTTGCGTTCCATCCGGAAGCGGAGCGCCATCGGGCACGAACTTGTAACCGTACGGGAGAATGCCTCCAACTCTTCTCCCTTGTCGGATCCGTGCAAGCGCAGAAGCTTTCACTCTCTGCCCGATTTGTTCGCGCTCGTAAGAAGCCAGCGAGCCGAGCATGTTCATGAAAAACCGGCCTTGTGGAGTTACGCTCTCGATGGATTCTTGAACACATTGGAATTCGACGTTGTGTTGTTGAAATAAATCCACAATCGCCCAAAGGTCACGCATGTTCCGGGACAATCGGTCAAGCCGGAGAAACACGATTCCATCAAATGTTTTCTCATTTTTCTTGCCGACTTCATGGAGAATGGATTGAATCCCCGGGCGGTTTAAATCTTTTCCGCTGTAGCCATCGTCCCTCACAACTCGAGCGAGCTCATAACCTTTGGCCTCGAGGAAACATTGGCAGTGGTGGACTTGCGCGTCAAGCGTTGTGTATTCGCCCTTGGATTGATCATCCGTACTGCACCGGGCGTAAATGACGAAACGTTTCGGGCTTGCGTTGTTAGGCTTCATTTTTAAATCCCAACCATCTCTTGACTGTTTCAAGAATATTGAGTTTTAGATTAACGTCATCTATCCAAAAGTGTCCCGGCGCTTCTGAAACGAACTTTGCGAAAGCATAACGGCTATCGTCAGTAACCAAAGTTGCTACTTGCTCTTTTTTCCACTTCTTGTAATCCCCCGGCTGAACATGGTGAGTGGATTTGTATTCTGCCCAATCATCACTAAGCCCAAACCATAAGCTCTTATTTCCAATTTTCCCTTTGACGTAAAAACTAGCCGTGTATACCGCATTCGGCCAGACATCTATTTGTTGAAATAAATAACCGTACCGTTGGTCACCTGGCTCTTGATTATTTTCAATAAGCAGAGCATTTCTACCGTGTGGGCCTTTTTCAGGATCAATTGAGCATTGGACGTTTGATAAAGCATAACTGTTTTGGGTGAGCTGATAAATTTGAGGCTTCCATATCCAAGGCGTTAGCGACCTGTTCTCAAAACTGTGATTTGCTATTATGTTTTTAAATGGGATAAGACATGAGGCAATTATGAGTAGCACGATGAGAGTTAACAAGAATTTTCTGGATTTGCCGACATCGCCAAAGAACATCGGCAGCAAACCAATTCCAACTAACAAATATTCTTTCCAAGACAAACCGGTTAGATTTGCAAGGGCAACTAGTCCAATCAAAAAGAAGAAATTAATCAAGCCAATCCAGAAACGCATCAGAACAAGATCCCCATAATTTTCACAATGGATCCGAAACGCGCACTGGAAACTTTAAGAACGCGCCCGGGATGTTGCAGATGTCGGATTTCAATTTCTGATTCGTATGGACTCCGCACATTTCCACCAACCAATATACCGACGACGCCCGTGTAACCTTTTTCAGAAACAGGAAATGGATCTTTAAATGCCCTGAGCTTTTTGCGGTCTTCTTCGGTTTCACCCAGAATTTGAAAAAACCCAGCGTCTCCGATTTCAACGGGAGCTTGCAAAGACATAATTGCCCGCTGACCTTTTTTGATCAAAGGCGCAAAAAAATCTGTATCGATTTTAAAAACATAGGAATCGAGCAAATATTCATTAAGAAATTTCGATTCGCGCAGTGCGCTTAAATTGCTTAGTTGATCGACATCAGAAACCTGATAACAAAACCGAAGTCTTTGCACCGAAGAGTGTTTTTTCAATTCGTCGGGCGTTCTTTCTTCCGCCGCCAGACGTATTAATTCCAATCTTTCAAGGTGATTGCAATCGAGCGCCTTAGCTATTTGCTCAACACGTTTGATGGTGGGAGTGTGAAGCCCGGCAACGATGTTGTTGATGTAATTTTGCCGCTTGAGGCCAATTTTTCTGGCGAGTTCGGCCTTGGTGACATTTTTTTCTTCAAGCCGCTTCTCGAGGTATTTAGCGAATTTCCCCATTCATAACTCCTTGAATTGAAAGACATTACACTACACTGGTGAAGGATAGTCAATCTTTTTTATTAAGAATTTGAGTACAAAATTAGGCAGAAACTAAATTAATTTCTTGACATTATTAGGTGGTTTAGTGTACATCGTGTTAGTGTAGTTACACTGATTTAATGTATAAATTAAGGCGGAGGAAAACTCTATGGCGTTCAATCATCAACTTCTTAAAGAATCGCGCGAAGAAAACAAATTCACCCACACGGAGCTTATGTTTGAACTTGCCAAACACGGGCTTCGTGTCAGCAGATCCACACTGATTAATTGGGAGTTGGGTCGGACGGAACCCAAGATTTCTGATGTCCACGCACTCGCAAAACTTTTCAAAATGAAACTCGAAAAATTTCTCACCAAGGAACACAGTCCGCGTGAATAAGATTCAAGATTATTCTGAAGAGCGATACCAGCGCTGGTTAAATCAAGTCCGGCAATTGGATTTTGATCTCATCAATCGTCTTTCCAGAGAATATAACGATCAGATGATTGCGATGGGTCGTTCCATGATGCAGTTATGCGCTCTCATTCGTACCCGACAAAGAGACTCGACTAAAACAAGCAGAGACGCGCGATTTGCCGCACGATTCGGGTCACCGCCAAGAATTGAAATACGACGCGTGAAGTTAAATCCGTATGAAGCGCGTGAGCATGACCAATCAGTTGCTGACGTTTTCTCGGATCTCGCTGGTTCAATCTTGAAACGTCCGCTCACCGAAAATGAACGTTACGGTAACGCCTTAATTCCGGAAGCAGAAAAATTTGTCCATCAATGAAAAATAAACTTCCAAGTTTTCAATTTTATCCCGGCGACTGGAAGAAAGACCCGGGCATTCAGCTTCTTACTCTTGAAGAGCGCGGCTTTTGGTTTGAACTTTTGCTGTTGATGTTTGAATCGGAAAAGCGGGGCTATCTGCTCGTGAACGGGCGGAAGATTCCGGATGAAGAACTTTCGAGAATGGTCGGGCTCAAAGGGCAAAGGGCAAAGGAAATTTTAAAGAAACTGATCGATTATGATATCGCCAGTGTGGATCCAGAGACGGGCGCGCTTTACTCCCGGAGAATGGTGCGGGATGAAAAACTGCGTCAGATAAGAAAAGCTTGTGGGTTTCTTGGTGGTAACCCGAATTTGGTTAACCAAAACCGAACCACCCAGCTTAACCAAAACCCAACCATGCGGGTTAAGCAAAGTCCAACCCCTTCATCTTCAGTTTCATCTTCTTCTTCAACTTCAAATAATAAAAAAGAAGCGTTTTTCCTTAAAGCGTTTGAGGACTTTTGGGAAGCATATCCTTCAAGGAACGGTAAGAAGATTCTCAAAAAGCAAACGTTTCTCCTCTTTAAAAGATTAAAAGAAGAGGAAATCCCCGATCTTATGACCGCCGTTCACAACTATTCCAAAACGGATCGATTCCCGAAGGATCCGCCACGGTTCTTTAAGGACAACTTCTGGCGCGAATGGCTAACGCCTGAGAGGACACCGGAAAACAAGAGCGTTATAGAAACGCCGGATCGAACCACTCAAAAACCTTTCGCTTCTTTGCCGGATAAGGGGTTCAAAAATTTGGTAAGTGATTTGGCAAGGGCAAAAAGTGTTTAGAATTCACGGGTCCTTCCAGAGGGGGTGGCCGTCGCGGGTCGGTGGCGGCGCGGGCTCTCTCTGATGATAAAGTGATTTTTTGGCGTGTCGTGTTCCTATGGGTTTTTCACGTGTAAGAAAATTTTTCTGGGCGGGATTTTTTGCAAACGGTTCGGAAATCACTGCTTCTGCGCACGAAGTCAAAATATTCTCTTCGTGTCGTCGCTCCAAGAATAGGAAGGAACATGAAATCAAGCGTTGTGCGAAACGGCGAGCAATTCATTTTACGCCCCGGTCTTTTGCGTACTCAAAAGCAAATTGCCCAAGCTTACGATATCAGCGATCGCGCAGTTCGTTATTGGGTCGTAGACGGCGTACCGCGCAGATCAGATGGGCTTTATGACCTCATTGAAATCCAACGGTGGAAATCCGAGCGGAAATTGCGACGCGCGAAGGATTTGAAGGGTACCACCCTCTTTTGGCGTAACGAGCGCATGAAATACAAAGCCCTTCACATGGAGCTGAAGTTTCTGAAACTCGATGGGCAGCTTGTCCGGCTTTCAGCCGTGGAGAAATTTGAGCGCGAAAGGAATGTTTTCATCAAAAGACTCTTTGAGTCGTTCCCCCGTCGAATTTCGGTCGAACTTGCAACTCTTCAAGCTTCAGAAATTGAGTCAATCTTACGTGAACGCACTCAGGAATTACTGCAAAAAATAATCAATTTTCATCTGCCCGAATTGATCACTGCCCCATCTTAAACGATCGTTAAATAAGTCGTTTTTTATTAAACAAATCTGCCTTTTCGTTTAATTATTCAAAGTTTGGGGATGGTTGCCATTCCCGTCGAATCACACTCCTTTTCCTGAAAACCAATTAGCTAAACTGTGTTTCCAATTTAGCGAAATGGTTCAATCGACATCCCTTGCAAGACGATATTAAGACAATCGAAGGGATGGTTGATCATGCACGTTTTTAAATCGCTGGATGAATTCAAGGATAAGCTCAAAAAAATCGCGGCAAAAGAGTTTGTTCAAAGCATGAGGAAGGGCGACACAGGAATCGGTTATACCTTGGAATGCTTGCTTGATATCAAAGAAAACAACGTGCCTCTCGCTGATCTTGGAGATATCGAATTAAAAGCATATCGTAAAGATTCGTGCTCTATGCTAACGCTATTTACCTGCGAACCCAAACCGGCCGGAGGCGAACGAGACAAGATGCTTTTAAAGGAATTTGGGTATTGTCGCGAAAAGGATGGCCGCAAGTGTGAACTTTATTGCACGATTAATGCGAGCCGGTTTAATAACCAGTCTTTGAAATTGTGTGTAGAACAAAACGCCATTCGCGTTATTTCATCGAAAAAAGATATCGATATTTACTGGGACTTTGAAGCGCTAAGCGATCGATTTGATAAGAAAATTCAAAAATTGATCGTCGTTGAAGCGGCAACCATGCTTGAAGACGATCAAGAACGCTTCCATTTCTCGGACGCTTATTTGCTCGAAGGATTCAATTTCAAATCGTTTTGTAAGCTTGTTGAAAGCGATGCCGTCACGGTTGATTTCCGGATGCATTTGCGAAGCAAAGGAACGGTGCGAAATCACGGAACGGCATTTCGGGTTCACAAACGACGCCTAATGGAATGTTATCAAACGCGGGAGAAACTGTTTTAATGGTGCGGTCTGCAGTCTTGAATAGAAGTCAAGAAAACGAGTTTAAAGATGTTATCAATAAGTTTTTTGATAACAAACTCAAGTCTGCTTTAAAGAAGCCAAATAACCCATTGGAAGTTGGGAATAATATCGCGATGATCCTGAAAAAATCAGATAAAGAAGTTGTAAAAATTGTTGCGCCGAGAGCTGTTAGGAAATGGGCGAGTTTGGAAACGCGCGCGAAGTGGCAGAAAATTCTTGCCGATCCAAGAATGTTAATGGAGCTACGTCTGATTGGAAAAAGCATCGCCAACACCATGCGGCCTCTCGCAGGAAACAAATTTACACTATGGATAGCAAAAATTTTGAATACTTACTTGGAAGACGCAAGACTGCCGTTGAAAGCTATCACAAAGGGAAAGATCAAAACCGTTTTAAACAAAAGTTTTCTCGTCAAGATCCGAGGACAAAAACAAGCTCGTGATTATAAGCCGGACATCGATATTATTCTGGTGCGGAGCGATTTGAATGACAAACCAGTTGCCATTATTTCAACGAAAACAACCTCGCGGGAAAGAATGACACAGACGATAAGTTGGTCCCGATTTTTAAAGTCCTCTCCGATGAAAAAACTCAAAATATATTTGGTTATAGCATGGGATGTTTTTGAAGATGGTGCCAACAAAGAACGGGCGCAAGAGCTGGACGGTGTTTATGTGTGCAACAAAGAAGTTAACGAATATGGAAAGATCAAACGTTTTTCAAAAATTGGTCAGGAGTTAAAGCGACTTTGCCACTAGACTTTCTTCAGAATCACGATGCTTTCTTTGCACATCGTTGACTCAAGTTTCCCAACGACGTTTGTTGGGGAGTTTTTGAGAGGCATGCGTTTGTTTGGTATATTCCGAACAAATAGATCAATCAAGTCAAACCCGATTGTGTCGCCCAATTCCGCGATAATAAAATCCGTAGGCAGCTGAATTTGTTTGACGGTTCGATTACCGACCACCAAACAAAAATATTTCCCCTTCTTTAAAATCCTGTAGGCGTTTTTGAGGCATTTTTCAAGATCAATATAGAAACTCAAAACGTCTCTTGCTCTCTGCTCATCTTGCTTGGCAACTTTTTCGATTGCCTCATCTAAATGTTCAGAATTTAAATGATGGGTAAGTCCATTTGTTCTTTTCCCACCGAGAAGAAGATTATCAACTTGTTGGTTATCGTCAACGATACCTAGCCATTGGGAAGCCAATCTTGAGAATTGACCATAAGCAACCGTCGTCCGGCTGTCGCCGTATGGTGGCGATGTAATAATGCAGTCGATCGATTCGTTTTCGATCACGTTTCGATCAGCCGAGTTGCCGTGGACAACTTTTGCCCATGTCTTTTTGTTTACAACTTGGGAGAATTCACTCATACGAGCGATGTTTTTTTCCGTTTTTTGTTTGAACATTCCAAAAACATCCGGGTTGTGCTTGGAAAGTTCATCCGTAGGCATGCGAACAAGCTTGAATTCATTATTTTTTGTATTTGAACTTAAACGCACGACTTCTGAAAAAGAAGTTAAGAAAAAATTTCTTATGGCTGTGTTCTTGGTCTCAAAAATCGCATATTTTAGTCTTGCTAATTTTTTGATCACCTCCGATTTAAACCAAAACTCAATATTAAAAAATTTTGGTTGCGGGATGGTTTTTGTGTTTAACGAACCAAATGTATCAAGCAATTTAATGTATTCTTTTTGAAGAAGCTTCGGGTCAATTTCTGTTGTCTTTGCTTTTGCGAGAAGCACGGCAAATGGATTTAAATCGATGCCATAAGCATTTCGATTGAGAAGTCGACTTTCGACCAAAGCAGTGCCGCTTCCACAAAAGATGTCGCAGATCGTGTCTCCTTCATTGCTGTAACTTTTAAGTAAACGGTTGGCAACTTGGGGAATAAACATCGCCGGGTAAGGATGCAAGCCGTGTGTGAAAGTTTTTGTATGCGCTCCGTTAAAATCCCATGAGTAATCAATCCGCCTCTCGAGTTTTCTTGGAAGCAACGATAACGGTTCTTCTTTACCACGAGAGTAATTGCGAATGACGCTGATGACCTTGCCGCGAATTTCAACTTCATCAAAATAAAGCGGTAATAGTGTTTGATTGGCAGGTTGGAGGCGGATTTTATTTTTTTCTCGGAAAAGTCTTTTTAATGTCGCTTCATTTTCATTAACGATGGCAACAACAGTCTCGCCATTTTCTGCCGTGGGTTGCTCACGGATAATTACGGTATCGCCGTCAAAAATCCCTTCATCAATCATGCTATTTCCCTTAACGCGCAGCGCGAAATGCCTGCCGGGATTTGTAAGCATTTCTTTTGCGACCGTTATTGTTTCCGGATCCTCAATTGCCTCGATAGGGGCCCCAGCAGCAATCGTTCCAAGAAGTGGGATTTGCACAACATTTTCTCGCGGCTTTTTTTTGTATGCTTCAATTGCTCGCGGTTGATTCGCAGTCTTTTTGAGATACCCTTTTCGTTTCAGCGCATCGACATGTTGATGAACCGTGGCAACCGAGGACAAATCAAAATGCTTTTTAATGTCTTCGAGAGAAGGCGCGTATTCGCGCTTTTTGGTGTAGGAGTGAACGAAATCCAGAATTTGTTTTTGTCTTTTTGTGATCGGCGTAAGCATAAATTTGATTGACAAAATTATTATCGGCACTATGATACCGAAAATAAACCGAAAGTAAAGATTTATTTGTGGGGTGAGGGGCGAGCAATGAGAAATGACAAGGTCACAAGAGAAAGAATTATTACTATTAATAAACGTCTCCGTCCTATTAGGTTAGCGTTCCTTGTAGAAAAGGATGACAAAAGAACTTTGCGAGAGGTTTTTCGTCTCAATACATGTTTATGGGGTGGGATTTTTAATCCAATCGTGCCATTTTTTAAAAGAACACCAAAAATTTGGGAAAAAAATCGTTTTAAATTACCAACCGCACTTTCGATTGTGAATGGTTATTTAGATGCTTTCGAGCCCGATTTTTTGGTTGTTAAGGACAAAACCTCATTGCCAAATCTTTTGTTTGATCAAGAAAGAATACTGGATTTTAAGGACGTTCTTGATCCCAACAAAGATGAACCATTTTCATTTGGTGTTGATATTACGGAAGTGTATTGGGATTTATACGAAAAGGAATTCAAGTTTGAACGCCGTCACCCAATCAAAGTATTTCTTTCCGATCCAAAAAAGGAAATGGCATTATTTTCTGCATGCTGCTTTGGTGAATTCCCACTGGAAAAAAGACTGGAATATATAAAGAAAAATTACAAGCACTGTTTTAATCCTCAGGAAGTGCAAATTACCGAGAAGAAAGTTCTTAAATGTTTTGTTGAAAAGGGAGCTTCTCCGTTACGTCTTACCAAAGTAGATCTGCGAAATATTCCCAATGGTGGGCGGGATGACCCGGCAATATTTTTCATGGATGCAAATTCATGGCTCGATCTAGTGGATTACTGGAACTTAAGAGCTGTTGGAAGAAATGTTTTGCCCTTACCTAAACAATTTGCTGAAGATTCGATTGAGCAGTGCAACATAATTATTAAAAGAAACTACGTGCCTTACCGTCACAATAGAGAAATGATGCATTGCACAAACTTCATTTGTTCTCGGGCATCCGAAGTGACAGAATTGGAATCGTTTACAAAAAAACTGTCATCACCGGGGAATGGTGCTCTAAGCTTGCAACATTGGTATCCGCGCATCTGGGACGAATGGGCTCGCGGAAAAGACGCTGTTGAGCATTGTTTAATTGAAAGCGTCGAAGAAACAGAGGAAACTGCAAAGCGCGAAGGATATATTCGTTTTAAAGATTTGTATCCAAGATTTGTTGAGAAATATAGTGGAAACGGTAAACCCAGGTGGGTGAACGTCATTAGTTTTGGAAATGATTATCGATCAGTTGACTTCCCCTCAGTTTTGCCGCATTTGAAGGATATTCACCGCGTTTTAGGAGCGCACGGGCTCAACAAACTCTGGTCTTCTCGGGAAGGCGTTGTTGTTCCTTGTGAGCACTCTGATTGGAGTCACTTTTGGAACATTCCAACGAGTTTTAAAATCTTTGAGACATGGTTTAAAGAGCGCGGTTTTCAAATGAGTCTTTCCAGCGCAGGTAGAATTTTATTGAAGATGATCCAATCAGTTGGTGGTATTTCTGCGACACGTTCATTTCAAGATGAAAATATCATAAATTTGCTGAATCAAATGTCGCACAGTATGGCAGAAGTAGAAATCGATGGGCAAACCGAAGGCTTGTCTAAATCAAAAGTTCGCGCAAAGACGGTATCAATTAAACAATGGAAGGATCTTTTAAAAAAGGTTAATTGGTCTGACGAGATTGCAGAACGGAATTTGCAGAATTTAATTGGTCATAAAGTTTTGAAATGTGGTCTTACTATTCAATGCCCAGAATGTACACAGCGCACTTGGTATGCCTTAGGCGATCTATCCGAAAAATTAATTTGTGAAAGGTGTCTTGAAGAATTTGATTTCCCCACCAACAAGCCAGTGCCTGAAGGCGATTGGCACTACAGAACAATTGGACCTTTCTCAGTTGAAAACTATGCTTATGGTGGTTACTGCGCGGCATTAGCGATACGATTTTTAGCAGACCCTCTTTCAGCAAAAGTTACTTGGGTGCCTTCATTTAAAATTCGGAATCATCAAATTGGTGAATTGGAGGCAGATTTTGGGATGTTTTTGTCTCAAGGAAGGATTGGTACGGGAGTTCCAAATCTCATCTTTGGAGAGAGCAAAACGTACAACGAATTCACTAAAAGGGATGTTGATCGGATGCAACAAATTGCAAACGCATTTCCCGGTTCTGTAATTGTGTTCTGTACGTTGCGATCGAAATTGAATTCCCACGAGAAAAAAATAATTTCCCATCTAGCGAAAAAAGGGCGGAAGTTTTTAAAAGCAGAAGAATGGATAAATCCCGTCTTGATTCTAACAGGCATAGAAATGTTTGGCGATTTTGGCGCTCCGGAATGTTGGAAAGATAAAGGCGAACCATATAGCAAATTTGCCAAAAGCTACCGGGGATATAATGGTATTCAAGAGCTTTGTAATGTTACACAACAAATGCATTTGGGGATGGAATCTTATTGGCAGTGGTACGAGCAGGAGCGGAACAAGCGGTTGTCTAGAAAGAAAAATCAGCTTCAGAAAAGCCAAGCCCAGCAGGAACAATGAAAATTATAGATATGGCAGTTTATCTAAGAAAGAGGCCAGAAATATCGCACTTTAAGTTAATGGTCGATTGGAGTGATGTGTCTGATACAACAAAAGACAAAGAAGCGCACGAACTTTACATGGCCGGAAGCAAAAATTATTGCAAACTTCCAGATATAAACAAACAGCAATCAAAAACGGGGCTTCTAGCTTTTCTGCGATACGATTATAAAAAAACACTTTTAAGAACGCGCTATCTTTACCTCGATCGTATTTTTAATGAGAAAGAGAAAAGACTAAATGGGGATGATTTAAATTACGCTTTTTTTGAACCTATTTTGATTTGCTTTCCAAATCTTGAATTTATTGGCAGATTAAATTTCCCACACCTATATGAGAGCTCCAAAAAACAAAACACAAGCAAAGTACTCAAAGAAATGCTTACGCAAATGGGAAAGGGTTATAAGGATTGCGCCGAAAAGTTAGTAGATTGGCATCGTCACGCTCTTTCCCATGAATTGCGACCTGATGGGTTTTGGACCTACGATTTGAACACTGAAGAAAAATATGGGTCTCCAAAATGGATTGGCGACGATATGATGTACCTAAACGTTCCACACTTTATTGATTCTTGTTTACTTGAAATCGAAAAATTCTGTAGTCGATTGACTGATGACAGTCAGTCCGATGAAGTTATGGGAAAATTTTCTGAGTATGTGTTAAAACGTTTTGTTGAATAAAGATAAATAGATTGCCGAGCAGCATATCCATGCCGAATAACGATATCAATTATTACTATTACTTAGTGGCTTTCATTGATATTTTGGGGCAAAAGGAAGCCTTTCAAAATCTCGAGGGCTTACCCCTCCAAGACAATGATCACAAATTGATTGAGGTTCATAAGCAAACTGCAATGTTTGTCGAAAGTTTACGCGAAGGATTCCAGAATTTTTTTGATGCATATACGAAAGAAGGGGAATCTTCTGTACAAGTGCACCCATCAAAACAAGCGCAATTTGAAGAAATGATGAAAAGCAACTTAAAACACCAGCGCTTTTCGGATTGCATTCAGGCTTATGTATCGCTACATACAGAAAAGTATCACTCAAATGCCATTAATGGGGTGTCCGGTGTACTGACGTCATGTGGCAGCTTACTGCTTTTGTCATTGTCCATGAAAAAGGCGTTTCGCGGAGGCATTGAAGTCGGTCTTGGAACAGAGTTGAGCAATGGCGAAATTTACGGACCCGCTTTGTATAAAGCGTATGAATTAGAAAGCAAGGTTGCTCAATATCCTCGCATAGTAATCGGCCAACAGCTGACAAATTACCTAATGTCTGTCGTAAACGGTCACGAACAACAACAAGGCGGACAGTCAAAAGAAGATACTGAAATATGCAAGAGCTTAGCAAAGCGATGCTTGAAAATGATTGTGCGAGACGTGGATGGTGTCCCTATTTTGGATTATTTAGGCAACGATTTTCTGCAAAGCATAAAAGAACACCCAAGCCCAACAGATATGAAAGAGTGGAAGGAAATATTCAACCGAGCGTTTCAATTTGTTGAGTCAGAATATATGAAAAGGAAACAGGAAGGTGATAAAAAGTTGGCGCTTCGGTATTACCTCCTCTCGAATTACTTCAAAGCCCGAGCGTCTTCTTTTATGGATCGAGATGAATCAAACAGAGCGTGAATTAACGATTTGCAGCCTGTTGATTCCTGTTTTAGAAAGACGAAAACAGGAAAAATTGACCATCGCTAGTAAACCTGATGCGGTTGAACGAAATCAGAAGGCCGTTGATTTCTTGATTCGCGGCGCATCCGGTGATTATGTTACGGAACATACATTGATCGAAAGTCATCCTGGCCGAATGCAGGACGATGCATTGTTTGTCAGGTTGTTGCAACCTCTTGAAAAAAGTTTAGAAAATGCACTGCCACTGCCCGGAAGTTATCACCTGTATGTTGAATTTGGTGCGGTGGAGGGAGCAAAAAAAGAAAAAGCAATCCGGGAGGCAATCGAATCTTGGATTCGCGCGAAGGCTTCAACGCTTGAAGTTAGTTCGCCACAAACAGCTCCGCGCCATTTTATTTCTGACATTCCGGCCGGAGCTCCATTTAGGGTTTCTTTGTACCGGTGGCCAACATCTGAAGGAGGATTTTTTATCGGAAGGTTCGAGCCAAAAGATTTAGAAAAGAAGCGGATGGAACGGATTGAACAAGCTCTTAAACAAAAGTGCCCAAAACTTCAGTTTGCAAAGAGTGACAGCAAGGCAACGCGTTCAATTCTGGTATTTGAATCAAATGATATTGCCATATCAAATTATCCGGCGATTGGGAATGCTTTTGCCAGCGCAATGATACACCAAAGAAATGACAAGCCAGATGAAGTTTATTTGGTCGAAAATGGAATTGTTTGGATCTTGAAAGATGGTAACGTGATTTTTCCTGAAGTTAACCAGCCGGGCCCTTACTTTTCAAGTGGTTCGCTTGTTTAATCAGGGTTTTTAGAACAATTGCTTTCGGACTAAGAAATAAAATGAGCAAATATAAATATTCAAGCGAAAATCATAATTGGGATCTTACCTTAAACGCATCTGTTACGTTACTTCAAACAGGAGTGAACGCAAAGAATGATGCCCGTTTGTCATTTTCGTCTTTCACAGGTTCGATGGTTCTTGCGGTAGCGGCATTAGAAAGTTTTTTCAATTCCCTTGCTTCCTTGATTGTGGATGAGGGGTTCGACTGGGACAATTTTCAAGAACAAAGTGTTGAAAACAAGCTTGAGCAGCTTTACAGAAAATATTCATTGGAGATCGATAAGGGAAAAAGACCTTTGCAAACGATCGGGTTGGCAATGAGTTGGCGCAATAGATTGGTTCATTCAAAGCCGAATTTCGTTGAAGAAACAGAAATACGTTCGATGGAAGAAGTGGGTAAGCTTTCCTCAAGAAAATCTTATGAATATGAAGTAAATGAAAAATTCGCCAGACAGTTCTACGCGGATATTTTAGCGGTCATTGAACAACTTATAAAAGTCAGTAAAATTAATCCGCGCGCTCAATGCACCTATAGCCCAATAAATTAGGTCAAATGTGAAAAATAAAAAAGTAAATTCATTTGGTTCCGCTCACGTATGTGCTATTGGAGAGCATTATGTTATGGCACGCTTACTTGCCAATGAGTTTCTTGTGGGGATTCCGCCTACAAATACAAAAATTGTTGATTTCATAGCTGTTTCACAGGATGGAAAGAAGAGTGTTCAAATCCAAGTAAAAACACGAACAGAAGGAAGATCAAAGGATTGGCCTATGTGGGAAAAACATGAACAAATCCTCCAGCCAAATCTTTATTATGTTTTCGTATCTTTGCCAGAAAAATGGGCTGATGATAACCAGCCGGAAACTTTTGTGATTCCATCCAATAAGGTTGCTCAGATTTTAAAACAAAGTCATGGTGATTGGCACACAACGCCCGGAGCAAAAGGGCAGCAACGGAACAATACAAAAATGCGTCGAATACGCCCCAAATATCCAGATTCACCCTCAATTCCAGAAAATTGGATGGAAGAATTCCGCGATAATTGGCAATTACTATCCGAATAGCGACCCCATTATAAAAGGCAAATTACTGAATTTTAACAATTTGTTTCGAGACGAGAAATGAATGCTTTCCTATCTTTAAGTCGTGAGATTGCTTTTTCGCGCCTTTCGAGAGTGGCCAATCGTGAAATGCGGATCAATTGCCTACCGGAGAAAATTGTAAGTACATTCGGATCCGAACTGTCTTTCATTGAGTCAAGAAAACTTTCCGGAAGGTTTCTCAAAATGCTCATCAACTGCGAAACCCGGGCACAGGAAACGTCGAAATGGCGGGCAACTTCCTCGTAGGTGCGCGTCCGCCGAAGGACGGATCCGCCTTCATTTTGGCGGAAAGGTTCCTCATTCAAAAAGCTTTGAAATTTGAGAGCTTCGGCTACAATGTTCTTTGGAATTACGGGCGCTTTGGGCGGTTTTTCGGGAAATGGTTCTCCTATCGAAAGCACAAGCTTGTTGGATTTACGCCGGAAGAACGGAATTATTAGCTGAACGACTTCGGAAGATTCATTATCCCACTCGTCCGCCCACGGGAGCATTTAAAAGAAAAAGCCACTTCGCTAGATTGCGTTGTGGCTTTTTCTTTTAAATACTTCGGTCATGGGCGAGAACGCCACGCGAAGCGGGGCTATGTTCGCGCGCGGAGGCGAAGCCGTAGCCGTCCCAGGAGCGTAGCGACGCGGGAAGCCCTACCCCGGGAGTCATTTACAAACCGGCGCGAACTTTTAAAGAGGGTTCGTGCTGGTTTTTTTGGCATCCCCTACACCTGCCAAGCCTTGTCCTGTGCGGCAGCAGATCTTATAGAACAAAAACAGCGGCTTTATACTTGTATCAATCCGATGCGCGTTCTGTTAAACTAGATTGAGATGGCTTCATTTACTTCTAAGCCCAGACGGTTTGTATTTAACACTCCCTGAAGCTTCTTCGCGCATCTCGGTGCAAATGAGAGCACCTGTCTTCCGCCCAATCAGGCTGTTTTATTTCCCTTCACTCTGGCTGACGGGCTGAATTTTCAAGGAAAGATTTCTATGATCAACGCAAAAAGAAAAATAAGCGTGCTTCATATTGCGACCCTGAACAGGCCGATCCGCCGGGATTTGGGCTACGGACCGATCGAAACGGTGATTTATAACATTGATAAAGGATTGCACAAACTAGGCCACCGCTCGATTGTTGCCTGTGCGGCCGACTCCCATGTTGCTGGAGAACACTACACAACCATTAAAAAAAGTGCGAGCGAGTACTGGAGTGAGAATACTCCCGCGCAGCGAAAAGACATGAAACGGCATCTTGCCCTCTCGCTTCAGCGGGCAAAGGCGGGAGACATTGATATTATCCACATGCATGACGCCACTATGATGGAATATATTTATAAGGGAGTCTTTAAAAGCCCCGTTCCGGTTGTGATGACCCTGCATGTACCGGCTGAGGATAAAGGGTCCTTTAAAGAATGGCACGAATCGCTCCTCTCTTCTTCGGCCGCTTATTTTATTCCAATCAGTGAATACCAGAAGAAACAGCATCGGGGTTTGGTGAATGCACAGCAGGTGATTCATCACGGGATTGATGTGGCGGACTATCCGTTTAAAAAGAGACCTGTGAAAGCCGGCTATCTCTTTTCAATCAGCAGGATCACGCCGGACAAAGGGCAACACAAAGCGATTCAGGTTACGAAAAAAACAGGCTCGCGGCTGATCTTGGCCGGCAATGTTCAGAACAAAGCGGGGGACCGGGCTTTTTTTGATAAATTGAGAAAATCAATCGACCTGATCGTTGACAAACGACCGCCTTACAGTGGCGGTGATTATTACAAAGAAGTCATGAAGCCCATTTTGGATTCAAAGAAACAAATCATTTATATCGGTGAAGTCGACAACCACGAGAAAAAGCTGTGGTATCGGCACGCGCGGGCAACGCTTTTTCCGATCCAATGGGGCGAGCCGTTCGGGTTGGTGTTGATAGAATCCATGGCCTGCGGCACACCGGTACTGGCTTTCCATAAAGGTTCGGTTCCGGAAATTGTCATTCACAAGAAAACGGGATTTGTGCTGAGGTCGATGAATGCCATGGTTCAAGCTGTGAAATCCATCGGTTGCATTGATCCCAGCGATTGCCGCAAGCACGTGAGTGAGAATTTTTCCATTGCTAGTATGGCCGGAAAATACGCGGCACTGTACGAGTCTATACTGAATAGAAGGAATTTATGCCTAAAGACATCCCGGTAAGTAACGGGTCTTTTCTTTTGAATTTTGATTCAGATTATCAGATTCGGGATATTTATTTCCCGTTTATTGGCCAGGAAAACCATTCGAGCGGACACCCTTTCAGCTTTGGGGTGTGGGTGGATGGCCAACATTCATGGATGGGGGCGGAGTGGGAAAAAGATTTAAGGTATCAAGACGATAGCCTTGTGACGAATGTACTCCTAAAACATCAGGCTTTAAAATTAGAGCTTCGCTGCTCGGATGTGGTGGATTTAGATTTAAACGTTTACGTCAAAAAAATTGAGGTAACCAACCTTGAAGACAAAGTCCGTCAAGTGCGGCTTTTTTTCAGCCACGATTTTAATTTGTATGGGAATGACATTGGAGGTACCGCCTATTTTGATCCGCGAAGCTGCTCCATTATTCATTACAAAATGCATCGTTATTTTTTGATGAGTTGTTGGGCGCATGAGGCGTGGGGCGTGAAACATTTTTCTTGCGGAAGGCGAGATGCTTCGGGGAGTTTGGCAATCGTTAAACAAATAGAACGCGGCGAACTAAGCGGAGAGGCCTCGGCCTGGGGAACGCCACATTCGACCATTGGCATTTGGCTTGATTTGCCCGCTAAAGGGAAATCAAACGCTTACTATTGGATGGCAGCAGGCACCACTTATCCTGAGGTGGCCAAGCTGAATTTAGAAGTCCATCATCAAACACCGGAAGCGCTTATTCAACGCTCATCAAAATATTGGAAAACATGGGTGCACACCGGCCCGTTAGCGCCGCAAGACCTCCCTCAATCCTTGCACGATGTTTTTAACCGGAGCCTTCTGATATTAAGAACGCAAATCGATAACCGGGGCGCCATTATTGCGGCCAACGATTCTGACATTATCCGGTTTGGGAAAGATACTTACTCGTATATGTGGGGACGGGACGGCGCTTTTGTTGCTGCGGCTTTGGCGAAAGCCGGGTACTCGCATGTTTGTATGAAATATTTTGATTTCTGTGCCCGCATTCTGTCTGATGAAGGCTATTTATTTCAACATTATAATCCGGACGGATCGCTTGCCAGCAATTGGCATTCTTGGTTAGTGAACGGCAAAGAGGTTCTTCCCATTCAGGAAGACTCAACCGCTTTAACGCTCTGGGCACTTTGGATACATTATGAAACCTTAAAAGACCTGGAATATATCAGGTCTCTTTACGGCAGCCTCATTAAAAAAGCAGCTGATTTCTTGGTTCGTTACCGGGATCCCCAAACGTCGTTACCGTTGCCTTCCTATGATCTTTGGGAAGAGCGTTACGCGCTGCATGCTTATACGGCCGCATCCGTCATAGCAGGGCTCCGGGCTGCTTCGAATTTCGCAAAACTTTTTGAAGATATGACGCTGGCTGATCAATATACAGCAGTGGCTAATGAGATGACGGAGGGAATTCATCGGCACCTTTACCATGAAGGCCTCGGGCGTTTTGCCCGTTCCGGCACTCAAACTCAAGGCGGGTACAAACTGGATGAAGTCATTGATATCAGCTTGTTAAGTTTGGTAACACTTGGAGTTCTGGACGCCAAAGATCCGCGCATGATGGCGACAGCAAAAACCGTGCGTGAGCAACTGTGGATTAAAACGGCTGTCGAAGGCTGTGCCAGGTACGAAGGCGATAGGTATCAGCGTGCGGAAGACAGCCCAAAAGACATTCCCGGAAACCCCTGGTTTATTGCGACGCTTTGGCTTGCGGAATATTTTATCGATTTATCTGAGAATCAAATTGAACTTCAAACGGCTTTGCCCTATCTTAAATGGTGCGGAAAAAACGCACTTCCCTCCGGCGTCCTGGCGGAACAGGTCCATCCGCTGAATGGTTCGCCTCTTAGCGTGTCGCCTCTTACCTGGAGTCATTCCGCCTTTGTCTGGACGGTTCTCAAGTACGCCGAAAAAGACAAAAAGTTTAAAAATCAGTAGCCAGCCCCCCGCTCGCCGAATACCTTTCCTGTTTTGTTTGACTTGAGTTTAACAGAGGCGTAGCATCGTCACTATTCAATAGACTGCCATTGGGTGAGGAAAGAGGAGAGATTGCCATTGAGCAAAGGAAAACTGTTATCCAAACAGTTTGTTATTAAAGGCGAAGCAATTGTGGGAGGATTCGCTGTCGGGTATGCCGTCTATTATGAGGATGTATTGACGCGCGAACTCGCGCTATGGAAACTGGGCGAACATCAGGCGGAAGGAGAACTCAAGCGGCTGCGGAAAGCCATGCGGAAAACGCAAGCAGATCTTTCCCGGCTGAAATCCAAAGTCACCTCGCAAATCGACGCGCAACATGCGGAAATTTTCGGTGTTCACCAGCTTATTTTGCAGGACGTGGACCTCTTTAAAGAAATCGAAGAAGAGTTAAGAAACCGTTTGCTCAATGCTGAGCAGATTGTCCAGAATGTATTCCAACGCCGGGAAAAACGGTTGAAAAAAGTAAAAAACGATACGCTTTCGGAAAAGTCCGCGGACGTTGCCGATGTCGGCCGCCGCCTCTTGAAGGTGCTTATCGGTGTCAAGGAAAGTAATCTCTCGGATCTGCCGCCGGATTCGGTCATCTTTGCACACAGGCTTCTGCCTTCGGATACGGCATCATTAAATACAGAACACGTGAAAGCGATTGTGACGGTCGAAGGCTCGCAAAACTCCCATTCGGCCATTCTGGCCCGGGCTTTGGATATTCCCTTTGTTTCCAAAATCAATGTTCCTCTCTCAACCATCCGCTCGAAAATGCAAGTGATTGTCGACGGCGAAGTTGGGCAAATTATCGCCAATCCGGGCCCAAAAGCATTGGCGGTCTACCCGGGGCGGATACAAAAACGGGCACTGAAAAAACTTGCCGTGGTTCAGCGGCTTCAAAATAAAACTCTGGAATCTGCGGGTAAACGCATCCGTATCAGCGCCAACGTATCTTCCTTGAACGAAGTCAAAATGGCAAAGCTATTCGGCGCTGACGGCATTGGGCTTTTCCGGACAGAACCGCTTTATATGGAGAAACCAAACCTGCCTTCCGAAGATGATCTTTATGAACAATTGAATAGAATCCTTGAACAAGCGCCCGGCCAGGAAATCACGCTCCGCCTTTTGGATATCGGCGGCGATAAGACACTCCCTTTTATTGATATTGCTGAAATTAAAGACGCGGCACTGGGTTTGAACGGTATCAGGCTCCTGCTTAAGTATCCTTCGTTACTGAAAATGCAGCTGCGGGTTTTTCTAAAGCTGAGTGCAAAACACAATGTGAGAATTCTGGTTCCCATGGTTTCTCTGCCTAAGGATATGATGGAGGTCAACCGCTACCTTTTTGAAGAAAAGAAAAGATTAAGGAAAGAAAAAATACCCTTTAATGAGTCGCTGCCTGTCGGAGCCATGATCGAGACACCTGCAGCCCTTTTTGCTATTGATGAAATCCTCAAATCTTCCGATTTTCTCAGCTTGGGAACCAATGATCTGGTTCAGTATGTCATGGCGGCAGGAAGAGAAAAACCGGATGTGGCAGACTATTATGAGGCCGGCAACCGCCTGATTCTAAATGTTCTGAAACCAGTTATCGACAAAGCCGGAGAGCAGGGTAAAGAGTGCAATATCTGTGGGGAATTGGGCGCAAACTTGAAATTTACTGACGATTTACTGCGTCTTGGACTAAGGAATTTCAGCGTACAGCCGGCTTTAATTCCAAACATCAAAAATAAAATTTACCGCCTTTTAACGGATCCTAAAGGCATCAGGCCGCTGAATTCGGTGTAGGGCCAAATGCCCTTACACTAGGGCACAGCATTTTTATTTGGTATCTTCCGCCAAAAAGGGCAGTAAATCTGTGTGGTGCCCGGTCATTTTCCACTCACCGTCGTCATTTTTGTGGAACACGTTAACTGCGCGAATGGAAACTTTGACCAGATTGCCGTCCGCGTCGTAATTTTCTCCGTTTTCGTAATTATAGGTAATGCCCATGTGATGCCCCGAGGCGATCTGCATGTGATCAGGCGTTACTTTACCGCCCATTTTCTTGGCAGCTTGTTTTTCCCAAACTCCCCGGATGTTATCCCACCCCACCACAAAGGCACCATCCGGACCCATATAAACCACATCATCGGTGTGCGCCCACAAAGCTTCCATCGGTGCGATGTTTCCAACAAACATGGCATTGAGGGCAATATAAAACTGGTCTGCAGCTGCCCGGACAGCATCGTTACTCTCATTTGCGGCGAAGGCGGCATTTGTGAAACAAATACCGGCTCCTAATAACATCAATACCAACAACCAAACAATCCGTTTTTTCATGATACACTCCTTCGTTAATACGCCGTTACCGGGCGTCCAGATTTACCGATTTGCGGCCTATGATTCATTTAATAACACGACAGGGCAAAGTCGGATCAAGCATTTTACGGGCCCCTTCCGCCCCGCTCACGGGCAGCCCCTTTGGATTCATTAAACCAATCTGGACCAGCACGCTGGCTTGGTCCCAATAGATGTGTTCATGCGCGATCTTTCCATTTTCAACTTTCACAATGACAGCGACGGCCATTTCGACTTTTTTCCCGGTTGGGGGGACATCGGGCAGCATCCAGTCGATGACTTGGGTGTGCGTAAATCGGATGACCAATTCGTCGACAATTTGATCGCTTCCAATGGTCTGCGATACAGGAATCATTTCAACATCGGGCGGGAAAAACTTACCCACCAGATGATTCGCGTAAAAATCCCTCACCCCTTTTCGGCCGACACCTCCTGTCACAAGAGGTGCGTTTGTGAGGTGCGGGTTGTCCGTCATGGTAGCCATCGTGGTTTCAAGATCGCCTGCCAGTTCCGCGTTCACGTGTTTTTGAAAAAGATCCAGCATGGCTTGCTGGGCCGGAGTCAAAGTTTTCATCATTCCCGCTCTATTGAAAGGAAGCTATTGATTGTATAAAAGAATATCGTCACTTTATAGCATACTTTGACGAATAAAAATATACGGGTATTCATCAGGCGCTATGGGTGTTAACCCGCGGGGCTTCATTTGGAGCGGTAACGTTCGAAAACACGGGCGCTCAGATCAATAAACAAATGATGAGCGGGCGTGAGCGGGGCAGTGATTCGCCAAATCACGCCAACTTCACGAGCCGGTTTTGGCGAACAGAAAGGAATAAACACAAGGTTCGGGTTTTCCCTATCGTTCACAGCCATCTTGGGTACCAATGTAAGACCCTCTCCTGCTGAGGCGAGTTTCATGACAGAGGTTAAGCTGCTTCCCTGAAAAATGACTTGAGGATCTTCGCGGGTCCGCCTGCAATAATCAAGCGCTTGATCGCCAAAACAATGTCCTTCCTGGAGCATTAAAAGTTTTTCATCTTTCATCATTTTTGCCGTTACGAATTTTTTCTTCGAGAAAGGGTGCTGCTTAGAAACCGCAAGGAAAAAATCCTCCCGCCCGATACTTCGGCTGACAATGCCGGCCTCAGTAATGGGAAGCGCCAAAATGCCCAGATCAATTTTGCCTGCCTTGAGCGATGTTAAAAGCGATGAAGTGGTCTCTTCGTAAAGCTCAATGGAAAGACGCGGGGCATTTTTCTTGGTGCGGATTAAAATGTCCGGGATCAGATAAGGGCCGACAGTGGGGATAGCGGCGATTTTAATTTTCCCGGAAATATGCTTGGCTTCTTCCCGGACCTCCGCCAACCCTTTTTCAAGATGGTCAATCGTTGCCCTGGCGTAAGGGACAAATCTTTCACCGGCCGCAGTCAAACGAACGCCGCGGGAAGACCTTTCAAACAGAGGCGAGCCAATTTCTTCTTCCAGCTTCTTAACCTGATGACTAAGCGTCGGCTGCGTGATGTTGGCGCGCCTGGCTGCCCGCAGGAAGTTTCGCTCCTGCGAAAGAGCAATCACATATCTTAACTGCTGTAATTCCATAATAGACCTCGTCTATAAGTATAATGTATAAAATCGATTGGATCAATAATAGTGATGGTGCGATGATAGAGACAATCAAGGCATGACTAAAACGACTAAGATGATGAGACGGAGGAGAAAATGAGCACGTTGATCAATTCTAAATTACCGGATTTTAAAGCACAAGCTTACCACCAGAATCAGTTTAAAGAAGTCTCAAGCGCGGACCTCAAAGGAAAATGGAGCATCCTTTTCTTTTATCCGGCGGATTTCACTTTTGTTTGTCCTACCGAACTTGGCGATATGGCAGATAAGTATGCCGATTTTCAGAAAATAGGCGCCGAAGTCTATGCGGTCAGCACCGATACGCATTTCACGCACAAAGCGTGGCATGATGCGTCTGAGACGATTAAGAAAATTAAATTCCCCATGCTGGCCGATCCCACAGGCGCTCTCTCAAGAGCATTGGGTGTCTACATCGAAGAAGCGGGGCTCGCTTACCGCGGGACGTTTGTGGTTGATCCGGAAGGTAAAATCAAAATTATCGAGATGCATGACAACGGCATCGGCCGAAACGCCGATGAGCTTTTACGGAAAGTCCAAGCCGCGCAGTTCATTGCAGCCAATCCAGGTGAAGTATGTCCTGCCAAATGGAAGCCGGGCAGTAAAACATTAAAACCCAGCTTGGAACTTGTCGGGAAAATCTAACCATGCGGTGATAAAAAGGGCTGTCTATCGATGGCCCCTTTTTATTTAGATTAACGCGGGCGCTTACCACGGTGGAAAAAAGGTTTCTTTTTTCCGCCAAAGTCAGGTCCTGAACGGTCATCTCTTCTACGGTCGTCTCCGGCAGGCTTATCAAACTGCCGAGATTTGTCAAAGTGACGAGGCTTATCAAAAGGGCGTGAAGAGGATGGACCGTCGTCTCTTGAGTGAAAATGGCCGGACCTTTTGCGGTGCTTATCAAAACGGCCAAAACGCCTTTCAGGTTTTGAAAAACGGTCTCTTTGAAAAGCCGGTTTTTGCGAAGACTGCTTGAGCAGGGTATCGATTTTTTGTTCCAAAGCCGTCAACCGCTCTTGAATCTTCTTCAGACGGGAGTTTGTGGTGTCCTCAGAGTCATTTTGCGGCGATGCTGAGGCCATTTCATTTGATTTGAATATATCGTCCATTTTATTTTTTCATCCTCTCATTTGATTAACAGGGTCTTGGAGATTCCGGTTTATTCACCGGAGGCATGTTTAAAAGCAGCCAGAACCAACGGATTAATTTTTGACACACTGCCCAAACTCTTAAGAATTCTATCAACCATTTCTTTTAAATTAATTTTAAAAACAAGCGCCAACTCTTCCACCAATCCTCTGACCGAACGTTCCAATGTCTGGCGCTTTTTTTGATCTTTGACTTGAACGCCGGCCGCAGAAGAAGACAAAAGACTTTCCGCAAGCTTCCAAGGATGATTTTCCCGGCCAAATTCGCTTTCGGACGGGATTTGAGCATGATCGCCGTTTTTTAAATAAGCCATGATCGCATTGGCTTCTTTCACCGAAATAAGGCGATGAAATCCCGACGCTGCCAGATCGGCATCGGCAATTACAAAACGCATTTTTGACTTATTGATTTTCTTCGGCACCAGCGAATAACGAAAGATCTCTTTTCCGGCTTGTGTTTCTTTTGTCAGCCCGTCTATCCGGCATAAACCGTGCGCTGAATGGTAGAGCAGATCATCTCGAACAAATTTTTCTGTGGACATGAATTTTCCTTTCTTATTAACGCGCTGCCGCACATATAGTATATACCCTTTCTCATCCCGCAGGAGTTTATTATGCCTGTTTCTCATATTAGGAGTCAAAAGAGACATTCACCAGCGTCTTAAATTTTAAGGCGTATCATAACGGAAGGACATTATTCCGCAATTCTTCAGAGTTTTCAGAGAAAACGATGGGGCAAAATATCGTTTAAAAATGTCAGACAATACTTTGTTTGTTAAATGAATAACAAACTACGTATTGACACAGCCTTAATTATGGACTATATTATCCATAATAGGAGTCAACGCATGTTTCAACTATACTCGCGCGGCTGCGAACACATTTTAAGCGCACTCTCTTCGGTGGACCGCAAGAAACTTGACCAAAGGTTCACGGCAAAAGAAATCTGTAAACGCGCGGGCATTCCCGAATCATTTACGCGAAAAAACCTTCAGGCGCTTGCGCGCTCAGGGGTCTTAAAAGCAGCTACGGGGCCAGGCGGCGGATACCATTTGGCCCACCAGCCTCAAAAAATTTCTGTTTTGAAAATTATCAACGTCATTGACGGAGAAGATGCTTTCGATCAGTGTGTTATGGGATTGCCGGCATGCCGTGACAACTCGCCTTGCCCGCTGCATCAAGTGTGGATGGCCACAAAAAAACCGTTGCTTCAGCAGTTAGAGACTGTGACTTTGTATGATTTGATTAATCAAAAGAGACGACGAAAGGAGAATTGATTATGAAACAACAACAGCAAATTCTAATTGGTATCGTTACATTTTTTCTTGGCTTTGGTTCGACAGCATTTGCGGCCAGTGAACCGGTGTCACGGGAGTTGCCGGTGATCGAAGCTAATATGACATTCGCGCCCCATGTGCCGCCTCCTATCGAACGCAATTATCCTGCGCGCGTCATTATCCGTTTGGATTCCGTTGAATACAGGGATGAACTGACCAGCGGGATTCAGTATGACTTTTGGGGATACAACGGACAGGTGCCGGGGCCTTTTATCCGTGTCCGCGAAGGGGATGTGGTTCAATTTCATTTAAAAAATCATAAAGATTCAAAGAATACCCATACAGTCGATTTTCATTCCATCACAGGACCCTGCGGCGCCGCCTGTGTCCTGATGACAGAACCGGGTGATGAATCCGTGGTTGAAGCAAAAGTGATCGGAGCAGGTATCTTTGTTTATCATTGTGCCGCCCCGCCGATTCCGGTTCACATTGCCAACGGCCTTTACGGTTTAATTTTGGTTGAACCTGCTGGCGGTATGCCAAAAGTTGATAGGGAATATTATGTCATGCAAAGCGAGTTTTATACCGAAACACCGGTGGACGGGTTCGCTCCCTTTTCTTCTCAGAGAGGGATGAATGAAGACCCGACTTTTGTGGTTTTTAACGGTAAAGTCGGAGCGTTGACGGAAAAGAATGCGCTCCAGGCGAAAACCGGTGAAACCGTTCGGCTTTATGTGGGAAATATCGGGCCGAACTTGGTTTCATCTTTTCATGTGATCGGTGAAATTTTTGACCGCGTTTACCGTGAAGGCACCGTTCAGGATGCCGTTCACAATGTTCAAACCACGCTGATTCCGGCCGGCGCTGCTTCTATGGTCGAATTTAGGGTAGATGTGCCCGGCGATTTTACGCTGGTCGATCATTCGATTTTCCGAATTAACAAAGGCGCTGCCGGCACCCTGCATGTGGAAGGTGAAGACAGGCCCGATTTGTTGCACAAAATGCAGTAGAAAAGGAGAATCGCCATGAAATTTTATTTGTGTTTCGTCAAAGTATTTATATTTGGAGTTATGGTTTTTCAACCGGGCACTTTGTTAGCGCAAACAGTTGTTCAAGGCCAGATTCAATTTGATGGCACCGCCCCTCCGGTTGAAAAAGTGGAAGTCAAAAGCGACAGCGCTACTTGCGGAAGTGTGCAGCAAGTGCAAACGCTTGTGCTCGGCAAAGACCACGGCATTCAAGATGCCGTGGTTAAAATTGTCGGTGCCACAGGAGAACTTCTTCCGCGTACCGGGAAACTTGATCAAAAAGATTGTCAGTTTGTTCCGCATGTTCAGGTTCATCCGCTTGGGTCTACGGTCGAAATCACAAGCAGTGACCCCGTTCTTCATAATTCGCACGGTTTTTACGAAGACGGCTCCACCGCTTTTAATTTGGCAGTGCCTATTGTCGGGATGAAAGTTCCTGCCAAATTAAACAAACCAGGCGTGATCAAGCTCAGGTGCGATGCCGGTCACACGTGGATGAGCGCTTACCTCGTTACCAGTGAAACACCTTATTTTGCCCTGACAGATCAAGATGGATATTTTAAAATCGAAGGCGTGCCGCCGGGGGATTACGAAATCGAAATTTGGCAGGAGTGGCTGGGCGTACACCGCGAATCAATTCACGTAGACGGCGAAGGAACAACCGTTAACATCACATTAAAGAAATCATAAAGATTGAATCAGAGGGGCAAGAAATGAAAAATAAGAAACTTTGGGGGGCATTCTTAGCCGTTTTGGCTGTCTCTTTTTCGGTTTTGGGGTTTTATGGGCATGAAATTTATCGTTAAGTTTCCTTTCACCTATCGCAAACTGTTAGGTTCTAGATCAGACCATGATTAAAAAACTTAATCTTTTTCTCATTAAGCCATCTAAATATGATGATGATGGCTACGTCATTCGGTATTGGAAAGGGGTGCTCCCAAGCAACACGCTCGCCTGTCTTTACGGTCTAAGCGAGGATGTCAGAAAGCGAAAAATCTTGGGCAGTCAATTGAAATGGCGCATCGAAGCAATTGATGAAACAGTGCAAAAAGTTCCAATCGCCGGGATTATCACCTCCAGCAGAAGAAATGATTCAAGAACGATTGTTTGCCTGGTTGGCGTTCAATCCAATCAGTTCCCGCGAGCAAAAGATTTGGCTTTGATGTTTCGAGAAGCAAATGTTGATGTCCTCATCGGCGGGTTTCATGTCAGCGGCGTCTTGGCTTTTAACACACTTCCACAGGAAATTTCAGAGTTAATCAAAATGGGCGTTATCGTTGTGGCAGGAGAAGTGGAAGATAGGTGGGGCATGATCTTAAAAGACATTTTAAATGGAACATCAAAACCAGTCTACAATTTTTTAAGCTCGCCTCCTGATTTGACAAATGCGCCCCTGCCGAAGATTCCGGAAAATTTGATGAATCGATATGCAGTCGGCCGTTTTGCCACTTTGGATTGCGGGCGCGGCTGCCCGTTCCAATGCAGTTTTTGCACGGTGATTAATGTTCAAGGCCGTCTCATGCGGTACCGTTTGGTGGATTCCATATTAAATTTGATCCGCGAAAATTTCTCCCGACATAAAATAGCCGGTTATTTTTTTACGGATGACAATTTCTCACGGAATAAAAATTGGGAAGCCATTTTTGACGGCTTGATTCGTTTGCGGGAGGAAGAAAATATTCCCGTGTCTTTTATGATTCAGGTTGATACTTTATCGCACCGAATTCCCAATTTTGTGAACAAAGCGAGCCGCGCAGGCTGCACCCAAGTTTTCATTGGAATGGAAAGCATTAATGAGGAAAATTTGAAAGCTGCCGGGAAAAGACAGAATAAAGTTTCAGATTTCAAAAACTTGGTTCAAACTTATCACAACCAAAACATTATTACTCACTTAGCTTATATCATTGGGTTCCCGTTTGATGATTCTGCGTCGGTTAGAAATAACCTTGCGTATCTCCAAGTTGAATTGGGCGCAGAACAAGCGTCTTTTTTTATGTTGACGCCGCTGCCCGGGTCGATGGATTATCAAACTTTTGTTTCACGCGGCAAGGCAATCGATGCGGATCTTAATAATTTTGACACCTTTCATGAAACATTTCGTCATTCTCGGATGAATCCCAATGAATGGACTCACGTTTACAATGAGGCTTGGTCAAATTTTTATGGCGTTGAAAATATGAAGCGAATTTTAAAAAATACCCCTGCAAAGAATTATTGGGGTGTTTTTTTAAAATTCATTTGGTACAAAAATGCCATACAAGTTGAAGACGGGCATCCGATGTTGCACGGCTTCATTCGATTAAAGACACGGCGCGAGCGGCGCCTTTTTTATCCGGCGGTTAGGCCGTGGCAATATTTTAAACAAAGGGTAGGGAATTTATGGCAAACATTGATCGGATGGAGAAATTTGGCACTTGAAATGGAAGAAGTTTGGCTAGCGACGCGTCACCGCAGTCTGCTCGAGGAGAAGGTGCTTTGTGAACTTGAAAGGATTCAAAAAAAAGTAACGGAATGGAGAAGTTTGCGCGTTTCGGAACTTCAGGACTTGTATCGGCGCGCCGCTCTTAACCTCGCTAAATCGCAATCGCTGAAAGCCGGTTCAAACATTCGAATTCCGTCACGTCTTCAGTTGTGGTTTAAGAAGTGGGATGTTTTTTCAGATTCCCTGACTTTTACGCGCCTTCCAACGAAACGTTTTTGGTCTGAAGTACGAACTTGCGTGCGCAAGGGTAGAATTCATCAAATTCATTTCGGCCAAGTTGTTTTTACAGCGTATCGCGAATGCGTTTTGTTTCTTCGTTTTCTTTTCTCACTTATCAAACCCATTTTTTCTTCCTGGTGATCTATGCCCCGTAAAATTCTTTCGCAACGCAATTTCTCAACTCCGCCGGTAGCAAAATTAATCGGTTTTCATCTTGTGCAAGCGGGAAAGGGAAAGGCAGTTTGCAGAATGCGAACAGGGAAAAAGCACCTCAATACCATCGGAACAATTCATGGCGGTATTCTTTGTGATTTGGCGGATGCCGCAATGGGGTTTGCTTTTCTTTCATTGTTACCGTCACATCAGACAGGCGTTACCATCGAATTTAAAATCAACTTTTTAAAGCCTGTATTCCCAGGCGATCTTATTCGCGCTTCGGCAAAAACACTTTTCTTGGGGAAATCATTGTTTTATTTAGAATGTGAACTATCTAATGCTCGGGGGAAGCTTATCGCAAAAGCAAGTTCTACTTGTAAGAAGGTAAGTGAAGAAAACTGAGGCAACTTTCAAAGAATTCCCAAACTAGCTTACCGCGAACCGGTTACTGTCACTGATAGAGAAATATCTGTCAGTATCACATTAGAAAAATCTTAAGGATTTATACACAGGAGAACAGGAATGAAAAATAAGAAACTTTGGGGGACATTTTTGGCTGTTATGATTGTCTCTTTTTCGGTTTTGGGGTTTTACGGGCGTGAAATTTATCGTCAAGCACCCCCTATCCCAAACCAAGTGATTGATATCCAAGGCAACCTTTTATTTACGGGGCAAGACATTAAAGACGGACAAAATGTGTGGCAGTCAACGGGCGGACAGGAATTAGGAACGGTTTGGGGCCACGGGTCTTATGTGGCGCCTGATTGGACAGCCGATTGGCTGCACCGGGAACTTACTTTTATTTTAAATACATGGGCAGAGAGCTTGTACGGCAAATCATACGAATTGCTCGATGAGGAAAAACAAGCGGTTTTAAAAGCCCGCTTGAAAAAAGAAATTCGCCGCAACACTTATAATCCGGCCGAAGACACGCTCACTCTGTCCCCGGCACAAGTGCAGGCTTTCCGTGCCAATAGCCAATATTATTCGGATTTATTTATGGGAAACCCGCGTTTAACAAAAGAACGCGAAGCCTACGCCATGAAAGAGATGACCATCAAAGACTCCGGGAGAATGGATAAATTAAATGCGTTCTTTTTTTGGGCATCGTGGGTGTGTTCAACGGAACGTTTCGAGAGAAACATCACCTACACCAATAACTGGCCGTCTGAAGACCTGATCGATAATCGGCCGACCAGTTCCTTGATCTTGTGGACGGGGTTCAGCGTAATCCTCTTATTGCTGGGGATTGGTTTATTGTCTTTTTATCACGCTACGCACCGGGAGGAGGATGTGGATGAAACCACGCTTCCGAAACAAGACCCGCTGCTTCAATTATCGCCTACGCCTTCGATGCAGGCGACCGTTAAATACTTTTGGGTCGTTATAGGTTTGATGGTTGTTCAAGTGCTCATGGGTGTTGTCACGGCTCATTATGGCGTGGAGGGCAGCGGTTTTTACGGTGTTCCTTTAGCCGAATGGCTGCCTTATTCACTCACCAGGACATGGCATATCCAATTGGGAATTTTTTGGATTGCCACCTCCTGGCTTGCAACAGGTTTGTTTATCGCACCAGCTGTGTCAGGGCATGAACCAAAGTTTCAAAAATTTGGGGTTAATTTTTTATTTGGTGCCTTATTAATAATTGTCATCGGGTCTCTTACCGGACAAGCACTTGCCATTGCACAGAAATTAGATCTTCCGGTTAATTTTTGGTTCGGGCATCAAGGCTACGAATATGTTGATTTAGGGCGGTTTTGGCAGATTTTCTTATTGGTAGGGTTAATTTTATGGTTCCTATTGGTTTTTCGTGCAATCTTTCCTGCCTTAAAACGAAAAGAAGAGGGCAATCAGCTGCTCATCCTTTTCTTGATCGCCTCAGCTGCCATTGCTTTGTTTTATGCAGCAGGACTCATGTGGGGCCGCCAGACACATTTAAGTTTGGCGGAATATTGGCGGTGGTGGGTAGTGCATTTGTGGGTGGAGGGATTTTTTGAGGTTTTTGCTACCGTTGCCATTGCCTTCTTATTTGTGAGACTTAAACTCCTAAGGGCTCCGGCGGCGACGGCTGCTGTGCTGTTCTCAACCAATATTTTCTTGTTCGGCGGGATTATCGGTACTTTTCACCATCTTTACTTTACGGGAACGCCGACGGTTATTTTAGCGTTAGGCGCCACATTTAGCGCGCTTGAAGTGGTGCCTTTGGTGCTTATTGGGTTTGAAGGGTACCATAATTTTCGATTAAGTTATGCGGCGGACTGGATTCAATCTTATAAATGGCCGATTTGGTGTTTTGTTGCCGTGGCATTTTGGAATCTGGTAGGAGCGGGCATTTTTGGCTTCTTAATTAATCCGCCGATCGCGCTTTATTACATGCAAGGGCTCAACACCACGCCCGTGCATGGGCATACGGCTCTCTTCGGTGTTTACGGTATGCTGGGGATTGGGCTAATGCTGTTTGTGCTTCGCGGCTTAACTGCCGGGAAAGTGTGGAAAAGCAAACCGATCAAAATCGCTTTTTGGGCAATTAACGGCGGCTTGATGCTGATGGTTTTATTGAGTGTTTTGCCGGTGGGATTGGCCCAAACTTGGGTAAGCGTTAAGACAGGTTTGTGGTATGCACGTTCAATGGAATTTATGCAAAATGAAATCTTAGAAACGTTTCGTTGGATGCGGATAATCGGAGACACCATTTTTGCTTTTGGCGTAGCGAACTTGGCATGGTTCGTCGTCGGGCTTAAAACAGGCTGGTCTTTTGTTAGCAAGACACCGAATGAACTCAAAAAGAAATAATGGCTCAACGCTTGGTTAAAAGGAATTCAATCAATGAAAGCAAATAAAACAGTCATTACAAATTATTTTCAAGCCGATCATGACCGGTTGGATCTTCTGTTGGATCAGTATAGGGAAAAAAAGAAAAAAGACATGCCTGCCGCGAAACCTTTTTTCCGGGAATTTTTAAGAGGGCTTTTAAGGCATATTATTTGGGAAGAAAACGTTTTGTTTCCGTGCTTTGAAAAAATGACCGGCACAGCGATAGGGCCGACAGAAGTGATGCGCCGGGAACATCAAATGATTGCAAACATTTTAGACAGAATGCATAAGAAAGTTAAAATATCGAATGCCGGCACTGAGGGCGAGGAAGAAGAGTTGCTGGCTGTTTTAAAACCGCATAATGAAAAGGAAGAGAATATTCTTTACCCAGCCATTGACCAATGCATATCACCAGAGCAGGCTGCGCAGCTCTTTCTTCAAATGGAAGAAATACCGGAAAGCCGGATAGAAGCTTGCTGCCAAACCGGCTGATTTGATAAAAACGGTTTGACCCAAGATCTTTTTCATTGACTATATCTGCCTAAGCAGATATACTTTCCGCATGAAATTAAAAGATTCACAAATCATTTTTCAAGCGTTAGCGGATGCCACGCGGTTTCGCATTTTAAACTTACTGGGCGAAGGCGAGCTCTGTGTTTGCGACCTGACGCGTGTTCTCAAAGAACCACAATCTAAAGTTTCAAGACACTTAGCGTATTTGCGCCGTTCGGGGCTGGTCCAAACCAGGAAAGAAGGTCTGTGGATGTACTACCGATTGGCCAAGCCGGGCAACAAGGGGTTCCGATCTATTTTGAAGGCCTGCGGCTGTTGCCGGTCCGAATTTAAAGAATTGAAACAAGACCTTAAGGTTTTTCGTCAGAACAAGAAACGCTTGATTTCCTGCTGTACCTGAAAGAGAACATGAAAAAACTATCATTTTTAGATCAATACCTAACGTTCTGGATATTTCTGGGAATGTTTCTCGGGGTCATAGCCGGTTACAGCATGCCGGGCATCGTTGATTTTTGGGGCCGGTTTCAGGTAGGCACAACCAATATGCCCATTGCCGTTGGCTTAATTTTGATGATGTACCCGCCGCTTGCAAAAGTGAAGTATGAGGAACTGGGAGATGTTTTTAAAAACACAAAAGTTTTAGTGTTGTCATTGATTCAAAACTGGCTGATCGGGCCCGTCCTCATGTTTTTACTCGCCGTTGCTTTTTTACGAGATTACCCCGAATACATGGTGGGTTTGATTATCATTGGACTGGCACGTTGTATTGCGATGGTGATCGTTTGGAATGAACTGGCTGAGGGCGACAGTGAATATTGTGCGGGACTCGTGGCTTTTAATTCCATTTTCCAAGTTTTATTTTTTTCGGTGTATGCCTGGGTGTTTGTCACTGTCTTGCCAAAGTGGTTTGGTTTGGAAGGAGCGGTGGTTGATGTCACAATTGGGCAAATTGCAGAAAGTGTTTTCATTTATCTGGGTATTCCATTTTTAGCGGGCATGATCACACGCTTCACGTTGATTAAAATCAAAGACAAAAATTGGTACGAAACCAAGTTTATTCCAACCATCAGCCCCATAACTTTAATAGCGCTTTTGTTTACCATTTTTGTCATGTTCTCGCTCAAAGGCGATTATATTGTCCGAATTCCATTTGATGTGATCCGCATTGCCATTCCCTTATTGATTTATTTTGTCGTCATGTTTTTTATTTCTTTTTTCCTCAGCAAAAAAGTGGGCGCTAGTTATCCGGAATCCGCCACACTTTCTTTTACGGCAGCCAGCAACAACTTTGAGCTTGCAATCGCCGTCGCCGTCGCTGTTTTTGGCATTAACTCAGGAGAGGCTTTTGCGGCAGTCATCGGGCCGCTCGTGGAAGTGCCGGTTCTCATTGGCTTGGTGAATGCAGCGTTTTGGATTAGAGAAAAATATTTTGCTTCGACGGCAGGGGGATACCGATGAAGAAAGAAAGCGTTTTGATTTTATGCACGGGGAATTCGTGCCGTTCTCAAATGGCGGAGGGTGTTTTAAGACATTATGGGAGCGAGCGGTTTGAAGTGGTGAGCGCCGGCACGAAACCATCCGTCGTCAATGAAAATGCGATCAAAGTGATGCAAGAAATCGGCATCGATATCTCAAAACATCGCTCCAAACATGTGAGCGAATTCCTGGGCCGCCATTTCAATTACATTATCACCGTCTGTGACCAAGCCAAAGAATCCTGCCCCATTTTTCCGGGAAACAGCGTGAGGCTGCATTGGTATTTCCCCGATCCTCCCCATGGTCAGGCGGGAACGGAAGCAGTTTTAAACGAATTCCGCCGCACGAGAGACCTCATCCACGAAAAATTCAAACATGCCGCCGAGCAGGGGATTCAATCACCGTCTATCCCGGACGATTTTTGAAGGCCATGTCTTGACAGGTTTGCTATGCTAACGCTATGAGCCGGCTAAGGCGGAAGAAACTACTGGCGTTCACCGCGCTGATTTTGTGCGTTTGTTTTTCCGCAGCTGCTTTCCATTTATTAACCCACATCATTCATCATGACGACATCGCTCAACACGAATGTGCGGTGTGCCGATTGGCGGCCAGCTTCTTATTTGTTTTGGTTTTAGCCGCCGCACTTTTTTCTCAGAAGCAAAAAACACGTTTTGCTTCTCTGTTTCGTTCTTTTTACCGCTGCACTTTTTATCTTTCGTCTCTTCAAAACCGCGCCCCGCCCGTCCTTTCCTAATTTCTAATCGTCACCATTTTTATCAAGGAAAGGACTATTTCTATGCGTATTTTATTTATTATTTTTCTGTCGTTATTTTCTGCGTTGGCACTCAGCTCATCCGGCTTCGCCAATGAGATGACACTTGAATCGTTTCAACAAGAAATGTCAAGACTCCAAAATCTGGTTGTATCGCTTCAGTCAACGTTAAAAGACCTGACAAAGACTGTGGAAGGCCAAAACGAAATTATCCACAGGCAAAGCGTGCGAATCAACGCGTTGGAAGGAGACAAGTCTTTCCCCGCGGGCTCGATGTCCGCACCGGCCGGTGCGCCCAAACTGGCGGGTATCAGCCAGGGGTTTAATCCCGACATCGGGCTTGTTGCCTCCATAGAAGCTAAATCCACGCAAAGCCCGGAAGACGGAGAAGGCAATGACACCATCGCGCTCAAGGAAGCGGAACTTTCCATTTCGCAGTATGTGGATCCATTTTCCCGTTTGGACAGCGTGATCGCTTTCAATGATAATTTGGAAGAACAAAATGTGGACATCGAAGAACTTTATTATACGCGCTGGGGATTACCGCTTGGCGTCACAGCACAAATCGGAAAATTCAGGCCCAAAATCGGGAAAGCCAATTTGCTGCACTCGCATCAGTTAGATACGGCTGGCTATCCGCTTGTTATCCGCGACTTCTTTGGCGAGGAAGGCTTGGCTTCTTCCGGCGCCCGTCTTCAAACCATTATTCCCAATCCTTGGGATGTGCCTTTTGAAGTTTCCGCAGAGGTCTTACGCGGAAACAACGGGGCCAGTTTTTCAGGAATCTCAAGACGCCCCATTTTTGACACACATCTGAAGACGTTTATCAATATTTCAGAGAATAGTCAGCTTGAGCTGGGCGGGACGGTGCTTTTTGGCGATGAAAATCCGGCCGTTGTCACGTTTGAAGACGATGCTTTGGGAACCGAAATTCCGGAAGCAGGTCAGAACAAATACGGCATTAAAGTTTTTGGCGCGGATGCTACTTTTTATTGGTTTTTGCCGGAGAGCAAAGTGTTGAAGCTCCAAAATGAAATTTATTTTCAAAACCGCGCGACTCATACCCGTTTTGACAACCAAAATCCCTGGGGGCTTTACGCTCTCTTAGATTTTCGGTTTTCCAAACGGTGGAGCGTCGGTTTACGCTATGACCATCTGCAGCCTTTAAGCATTGTCGGCGGCAGCACGGAAGGCGTTTCGCCTTATCTCACTTTTTGGCAAAGTGAATTTGCCGATTTCCGGCTTCAATATTCATACACCAAGCCAGCTGATGACGGCACGGAACCCAATCATGAAGTTTTCTTGAAAGCCAACGTTTTGATCGGGGCTCACAAGCATCCGGTGCAATGATATTGATGTCCTACGAGACATTACAGAAATAGCAGGGAACAGGCGCGCCTGTTCCCTGCGAAAGGGGCTAAGCTCATGAAACGCATATTATTTTCAATGATGTTTACTGTTTTATTTTTGGCGGTGCCGGTTGCTTTTGGAAAAACAGGATCTCAGATCCGCGTTGTTGCGACCACGCGTGTGCTATCAAGTTTGATATCGGATATCGCGGGCGATTTGATAGACATTTATACCATCGCCCCGCCCAAGCGGGACGTTCACTTTGTGCAGCCGACACCGAAAGATGTTTTGATGACAAAAAAAGCGGATGTCTTCATCATGACCGGCGGCGAGCTTGAAATATGGGCGGGGCCGCTTCTGGATGCGGCAGGGAACCTGGCATTAAAGGAAAACAAAAAACGTGTGTTTGATGTTTCCCGTGGCATCGAATTTCTTGAGATTCCCACTGTGTTGACCCGGGCAGAAGGCGACATTCACGCGTTTGGCAATCCACACTACTGGACAGACCCGAGGAACGTCAGGATCATGATCGATAATATGGCCGAGCAGTTTGGCGAATTGTATCCGGAGCATGCGCAGATGTTCCGGCAAAATGCCGGAAAATTAAAAACGCGTCTGGATGAGAAGATGAAATTATGGGAAAAGAGGCTTATGCCCTGGCGTGGAGCCGGCATTGTGACTTATCACAAGAGCTGGTCCTATTTTGCCGAATGGTTTGGGTTCAATGTCATTGCTGAGATAGAACCCAAGCCGGGCATTCCGCCGGGTTCTAAATATTTGGGAGAGCTTATGAAACAAATAAAAGAAAATAATGTGCGCGTGATCATTCGCGAGCCATTTCAAGACCGCTCGGCGCCATCACGGATTGCTCAAGAAACAGGCGGAGAAGTTCTCACGCTTGGTCAATTTCCCGGCGCTGTTTCAGAGGCGGCAGATTATATCGGTATGATGGATCATAATGTGGAAATGCTTGCGAAGGCGTTTGAAACACTTGGGCAGCAAAACAATAAAAGGATGAAATAAAATGACCGATTTTTTAATGTTAATGTGGAAACCTTTTCTGGCTTGCCTGATCTTGACCGGCATGCACGTCTATTTGGGCCTGCATGTTGTGGAACGCAAGGTTATTTTTGTTGATCTGGCGCTTGCGCAGATTGCAGCACTCGGCGCCGTGGTCGCCGTTTTGTTTCATCATGATCTGCGTGGGCCTTACGGTTATATGTTTTCACTCACAGCCACTTTTTTCGGGGCGGTAATTTTTTCACTCACCAGAACCCGCCGCGAAAGAATTCCGCAGGAAGCCGTGATCGGCATTGTGTACGCTGTCTCCGCCGCGCTGGCCATTTTACTTTTGAGCCGCACGGCCGAAGGCGACGAACACATCCGGCAGATGCTGATTGGTAATATTCTGCTCGTTACACCTCACGAAATCATTCACATGGCCGTGCTTTACAGTTTGCTTGGAATGGCTCATTGGAAGTTTCGGGATCAGTTTTTTCGAATTTCTACGGAGCCGGAAACGGCGTTTCAAAAAGGACTTTCCGTTCGGAAATGGGATTTACTTTTTTACGTTATATTCGGGGTAGTTGTCACCAGTTCTGTTCAAATCGCGGGTGTTCTGCTTGTATTTTCTTTCTTGATCATTCCGGCGGTGGCGGCTATGACGTTCGTGCGTACCATTAAAAACCGGCTTATCTTTGGGTGGGCCATGGGCACTTTCACCAGTATGTTTGGTCTCATGCTTTCCTATAGGCTGGATTTGCCGACCGGTGCGACTATCGTGTGTGTTTTTGGCGGGGTGTTGGTTCTTTTGTCGATCTGGCAGACTATGTTTTACCATAGGTAAAAGCTGTCCCAGTGGGTCTATCCCACTTCAGATGGTTATTTTGGGCAATCCAGTCCGGTTCGCTCGACACTCGAAATCCCCAGCACTA
>PCVY01000075.1 GCA_002787155.1 Candidatus Abzuiibacterium crystallinum | reverse complement strand
TCAGTTGGAATAAAACGAAACGAATCAGGCGGCAGGAAGTTCCAGAGATCTTTTAAAAATATCCACAAAACGTTTTTCAGCAGACCCTAAGGAAGAAGAAGCGCACGTCATCAATTTTCTCAACCAGTCAGTCGAGGCTCGTTTGTTTTATCAAGATCTCAGACAAGCCATCATGAACCGTATTAAAAAAGATCAATCCGATCAATCCTCATCTTTAACCGGTTAGATTCTATTCATGCTCAAACGTTTATATCATTGGGTTTTACATTGGGCGCAGACACCGCATGCGAAAGCGGCACTTTTCTTCATTGCGTTTGCAGAGGCGTCTTTTTTTCCGGTGCCGCCGGATCTATTATTAATTGCCATGGTCTTATCGTTTCCCACGAAGTGGGTAAAGTATGCCGCTGTTTGTTTGTGCGGTTCAGTCATGGGTGGTTTGCTCGGTTATGCGATAGGTTATGAATTTTGGCATATCACTTCGCAATGGTTTTTCCATCATGTTTTCAGTGAAGCCATTTTTGACAAAGTGAAGGGGCTTTATCAAACTTATGATTTTTGGGCAGTGTTCGTAGCGGGTTTCACACCAATTCCTTATAAGGTTTTTACCATTACCGCAGGGGTTTGCCACATCAATCTTTTTGTTTTTACAACCGCCTCTGTTTTAAGCAGGGGAGGAAGATTTTTCTTGGTGGCTGGTTTGTTGAGATGGTTTGGTCCAAAAATAAAAGTTTTTTTGGATCGCTATTTCAATATTCTTTCCTTCCTATTCACGTTTCTTTTAATCGGTGGTTTTTTCCTCCTTAAATACCTTGCTAAATGATAGCCGGCAGGCCTCTGGTTTGCCGCCTTCTTGAATTTCTATCCAGCTTTGGTATAATCCACCCCCTAAATAGCACTCTCAGGGCAAGAGTGCTGATTCTCACCTAAAATATTTATTTTGAGGGATTTGTGGAACATTTAACTGAAAGACAACAACAGGTATTGGCGATCATTGTTAATCGTTACATTGAAACGGCTCTTCCGGTCGGTTCTAAAACCATTGCCGCCGGATTTCCAAATGCCATTTCTTCGGCGACCATCCGTAACGAGATGGTTTATTTAGAATCCTGTGGTTTAATAACACACCCGCATACTTCCGCGGGCCGTATTCCAACTGATAGGGGGTATCGTTTATATGTTGACGTACTTCCGGCTCGGCATCTTGATCCGGCTGATGCAGGGGTCATTGCCTGGGAATTCAGGCAACGCGTTAAGAGCGTTGAAGATTTGATTGAACGTACCAGCCATGTGTTGGCATTCCTAACGGAACAGGCCAGCTGGGTTTTGTTTCCGGATCAGAATGAATTAACGCTCAAGCGAATCGATTTGGTCCCTTTTGGCCAAACACACATTTTAGTGGTTTGGACGTCAACCACCGGCATGGTTTTGCATAAGATTTTACCGATGGATGAGGTAGTGAGCGAAGACGAAATGGCGCGCTTAAACCAGTTCGTTAATTTAGAAATTACAGGGAAGACTTTGCCGGAAGTTTGCCAGTACTTGCAAACGCGGTTGGCCGAAGCGCGAGACTCGTTACATCTATTATATCGCCGCGCACATTACATCGCTTCAAACGTTTTTGATTTAAACAGTGAGCGCCGGGTCTGCTTGGACGGTTCCCGTTATGTTGTCAAACAGCCCGAGTTTCAATCTGATTTTGAAAAGGCAAAGAGACTTTTTCAAATTTTAGAAGAGCGGCAGACACTTTGTGAGATTTCCAGTCATCTGCCTGAGTTGCAGCAAGTTTATGTCAGGATTGGCCATGAAAATAATCAATCTGAAATACAAGATTGTGCTTTAATAACATCTCAATATTATCTGGGGCATCAGGTGATGGGAACCTTGGGTGTTTTAGGCCCTAAACGCATGCCATATGCACGCGTGATCGGAATTGTGGACCATGTGGCACGGCGTCTTTCGAGTGCGTTAGAAGAACTTTTGTAATGTACATCATTTAAAAAAAAGGAGTGATATCAGGTGTCGAAAGATCATAAACATAAGCATCAGCAAGCCGAGAAGACAGAAAAAACGGCGGAGTCACCCGCAGCCGAAAATGCCGATCAATCGTCTGTCTCTCAAGCCGAATACCAGCTTTTATTAGATAAATTACAGGCACTTGAAGCGGTCAAAGAACAAATGTTAAGATCCGCCGCTGACTATGAAAACGCCAAGAAAAGGATTGCCAAAGACCGCGAAGAATTTTCTAAGTATGCTTTGGAAGGTCTTTTTTTGGAATTGTTACCTGTGCTGGACAACTTCGAAAGAGCTCTGTCCCATCAAGGAGAAATTAATGACCCGACCGTTCAATCGGTTTGGAGCGGTATCGAACTTATTTATAAACAATTTCAAGATGTGCTGAAAGAACAAGGTTTGACAAAAATGAATGTCGTGGGGAAGGTCTTTGATCCGCAGTGGCATGACGCCGTTGGCAGTGTTGAGACAGACAGCCAAGAAGACGGTCTGATTGCTTCCGAGGAGTTGACGGGATATTTGCTGCGTGACAAAGTGATTCGTCATGCCAAAGTAAAAGTTTACAAATCAAAGACACCGCCCGAAACCGAAGGCGCTTCCGGCTAAAATTAAGGAAACATATGGCGAGTACTAAAAAAAGAGATTATTACGAAGTCCTTGGGGTCAGCCGCAGCGCTTCGGCGGATGAAATTAAAAAAGCCTACCGAAAACTTGCTCTCAAGTTTCATCCCGACCGCAATCCCGGCGATAAAGCAGCTGAAGAAAAATTTAAAGAAGCAGCGGAAGCGTACGCCGTTTTAAGTGATGCTCAAAAGCGTTCCCAATACGATCAATTTGGCCATTCGTTGGGCGGTTCCGGTTTCCAAGGATTTCAGGGATTTGAAAATGCTTTTGAAGGATTTGGCGACATCTTTGGCGATATCTTTGAGGATTTCTTTGGCGGCGGTCCTTCCCGGGGCGGACGGCGCAGACGATCACGGCGGGGCGTTGATCTTGAATATCATTTAGAAATTTCTTTTGAAGACGCGGCTTTTGGCAAAACCGTGAAGATTGAAGTGCCCCGCTCCGAAACTTGCAAACCTTGCGGCGGCAGCGGCGCCGAACCCGGTTCAAAAAAGAGCACCTGTCATGAATGCGGCGGCAGCGGCGAAATTAGAATGAACCAAGCTTTTTTCTCATTTCGTCAGACTTGCCCCCGTTGTCACGGGCAAGGGGAGTATATTGAGAAACTGTGCCGACATTGCCAAGGCTCAGGGCTCATGCGGCGCAAGCGTCAAATCGAACTCAAGGTACCTGCCGGGATTGATACGGGTAACCGGATCAAAATTGGCGGCGGCGGTGAAATTGGTGAACGCGCCGGCGAACCCGGTGATTTATATGTACTCATTATGGTTAAACCGCATCCTATTTTTGAACGTGATGGCAATGATGTCTTGTGCGAAACAAAAATTAGCATGGTTCAGGCTGCATTGGGGACGAGCGTTGAAGCGCCGACGCTTTACGGTCATGTTCAACTAAAGATTCCGGCAGGTACCCAACCGGGCACTGTGCTCAAGTTAAGCGGTAAGGGTTTCCCGGATGTCCACGGACGAAACCAAGGCAGTCAGTTGGTGCGTGTCACGGTTGAAATTCCGAAACACCTAAGCGATGCGCAGCGGCAACTGCTCGAAAGTTTTTCTGAGAGTCATCAGGAATCAAAACTGAAAAGTTTGTTTAGCAAATGGAAAGAGAGATTCAATTAAGCCATGCCGACCTACGAATACGAGTGCGAAAACTGCCAAAATCGGTTTGAGAAGTTTCAAAGTATGACGGAAAAACCGATTAAGAAGTGTCCGACTTGCAGCGGCAAGGTGCGCCGTTTAATCGGTGCCGGCGCAGGTATTTTGTTTAAAGGAAGCGGATTTTATCAAACGGATTACCGGAGCAGCCAGTATCACAAGCAGGCGGCAGCGGACAAAAAATCGGAAAAATCAGAACCCAAACCCGAATCAAAAAACAAAGAATCCGTTTCTGCTTTGCCCAAAAAAGATTTTTCCGGTCAAAAAAGCAAAACTGCTAAAGGAAAATAGCAAGTTTCAATTGACCGTCTTCTCTCAGCGTGCTACACTCACCAAGCCTTACTAGTTGGGCAATTCCAAGCGTTTAACTTTTTATTTCATCACTCATTGAATGGCTTTATGGCTAAGTTTAATCGCGTATCAGTACTGGGAGACGGTGGTTGGGGAACGGGCTTAGCGCTCGTTAGTTTGCGCGCGGGGCACAAAACAATCTTATGGAGCGCTTTCCCGGAATATGCGGTCATTTTGAGGGAGAAGCGCGAAAACAAAAAATATTTGCCCGGCATCCCGCTGCCCGAAGAATTGGTGATCACCAGCGACATCAAAGAAGCCGTCGATTCCGGTGATCTGGTTGTCTTGGCAGTGCCTACCCTGTATTTGCGTAATGTTTTGTTTCAACTGAAAGGGTTTGACTTATCTAAAAAAATTCTTGTCAGTGTCGCTAAAGGCATTGAAAAGAAAACTTTGCTTTGCCCTTCACAAATTATCACGCAGGTCTTGGGCAATGTAAATTTAGCCGTGCTCTCAGGCCCTTCTCACGCCGAAGAAGTCGCGCGTAACATTCCCACCTTAGTGGTTGCTGCTTCAAAAGATAAACTCATTGCCGAAACGGTTCAAAAGGCCTTGCGGGGACCGCGCTTTAGGATTTATGTCCAGCACGATGTTGTAGGCGTCGAATTAGCAGGGGCGCTCAAGAATGTCATTGCCATTGCAGCCGGGATTTGCGACGGGCTTGGTTTTGGCGCGAACACCAAAGCAGCTTTGCTGGCACGGGGCATATTTGAAATGACGCACTTAGGCGTTCAAATGGGGGCTAATCCTAATACTTTTTTTGGTTTATCAGGCATTGGCGATTTAATTACGACCTGTATTTCCGAATATGGCCGAAACCGGCGCGTCGGCGAGCTGCTCGGCAAAGGTCTTTCACTTCAACAAATTCTAAAAGACATGGATCAAGTGGCGGAAGGCGTGGAAACAGCGCGGTCTGTTCACGAATTAAGACTCAAGTATCACGTCGAAACACCGATCATGGAACAAATTTATCAAATTCTCCATGAAGGTAAACGCGCCATTGAGGCGGTTGAGTCTTTGATGCAGCGGGAAGCCAAGGAAGAGCTGCGGCCCTATAATTTTAGCGGGGCGTGAGCACTGGTTGATGATTGAGAAAATAAATTCCTGACACGAAAGGAGGTGGCATTCAATGAATAAATTGGAGTTGGCAGCAGAAATCGCACAGAAAACCGATATTTCGAAAGCGAAAGCCTTGGAGGCTCTTAATTGTGCTTTGGATTCAATTAAGATTTCTCTTAAAAAAGGGCAGCGCGTTCAATTAGTTGGTTTTGGCAGCTTTCTTGTCCGTCAGCGGAAAGCGCGTCAAGCTCGTAACCCAAAAACAGGCGAGGCAATTCAAATTAAAGCTCGCAAAGTTCCTGTCTTCAAAGCAGGTTCTGAATTCAAGGGTTCCATTAAGTAATTGAGGGGGCAAAGTCTTTGACCCCTGAATTGACGTCTCCTCAGCAGGCGTCTTATCTAGCGTAACGCCTTCAGGTGAAGCACAGATAAGACGCCTGTCTTATTTCCGGCCTCAAGGGCGAGGTTTTCTATCGCATTGACATTGGCCCATAAAAAGTATATAAAGTGACACCTAAATAGACCTAATGGTTCATCTGCCATGAGTGATAAGCGCAATCATATTTTTTTCCACCTTATTTTGTTATCTGCACTCTCTTTTTCTGCTTCTCCCGGCATGGCCAATTGGGTTTGGTCTCCTGAAAGCGGTAAGTTTGTCAGCACCGATAACAATGCGCAAACCCAAGATTATGCAGATGAAATGTTCCAGCAGGCCCGTCAGTTTATGGAACAAAAAGACCATGGCCGGGCCATTGAAGAATTTCGTAATTTAATTCGTAAATATCCCTCTGCTTGGAATGCCTCTGAAGCCCAGTACTACATTGGTCTTAGTTATGAACAGCAGGCGGATTACCGAAACGCTGCGGAAGCTTATCAAAAGTTAGTCGATCATTACCCGCAAAGTCAACACGTTCAAGAGGTCATTGAACGACTGTATCAAATCGGCAATTTGTATTTAGAAGGCGGGAAGGATAAGTTTATCGGAATTCCGCTTCTTTCTCGCTTACCGGTCGCCATTCAAATATTCGAGCATATTGTCAAAGTGGCGCCGTATGGTAAATACGGTGACCAAGCCCAATTTCAATTGGGAACCGCTTATCGTAAAACAGGTCAATATCAAAGCGCCTTGGATGCTTTTCAAAAGTTAATCGATCAATATGCTACCAGCTCCTTGGCGGAGGAAGCCCGCTATCAATTAGCGGAAACTTCATACGAATTTTCGAAGAATGCCACCCGTGACGAGCGCGCCATTGACGATGCCATCAACAATATTTCTGATTTTCTCGAACAGCATCCTGAAAGCAGTGTGACAGACAAAGTGAAGCTGCTTCGCCAGGAAATTGCCGAACGCGATGCTGAAAAAGGCTATGGCATTGCATCTTACTATGAATCACAGAATCAATTAGAGAGCGCGGCGCTTTATTACGAAGACGTGGTCAATCGATATCCGGACACCAGTGCCGGCCGGTTAGCGCGCGAAAAATTAAAAGAATTACAAACACCGCTTGAAGCTTACCATATGGAACGGGAACAGCTGCAAAATGAACTGGGCAGCGTTGAGTCACAAATTCAATCTGCCGCCATGCAAAAACAGCAGCGGGCTTCAAACAAAGAAACTGCTAAACAGCAAGCAGACGAATTAAAACAGGAAATGCAGCAACTGGAAAAGAAACGTGATTGGTTAGAACAAACGCAAACGGAGCGGTTAGCAAAACGGAAAGAAGCGTTCAAGCGGGATGAGAAAGAATGGGAACAAAGCTGGGAAGTGCTGGAAAAGAAAAAGAAGAAAATGAAAGATAATTCATCGCCTGAGTTGGCGCGCGCTTTCTCAAGTTGGGAACAATCTTTGATTGAAGAAAAAGAACGTTTAGCCCTTGAGTTGCAAAGAATTGAGGCGCTTGCGCAGGGCATCGGTGCGGGTCAAGGCTGGCTGCATTTCAAGCTGCCATTTATGGGCGTATCTACGCCTGATGCGGATGTGGTGAGTGGTAAGGATCAGGGAAAATTAGCACAGATCGACAATGAATTAAAGACGCTCAGACGCGAACGCGAACAAAAGGAAGCTATCTTAGGTCAAGTTAATCTATCTTTAGGGGAATTTGGTCAAGACAGTTATGGCAGCCCCCAAACCCAGGCTTCCCTTCAGGCGCTTATTGACTCAGAAGGCGGTGTGTTAAAAGAAAAGCAGCAAAAGATCGAGAAGCAAGAGGATGAGTTAAAAGCATTGGTCCTTGAATTTGAAAAGAAAAGAAAAGCTTACGCAGACAAGTTTGGCGAGGAGAAAACTAAGCGATGGCTGGTTGCTTCAGAGCAAGATCACGATGAAACAGCCATGCAGGAACAGATGTTAATGGACCTTCAATTTCAAAAGGCTCGGCTGGGTGAACAACTGATTCGCCAGCATGAAATCATTGATACCATTTCAAACACTTTCTATGGGAAAGCAAAAGATTTTGAGGTCAAAGTGGAAGAGGTAGGTAATGAGGCGATGGATGTCGGCGGAAATTCAGCCAGTGACATAGCGGCGCGCCGGCAATTGAAGAAACGTGTCAAATTGGTTGAGAGAGAGATTAGACAGCGGTTGGACGAAATTGAAGACTGGCATTCACAAAAAGAAGAAGCGATCGCTCATTTAAAAGAAGTCATGAAATCCAATTCATTCTCAGGCGGCAAATGGTTGAAACCCATCACAGCACCGTTGAATTCGTTTTTATCCATCTCGCGTTCGTTCGCATTTGGTTTGGGCAATGAAGACGCGCGTATCATCAAAAAAGCGGAACGAATAAAGAAAAGCCGTTGGGTAAGTGCTGAAAAAAAACAGGATATATCGAAATTACAGGAAGAAATTCAACTTGAGAGCCTGCTGATTCAAGGACGCTATGAAGAAGTCCAAACCTTAAAGAATGAACTCGAAGAACTTTATGATTATGCTGCTGCCGCAAACATTAAATTACGGCCCATGTTTTTTGAGCGCAGTTTTGAGATAGGGAAAGAAAGTTTGCGGAGTGCCGGACGATTACTTTCAACAGATGATCAAAATGCTTTATTAATTGAAAAGTTAAATGAAGAAACACAAAAACTACAAACCATTGAAGCAGACTTGGCACAAACCGAGAAAGCCATTGCTCAGATTGCAAATGTGAAAGAATCAATTTCTGATTCTGAACAAAGTCAAACAGCAGAGCAGCCATCTGAAACGGAAAATGCAGCAGCCGAACAAATGGAGGCAGGGGTAAGCGAAGCAAAGTCGGGGGAAATCAAGCAGCCGGCCGAAAATAACCAGGAAAATGACCAAGAAGATCAAGCGCTGCGAGTTGAATTAGATTTGCTGCTTGATAAATTGCAAATGGAAAGAAAAACGCTGCTGCAAGAAAAACAGGCATTTGAAACAGAAAAAGCGGAGTTTTACAGAAAGCAAACGGCTCATCAAGCAGCCAGCCAAGAGGCGCAAACAACAGAAGATAAGAAAACACGCCGGCAGCACCTGAAAACCAAGCGTCAATTGGAAAAGGAAATTAGTCAAATGAAGTCAAAAGAAAAGGATGTTTTATCCTCTAAAAGTCGTTTCTTGGAAAGTAAGAAAAAGGAAATTAAAAAGGAAATTGAAAAAGCCAGCGGGCAAACCATGGAAGCCGGGCATCAAGCTTTGTTGGCAAGCCTGCAAAATGTTGAAAATAATTTATCCGAAACTTACAAAGAGTTGGATGCTTTGAGCGTCAAATGATAAGGATGAAATTAATGAAATCTTTCAAACCCTTTCTAGCCATGATCATTTTGATGGTAACTTTATCAGGTTGCGGTTATACGCAACATGTGGTTTTACCCGGCAACATTAAGACCGTCTCCGTCTCTAATTTTAGGAATGCGATCCCGGCCGAACAAATTTATACTTATCGCTCTGGTTTGGAAGTGGATTTGACCAATGCGGTGATTAAAGAATTTAACTTTGACGGTAATTTGCGCGTGGTTGATGAAGACAGGGCTGATGCGAAGCTGGAAGGCGCTATCATTGCTTATCAGCAAGAAACCATTCGGTTTAATTCATTAGACCGTCCGCAGGAATTGAGGCTGCACTTGGTGGTTGATGTTAAATTGATCAGCATGAAAACCGGTGAAGTGATTTGGCACGAACCTAACTTTTCGGGCAGTACTTTATTTGAACCAAGTGACGAACAAGGTTTGCGCCGTATTTCAGCTGCCACAGATGCCGTTCAGGATCTAGCTAAGAATATCGTTTTGCGCACGGTAGAAGACTGGTAGGTTTTATGTCGAACCGTTCGCCCTTGTTTTTCTTGCTGGTCGGAGACCCATTCTTACGACAAAGAAAAATTGAGTTCCTCATTAAGAAATTAATTCCGTCCGAAAAACACCTTTACGAAATACTCAAAATCGATCTCAAAGAAACATCCTTGGATTCTTTAATCGGTCAAGCGCGCTCGTTTTCTATGATGGCAGAAAAACAAATCTTTTTGGTGAGAGAACCGAAAGAACTCAAAAAAGATGATTGTGAGCGGCTTGAAGCATACATGAAAAAACCCGCGGATTGGTCTTATCTGTTGTTTGAAGCAGATCAATTGGACGAACGGCACGGACTTCAAGCGCTGATGAAAAAGTATGGAGAAAAAATTGTCTGTGACATGAATGACAAACGCCGGGACTTGGATCTTTTGCATCAAAAAATCAAACAAGAAAATCGGCAAATGACAAGAGAAGCCTGGCAATTGTTGGAAGAGCGCACAGGCGGTCATCTGACTTTGATGGACGCTTGTATCGAAAAATTGTTAATTTACGTCAGTGAAAAAGATGTCATCGATGCGCCGGCAGTTTTGCAGCTTTCGGATAAACTCTTGGCTTACGACACTTTCGATTTGACCAATGCCATTGCCGAAAAAAATCCTAAGAAAGCGTTGGAAGTTTTCGAGTATTTATATCAGCTTGAAGGCAGCGGCATCGGTGTCATTGGTTTGATCAATTGGCAGCTGAAACGGTTATGGCAAGCCAAAGTCATTGCCAAAGAAAAAGGGGAGCGTGCCGTTGGGCAGAACTTACGCATTTCACCTTACCGGTTATCGGGGTTTTTGAGGCAAATGGCATCTTTTCAATTGACGGAATTAGAGCACGCGTTCGATGAATTATTTGATTTGGATTGGAAATTAAAAACAGGGACACTAAACGGCCGGATTGCCTTAGAGGCTTTTATTGTGTCACTGGCTTCGCCCCGTCAGCGCACACCCGCCTTATCGGTTTAAAACACGCCAGCGGAAAGATCGTTCCTTAGCCCGAATTTCTCATCGATTTGATGAGAAATTCGCTCGAAGAGTTTTTGCGAAAAATAAGGCAGGCTCTTTTCGCAAAAAGGCTTATCTTTTGCGCGCTGATTCAACAGCGCGCAAAACTTTGGCCGTTGATGATGACGGCCAAAGCGGTTTTCTTAAAGAAAATGATAAAACCGGGTTAGGATTTTGCTTTGGAGAGCAGCCGTCCCAAATCAGCTTTCTTTCGGTCTGCCCGGCCTTTTGGTATAATTCCTTTACGAGCAGCTTTGTCCAGCTTTGAGGTGACGGATTGAGCGGCAGCTTTTGCTTTTTCAAGATCTTGAGAAGCCAAGACAGTGACTTTTTTAAGCAGGGTCTTGATCTCAGAAGTGATCATTTGGTTGAGCTTGTGTTTACGTGCATCACTTCTCATACTCTTAATCGCAGAACGTGTAATCGGCATTTTGACCTCTTGGTAGCGGTTCCGGCCGGGACAGGTTTCTCAAACGGAAGTGGTATAAAACCTATCCCGTCATAGAACCGGTAACCAGCCAAGGATAAATTCAAATGAGCGCGTAATGTAACATAGAGGGCAATCCTTGTCAATCCTGCACCAAATGGATGAGATTCTTGTCATGGCGGGGTGAAGCGATGGATAGAGGAAAGGGTTTTTAAGTTGAAATGAGTGAAAAAAATTTGGTGCGGGACAGTCTTCTTAGGAAAAAGCTGGCGGCATTACCTAATACACCCGGTGTCTACCTGATGAAGGGCAAGGGCCGTGAAACCCTTTACATCGGAAAGGCAAGAGCGCTCCGAAAACGTGTGACCAGTTACTTCCAAGGCCGCTTACACGCACCTAAAATTGCTGTTTTGGTTAATAAAATATGCGATGTCGAGGTCGTTGAAACGCAATCGGAAGCAGATGCTTTGCTGCTGGAAGCCGAACTGATCCGCCAGTACAAGCCCCGTTATAATACGGAGTTACGTGACGATAAAAGTTACCCGCTCCTCAAAATAACAGGGGACTCATTTCCCAGGCTCCATGTAACCCGGCAGCGCAAAGACAAACGCGCCACTTACTATGGCCCTTATACAGATGCGGGGCTCTTGCGGGAAGTGGTCCGGATCGTAAATGATTTATTTCCTATTCGTAAATGTGAACGCCTGCCTAAAACGGCCTGCCTTTATTATCACATTGGTCAATGCATAGCCCCGTGTATTAAACCTGAAGTAAAGAAGACGTACGATCAGCACATCAAAGAAATTAAGAATTTCTTGGGCGGCGGCAAAAAAAGCCTGATTGAGTATTTGACGGACCGAATGCATGCTGCCCGTCAACGCTATCAGTTTGAAGATGCCCAGTTCTTTAAAGAACAAATTGAAGCCTTGAGCTGGATGAGGAAAAAGAGATACCACGCTCAAAAACAAATCGTCGGCGTCGGTTTGGCGGGTACGGCCGAGCTCAAGCGGACGTTACGGCTTGTCAAGTTACCGGAACGGATTGTCTGTTTTGACGTTTCCAATATTCAAGGGGATCAAGCAGTGGCATCAAAAGTAAGTTTTTTCCGAGAATTGGAAAATAAATTGGAATACCGGCGCTATAAAATCAAAACCGTAAAAGGCATTCACGACTATGCCATGATCCAAGAAGCCTTGAGGCGTATGCTGAAAGAACTAAAAGAGGGCAAAGAAAGCATTGCGCCGGATCTAATGATGATCGATGGCGGCAAAGGCCATTTGAATGCGGCAAAAGAAGTTTTGGAACAAGAAGGGTTTCTTGATTTACCGGTTATCTCGATTGCCAAACAATTTGAATTTATTTTTACACCGCACCAAAAAGATCCGGTGGTTTTAGCGCCCAGTGCGCCGGGACTCAGACTTCTCAAACGCGTGCGGGATGAGGCTCACCGTTTTGCGATTACGTATCACCGGCATTTGAAACGCAAAGAACTGTCCCGTTCTTTCTTGGATGATGTCAAGGGCATCGGCCGCATGCGCAAAAAGGCACTCCTGTCTCATTTTGCTTCTCTGGCAGAACTCAAACAAACACCCGTCGAAATCATTGCTGAGATTAAGGGAATGAATCTGGATGCGGCTCGACAGGTTAAACTTCAGATCGAAAAAATCACTTTTAATTAGGGACAACGCCCTTTTTTGCCTGCTCGGCCTCATCACCCTAGGCAAGAGGGAACATTAAAAAAGGGCGTTGTCCCTGCTAGTACCGTTAGACAATTGAAATTAGCCGTTCGGCGGGCCCGTTAGGGCTGTCAAGGCCGCTTCAGTGTCACTTTGACAACCACCAATATCAATTGTCTAACGGTACTAGTCAAAATTCAGTATAATATCATTTATCCATGCCGATTAATTCTCTGGTCGTTTTGATAGGCGTTTTAATAGCACTGACCTTGGCCTACCGGCTTTACGGTCGATTTCTTGCCCGCCATTTTGGCGCGGATTTTAACCGCCGGACTCCGGCTCATACTCAGTATGACGGTGTTGATTTTGTGCCTGCCAAAAATTGGATGGTGCTTTTCGGGCATCATTTTTCCTCCATTTGCGGTGCGGGGCCTATTATCGGACCTGTATTAGCCTGCGCTTATTGGGGCTGGGGGCCTTCGTTGCTGTGGCTTTTGATCGGCGCTATTTGGATGGGGGCAGTGTCTGATTTTGCCAGTTTATTTGTCAGCGTCCGCTCACAGGGAAGTTCTATCGCCGAAATCGCAAAACCGGAAATTTCCGCACGTGCCCGTCTTTTTTTCTCTATTTTTATTTGGATTTCAATCATTTTAGTGATAGCCGTTTTTGCTATCTTTGCCGCTAAAACATTAACAGCTGAACCCAGCACCGTTGTGCCTTCCGTCGGTTTGATTCCGACTGCCATGTTAATCGGGTGGCTTTTTTATGCCAAAAATGTCGGTATGAAATCAGGAACGGCCATTGGACTGTCGCTGTTGGCGCTTTTGCTGTGGACCGGAAACCAAATACCGCTTCAATTACCCGGCCTTTTCGGGTTAGATGCGCTCACGCTTTGGATTATTTTGCTTTTGTTTTATTGTTTCATTGCTTCTGTTTTGCCCGTTCAATATCTTCTCCAGCCCAGGGATTATTTAGCCAGTTACGTCCTTTTCGGTTCCATCGCCATTGGCATCATAGGGATTGTGATCGTCCGGCCTGAGATGCAGCCCGAAATTTTTCGCGCTTATCAACCCCTTGATTGGCCTCAAGCCGGCCCGCTTTGGCCGATGCTTTTCGTGACGATTGCCTGTGGTGCCATTTCGGGGTTTCATTCGCTTGTTTCTTCCGGCACTACCTGTAAACAGCTTGATTCGGAAAGGCATGCCTGCCGAATTGGTTACGGCGGCATGTTGCTGGAATGTCTTGTCGGCGTGTTGGTTTTGATTTGTGTAAGTGCGGCCATGTCAGGCTCCCAGCTGGCGCAAGTTTTAAAAGAGGGCGGTCCTATTGCCGCTTACAGTGAAGGTTACGGATCTCTGACGCGCCTTTTACTTTCCGGTTATGGCAAGCCTTTTGCCGTGTTGGCACTCAACGCATTTTTACTAACGACTTTGGACAGCGCTACCCGGATTGCACGTTATTTAACCTCGGAACTCTTTGGTATCAAAAACATGTATACTGCAACGGCGCTCGTTGTGATAGCTGCCGGCGCTTTGGCTTTAACGGGCAAATGGAATTTATTGTGGCCCGCTTTTGGCGCTGCCAATCAATTAATCGCGGGCTTATCCCTTTTGGTAGTTTCTTGCTGGCTGCTGAAGCGCGGGAAGGCCGTTTGGCACACATTGATACCGGCCGGGATCATGCTCATCACGACGTTGGCGGCTTTAGCCTACCAATGCCGGCAGACGATGCATGCCAGTCCTCCCAATTATTTCATTGCTGCCGTTGCCGCAATGTTAATCGTGGTTGCCGTGATTGTTTTTCTCGAAGCACTCAACACTTTACGGAAAAGGAAAAGGGGACAACGCTCTTTTTAACACACTTTATGTGCCAAAAAGGGCGTTGTCCCCTTAAAAAAGCGTTCAAGGAGGCCCTATGATTGTTTTTACGGAGTCAGAGAAATCTTGCATTCGATTATTTGACCGCCGGGCTAAAATTCACTACGAGTTTTTCGCTGCGGTTTGCTGGGTAGTTGGTTTTGTTTCGATTGGTTATTCCATCATGCAGGCAACCAGCCTTGAAGAGATTCACCTGTCTTCCCACATTCTCATGATGGCCATGTTTTGTTCGATCATGGGCATGACGCGCCGCATCATCATTAAGTATCAGGATTACATTGCGATGCTGGAGAAGACAAAACGCTAAAGCGTTACCAAGGTTTCAGTGTATAAGCGCCCCGATCGGGGATGGCCTTGTCTTCCGCTTTATTAAAAACAGCAACCAATTGCTCGGCCCAGCTCCTAATCGCATTTTTAGCGTGTCCATACCAGCTGAATCCCCGCACACTCATCAAAGCACCTTGCTCACCTTCCCGATCGGCAAATGTCGCCACAATTTCTTGCGTGCTGTTGTCTCTGACGATTGCTTCAAATGCGACGTAACTTTGTGAGTTAGCATGGGTGGCAGATTGGGCAATCGTACTGATCACTAAACCGAGCGGCGCGAAAGCATATGTCATGGCTTCTAAGACTGCTTTATTGGGCACGACTTCTGTCAAAGCAAACTCCAAAGCGAGTCCGCCTTCGGCAGGGTAGCTGGTGATGCGAAACGGCTGCGCGGGATGATTAATGAAAGCATTTTTAATTTCTTCCTGTGTATAACGAGCCAAATCTTCTAAATCACTTTCGACATTACCTTTATTGCCGAATTCCTGCCACCAAGTCATTTGACGAATATGTTCAACGTCAATCGGTGCTACGTAGAGATAGTGATAATCTTTCAAGTGAAGATTTGGCCGTACCCAAGCCTTATGGAATGGATAACCGGCTGTCTCCTTCAAAAGTGCCGCTGGTATAAATCCGGCGCTTGGTGCCGGGTCGGCTTTAGCAGCACAGCCGGATACGCAAGCGACCGCAAACAAACATATAAAGATTTGTAAGAAAACAGGACGTGAGTTCATGACCTAGTTTTTCGGATTAAAAGGAGAGCAAGTTGAGATCGACGGACTTTATTAGGTGTTTTGTTTGGTCAACAGTTCTCGCGCGTGCTCCTCGGCAATCTTGGTTTGTTTTTCACCCTCAAACATGGCCGAAAGTTCTTTGACGCGCTCTTCGCCGTCAATCACGGCGTAATGCGTGACGGTCCGTTTGCCGCGCACTAACTTTGTGACTTTAATGTGCCGATTCGCAAAGCTGGCAATTTGAGGCAGATGGGTGATCAAGAGAATTTGATGTCTTTGAGCAATTTCGGCAATTTTTTTGCCGACCACCGAGCCTAGCCGTCCGCCGATATTGGCGTCAATTTCATCAAAAATCATGGTGGGAATTTGGTCCGTATCAATCAAAGCACGTTTCATGGCCAGCATCACACGCGAAGCTTCGCCGCCGGAAATAATTTGAACGAGCGGCAATAACGGTTCGCCCGCATTGAGGCTGATAAAAAACTCTGCCCGATCCATACCATCTTGATTCGGCTCGGTTGGTTCAATGCGGCACTCAAAGGCGGCATATTTAATGCCCAGACCGTGTAATTCTTTTTCAATGGCTGTTTTTAGTTTTTGCGCTGTTTTTTGGCGAAGACTTGTCAGCCGCTTGGCTTGTTGGATTAGTTTTTCTTTTTGTGTCTGCAGTGCTTTTTCAAGTTCTTCGTTTTTTTCGTCAAAGTGAGCAAGCATGTCATAGCGTTCTTGATTTTTCTCGAGAAATTCGATGGCCGATTGCAGGGAACCGCCATACTTTCTTTTGAGTTTTGCCAAATCATCCAAACGGTCTTCAATCTCTTTCAGCCGGTCTTCATCAAAAGACAAATGATCGTGATAACTTTGAATAGACCTGCCGGCTTCTCCCAAAGCAATTTCTGCATCCGTCATTTGTTCGAGCAAGGCTTTGACGGACTCGTCAATTTTAGCTAAATCAGACAATGCCTTAGAAGCAGCGCCTAATTGATTAATGGCGGAACGGTCGTCCTCGGTCAATAAATTGAGGATGCGTGCGGTGTATTCAAAAATCTTTTCGGCATTTGCCAGCCGGGCATGTTCTTCTTGAAGCGTACGGTCTTCGTCCTGAGAAGGATCAACGGCTGCAATTTCATCAATCTGAAACTTAAGCAAATCAAGCTCGCGTTCACGCCCTTCCTGAAGCGCGAGTAATTTTTCTCGTTTTTCTTTTAGGGTAGCGTAATCGTTAAATAATTGTTGGTAAGGCGCTTTGATATGGCTTGTGTGCGCGAGTCTGTCCAGCATGGTTAAATGCGATAAAGGATCAAGCAACTGCTGGTGATCGTGCTGGCCGTGGAAATCGGCTAAGAACCGGCCGACTTCACGAAGGGAAGAAACGTTGGCGGATTTTCCGTTGATTGTACATTTGTTTCTGCCGTCGGGCGTAATTTCGCGTCTCAAAATCAATGACTCATCATCCGGTCCTAGCCAAGCACTGATCTCGGGATTTTCTTTCAACATCGCTTGCGTTAAATTAAAGACAGCTTCGATTTCGGTTGTCTGTTCAGCTTGTTTGACAGCTGCCAATTCCAAGCGTTCTCCCAAGGCTGCCGAAAGGGCATCAATTAAAATGGTTTTGCCCGCACCCGTTTCACCTGTGAGGACGTTTAATTCGGGGTGGAATTCGAGCGTTAAATCGTCAATTAAGGCAAACTGTTTAATCCGAATGCGTTCGAGCATGGAGATAGGGTAATCAGCCTGCCGCATTTTGTCAATAACTCAGGGACGGTTCTTCTTGCGCCCGCCACACTGCGCGTCGGGTCCGGCGTATGGTTTGACGGAAAAGCAGAACCGTCCCTAAAAGAACCGTCCCTGCCAGTGGAGATGGGCTTTACAAGAAACATCAGGGTTGCTAAACTACCTGCTTCATAGAAAGGCAGGGCCATGGACGAGCGGATTGTTGAGTTAAAACGCGGGTTAGAAAACATTCATCAGAAGTTAGAAGAAATACGGAGGTATCTTTGACCTCGCGTCTAAAGATGCCGAGATAAAATCCCTCAACGATCAAATGGCTCAAAGCGGGTTTTGGGACCGCCCCTCCGATGCGCAAGCAACCATTGACCGCTTAAAACGCTTGAAAAGCATGGTTGATCCTTGGAAAAAGGCATACCAAGAGGCGGAAGAATTAAAAGAGTATGCCGGCTTAATCACGGAAAAGGACGAAGCATCACTCGCAGACCTTGAGTCCCAGCTCCGCACCTTGATTCACCAAGTAGATAAAATTGAGTTCCAGCGGCTTTTGTCGGATCCTTTAGATCCCAATTCAGCCATTGTGAGTATTAATGCGGGTGCCGGCGGTACCGAATCATGCGATTGGGCCAGCATGTTATTTCGCATGTATACCCGCTATTGTGAAGCCAGCGGATTTAAAGTAGAAATGATTGATCATCAACCGGGCGAAGAAGCGGGGATCAAAAGCGTTACTTTTTTTGCACAGGGGGCGTATGCGTACGGTTACTTAAAAGCCGAGCGCGGGGTTCACCGCCTGGTCCGCATTTCTCCTTTTGATGCGAATAAAAGACGTCATACGTCGTTTGCATCCGTTGATGTGATTGCAGAAGTCGAAGAAGTAACCGAAATTGATTTGAAGGAAGCGGACCTCAGGATTGATACATACCGTGCCGGCGGCGCCGGCGGACAGCACGTTAATAAAACTTCAAGCGCGGTCCGCATTACACATTTACCGTCGGGCATCGTCGTGCAGTGCCAAAACGAACGCTCGCAGCTTCAAAACAAGCAAACCGCCATGAAAGTGTTAAAAGCGCGGCTGTACGAAAAAATGCGGCGCGAAGAAGAAGAAAAAATGAAAGCGCAATACGGCGAAAAAAAGGAAATTGCTTGGGGATCACAAATTCGTTCTTATGTTTTTCATCCGTATACGATGGTAAAAGATCACCGCACGAATTATGAAACTTCAAACGGACAAATCGTCATGGATGGTGAAATCGAGCCGTTTATAGAAGCTTATCTCAAAAAGTTTGTGAAACATTCATGATCAGCACCTTAATAAGAAAAATATTTCCTTCACGGAATACGCGCATCCTGGCGAAGCATTGGCCTGCCGTTCATAAAATAAACGCTTTAGAATCTGCCATGCAGGCGTTCTCTGATGAAGCGCTCCGCGCCAAAACCAATGAATTCAAAGGCCGTCTCGAAAAAGGCGAAACGCCGGATCAGCTTCTTGTTGAAGCTTTCGCCGTGGTTCGGGAAGCGGCGCGCCGCACGATTAAAATGCGTCATTATGACGTCCAACTTTTGGGCGGTATCGCGCTTCACCAAGGCAATATTGCCGAAATGTCGACGGGTGAAGGTAAAACGCTGGTGGCCACTTTGCCTGTTTATTTAAATGCTTTGGCAGGCAAAGGTGTTCATTTGGTTACCGTCAATGATTATCTTGCCAAAAGAGACCGGGAGTGGATGGGGCCCATTTATGAATTCCTGGGTTTGACAGTCGGTGTGATTCAGCATGATATGCCGCACACTGAGCGTCAAGCGGCTTACCGGTCAGATGTCACTTATGGGACCAACAACGAGTTTGGTTTTGATTATTTGCGCGACAACATGGTGAGCGATTTGGATGACCGGGTGCAGCGGCCGCTTTATTACGCGATTGTTGACGAAGTAGATTCCATTTTAGTTGATGAAGCTCGTACACCGCTCATCATTTCAGGACCTGCCGAAGAATCGACCGACAAGTACTACCAAATTAACCGCGTGATTCCTCACCTGAAAGAAACCACCCATTATGAAAAAGACGAAAAAGCAAACACAGTGGCTTTAACCGAAGAAGGCATTACCAAGTGCGAAGCGTTGCTGGGCGTTGAAAATCTTTATGAGAATACGCAAATCGATTTAATTCATCACATCAATCAGGGATTAAAAGCACACGTTTTATTCCAGCGGGATGTGGATTACATGATTAAAGACGGTAAGGTCGTGATTGTCGACGAATTTACCGGACGTTTGATGCCGGGCCGGCGTTTTTCGGATGGCTTGCATCAAGCGTTGGAAGCGAAAGAAAACGTTAAAATCGAGCGCGAAAACCAAACGTTGGCGACCGTCACTTTCCAAAACTATTTTCGGATGTACAAAAAATTAGCCGGCATGACCGGAACGGCTGCTACCGAGGCAGTTGAATTTGACAAAATTTATAAGCTGGATGTGGTGGTCATGCCGACCAACCGGCCTTGTGTCCGTGAAGATTTGGCGGATTCAGTTTATAAAACGGAACGCGAAAAGTTCAATGCCGTGGTCGATCACATCCAAGCGCTCCACAGCGAAGGCAGGCCTGTTTTAGTCGGTACGATTTCAATCGAGAAATCAGAACACTTGAGCCAGTTGCTCAACCGCCGTCAATTGGCTCACACGGTTCTCAATGCCAAATACCACGAGCAGGAGGCAGAAATTATTTCGCGGGCGGGTCAAACCGGCGCCATTACCATTGCCACCAATATGGCAGGACGCGGAACAGACATCGTTTTAGGGGAAGGTGTTGCGGCCAAAGGCGGTTTGCATGTGCTGGGAACGGAAAGGCATGAATCGCGCCGCATCGATAACCAGCTCCGCGGTCGTTGCGCACGCCAAGGCGACCCGGGCTCCTCCAAATTTTACTTGTCGCTTGAGGATGACTTAATGCGTATTTTTGGATCAGACCGTATCAAAATGTTGATGGACCGGATGGGAATGGAAGAAGGGCAGGAAATTGAATCGGGGCTTGTTTCGAAAGCCATTGAGACGGCGCAAAAGCGGGTGGAAAGTCATAATTTTGAAATTCGCAAGCACTTGCTCGATTTTGACGATGTGATGAACCGGCAGCGTGAAATTGTTTACCAAGAGCGAGATGAAATTTTAAACAGTAAAGATTTATCAAAACATGTACTTGAAATGGCTGATAATGTGCTGGAAGATCTTATTTTAGAATTTCTCGGGCCTGAGATTCCCGAAGAAGATAGAGATGAGAAAAAACTTTTCGAAGCGATTCAGCGAAAATTTAATATTTCATTAGACCAGTTGGAAACAGGTTCGGGTCAAGGCATGGTGAGCGAGCAGGAGATTTTGCATCAGGAAATCATGGACCGGGTTCGCGCCGCGTACGAGAAAAAGCGGGAGTCGTTTGGCCGTGACCAAATGCTGTTTTTAGAACGCTACATTTTATTACAGCTCATTGATGCCAAATGGAAAGAGCATCTGCATTCGATTGACAATTTACGGGAAGGCATTCATTTGCGTGCCTACGCCCAAAGTAATCCGTTGGTAGAATATAAGCGCGAGGCTTTTGCTTTGTTTGATGAGATGGTGCGCAACATCCGTCAAGATACCATTGGTTATCTTTTCCGAATTCAATCCGTCAAACAAGAAAAAGTGCACACGGCCATGGATACTGCCCAGCAAAAGTTGCTGCATCCGGAATCTTCCGGATTTGCCGCCGGGCCGGCGCCGCCTTTGCCGCAGCCATCAGCTCAACAGCCCAGTTTGTTACGCCCCTCTCTAGGCGGGCAAGTCCCCATCCAGAAAACGGGGCAAACCACTCAGCCGAAAGTGGGCCGAAATGATCCTTGCCCGTGCGGATCGGGCAAAAAATATAAAAAGTGCCACGGTGCCGTTTAAAATAATGCTCAAGGTGTTATTGACCGCCGAAGGCGTCCGCCAAACAGCGTGGCGGGTTCTCGCCATGACACAGTTTTTATGTCCGCTGAGCACTATTTAATGGTCTTGTCTAATGCCTAAACATTCCAGCCAATCTTTTTTGATTATTACTTCTGCGTTTTTATTAACTGTTTCATTTCCTAAATTTAGTTTTGGTTTTCTGGCTTGGATCGCACTGGTCCCGGCTTTGACGGCGCTGGCCCGGACAAAATCAAAATGGGAAGCTTTTTTTGTTTTTTACTGCGTTGGTTTTCTCTTTTTCTTCATGTCTCTTGAATGGCTGCGGCATGTTACTTATTTTGGATGGGTTTTTGTAGCGGCTTTGTACGCAGTTTTTTTTGGATTATTCGGCTGCTTGGCGTTTTTCTTATTAAGGCGCGATCGATTTATTCTCAGTTTGATTGCCGTGCCGGCCGCATGGGTTGTCTTGGAATGGATCAGAACAGAAATGCCCGTATGGGCTTTTGGATGGAATTTGTTAGGTTATACCCAAAGCCATTACTTACCCATCGCACAAACGGCCGCTATTTTCGGTGTTTATGGTTTGTCTTTCTTGATTGTCCTATGTAATTTGACCATTTGGCTCTTGACGGCATCTTGGCCTCAAGCCTTCGAGCGCCAAAGGGCTTTCTGGCGGTTGGGTTATACAGGACTGTTGATTTTAATCGTGATGCTGTACGGTTTGAATCGATTGAATCAGCCTCAACATGACGGCAAAGTAGTTGCGGTTGGTGTGGTGCAGGCCAATATCCCTCAATCTCAAAAATGGGATGCGGCGTACCGAGCCGGCATTATAGAAAAATACCGCCGCCTTTCCGAATTTGTGGTTTACAGCCGCCCCGATTTAATTGTTTGGCCCGAATCGTCTTGGCCCGGCATTTTAAACCGCGACAGTGAACGCCATACCATTTTTGAGTGGGTGAAGGAAGCGCGCATTCCTTTTTTGATGGGAAGTCCTTATGAAGAGGAAGGCGCCGTGATTGGGCGTCAGCCTAAAATTTTTAACAGCGCTTATTTCATCAATGAAAATGGTCAACTGCTTAATCGCTACGATAAAATGCGCCTGGTTCCTTTTGGTGAGTTTGTGCCGTTTGCTCAATTTTTTTCATGGTTTGGTTTAGAGAAATATGCGTATTCACTCGGTGTCGGGGATTTCAGTCCCGGAGATTCGCCCGCCGTTTTTCAATTAGAAACGAAATCAGGCGTTCGTCATCCCGATGCCGCACGCGTACCGTTTTCATTTTCAAGCCTTATTTGTTTTGAAGATACCTTTCCGTCACTCGCGCGCAAAATGGTTCGTGCAGGCGCTGAATTCTTAGTGGTCTTAACCAATGATGCTTGGTTTGGAACGAGCGCGGCACCTTACCAGCATTTACAGGCCTCTATTTTACGGGCGATTGAAGAGGGGGTGCCTGTGGTGCGCGCGGCCAACACAGGTGTTTCCGGTTTTATTTCATCCAAAGGAAAAGTGCTGAGCCGGGTTGAAAATCAGTATGGCTTTGACACCTGGGTAGCGGGCGGTCTGACACATTCGATTTTGTTGTCCCATCCGCCAACATTTTATGCCCGGCAGGGGCATCTTTTCCCAATGGGCTGCCTAGCCATTCTTCTCCTTATTTTTGTCTCTTTGCGCTTTTTCCCACCTAAAAATTAGCTGTTTTGGCTCCGTTGACACTTCATAAGTGATTAAGATACAATACGTTTTGCGTTTTACCTGTTTCACACATACTTATTTACTAGCCGGGTGTCGAGAGGTTATGGAATCCGCATCAGATATTCTTAAAGAACGCTTAGAAAAAGTGAAAAGCCTGCGCCAGAAAGGCGTGCGGCTCTTTGGCGGTAAATTTGACAGAACGCATGCGGTTCAGGATTTGTTGAAAAATTTTGAGGAAGGACAAAAGGTTTCCATTGCCGGACGGCTTTTGTCACGGCGCGCCCACGGCAAGAGTGCTTTTGGAGATATCAAGGATGAATCCGGCAAGATCCAGATTTACATGAAGTTGGATGATGTGGGTGCGGAAGCTTATCAGTTTTTCAGCCTCTTAGATTTGGGTGATATTTTAGGAATTCAGGGACAGTGTTTTTTATCACGGACGGGTGAGAAAACTGTCCGAGTGCTCAAATATGAACTGCTCACCAAGATTGTACAGATGCTGCCTGAAAAATGGCATGGACTGAGAGATGTTGAACTGCGTTACCGGCACCGTTACGTTGATTTAATTGTGAACGATGATGTTCGGGAAACATTTAAGAAAAGAAGCGAGATCATCCGCTTGATTCGCAAGCATCTGGATGAAAAAGGATTTATGGAAGTTGAGACGCCCATGATGCAGCCCATTCCGGGCGGTGCCCGCGCACGGCCTTTTAAAACGCATCATCACACATTGCATCGTGATCTTTATTTACGTGTGGCGCCGGAACTATACCTGAAGCGTTTGTTGGTCGGCGGGTTTGAAAAAGTTTACGAGATTAACCGCAATTTTCGTAATGAAGGTATTTCAGTACGGCATAATCCCGAGTTTACGATGATCGAGCTTTACCAAGCTTATGCGGATTATGAAGACATGATGAATTTAACCGAAGAATTAATTTCGAATTTAGCAGAAAAAATTGGTGGCGGCATTGAGTTGCCGTTTGGTGATCTGAAGCTCAATTTCAAGCGTCCCTGGAAACGGGTTTCTTTCTACGATATTCTCAAAGAGAAGAGCAAGGCGAATTGGCGTCAGGGGGATGTCAAAGCGTTAGCCAAAAAAGCGGGCCTTGCTTTTGATCCGGCTGCAGACGATGTGGATATCCTGAATGAAGCTTTTGACCATTTTGTTCAGCCTGAATTAATTGATCCGACTTTTGTGATTGATTTTCCGACGGTGACCACCCCTTTGGCGAAACGGCGGGAAGATGAGCCCGATCTTTGTTATCGGTTTGAGCTTTTTATCGCCCGGATGGAATTGGCCAATGCTTTCTCCGAACTTAATGATTCTTTGGAGCAGCGTGAACGGCTGACGGCACAAAAAGAAACCATCGGTGATGATAAAGCGATCGATGAGGATTTTTTATTGGCCATGGAATACGGCATGCCGCCGGCAGGCGGATTGGGGATTGGGATTGACCGGTTGGTGATGCTCTTAACGAACGCGGCTTCTATCCGCGATGTCATTTTATTTCCTCAACTCAGAAAAGAAAAAGAAAGCGCCTAATGGGTTTTATCGGATTTATCGCACAAAAACATTTGATGAAGCGGCGGCACTCGCACTTTATTTCATTTAATTTTGCCATTTCTATTCTGGGGGTGGCAGTGGGTGTGATGGCGCTGATCGTTGTTTTGTCCGTGATGAGCGGTTTTGACAAAGAGTTGAAAGAAAAAATCATCGGTGCTCAGCCGCACATTATCATGGAACAAGCGGGCGGGTTGGAAAATCCTGCTCAAGCGAAGGATAAAATTTTGTCATTGAATTTGCCCGGCATTCAATCGATTACCCCGTTTGTGCAAGGGCAGGCTATCATTCGTTCTAATCACAATGCGCGCGGCATTATTTTGCGCGGGAATGACTCCAAGAGCGAGGACCTTGCTTTCTTCCGCGAGCGCATGTGGACGGGTAAATTTCTTTTGAATGACATCGAAGTGACCAATGAGAATTGGTTTGGACAAGAAAAAACCAAAATGGTCGGCCAAATTGTCATCGGCGAAGAATTGGCCCGTGTCTTAAACGTGAGTGTGGGTGATTATGTTTCGATTATTTCACCGGCCATGAGTGGAAAATCAATCATGGCGGTGCTTAAAAAACCGGAAAGTTCTTTATTCGCCGTGAGCGGTATTTATCATGTCGGTATGAGTGATTTTGATTCATCGCTTGCCATTGTCAGCATTCGCCAAGGCCAGGGGCTTTATCAATTGGGGAATCGTGTGACGGGGTTGAGTGTCCGGATTCAGGATGTCGACCATGCCGACGAATTAAAGCGCCGATTAATTTTTCAAATGGGTCCCGGCTACATTTACCGCAGCTGGATGGATCTGAACCGGAATTTCTTTTCGGCTTTGAAAACCGAAAAAACGGTGATGGCCATTTTGTTGTCTCTGATTATTTTAGTGGCTGCTTTTAACATTGTTTCCAGTTTAACCATGGTGGTCAAAGAGAAGACCAAGGACATCGGCATCTTGCGTTCCGTCGGTGCGACAGCCGCTGCGATTAGCGGGATTTTCCTCTTGGAAGGATTTTTAATCGGTGTGAGCGGGGTTGTGTTAGGTGCTCTGGCGGGGCTGTTGCTTGCTTTTCGTCTCAACGCGGTTGCCCAATTAATCGAATACGTGACGGGATACGCTGTTTTTCCGCGTGATATTTATTATTTTGACAAAATTCCGGTTCAAATTAACTTACACGATGTCACCATCATTATCATAGCGGCGCTCTTCATGGCGCTTTTGGCCGGTATTTACCCGGCTATCCAAGCAGCCAGGTTAAAGCCTGTGGAAGCCTTGCGGTACGAATAAAAAAAATGGCGATCAAAGCTTTATTACAAAAAGTAACTCGAAAAGAAGCCAAGAAAGGCATCACGGCCGGTGAGGTCATCCTTTCGACTCATCAATTGTGCAAATCTTATCAAACGCCGCATGGGAACTTAAAGGTGCTCAAAGGTGTTGATTTGGAAATCAAAGAGGGTGAGATGTCGATGATTGTCGGCCGGTCCGGTTCCGGCAAATCAACCTTGCTTCATTTGTTAGGCGGGTTGGACCGAGCTACCTTGGGAAAGATTTTTTTTAAAGATCGGGATTTATCGCACTTAAACGACCGTCAGATTTCGGAATATCGCTTAAAGCACGTTGGGTTTGTTTTTCAGTTTTATCATTTACTGCCGGAACTGACACTTTTGGAAAATGTTTTATTGCCGACCATGATTAACGGCGGCAGGGATCAGAAACGTGCCAAAATCTTGTTGAGCCGGGTCGGCCTTTCAGGCCGTGCCGATCATTATCCTTCCGAGCTTTCGGGGGGTGAATTGCAGCGGACCGCCATTGCGCGGGCGCTGATGAATCAGCCTGACATTGTTTTATGTGATGAACCGACCGGCAATTTGGACGAGCAAACGGCCGATCAGGTTTTTGATTTATTGATTCAGTTGCAAAAAGAAGAGAAAACAACTTTTGTCATTGTCACACATGAATCGGCTTTAACCGCTTACGCCCAGTCGATTTATGAATTGCGGGACGGCGTGCTGGAAAAAATTCGGAAAATTTAAAAAGGACATGACTATGAGCAAAGCACCTAAAAAGAAAACCGTGAAGCCAACAGAACTTCAGAACGAACTGCTCATTTATTTAAACGGCGAGTTTGTTCCTAAAAGCGAAGCCAAAGTATCGGTTTTTGATCACGGGCTTTTATACGGCGATGGTGTGTTTGAAGGAATCCGTTCTTACAACTGTTTGGTTTTTAAACTCAAGGAGCATCTGGAGCGCTTGTTTGAATCGGCGCACACCATCATGCTCACGATTCCTTACAATCAGGAAGAAATGACGGAAATTATTCTGGAAACACTGCGCGTGAATAAACTAAGAGACGCTTACATTCGGGTCGTGGTCACGCGCGGGGAAGGTGATTTGGGTCTTGATCCCCGCAAATGTAAGAAAGCCACCGTATTTGTCATTGCTGACTCCATTGTCTTGTATCCTGAAAAACTTTACCGCAACGGGATGGGTATCATCACCGTGCCGACGGTACGAAATTTACCTGAAGCCGTGAACCCGCAGGTGAAGTCGCTCAATTACTTAAACAACATCATGGCTAAGATTGAAGCAAATAACTCGGGTTACATGGAAGCGCTGATGTTAAATCCTCAAGGTTATGTCGCAGAATGCACGGGGGATAACATATTTATGGTGAAGGAGCGTATTTTGAGTACGCCGCCGGCGCATGTGGGTGCTTTGAAAGGCATTACGCGGCAAGCCATCATTGACCTTGCCAGGCGTAATGATGTTCCCGTACAAGAACGCATGCTGACGCGCCATGACTTATTTAACGCGGATGAAATGTTTTTGACCGGTACGGCTGCGGAAGTCATCCCGGTGGTCTCACTTGACGGCCGTCAAATTGGAAACGCTAAACCCGGCCGCGTGACGGCAAAACTCAGAAGCGCTTTTGCCGATTTAACCAAACGGGACGGCGCACGCTACTCTATTTAAGCAGCATGGGGTCAGGTCCGGGACCTGACCCCAAGATGACCCCAGGATGAAAGGATAAAATGCTTTGCACAATTTGCCAGCAAAATGAAGCGACAATTCATTTGACCGAAATTGTCAACAACCAGATGGTTGAAATCCATTTGTGCGAAACCTGCGCCGAAGAGAAAGGCGCCGATTTTAAGTCGCATTTTAATTTTGGAGAGCTGTTATCCGGTTTATCGGATGTGGGGTCCCTTTTACGGTCGGACAAAAACGTTGAAACGTGCTGCAAAAACTGCGGTATGAGTTTTGATGAATTCGGCAAAACAGGCCGATTAGGCTGTCCGGTGTGTTATCAATCGCTGGGAAGGGCGTTACTGCCTCTGATCAAGCGCGTTCAGCGGTCAACGGCACACGTCGGTAAAAAACCCGCTAAAATATCAGGTTCTGTCAAACGAACCATAGAGCTGCGCGATTTGGAAGACCGTTTACGCAAAGCAATCCAGTTGGAAGAATTTGAAGAAGCAGCCAAATTGCGCGATCAAATTAAAAAGCTGGAAGAGAAACAGGAAAAAAAGAAAAAATCGTCATGAGCATGCCGGATCCGATCAAACATTTACTCACTTCTCATTGTGAGTGGCTCAAAGGGTCAGGCCCCGAAAGCGAGGTCGTGATCAGTTCGCGGATTCGTTTGGCCCGCAACATCGCCGGTTTTAATTTTCTGCAAAAGTTGAGCCGCGGACAAGAGAGCGCCATGATTGATGAAGTTCACGGCGCTGTGAGTAAATCCAAAAATTTAAAAGACACGTTCTTCATTGAAAACAAGTCCATCAAAGAAATCGATAAAACCTTCTTGGTTGAGCGGCACTTAATCAGCCGTGATCACGCCGCGGGCAAAGGCGAGAAAGCCGTTGTGATTTCACCGAATGAAATGGTCAGCATCATGGTGTTAGAAGAAGATCATTTAAGACTTCAGGTGTTCCATTCGGGACTGAATTTAACCGATTCCTGGCGGCTGATTAATACCATTGATACTGAATTAGAAGAGACGCTTACCTACAGTTTTGATCCCACGCTGGGTTATTTGACGGCTTGTCCGACGAATGTGGGGACGGGTATGCGCGCCTCCTGCATGCTGCATTTGCCCGCTTTGGTGATGACAAAGCAAATCAACAAAGTTTTGCAGGCAGTCGCCAAATTAAGTTTGGCAGTCAGAGGTCTTTATGGGGAAGGTACACAGGCCATCGGAAACTTCTTTCAATTTTCAAATCAAATTACGTTAGGCCAAAATGAAGAAGATATTATTGATAACATTGACCGTGTGATCCGCCAGGTGATTGAACACGAAAAAGAAGCCCGTCAATACTTGTTGGATAAAAAACGCGGTAAGCTGGAAGATCAGGTTTGGCGTGCTTTGGGGGCACTTAAATCAGCACGTTTGATGGCAAGCAATGAAGCCATTGCGCACCTGTCTTTTATTCGCTTGGGCGTTGATTTAAAACTCATAGAAGACTTAGGATTGGCAGAGTTGAACAGCTTATTTCTTTGTGTCCATCCGGCACATCTGCAGAAAATCTTTGGAGAAGAATCGAGTGCCAATGAACGAGATTATAAGCGTGCCGAACTCTTAAGGTCGAGACTAAAACAAGTCGGCCTGGTATAATAGGGCTTGTATTTGATCTTATATTTTTCATGATTATTAGTTCAATCATAAGGAGGATTCATGTTTGATCGTTTCACGGAACGCGCACGTAAAGTCATTATCCTAGCCAAAGAAGAAGCCAAACGTTTTAATCATGATTACATCGGGACAGAGCACATTCTTTTGGGCCTCATTAAAGAGGGCGAAAGTGTCGCGGCGGCCGTTTTACAAAATTTAGGCTTGTCGCTGGATACCATTCGTTTGGAAGTAGAAAAACTGGTGCAATTTGGCCCGAGCACCATTGTCTCGGGAGACATTCCTTTTACGCCCAAAGCCAAAAAAGTGATCGAACTTGCCATGGATGAAGCCAGGCGTTTGGGTCACAACTATATCGGCACGGAACATTTGCTTTTAGGATTGATCAAAGAAGGGGAAGGTGTTGCGAGTCATGTGTTGATGAATATTGGATTGGATTTAAATAAAGTCCGCCAAGAAGTCATTAAATTGCTCGGTTCATCCACGCCTTCGGGCAGCGGCGGAGCGCAGCACGGCGGCGCCGGCGCCGGAACAGCCGCCAAGGGCGGTAAAACCAAAACACCGGCCTTGGACGCTTTTGGCCGTGATTTATCACAATTAGCACGGGATGGCAAACTTGATCCGGTAGTCAACCGGCAAGATGAAATTGAACGCGTGATTCAAATCTTAGCAAGGCGCACCAAAAACAATCCTGTTTTATTGGGAGAAGCCGGTGTTGGTAAGACAGCCATTGTCGAAGGCTTGGCGCAGCGCATTAACTCGAATGATGTGCCTGAGGTTTTGATCGATAAGCGGATCGTGGTTTTAGATTTGGCTTTGATGGTAGCAGGCACCAAATACCGCGGCCAATTTGAAGAGCGAATCAAATCGGTGATGGATGAAATCAGACGTTCTGAGAACGTGGTGATTTTTATCGACGAATTGCATACCCTGGTAGGCGCCGGAGGTGCCGAAGGCGCCATTGATGCTTCCAATATTCTTAAACCGGCGCTCTCGCGCGGCGAAATCCAGTGTATTGGCGCTACCACATTGGATGAATACCGTAAATACATTGAAAAAGACGCTGCCCTCGCCCGCCGTTTTCAAATGATCAATGTCGATCCGCCTTCGGTTGAGGAAACCGTTGCTATTCTGAAAGGTCTTCGCGATAGGTATGAAGCCCATCACCGCGTGAAGATTACGGATGAAGCCATTGAATCAGCGGCAAAGTTATCAGACCGTTATATCACGGAGCGTTTTTTGCCGGACAAAGCCATCGATTTAATTGATGAAGCAGGATCGCGCGCCCGCCTGTCCGTCACAACGCTTCCGAAAGATCTCAAGAAACTGGAAGCGGAAATTGAGCAGGCTAAAAATGAAAAAGAAGCCGCCATTAAAGGGCAGGATTTTGAGCGTGCAGCAAAATTGCGCGACAAGGAGCGGCAAGCCAAAGAAGAATTAAACCGCATTAAGAAGAGCTGGAAAGAATCTAAATCTGAAGTTGAGATTCAGGTGACCGGAGAAGATATTGCCGTCATTGTTTCCAAATGGACAGGCGTGCCTTTGCAGCGCCTGGAAGAAAAAGAAACCTCACGTTTGCTGCGCACCGAGGAAGAATTACACAGGAAGGTGATTGGGCAAGACGAAGCCATCAAAGCGATCGGTAATGCCATTCGCCGCTCCCGCAGCGGTCTTCGTAATCCGCGGCGTCCCATTGCTAATTTTATTTTCTTAGGGCCAACCGGTGTCGGCAAAACGCTATTGGCGAGGGCGCTCGCTGAGTTCATGTTTGGTAACTTGGATGCCGTGGTTCAAATTGATATGTCCGAATACGGTGAAAAATTCAACGTTTCTCGCTTGGTCGGCGCACCTCCCGGATATGTGGGCTACGAAGAAGGCGGGCAATTGACAGAGAAAATCCGCCGCCGTCCCTATGCGGTTGTTCTTTTGGATGAAATTGAAAAAGCCCACCCTGATGTTTTTAACGTGCTGCTGCAAGTCATGGAAGACGGCCGCTTAACGGATTCATTCGGCCGGAAGGTTGATTTCCGTAATTGTATCATCATCATGACTTCCAACGTGGGGATTGATTTGCTTAAAAAGCAGGGAGACTTAGGTTTTAAGGCCGCCAGTGAAGATGAAACGTATGAGAAAATGAAAGACAAATTGCTGGATGAAGCTAAAAAGACTTTTCGGCCTGAGTTTCTCAACCGCGTGGATGATATCATTGTTTTCCATCAGTTAACGCGCGATGATCTCAACAAAGTGATCGATATTGAGCTGGGAGAGGTTAGAAACCGGTTAAAAGACCGCGGCATTGACATCCTCTTGTCACCGGAAGTGATTTCGTTTCTAATCGATAAAGGGTATGACCCTAATTTCGGCGCTCGTCCGCTCAAACGCACGATTCAAAAGTATATCGAAAATATTTTGGCGGAAGATATTTTGGCCGGCAAATTTAAAGAAGGCGATAAGATCAAGGCGGAAATTCGCGGTGATTTCATTGCTTTTGAAAAAACATCTTAATACCGTTAGACCAATGATGATTAGAAGCGGTTTCATAAGTCATTCTAAGTCCAATAACAGCCTGTCATTGCGGGCCGAAGGCGTCCTCCGGCGGAAAAAAGAGATTGCCGCATCGTCTCTCTGAGGTTCCTTGCAATGACATGAATCAGGAGACTTATGAAACCAGTTTTAGAGATAGTTTCAGCAATCCTGTCATTTTGGTTGTCTAACGGCACTAATCAGCGGGTTCTGCATGCGCAAATGGTTAAAATTTATTTTTGCCGTTGGCTTTATTCTCTTATTTTTACTGATCGCTTTTCACTTTCTGCAAGAAAAATTCTTGACGGCAGAGTTTAGAGTTCGGGCAGAGAATAAACTGAGCGAGCTTCTTGATACGAAAGTCAGTGTCGGAGATGTTCAATTCGGCTTATGGCGCCACATTTCACTTTCAGGGCTGCAGATTGATCCTGCCAAAACAGGCTTGCCGATTGAAGTTGGTGTCGAGACCATCGTGATCCAATACGGTCTCGGTAACTTGTTATCACGGAGTTTCCGAGCACCCTCATGGGTGCTGCTTGATTCACCGGCTGTCGATCTAACGGAATTTATTTCGCCTTTCAAAGCATTGCATGTTCTCAGCCAACAGCAGTTGGTGAATCATTTGCCGCAAATTGAATTTGAAAACGGCCAAGTGACCATTCCTTTGCAGTCCGGCAAGAAAAAGATTGAATTGAAACGAATGAACGGTAAAACCACGACATCATCAGACGGACTTTACGAAATTAATTTAGGGGCTGAATTGGGCGGTATGGTGCTGGGTCAAGCGCAGGCAGAAGGAAAATTTAAACCTTCCGATCGTATGAGCCGTCTGAAAGTGAATTTGCGTCACGCGGCTTTGGCTCCTGAATTAGGGATTCCCGTCACGCAAGTCAATGGGGAATTCATGGTGGAAGAAAACCGCATTGAAATTAAATCATTGAGTTTTAAATTACGAGGCCTTCCATTTCATTTATCGGGTTCTATTTCGGGCTGGCTCCAAGGTGCCCTGCAGTTTAATTTAGCTTCTTATGTTGACATTGACCGCAAACCGCTTATTGTGCAAATCGCGGGCGATTTGGCCGAGGAAAGCATTTCAGGGGAGGCGGTGCTGCTCGGGGCTGTTTATCAATTCGAGGGACGTTTGAGAAAAGATGATGAAGGATTCCATATGGATGAGGTTGATTTTGACAACAATTATCGCGGCACAGGCGACTTTCTCATTCATGAGGGCCGTTACCGCTTCCGCGCCGAACGCGAATTACAGCGTTTTGATTTTAATTTGAACCTAAAGAATTTCAACGCCGATCTAAACCTCAACGTTAACCATTTTAAGTTCTTTGATCATGACCTAACAACATTGGCTCACATGTCGTTTATCCCGATGGACGCTGCCTGGCAGCGAGGCGCTTATCAGTTTGAAAGTATGATGGAAACCGAATATCTCGTTTTCGATTACCATCCTTTGGATGATTTTCACTCTTCATTTACGATTTCTCAATACGGCATTGACGGACTGGAAGCCGTGTGGGGCGGCGTTTCAAAACTAACCGGTTCCATTGATTTTGATGATGCAGTCACAGTGGACGGAGAACTCTTGATTAACCAGTTAGACTTAACCGGGTTAAACTCAATCGGGTTTCACCGGATGCCGGAATCCCTGGAAGGTACCTTAGATGGAAAAGTTCGATTAATCGGTCAAATCAGCCGCCCTGAAATTCAGAGCAGGCTGACTTTCTCGAATGGCAAAATCGGCAATTTTAAGTTTGATAACGGTACCATTGAAGCAAGAGGCGTCTCGCCTTATCTTCGTTTAATTAATTCAAAAGTGATGCGTAAAGGCAATACCTTCCTCATTCGCGGCGATATTGACTTTGAGCTTGAAAATATTTTTCAAAAAGTTGAAATTGTTTCGTTGGATCAGATTGTTTTGTGGAAAGGAATTGACATTACCGGCGAACTTAAAACAATAAGCGATCCTCGGACCTTACGCTTTCCGGCAGGTGATCACGTACCCACTACCAGTGATTCCGGTCCTTATGCAGCTGCCGAAAACAAGCGGTTTGAAATGGAATACGCGTTGGATAAGAAACGAAGTATCAGTGTGGTAGCAGAAGACAACGGAGAAAAACCTTTGGTAACGGTAGGGCCCAAATTGAGGTTTTAATGGAAAATAAGCCCAGGAAAACATCACTCGCAACTTTGAGGAAGTGGATCAGCGTCCAAGACTGGTTTGCAATGATTGGCAGCTATTGCATGGATTTCTTTTCTGATATGGGCGGTATTGGTATTATGTTTTGGAGAACTAATCTCTCGCTTCTGCGGGTGCCAATCCGCATGAAAGAAACGATGGAACAGATGTATAAGATTGGGGTGGCCTCACTGCCGCTTGTGTCACTCACCTCTCTTTTTACCGGCATGGTGCTGGCGCTTCAATCGGCGTATCAATTGCAGATTTTTTCGGCGATCCAGTTTACTTCAGATCTAGTGACACTTTCCATCATTCGTGAATTAGGGCCTGTGTTAACGGCGATGGTGGTAGCAGGCCGGGTGGGAGCTTCGATTGCTGCCGAATTGGGTACGATGAAAGTAACGGAACAAATTGATGCTTTGAAGTCATTGGCAACGGATCCTATTCATTATTTGGTGGCTCCCCGTTACGTCGCTTCTTTCTTCATGCTCTTTCTTTTAACTATTTATGCGGATGTCATCGGAGTGTTAGGTGGCTATGCGGTCGCGATATTCAAACTAGGGATGAGTCCTCATCAATTTATGAGGCGAGCCATTGATATTCTAGTGATGAAAGACTTAGTGACTGGCCTCATGAAAGCCTTTGCTTTTGGTATCGTGATTGCCATGGTCGGTTGTTTTTATGGTTTTAACGCTGAAGGCGGCGCAGAAGGCGTTGGTTTGGCGACGACGCGTGCAGTGGTTGTATCGATGATCATGATTATCGTTCTAGATTGTTTCTTTACGGGATTGTTTTACTTCTTATTCTAAAAGGTTCAAGGGATGATTGACATTAGTAATATTTCAAAATCATTTGGCAGCAAACAGGTTCTCATTCAAACTAGCCTGAAAGTAGCAAAGGGCGAGACGCTGGTCATCATTGGGCGTTCGGGCTGCGGTAAGAGTGTTTTGTTAAAACATGTCATGCGCTTACTGACGCCGGATCAAGGCAAGATTTTTGTCGACCAATTAGACATCTTTGCCATGGAACCGCAGCAATTGAATCAGTACCGGATGCAAGTCGGCATGTTGTTTCAAAATTCTGCCTTGTTTGATTCTATGACTGTCTATGAAAATGTTTCGTTTTCGCTGCACGAGCATTACAAATTGCCTGAAGCCGAGATTCAAAAAAGAGTGGTTGAAAAACTCAAATTGGTTGGTTTGAGCGGAATTGAAAATTTAATGCCGTCCGAATTATCCGGCGGCATGAAAAAACGTGTCGCCTTGGCCCGGGCCATTTGCACTGATCCTAAAATCGTGCTTTATGATGAGCCGACAACGGGTTTGGATCCGATTATGTCCGATGCCATTAATGAACTCATTATCCGCATGCAGGATAGATTGGGCATTACTTCAATCGTTGTCACACATGACATGAATAGCGCTTATAAAGTGGCCAATCGTATCGCCATGCTCTATGAAGGCAGGATTGTTTACATAGGAACACCCGAAGAAATCAGAAAAACAGACAACGCTGTTGTACGCCAATTTATTTCAGGGTCTTCAAAAGGGCCTATTGCACCAGATGTGTCATATCAGTACTTAATTGATAATCATAGTCATCCGCGTTCAGATGAATGATGGGAGAGGAGAGGCTTCATGTTTAAACTTAAATCCGAAGTACTAGTAGGGATGATGGTAGTAGGCGGTTTTTTACTTCTCACATTGGTGGTATTTGGCGTGAGCGGTGTTTATGTTTTTAGGCCCGGTTACACGCTTCATGCGACCTTTGATTTTGTGGGTATTTTAGATCAAGGAGCACCCGTCCGTTATGCAGGTGTCAAAGTGGGCGAAGTTAAAAAGGTTGAAATCGATCCAAATGGATCTTCAAAAAAAGGGGGGCGCGTTAAGGTTTCCATGTTTATTGTGAAAGGTGTGGAAGTTCACGAAAATGATCGAATTAGTATTCAAGGGACTCACATTATGTCCGAACCTCATATTGCCGTTGAACCTGCCCAAGACCGAGGCCGTCTTTTGACCGACGGTGAAGTGGTAAAAGGTATTTCACCGATTTCGATGGATGCGCTCATTCATCAGGGCGAGGAAATTCTGGGGAAAATCAACCGGTTCTTATCGCAATTAGAAACATCCCTCTCAGGATCCGATTCTCCGGAAATACTAAGGGATTCTTTAGTGAATTTGAGCGAATTACTTGCTTCGTTGAATCAGATTGTCAGCGGCCGGGAAGAAGAGTATCAGAATGGCCTCACGCATTTGAGCGATTCCGCACAGGAGCTGAGTGTCATTTTAGCAAAAATTAACAAAGGCGAAGGGACGCTGGGCAAGTTAGTGACGGATGATGAGCTGTATGATGAACTCAACGCGTTTGTCAAAGAAATCAAAAAGCATCCGTGGCGGCTGCTCAAGAAATCGTAACATTGGTTTTATATTAAAAAAATGATTATACCAAATTCATATTCTATAAAGGAGTGATACAAATGATTATCGCATTGCGTTTTTTTATACTATTGATTTCGGGAGGGTTGGGATTTTATTGGGGCGATCAAATGCCGTGGCATATGACTTATTCGCCTTGGATGGGGATTGCCTTAGGTTTGGCAGCCGGTGTCTTAATCATCTTGATTGACTTATTTTTTAAGAGCGTCTCGGTTAAAAATATTCTTTCATTACTACTCGGGGTAGCGTTAGGTCTATTAATTCATCGGCTGTTAATCCAACTTTTGATTTATGCCCGGGTTGATCAAGCCTTTTTAGATCAATTTGCACTGCTCTCCGCCGTTATTTTTGCTTATCTGGGTGGCATTACGATTTTAAGAGGGCAAGATGAGTTTTCGCTGATTCTGCCATTTATTAAATTAGAATCCAAAGGCAGCCACGAAGAAATCATTCTTTTGGATACCAGCGTCATTATTGACGGCCGCATTGCAGACATTTGCGAAACCGGCTTTTTGGGCGGTAAGTTGTTTTTGCCCCGTTTTGTTTTAAAAGAGCTGCAGTTAATCGCTGATTCTTCCGATCCGCTCAAACGAAACCGCGGCAGAAGAGGTTTGGATATTCTCAATCGGATGAAAGGAAACCCTTCCATTCAAATCAGGATTAATGAAACGGATGCGCCGGATATCCCGACCGTCGATGCCAAGCTGGTTCGTGTGGCTCAGATGTTGAACGCAAAAGTTTTTACCAATGATTACAACTTAAATAAAGTGGCCGAACTCCAGGGTGTGCGTGTTCTCAATATTAATGAATTGGCCAATGCGCTGAAACCGATTGTGATGCCGGGTGAGACCATGCAGGTCAAAGTTTTAAAAGAAGGTAAGGAGCAGGAGCAAGGCGTCGCCTATTTGGATGACGGCACCATGGTCGTGGTAGACGGCGGCCGCAAATGGATTAATCACAACATCACCGTTGTGATTACAAGCGTCCTGCAGACTCAGGCAGGCCGTATGATTTTTGCCAAGCCCCAGGACGGTAACGGGAACAAGCGTAATTAAACGAGATCAAGACTCATGATGCCATCCATCAGTCTCATTATCCCGGCAGCAGGCGCGAGCCGCCGTTTTCAAAAGTCTCTTGGCAAACTGGTGCCGTCTAAGCTTTTGCTGCCTTTGAATGGGACGAGTGTCCTAGGGCATGCCATCAACGCTTTTCGGGACATTCGGGAAATACGCGAAATTATTATCGCAGCCGATCCCGCCCTTAAAAAAGAAATTAAAGCGGGCGTGCTCCGTCAATTAAAACCGGCATGTCCTGTTCGACTGGTCAATGGCGGCGGGACTCGGGCTGAGTCTGTTTGGCATGCGCTTCGGCGCGTTTCACCGCGCAGTACGCATGTCATGGTACATGACGGCGCACGGCCGCAAGTGCAGCCGGCTTGGATCCGGACGTTAATTCAAAAAGCCGCCCATTCAGACGGAGCCGTTCTGGGTAGAAATGTGGTCCCTACCGTGAAACGCATCGATCAAAATCGTCAGCAGGTTTTGGAAACTTTGGATCGGCGCGAACTGTTTGAAGCCGAAACACCTCAAATTTTCAAGAAGGCTATTTTAGTGCAAGCCTACCGGCAGCTCAAAGAACGTGCTTTGCATGCCACCGACGACGCTTCGCTCGTGGAGATGATCGGCGGCCGCGTGCAAGCGGTCTCACATCCGGGTTTTAACGTCAAAATTACGACTGCCGATGATTTTGCTTTTGTGAAACAAAGTTTTGCCAAATCAGCCAGCCAGCCTTTTTTTGGTTTGGGTTTTGATCGGCATCGTTTGGCTGCCAAACGGCCTTTTTACTTAGGCGGAGTTCGCATTAAAGCCCCCTTTGGGCCCCTGGGCCATTCAGACGGCGATCCTTTGCTGCATGCCGTGATTGACGGTATGTTGGGGGCGTTGGGCATGGGTGATATTGGGGATTTTTTTTCGGATCAAAATAAAAAATACAAAAATATTTCAAGTTCGCTGTTGGCTCAAAAAGCACTCGCCATGGTTCAGGCCAAAGGTTTTCAAGTGATTCAAATTGATGCCACGATTTTTCTGGAACGCCCCAAACTCCAAGAAAATAAAAAACGTATTCAAGCCAAAGTCAGCCGCTTGTTTGGCTTGCCGGCCGAACGTGTCGGTATCAAGGCCAAAACAGCAGAGGGCTTGGGGCCCGAAGGTAAGAGCGAGGCTGTTTCCGCTCAAGCACTCGTGGTGTTGTCGCGCCGGGAGGGCGTATGACGGTCCGTACGCGTTTTGCACCTTCTCCCACAGGATTTCTGCATATCGGCAACGTCCGTACCGCCCTTTTCAACTATTTATATGCAAAACATCACAAGGGAAAATTCATTCTCAGAATCGAAGACACCGACCCCGAGCGTTCTAAACAGGAATATGCGGATGCCATTCTTTACGATTTGGAAAAAATCGGCCTTCAGTGGGACGAGGGGCCCGTTTATCAGTCAAAACAACCGGATGTTTATCTGGAGAGTTTAAACCAATTACGAAAACAGGATAAAGTTTATCCTTGTTACTGCACGCCCGATGAACTAGTGGCGCGCCGTAAAGAAGCGCTCATGATGAAGCGTCCGCCGCGTTATGATAACCGCTGCCGGCATTTGACCCGCGAAGAAATTCAAAAAAAAGAACAAGCCGGCATCCGCCCCACCATCCGTTTTAAAGTTGATGATACGAAGCCCGTGTTGGTGGATGATTTAATCCGCGGGCAGGTGAGTTTTGATCCTCAGGAAATCGGAGACTTTGTGATCATGCGCTCTGATCCGGCCGGCAAACATGATTTTCTACCCACTTTTCATTTATCGGTTTGTGTCGATGACGGCCGGATGGGAATCACGCACATTGTGAGGGGAGAAGATCACTTATCCAATTCACCGCGCCACGTCCTTTTATTTCAAGCCCTGGGGTTTGTGGTGCCTCAATTTGCACATCTTTCGCTCATTCATGGACCGGGCGGAGAACCTTTATCAAAGCGGCTGACTGCCATTCGCATCCGTGATTTTGTGGAGCAAAAAGGGTATCTCGTTGAAGGGCTGCTTAATTATTTGGCTCTCTTGGGCTGGTCTCCTAAGGATAACCGGGAGGTCATGAGTTTGAATGAAATCATCGAAGCGTTTGATCTTAGGAATGCCACGAAACATTCTGCTATTTTTAATGAAGATAAGCTCAATTGGATTAACAGCGAACATCTGCGTGCTCTCTCCGAAGATGTTTATCAAGAGAAAGCGATCGAGTTCTTAAAAGCCAAAGACCGCCAAGCCGGCATTTTGTCGGCCGAACCCGCTCGGCTTAAGAAGAGTCTTTCTTTGATTAAAACCGACATGACCAAGTTTGAAGACCTGATTGAACGCTTGTCTTTTTTACCGGAACCGGCATTCAAAACCTTGCCGGCCGAAGAGAAAAAAATGCTTACCCAGCCCGGCGCGCAAAAAGTTCTCGATTCAGCTGCCCAGGCTTTCAATGAAATTTCAGGCGAAGGTGAGCCGCTTTATCAAGCCTTGATCGATCATGTGAAAGCAGCGTCACAACAAAAAGGAAAGGCCTTGTTTATGCCCATCCGGGTGGCGGTAACAGGCCACCTGCACGGACCCGAAATGAAAAAGATTTTTGAAGTTTTAGATCGCGCTACGATTCAAAACCGTCTTACCCAAATGAGCCAAGCTTTAAAATCATGACGCTGCAACTGACCAATACGTTGACCGGTATTAAAGAAAACTTTGTACCTCTTAACCCGCCTTATGTGCGGATGTATACGTGCGGTCCGACGGTTTATGATTACGCGCACATCGGTAATTTCAGGACTTATGCGGCGCAGGATTTACTCAAGCGTTATTTGCAATACAAAGGCCTTAAAGTGGCGCATGTCATGAATATCACGGATGTGGATGATAAAACCATTGCGGGCGCTCATCAAAAGCATTTGAAGCTGGATGATTATACGGCGCCTTTCATTCAAGCTTTTCATGAAGACCTGAAAACACTTCATATTTTACCGCCCGCGCAAGAACTCAGAGCGACGCAAACCATTCCCCAAATGGTGGAAATGATTCAAAAACTCGAGCGAACCGGCCATGCCTATCCGAAAGACGGCAGCGTTTATTTTCGGATTTCCAGCTTTGCCAAATACGGGCTTTTGTCCAAAAAAGACCTCGAGAAAAACATTACCGGTGCCCGTGTGGACCAGGATGAATACGAAAAAGAAACCGCCATGGATTTTGTTTTATGGAAGAAAGCCAAAGAGGACGAACCGGCTTGGGATTCGCCGTGGGGAAGAGGGCGTCCCGGCTGGCACACCGAGTGCTCCACCATGAGCTTGAACGCTTTTAAATTTCAAACGCTGGATATCCATACCGGCGGCGAAGACCTTATTTTTCCTCACCATGAAAATGAAATTGCGCAGTCTGAATGCGCGACGCGCAAGAAATTTGTAAACTACTGGTTCCATGTAAAACATTTGCTGGTAGACGGTGAAAAGATGGCCAAATCCAAGGGTAATTTTTACACGCTGCGCGATTTAATTACCAAAGGACATGAACCGCTTGCCATCCGGTATGTTTTAATCAGCACGCATTACCGGAAACAGCTGAACTTCACTTTTGACGGTCTCCGCATGGCAAAAGAATCCATTAACCGCGTGCGAAACTTTTGTGATGCTTTGCAAGCGGGTGCAAACGAACAGCCTTCCCAGGAAGTGAAGCAGTATGTCGAGCGCTCACGCTCGCAATTTGAGAAAGCTTTGGATAATGATCTCAATGCCGCTGAGGCCTTAAGTGCTGTTTTTGACCTCATCCACTATCTCAATTTGGCGGCAAAGCGCGGTTTTCATCAAGATGACCGCGCTTGTATTTTAGGATTTTTAAATGACGTGAACCGTGTTTTTGCGGTTTTTTCTCTTGAAGAAGAAAGCTTGCCGGCGGATGTTCAAGCGTTGGTAGAAGCCCGTGAAAAGGCGCGTCTTACAAAAGACTTTAAGCATTCAGACGAACTCCGAAAAACCATCCAGACCAAAGGCTTTACGGTGAAGGACACACCGCACGGCCCTCAGGTTAAAAAAATTCTCTAAGATGGCAAAACGGGAAACCCTGTTACTCACACAGAAAGATATTCAGCAGCTCTTTACCATGCGGGATTGCCTGCGGGTGGTGGAAGGAACATTTCGTTCGCACGGACGCGGCTATGTGCAGATGCCGGCCAAATCCTACCTTTATATACCGCAATACCAAGGCGATTTTCGCTCCATGCCGGCCTTCGTGGAAGATCTGGGCGCGGCTGGCATCAAATGGGTAAACGTCCATCCCAACAATCCTCAAAAAGGATTGCCGACGGTGATGGCCATGATTATTTTGGGAGATGTGAAAACCGGTTTTCCTTTGTGTGTCATGGACGGCACTCATCTTACCAATTTACGGACAGGCGCTGCAGGCGCGGTCGCAGCCAAATATTTGGCACGCAAGAATTCAAAAACAGTTGCTTTGATTGGCAGCGGCCGGCAAGCCGTCACACAATTGGAAGCTCTGAGACTTTTATTTAAAATCAAGCAGGTTTCGGTTTGGAGCAAAGACCGTTCATCGGATGAACGTTTCATGCGACATTTCAAAGGTGCTTTGTTTCAAGTCCGGCGTGCATCTCATCCGGCTGCTTGTGTAAAAGGAGCCGATATTGTGACCACCATTACACCCTCACGCCGGCCTATTATCCAATATAAATGGCTTTCTCCGGGCACACACATTAATGCCATCGGCGCCGATGCCAAAGGAAAAGAAGAGATCATGCCTCAAGTACTCAAGCGCGCTAAAGTGGTGATTGATGATTGGGAACAGGCGTCTCACAGCGGCGAAATTAATGTGCCCTTCAGCCGGGGCCAACTGACCCGCCGCGACATTCATGCCACATTGGGTGAGGTCATTACCCAACAAAAGAAAGGACGGTCTAACTCGCGCGAGATCACCGTTTTTGATTCCACCGGGCTGTCCATTCAGGATATTGCTTGCGCTCACACCGTTTACCGCCTAGCCCTCAAACAAGGAAAAGGCACCTTTAAGCGCTTTTTTTAGAGTGCAGTACCAGGCAGCAGGAACCGTCCCTGATAAGTCCTGATAAATTAAATCAATTAAAAATAGTGTGTCAAAATGACTCTATAATTACGTAAGTCATTTAATTATATTAACTTATGTAATATTTATAAACTTACAATAATTGCCTCCTCGAATTTGACATTCAATAGGATAGTGTTATACTTTTTTTACTACTTTAAAAAGTCTATTTTTTTTGCCCAAAAAATACCGTATATGCTGCAAAAAAGACCGTATATTTCTTTTTTGAAAGCAATTGCTTTATTCACAGCGATTGTCTTCATCACTGAATCGTCACTTGCTTATGCGCAGGGTGTGACGATTTCAGACGTGATAGGCACGCCTGAAGTGCGTTTAGTGCGGGATATCCAACGATTCGCTCCGCCGGCGGATTTAGGAACGGTCGATACCGCGAAAGAAAACGGCCCGTTTACGGTTGTTTTAATTCAGGATGCGCACGGGCAGGAAGAAGCCCAGCGGCACATCAAAGCTATCCTCGACTATCTATCCGAAAAGCATCATTTCAAACAATTCTTTTTTGAGGGCGCATCTGCCGGAAATGTTTCGCATCATCTCCTGCGTTTTTTCCAAAACGATACGGTTAACCAAAAAGTAGCCGATGCATGGCTGCAAAAAGGACTGGTCACCGGACCGGGTTATTTCTTATTGGAAACAATGCCGGATGTGAAAGCATTTGGGCTTGAAGACCCCGCCGTTTATGACGCACATCTCACACGCTTTCGGAAAGTCTATGAACATCAAGCCGCTAGCGAACATTTTCTGGGAGTGACGAAAGGCGCTTTGGAAGCGGCGGCGTCGCGGACGCTTAATCTTTCTTTGCGAAAATTTGTGAAGGAATGGCTCCGCTTCAGGGATAACCAACGTGAATTACTCAGGCATGTTCAGACGCTTGAGCGTTTTGCCAAAGAAACGCTTGATATTGACTTAAGGAATCCCATTTATCAACCTGATTACCCGCAATTGATTCGTTTGGCCAAGATCAAAGAACTGGATGCGGCGATTAACCGCCGTCAAGAGGCAATTCAAGAAGAAACACGCGCGCTGGCCGCTTGGCTTAAAGAAAAAGACAAGCGTGTTTATGCGCAAGAACTGGAAAACTTAACGGCCAAGGGTGTTTTAAGCCGGGACGGGAAAGACGCAGCGCCAAATGAAGTGCGCGCGTGGCTTGAAAGGCTTTATCAAGAAACCGAATCGTTAGGACTTCATTTTGGCCAATACCCCCATTTAGTCAAGTATTTGGGCCGTTCGGTTTTGATTTCAGAGTTGGATGCCATGAGGCTTTTCCGTGAGATTGAAACCTTAACCAAACAAATTCTGGACAAATTAACACAGACAGGTGAAGAACGTGCACTTCTTGAAATCTGCGAAGAGCATTATTTGCTTTCCAAATTGCTTGCCCTTGAGCTCACGCGCGAAGAGTGGGAAAAAGTTAAAACGCTTTCCTCATCTTTACAGCCCGGTCAATTGCTAGGTCGTCTTAAAGCATCAAATGCTGATGTGCCGGGTGCGGCGTTGCCAACCGCGGCTTATCAAACAGCCATTCAGTTCTATGAAATGGCTGTCCAGCGCGAAACGGGAATGGTCAAGCAATTAGAAATAGCGGCCCGTCAATCCAAAGAAGAAAAAATAGCAATTGTCGCAGGCGGATTTCATGCGGGTGCCTTACAAGCAGTGTTTCAAGCGCATGAGTGGTCATACATCAATTTGCTGCCCAAGATGCGTTCGGTAGAATCAAACGACCGTTATTTGGAAGTCATGCTGGAGGAAGAGCGTACCGGTCAAAGTCAATTGGTGCAGCCGACACCGGGTTTAAGGCCCATTTCTGACATGGACCCAGTAAGCGCAGCCTTTTTTGAAAGCAAACTTCGTGAAGTAGTGCTTAATCATATGTCCGAACAACCAGGCCCGGCGATTGAATTGCATGGTTTAGGGATTGTGAATCGATCTGAACAGCGGACAGGTGTCAGGGATCAGGTGTTAGGGATCAGGGATCAGGTGTCGGGGATGACACCTGCTTCATTAGGTCAAACACCCCAAACAGGCGAAGACCTTGAACCCATCCCGGGGAAGGAAATGCCAAAGAATATCTTAGAAGGAGTAGAAGAAAGACTAGGTAAACACTTTCCGCTCTTACTTAAGCTTTACCAAGAAAGAATCAAAGAAAAGTACTACGCCCAATACATCCAGAAAGGGGCCATTACCTTAACAAAGGAAGAAGGCCATTATCACTTATATATAACAGAAGCTTATCAAGACCTGGACCCCAACACCCAAAGCATCCTGATCTATCTTCATTTGGTGGATAAGCTCGCAGTCATTGCGAGCGAAGCGAAGCAATCTGAGATTGCCACGGCCCACACGGCGGGCCTCGCAATGACGGATGTACACACTGATATCAACACCACCCTCACCGCCCTCATCCTTCAAGCACAGGCTTATTACACATTAACAGAGGAAGAAAAGGCTGTCATTCTAAGCACAACGAAGGCCGGCGCGCCTGGGCCGGCACTTAATAGGAATCCATTAACCGTCCCGTCTAAAGACGGGACAACGCAATCCAGTGAACCTGAGATTGCCGCGGCCCACACACCGGGCCTCGCAATGACGGATGCACACCCTGATATCAATTTCCACACTAACTATACCCCTGTCCTCAACCTTTTCAATCAATTCAACCAAAAGACTATTCTGGATGAATCTAATTGGAAAGCTCTCATTCAATTCTTAAGAGAGCAATACAACCTGGATTCCAAAGGATATGATCCCAAACAAGTGAGGCTCTTCATCGAAGAAATTCAGGCACCGTTAAGTGAAGATGTATTGCAAACCATTATCGAAAAATTAAACTCGGCTGATGCAAAGCCTGAACCTATAGCGCCCTATACGTCATTGCTTTGGCACTTGCGGGTACCTGCCTTAATCAATCAAATCAGAGCCGAAAACGATCAAACAAAGCGTTTTGAACTCATCCGTCAGAACTTCCAAGATGTGAAAGATTGGGTCAGTGCGGTCATGGCCAGTATTCATATTTACTGGTTTGTCCCTGAAGGTGAGCGCTTCACTCTATTTTCTGTTGCAGGTATCGATGTCAGTGATTCTAAGAATAATGTTAACCATCCCTACTATCAGCTGGAGGAATCACTCAAGCACATCGGCGTATTGGTTGATGGTTTAAAAGCTCAATTGTCTATTCATGCTAATATTTTTAATATACTTGAAAATCTCTTTCAGGATAGCCTCATTGATCATGAACATACCTATTTCACAGACACGCTCCGTTTTGGCAGGCGCCGTTATCAAAAATTGATTGCTCATATTAAAAAACATACCACTTCCACAAAACCCCTCAGTGAACAAGAAACGAGCTTCCTAGAAGCATTTGTCACGACACCGGTCTCCCTACCTGAATTACAGAATAAGGATTGGAAGGGGTCATTTCATCAAAGCATAAAAACTGTAAAGAACAATAAAGTTTTATGGGGACTGCAAGAACTAGTCTCTTCACCTGAAATCCGTCAGGTCAAACATGCGCGTAAGATGGTCAAGCGGCTTCGGTTCACAGCTGACGGAAAAGTGCGGCGCGTGACCAACTTTTGGTTGTATGGAGTTTCGTTATTAGGGCTAGGTATTTATGCTCTCAGCTCCTCTTTGGTTTTTTTCCAATTCGTGTCCGACAAGGGTATTTTGGGCACACTTGCTATACTCGTAATCGTGACTCCACTTGGAATTATATTGATGGTATTCGCGAATGCGTTAGGCATGAGGAACTTGTCTAACTTGGCCGTTCAAAAATTAAGTCAGGCACCGCCAGTGGCTCTTACCTTTGAAAACATCGCTAAGCTCTTAACCCTTAAGAAAGGCGAGGGCGAGTTAGAGCCCAAGATTCAAGCGGTGGTGAATTATATTGTAGACAGAATTATTATAATGGCGATTCAGAGCCTTGAAGCTGCTAGGCAACCGGTGAATCCGGAAGAAATAGCACGTTATATTAAAGTAGAAGACCAATTGCCCATTACGCAGCCTGAAATTGAGAAGCGTATCCAAGACAACCCTGTGCTGCAAGCTGCCATCAAAGAAGCCGAAGAAGTCATGCGCACCGAACTCCGCACGGCCGTCCAAGCGTCCCTCGGCAGGTCAGGGAGACCGGAAGACCCCAGTGAAATTCC